>CAVKJB010000006.1:0-45092 GCA_963656785.1 Acutalibacteraceae bacterium | reverse complement strand
GGGAAATATCAAGCATCTTCTGGACACATGTGATGATGGGAGAATTGCCAAGGAAGGCATCAAGGTTGCAATTGCCGGTAAACCGAATGTGGGAAAATCCTCTCTGATGAATGCACTTCTCGGTGAAGAAAGAGCAATCGTAACTAATATTCCGGGAACGACCCGAGATACAATTGAGGAAAGTGCAAATATAAGCGGAATTCCGCTGGTATTAATTGATACTGCGGGAATCAGAACAACAGAAGATATCATTGAGAAGATCGGGATTCGGAAGTCTCACGAAGAGATGGAAGCTGCGGATTTGATTATTCTCGTCGTTGATGGAAGTGAGAATCCGGAAGAAAAAACGGTACAGGAAATCAAGGAAATGATCCCGGATAATTATTACGGAAAAATTCTTGTTGTACTGAATAAGCAAGACCTCGGATGTGGTATAAAGGAGAATGAAATTGTTCGAATCCTCGGAAATGTCCCGGTGGTAAGAACTTCCCTTTTGACCATGGAAGGAGCAGAGGTCGTAATATCGACCATCAGAGAGATTTTTTCTGCCGGCATTAAAAACATGACGGAAAGAAATGTCATTACCAGCGAACGTCATCGGAATGCTTTAGAGAGAGGCCTGCGTGCTGTAGAAGAGGCGATCCACCTTCTCGAAATGAATGAAGCAATTGAAATATGCGAGATGTCGGTTCATACTGCCTATGATGCGTTGGGAGAAATTATAGGAGAGACTGCAGGGGAGGAAATCCTGGATACGGTATTCTCCAAGTTCTGTCTGGGTAAATAAGAATCACGGGAGAAAAGGATGAGTGAGGAAAATATCAAAGAAAAGAATAATTATGATATGCCGGTGATGGGTGAATACGATGTGATTGTAGTTGGTGCAGGCCATGCAGGTTGTGAGGCCGGACTCATCTCGGCGCGAATGGGAATGAAGACGCTTCTCCTGTGCATTAATCTCGAATCTGTGGCGATGATGCCATGCAATCCCTCCATCGGCGGCACCGGGAAAGGACATCTGGTGTGCGAAATAGATGCACTCGGCGGAGAGATGGGAATTAACATCGATAAGACTTTTCTTCAGAGCAAAATGCTGAATACATCCAAAGGTCCCGCGGTTCATTCATTGAGAGCTCAGGCGGATAAAAATAAATATCACCTCGAAATGAAGAAAACGATTGAGAGAGAGAAGAAACTCCATCTGAAACAAGCAGAGGTGACAGATCTTGTCATCGAAGAAGGAAAAGTTCAAGGAGTAATAACACGAACATTTTGCAGATATAATGCGAAAGCGGTTATATTGTGCACGGGAACCTTCTTGGGAGGAAAGATTTTTATTGGCGATTCGGCATTTCAGAGCGGACCGAACGGGTTGGCAGCTTCTACAGAACTGGCTTCTAAATTGTATGAGTATGGCTTGCCGATGAGGCGCTTCAAGACAGGAACACCGGCGAGAATGCTTGGAAAAACCTTGGATTACAATCAAATGAAAGAGCAGCTTGGCGATGAAGAAATTGTTCCTTTCTCATTCATGAATGAAGGCAAAGATATCGGCGGAAATAAGATTTCTTGCTGGCTCTCCTACACGAATGAGAAAACGCATCAGATCATCCTGGATAACATCGAGAAGTCCGCCATGTATTCCGGAAACATCGTCGGTATCGGACCGCGTTATTGTCCTTCCATCGAAGATAAGGTATCCCGTTTTAAAGATCGGGAAAGACATCAGCTGTTTGTAGAGCCGGAAGGTCTCGATACCGATGAGATGTATATACAGGGAATGTCATCCAGCTTACCGGAGAATATTCAGCGGGAATTCTACCGCTCCATCCCGGGACTTCAGAATTGCGAAATTGTTCGCCCGGCATATGCGATTGAGTATGACTGTATTGATCCACAAAGTCTGAAGCCATCACTGGAGAATAAACGGATTCAAAATCTTTTCTGTGCCGGACAGTTCAACGGAAGTTCCGGTTATGAGGAGGCTGCAGCGCAGGGTTTGATGGCTGGAATCAACGCTGTTCGTAAAATTCAGCAGAAGGAGCCGCTTGTACTTGGACGGGATCAGGCTTACATCGGTGTTCTGATTGATGATCTCGTAACCAAGGGAACCAATGAGCCATATCGCATCATGACATCAAGGGCGGAATATCGTCTGCTCCTTCGTCAAGATAACGCAGATCGACGTCTTACGGAAATTGGATACCAATATGGCTCAGTTAATGAAAAGAGATATAGGAAATTTCTGGATAAAAAGAAGCATGTTGATGACGAGATTCTTCGAATCAGCAAGAAGAGCGTTTCGAACAAGGAACAGAACGAATTTCTTCGGCAACACGGAAGCTCGGAAAGCGATAAAAACCTTACGCTGGCAGAGATGATGAAAAGACCGGAAATTCATTATCAAGACACGGAAGAAATTGACGATGAAACAAGGCCGGTGCTCACCCGAAACGAAAGATATGAAATAGAGGTTCGCATTAAATACGACGGATATATTCAGAAACAGAAGGCACAGGTCGAAAAGATGAAAAATCTTGAAACGAAAAGACTTCGGGAGGATATTGATTATAACGGTATTAAAGGACTTCGTCTGGAAGCAAGACAGAAACTATCCGATATAAGACCGATTAATCTCGGACAAGCAAGTCGCGTATCCGGCGTGTCACCGGCAGACATCAATGTTCTTCTTATTTATCTGGAGAAGGAATATCGTCAGAAGGAACACGGAAAGGAAAGTATTAATGAGCAGAGCATATGAACAGTTAATAACGTGCTGCTCGGAGGAAAAGGCGGAGAAAATGATCCACTATATGGATGAAATTCTTCGCATGAATGAATTTATAAACCTTACAGCGGTGACGGACCCGGAGGAATTTATATTCAAACACCTTTTAGACTCTCTCTCCTGTATAAATTCACCGGAATGGAAAAAAGCCGAAAGAATAGCAGATGTCGGAACCGGTGCGGGTTTCCCGGGAATACCACTTGCTATTATGGATGAGAGAGGAGAATACAATCTGATAGATTCTCTCCACAAGAGACTGAAAGTGATTGATGATATTACAGAAGAACTTAATATCAATAATGTAAAGACTTTTCACCTGCGAGCAGAGGACGCCGGAAAGAGTAAAGAACATCGCGAAAGCTACGATCTCTGTGTTTCCCGTGCAGTAGCATCAATGAATGTTTTAGTGGAATGGTGTCTTCCCTTGGTGAAAAAAGGCGGAACTTTTATCGCTTATAAGGGGGAGAAGGCAGAAGAAGAGATCGAAGCTGCGCGAAAGGCGATTGACGTTCTTGGCGGCAAAATAAGTCGTATTGAAACAATAGACCTTAAAAATGAATCCGCAGAGAATCACGTGCTGGTCTACATCAAGAAGGTAAAAAATACACCCGCAAAATACCCACGAAAGTCGGGGGTCGCAAGAAAAGATCCGTTGTAGTTTTTTAAAACCCTAGTGGTATTGAAATAATAGTGAGAAATAAAGAAGTCCACAAACAACAAGGAAGAATGTTTCACGTGAAACATTCTTCCTTGTGTGCTTAAAGAATAAGGATACTTTCGAATCAACATAACGTAAGGCTGTTGTTTCTCTTCGGATAAGCTCCGAGGGATAATTTTATAAAGAAATAGACTGCTAATCAAAATCTATGTATTGCTGATGATGGGAATTCCTTTTCAGGAAAGCTTCTTGAAAAAAATGGAGGAATCAATTAGTAAAACGCATAATCCGGTACATTCAGTTAATCACAAATGCGGCAACTATTATCAACGAGGTCTAAAGTTAAATCAGCAATTCAAAACCTAACTATTTGGGTCATCCATCGAAGAAACCACAAGATATTGTTTCACGTGAAACAATACAGAAATACAACGTGAAGATTGAGTGATACCAGGGAGTTTGGAGGCTCCAGCAGTGGAAAAAAACAGGCAATTCATATATAATGGAACGAGTGATTCTATCGAAGAAGGAAGGAAAATTCATGGGGAAAACATACGCAATTTTCAACCAAAAGGGCGGAGTAGGGAAGACAACCACTAATATCAATCTGGGAGTAAGCCTGGCTAAGATGGGATATCATATCCTTCTGGTGGATATCGACCCTCAAGGAAATTCAACCAGCGGGCTTGGTCTTGTAAAAAGAGAACTGGGCGATACGCTCTATGAGGTTATTACGTCAGAAGATTACGATGTCCATGATTCCATTTACCACACTGAAACGGATAATTTGGACATTATCCCAGCCAGCGTCGATTTATCCGGTGCAGAAGTAGAGCTAATTCAATTTTTTGGACGAGAAATCGTACTGAGAACCGCACTAAAGCAGGTCAAAGACGAGTATGACTTCATTTTTATCGACTGTCCTCCGTCCCTTGGCCTCTTAGCCGTGAATGCGCTGGTAGCATCGGATGGGGTTCTGATTCCGATTCAGTGCGAATTCTATGCGCTGGAAGGTGTGAGTCAGTTGATGAAAACTGTCGAACTTGTTCGTCGCGAGATGAATAAGAATCTGCAGGTAACCGGTGTTATTCTCAGCATGTTTGATAGCAGAACCAACTTAAGCCTGCAGGTCGTACAGGAGGTTAAGCGGTTTTTCGGCAACAAAGTATTCAGTACCGTCATTCCGAAGAATGTTCGCCTTGCAGAAGCACCAAGTTACGGCTTATCAATTCTGGATTATGATCCCTCCTCCAAGGGAGCAAAAGCGTACAAGAAATTGGCAGAAGAATTTGTGAAGAGAGAAGGGAGATAGAACATGGCACAGAAGAAAAGAGGTTTAGGCAAAGGTCTGGATGCACTCTTCGCTGATGCAGCCCCAGTGATGGAGGAAGATCAGTCATCGGAATCCACCGCAAAAGAAGGGGGGGCAAACGAGGCAGATCGAATTCATTATATCGATATTAATGATATTTCCCCAAATCCGGACCAACCGCGGAAGCATTTCAATCAGAGCCGCCTGGAGGATTTGGCACACTCCATTCGAGAAAACGGCGTCATTCAGCCTCTTGTGATTCAGAAGAAGAAACACGGTTATGAGTTGGTTGCCGGTGAGCGTCGATGGAGAGCTTCTCGGATCGCCAGCCTGGAGAAGGTACCGTGCATCATCCGCGAATTCGATGAGAAGCAGAACCTCATCGTTGCCATTATTGAGAATATGCAGCGTGAGGATCTTGATCCTATCGAAGAGGCGACCGGTCTTCAGCAGATGATTTACAAGTACGGATTTACGCAGGAACAGGTTTCTGCTTCCTTGGGTAAAAGCAGAGCTTATATTGCAAACTCTGTCCGCCTTCTAAAACTTCCGGAAGAAATTCAGAAGAAAATGAGCGAAAACAAGATATCTGCGGCTCATGGAAGAACCCTTCTTGCCATCGAAGACCCGAAGAAACAGCTCCTGATTGCGGATCGGATTGAAAAGGAAGGTTTATCCGTTCGTGCGGTTGAGGAAATCGCTAAAAATCTGAAGAGTGGAGACAGAATTATTCCGGTAAAGAAGAAAAAAGAAAAATCCGCTGAAATCCAGTCCGTAGAAAACGATCTGCGAAGCCTGATGGGAACGAAAGTTTCAATCGTACAGGGTAAGAAGTCCGGCAAGATAGAACTGGAATACTACAGCAAAGAAGATCTGAACCGACTGATTGATTTGCTCAGAAATGCTGCCAAGTAGTTATACCAATATACCAAGCGTTACAGAAACATCATTATGATTATGGAAGAGTAACAAGTGAAGAAGGAAAAGGCTACGAAATTACCATGAACAATTGTATAGATAATAAAGACGAAAAAAAATATCTGTGCGATATTCCGCTCCCCGCCTGCATTGTGGACACGGAAGGCTGCGTTAAGGCGGCGAATCGGTTGATGAAGGATGTCTTTGCTTACGAGGGAATAACAGAATCGAATTTCTTCGCGTTAACCGGAGTTAAGAGGAAAGAACTTATCGAGAGTGCTCTAAGTGAAGAAAACCCGGAAATCGAAATCGAGAGGAACTCCCAGTTCTTCGTTCTTCGAACCAATCAGGATCCTAATCCCGACGAGGATATCTTGGTTTACTTCATTAACGTGACGGAGCGGGACTCTCTGCGACGGGAGCGGAGGCAAGAGCAAATTTGCATCCTGTACATCAGTATCGACAACTACGATGAAATGTTGTCCAGCACGACGGAGGATAGCCGCCTGGCGGTACCGACCGCCGTGGATCGAATTGTTCGCAAGTGGGCGTCGCAGTATGATGCGTCCATTGAGAGCATTGATGAGGACTGCTATCTGATGACGGTGTACCGCCGCGATGCCGACCGGATTATTGAAAGCCGTTTTAGCGTATTGGATGAAGTGAGAAATATTGACACCAAGGTAGACTTTCCGGTCAGCCTCAGCATCGGTATGGCAATGGGTGTACGTTCGTTAAAAGATGCCAAGGAATTGGCAGAAGCGGCGTTGGAGCTGGCGCTGGGACGCGGCGGCGATCAGGCTGTAGTAAAGAATGAAGATCGAACACATTATTACGGCGGAAAGCTGCAATCGCTGGAGAAAAACAATAAAGGAAAATCAAGAATTATCTCTCATGCTCTTAAACAACTCATAATTGAAAGCTCCCGGGTTATCATCATGGGACATCGATGGCCGGATATGGACTGCTTCGGATCTGCTATTGGTGCTTACAAGGTGTGTCGCTACTACGATCGAGATGCGTATATTGTCATCGACAACTATAATGAAGCGCTTCAGACGGTCTACCAGCAAGCGGTGGACACCGATAATTACAACATTATAACCAGTGATAAAGCGAAATCTCTTATCGACGAAAAGTGTCTGCTGATTGTCGTGGACGTAAATCGACCGAATATGGTGGAATGCCCGGATCTCCTGGAAATGGATCTTCGTACCGTCATCGTGGATCACCACAGATTGTCCGAGGATGCTATCAGCAATCCGACTCTGGCATATGTGGAATCCTATGCATCATCGGCCAGCGAATTGATGACGGAAATTATCCAGTACACGGCAACCAAAAGGCTGATCAATAAGTTCGAGGCGGAGACGCTGCTTGCCGGAATCACGGTAGATACCAACAGCTTCTCCAGCAAGACGGGTGTACGTACTTTTGAAGCCGCAGCCTGGCTGCGGCGCGCAGGGGCGGATACCACGGAGGTGAAGCGATTCTTCCAGAGTGAAGCCATCACCTTCCAGGCGAAGGCAGATGCGATTGCAAACGCAGAATACTTAGATAATGGCGTGGTAATCGCCGTATCGGAAGGATATTCTACGGAAGCACAGATTATTAATGCCCAGGTAGCGGATGAATTGCTTTCGGTGAAGGGTGTCAGAGCTGTTATTGCACTCGGGAAGAACGATTTAAATAAGACTGTCATCAGTGCACGATCGCTGGGAGAAGTCAATGTGCAAATGTTGATGGAACGTTTTGGCGGCGGAGGCCATCACACATCTGCAGGCGCTCAGGTGGAAGAGACGCCGGAAGAAGTCATTGAAATGATTAAAGAAATTTTACCCGAACTTACAGGGGAAGAAGAGAAAGAGGAGGAATAGAGATATGTTAGTCATTCTGAAACAGAACGTAAAGGGTACCGGAAAAGCGGGAGATATCGTCAAGGTCAGCGACGGATTTGCGAATAATCGGTTGATTCCGGCAGGGCTTGCAGTTCCGGCGACGAATCAGAACGTGAAAAGTGCGGCGAAGCAGAAGGCTTTTGTTGAGAAGAAGAATGCCGAGGAAAAGGCCGCTGCGGAGGCCGTTGCGAAGAAATTGTCCGAGAGCAAGGTAACCATCCAGAAGAAGGTGGGAGATAACGGAAAGCTGTTCGGATCCATTACCTCGATGGATATCGCAAATGCGATTAAGGAGCAGTTGGGAAACAAAGTGGACAAGAAGAAGATTGTTCTCGCAAAGCCAATCAAGGAAGTGGGGGAACATGAGGTAGAGATTAAGCTCTTCCCGGAAGTGTCGGCGGTCATGAAGGTGATTATTGCGGAAGAATAGAGAAATCTATTTTTGAGAGAGAGTCTCCCCCGGAAAGAGAAACCGGGAGGATGACGCGATAAGATGGCGCGATAATAAGAGTATTTGGAAAAAGAAAGTTTTGAAAGAGGAGATGTAGGGTAAGTCACTTCCTGATTATCCTGCGAGACAGATATGGCAGAAGAGATGGAGAAAATCACCAGCCTGGAACCACCACAAGATATTGAGGCGGAGAAGGCGGTGCTGGGGTCCATGTTGCTGTCGGAGGATGCCGTTATCGACGTGACGGATCGCCTTCGTGCAGAGGACTTCTACCTTCGGGAGCATCAGGAAATCTATCGGGCATTCCTGGAGCTGTACCGGAAAAATGTGAATATTGACCTGAATACGGCAAATTCGCTTCTAAGGACGCGAAAGACAGCAGAATTCGTGGGCGGCATGGTATATCTCAGCCGCCTGGCGGATAATGCCATTGTGCCATCCAACGCACGCTATTATGCGGAGACAGTGCTGGCAAAGTCTAACATGCGACAGCTCATTCGCGAGGCAGATGAGATGCGGGCGCAGGCCTACGATGGTCAGCAGTCCGCAGATATTATACTGGATCAGGCAGAACAGCGGATTTTCGAGATTGCGCATAAGAGCCAGAAACGAAACTACACCGATATCAACGAAGTGCTGGTGGAGAATATCAAGCGGATTCAAGAGCTCGAGAAGAACGAGGGACAGCTTCCGGGGATTACAACCGGATTCGTGGATTTGGACAAAATTCTGGGCGGTATGCACAAGACAGATCTGATCATCCTGGCGGCTCGTCCGGGCATGGGTAAGACCGCATTTGCGCTTAACGTAGCGGGAAATGCGGCAGCTGCCGGTGCGTCCGTCATTATTTTCAGCATGGAAATGTCCAAGGAACAGCTGGGTGAAAGAATGATTGCCACGGCGGCATGTGTGGAGATGGAACACATCAAGCGTGGCCCTCTCTCGCAGGACGAGTGGATTAGTCTCAGCGAAGCGCAGGACAGCTTCGAGAACTGCAAACTGGTTATTGATGACACGTCGGATATATCGGTCCTGGAAATTAAGAACAAGTGCCGCCGTCGTAAAGCGGAGGCGGGGCTGGATCTTATCGTCATCGACTATTTGCAGCTGATGAGCCAGCAAGGCTTCCGTGCGGGCGACCGAGTAAATGAAATCAGTGCTATCACGCGCCAGATCAAGATTCTGGCGAAAGAACTCGATTGCGCCGTGATTCTGCTGTCCCAGCTTTCCCGAGATATCGAGAAACGTCCGAACCACAAACCACAGCTCTCTGACCTGAGAGAGTCCGGATCCATCGAGCAGGATGCCGACATCGTCATCTTCCTGAAACGTGATGATTATTACGCAGAAGACGACGAGGAAGTCGATCTCTCTCGTCAGGGTAACACCTGCGAAGTTCACGTGGCGAAGCATAGAAGCGGATCCACCGGAATAGTGTCACTGGCATGGATTGGAAAATACACCAAATTTGGCAACTTAGAACGAAGTATACTGTAGCAATACCTCAAGCTTACAGTTTCAACACATAACAGGAGTAAAATGGCTAAAGTACGTCTAGAGAAAGAGAATACCAGGAACCCGATGCTGTTCAGTACCAGTGTGGAGAATCTCTTCATCAGTGAGCTGCTCCCTGCGGCACCGGGGAATTTTGTAAAAGTATATCTTCTCGGGCTAATGAATGCCGAGTACGGCATCAGTCCCGAAATGACATCTACCGTCAATGTCCTGAATATGACGGTGGAGGAAATCGAGAGTGCATGGGCTTACTGGGAAGAAAAAGGCGCAGTTCGGCGCGTATATGATCCTTCCATCCATTCTTATCGAATCCGGTTCATCAGCCAGATTGAGGAGCTGTACGGCGAAGAACATGGCAGGGAGAGTTCCGATGTCCGCGACGGGGGAAACGCTCCCGATACAGGAAGAATTAGTGCAGCGCATGATGCACTAAACCGAACGACAACCGATTCGTACACAAGAAGCGACGTTACGGGAAGCCGCTCGTATGACATTTCAAATTCTGAAAATGCATCAAGTAGTGTGTCTCCCGGGAATGCAGGGAATTTGAATTCGGAGAATTTAAGTGCAAGAGAATCACGCCGAGAATCGACGATTCCGGCATCTACAGATACCCGCGGAGGCAAAGACGCGGCGGAAGGCGCTTCGATAGCCGGCATATTCTTAAGCTCGGGTGGAGAAAAAAATCCTGCCGGAAGAGGAATGCAATCACCGTTCGACGGAAACGACGAGATGGACGAACTCGCAAGACTCGAAGAGGTGGAAATCGCCGCCTTATACGAGCAGGTGATGGAAGCCAAGGGTGGAACCATCTCACCGCGTGACATGAGCCGTATCCGGGATGCCGTTCGAATCTACAGTGTAAATCCGGACGTGTATTCCTATGCCATTAAATACTGCAGAGAATTGCAGAAGTATGACGTCAATTATATTACCAATGTGGCACTCCGCTGGAAGGAAAAGGGATGCGAGGACATCGCACAAGTCAAAAACCTTCTGGACAAGGAGAGCCGGAGAAATGCGGAATACAAGAGTATATTCCAGGCTGTCGGCTTCCACCGCGCATGGACACCGGCAGATCGGGAGATGATGAATACTTGGCTGGATGAATGGGGATTTAGCATGGCAGATGTCCTGGATGCCTGTCGGACTACGGCCGGCATGCGGGATCCGGATCTTCGGTACGTGAATCGCGTTTTGCAGAACAAGATGAAGGAAGCCGGCGGAATCGATACCAGGAAGGACGGAAGCGGAAATCGCTCCGGTGGCGACAGTTATCAGCGAAGTGTCAGCAAGCGGGTTCTGGGCGCCTATTATGAATACCTTCGAAACGAAGCGGAACTGGAATACCAGAATCACATCGAGACCGCAAAACGGGAGATTCCTCAGATCGCGGATGTGCTGGCACTCGAGAATGAGCTGAATAAAGCGATTATGATGTCGTTCAGCTTCAATGCGAAGGCAAAAGAAGAGCGGCAGACACAGATTCAGAAGCGGAAGGAATTGGATCAGAAGAAAAGGCGCATCCTCAAGGAACACGGTTATCCGGAGGATTATCTCGATAAGAAATTCAAGTGTGAGCGATGCAAAGATACGGGAATTACAGACGACGGACAGTATTGTTCCTGCACGAAGGAACGGGTCAACGAGGCTTATAGATGGAATTTAAAAAGAACAAGAAATTAACAGCGAACGTCTCTTCTTCGGAGCGCGAGAAGGATGTTCGGAAAACCAACCTTCAAGGGACTGTCGAGCCGAAAGACGTCAAGAAGTCTAGGCCTCGGAAGGGGACTTCTAGTGCGGCAAAGCCTGTGACGGAGATTGAAGTGACAAAACCACTCGAGGAGAAGAATCCGAAAGGACGGAAGAAAACCAAAGCAGAGACGGCGAAGAAAAAGAAAGAATCGAAGCAGGAAGCGAAAGTCCGGAAGGCAGAAGCGAAGAGAAAGAAACAGGAAGCGAAGAAACAGAAGCGAGCAGAGAAGAAGGCGAAGCAATATGAGAAGCGGGGTGGTAAGCCACCGCTCTTGACAAGAGCCTGGAATGCAGTCTGGAAGGCACTGGGTGACGCGGCAGCTTCCTGGATATTCGTTCACGACAAGATTCAGGCGAAAATCGACCGCTTCTTTGCGGCACTCCTGTACAGTATTGTATATGAGATTAACGACATCCGGAATCGCTATAAGCAGAACTATGTATCCATGCTGACGACATTCTTCTCGGCAATCGTGGTCATATGCATGATGCTGCTTGTTTTTAACCACGAGATTGCGTACCAATACTCTTATAACGGGCGTGTGCTGGGATACGTATCGGACCAGGAACAGGTGAACAACATCCTGGAAGTGGCCGGAGAGAAGCTGTCGGAGCTGAATAATGCGAAAATCAAGTTTTCAATTGGACAGAACATCACGTTCAAACAGGTTCCGACCTCTGGTAAAGACGTTGATTCGGCGGATCAGGTCTTGAATAAACTGACGTACATGACCGAGATTGATGTGCAGGCATACGGAATATATGAGGATGATATGCTGAAAGCCGTGGTGGAATCGAAATCCAAGGCAGAGAGTACGCTGAATGCGGTCATTAGCCATTACCGGACGCCGGATAACGGCATGACTATCGATTCCATCAAATACAAGAACTCCGTGGATGTAAGGGAGGTCCATGTGATGCTCACCAGCGTCATGACACAGAGCGAAGCGGAAGATATGCTGATCAACGGCGGAACGATGAAGATAGATCACATCGTCATGGAAGATGAAACGGAGAGCTCCCTCGAGGAGACTTATGGGGTCGATAAGGATCAGATTATCCTGGTGGAGGATGAATCCGAGGACGTCATCGACGAAGGTGATGCGACGAGTGATACCAGTAGCAGTACACAGGCTGATAATGAGAACACAGCAGCCGAGGCCGCGGGCGACGGAAGCGCGGAAAGCGGCGCATCATCCGGAGATAAGATCGAAATTACGCAGAAAGTCGATCCGATTGTCGTAACCATGACAGAGAGCGGCACCATGTCGGAGGTGATCAAGTACAAGACGGTCAAGAAGAAGACCAAGAGCATGTACAAGGGTGACACAGAAGTTATTCAGAAGGGCGTGAACGGAAGACAGACAATTACCGGAACACTGGTTTATGAGAATGGTAAGGAAGTCAGCCGGGATATCGAAAGCAAGGAAGTCCTGAAGAAATCTGTGGATAAAATTATGCTTGTCGGAACCAATGATCGTCCGAAGTGGCTGCCGACCGGCACCTATATTATTCCGGTCAAGAACGAAGTCATTACATCTTACTTCGGTTCAAGATGGGGAAGAATCCACGGCGGACTGGACTTTGGTATGCCGACCGGCACCCCGATCTACGCGTCTGACGGTGGTACCGTTACAAGAGCAAGTTATTATGCCGGATACGGCCTCTGTATTGATGTGGAACACGACGGCGGAACCTTTACGAGATACGGACACTGCAGCAGTGTCTGCGTCAGCGTGGGTGACAAGGTGGCCCAGGGAGAGAAAATCGGAGAAGTCGGGAATACCGGTAACAGTACAGGATCTCACCTTCACTTTGAGATTCACCCGGGTGGCGGCAGTTACGTTGACCCATATCCGTATCTGTACGGAAGCAACAAAGGAAACTCCAAGAATTATGAGTAGAGGACGACGGACAGGAATGAGGTATTTCTGAATGGAAAACTGGGATTTGGATAATCAGAACCCGAACAGCCGGAGCCAATACGAAGAAGAGGCGCAGCCTTCCGTGGAGGAACTAAGGCGTACACGGAAGGCTCGCGTCACAGCGAGAAAGCGGGCGAGGAAGGCGAAGAAACGGGCGAAAAAAAAGGCCGCCATCGCCGCCGGAAAGAAACCCCGGCGGAAGGTGAACAAGCTGACGCTGATCATCCTTCTGGTTGTGGGCGTTGCGATTTTTGCGTCCGCAAGGAACATCCTGAAACTCCAATCCGAGAACGAAAGTCTTCGGAAGAAGAATGAGAAGCTGACAGAGACGAGAAACGAACTCAAAGAGGAATTGAAGAACGTCAACAGCCGGGAATATATTGAGAAGCGTGCCAGAGAACAGCTCCGCCTGGTGAACCCGGATGAGATTATCTTTGTTTTCCCGGATGATAAGGATAACGAGGATGAGGAATAAATAGATCAATAAATGAATAGGAAAGACAGAATGACAATCGATGAGGTCATCATCGTGGAAGGTCGCGATGATGAAATCGCCATACGAAAAGCTGTGGATGCATTGATTATCAAGACACACGGATTCGGGATCCGAAAGGAGACCTGGACGCTGATGGAGAAGGCATATCGAGAGAAGGGGATCATCGTGTTTACCGATCCGGACTTCTCCGGGGAGGAAATTCGCCGCAAGATTACTGCCCGTTTCCCGGATGCGAAGCAGGCATACCTGCCATTAGAAGAAGCTCGGAAGAATGGCGACATTGGGGTGGAGAATGCCACACCGGAGGCCATTCGGCAAGCGCTTTCGAAGCTCCACGTGAAAGGAGCCGCGCAGCCGCATCATCCGGTTACGATGAAGGATCTCGAAGAACTTGGAATGACGCAGTGCATTGGTGCTTCCGAGCGGAGAAATCAGGCCTCTGCGAGTCTGGGCATCGGTTATGGCAACAGTAAGGCGTTTCTGAAGAAGGTGAATGCTTTCGGCATCACCCGATGCGATTTAGAAGCAGTGTTGGAAGAAAGAGGACTGAGTTAAGAGTATTGAGCAAGAAGAATAGACAGGACGGAAAATTTCATCACTCCAAGAAACTGGGTCAGAACTTCCTGATTGACCGCGGCGTTATTGAAGACATTGTCCTCGGGAGTCAGGTAGATGCAGATACTTTGGTCATTGAGATCGGACCCGGTCAGGGAGCATTGACGGAGGAACTGGCCAATTATGCCGGCGCGCTATATGCTGTTGAACTGGATGATCGGCTGATTCCGTATCTTCGGACACGATTTGCACTCCAAGATCACGTGGAAATCATCCATGGCGACATCCTGGAAGTCGATCTGGAGTCCTTGATACGGAAGGGAAAAGAAGAATTTGGATTACACAAGGTTCGCGTAGTGGGCAACTTGCCTTACTACATCACCACTCCTATCATTATGAAGCTCTTAGAATCGGGAATCCCGTATGAGAGCATCACGATCATGATGCAGAAGGAAGTGGCGGAACGCCTCATGGCAGAGCCGGGCACCAAGAACACCGGGGCTATTACTTACGCTGTACAGTATCGCTGCACGGTAGACAGGATTTGCGATGCGGAACGGCATTGCTTCGATCCCGCACCGAAGGTGGACTCCATGGTTCTTCGCCTGAATTTACGGCAGGCACCTCCGGTCAACCCGGCAGATGAAACCTTCTTTTTCCGGTGTATCAAAGCCGGCTTTATGATGCGCCGCAAGACTTTGCTGAATTCCCTAACCTGTCTGAATGCGCTGGACGCGAGCTGCCATTTCGAGAAGACCGCCATCCGGGAGGCGCTGGAGAGCTGCGGGATTGAGGTGAATCGACGGGCGGAAAGCCTGACGATGGAAGAGTTCGAGAAATTATCAAATGCAATGTGGAGGCTTAAATAGTTGAAGGCTAAAATCAAGAATATCAAATGGCGGGAAATTCCCGGCAAGTTCCTTCAGAAACTGAAGGGACTGTGGAACCGGATTCGTGCGAAGTATCGGAAGCTGTTTCCGAAAAAAAAGCCAAGATTCTACGACGCGGACAAACATGAAACGAGATATGTGCTGCGACTCCTGGCGTTGTCTTTTCTGATGTATCTCTTTATCGAGACGTTCGCTCGGGCGACGGACGGGATTTTCAACGGTGTGATGATGTTATGGAAGCAGCCGCTGATTTTCGCCTACAACTGGCTCATCATATTTGCGACGCTGACCATTGCTCTCCTGTTCCGGAAACGCGGATTTGTGACCATGATCATCATGACGATCTGGGGTGCTTTGGGCACGGTGAACGGATGTATTCTGATTAAGAGAATGACTCCTTTTACCCTGTATGACATTCAGAATCTGGGCGACGGACTGACACTTCTTACCACTTACTATTCCAAACTTGAAATTACGCTGGGTGTAGCTGCACTGGGCATTGGGATCGCTTTCCTTGTACTGTATTACATCGGTTGCTATCGCTGGGAGAACATCAATTATAAGAGAAGTGCGATTACGGTGGCTGTTGCGATTCTCTGTGCGGCAGGAAGTACGTTCGGCCTGCTGAAGGTGGGGACGCTGTCCACCTTCTTCGGAAACCTCAACTATGCGTATCAAGATTACGGATTTCCCTATTGCTTTATCAATACATCGGTGAATACGGGTATTTCTAAGCCTATTAATTATTCTGAATCGTCCATCAAGAAAATTCTGGAAAAGACCACGAACAAGACGGACACGACACCGAAAGAACAGGACGTGGATGAAGAGCATCCGAATATCATCGTGCTGCAGATGGAATCTTTCACCTATGCACAGGATTACCATAATATCAAGGTCTCCAACGACCCAACCCCGAACTTTACCAAGTTGATGAAGAATTACACCTCCGGTTGGTTTGAAGTACCGGCTTGCGGTGCGGGAACGGCCAACACGGAGTTCGAGGTGCTGACTGGTATCAGCGCAAAATTCTTCGGACCGGGTGAGTACCCATATAAGGGAAAACTTCGCGACCAGACATTAGAGAGTATGGCATATATCCTCAAGAATGACGGATACTCCACCTACGCGATGCACAACCACAGAGCTCTGTTCTATAACAGAAACGAGGTATATGCGAATCTGGGCTTCGATAGTTTTACCTCGGTGGAGTATATGAACAACATCACGCTGACGCCGACCGGATGGACACAGGACAGCGTCATGACGGATGATATCATCAACATTCTGAAGAACTCAAAGAACAGATCCTTCATGCACATCGTCTCCGTACAGGGTCACGGAAGTTACCCGACAACACAGGTATTCAAGGATCCGTACACCACGGTGACAACAGATGACGAAGAGACCAAGTGGAAGTATGAGTATTACATCAATGAAATGCATCAGATGGATACCTTTATCGGCAATCTGATCAAAAAGATCGAAAATAGTGGGGAACCGACCATCCTATTGATCTACGGGGACCACATTCCGGCACTCGATGTGAAGTCCTCCGATTATGCAGACGGGGATCTCTACAAGACCCGATATGTTATCTGGGATAACATCGGACTGGAGAAGGAAGATAAGGACATCTACTCTTATCAGGCCGGCGCAGAGCTTCTGGAGGATGCCGGTCTGGCACATCAGGGTGTGATTTTCGATTATCAGCAGAGCAACTCGTCGGATTCCAAGACCTATCTGTCGGATCAGAAGGCGCTGGCTTACGACATGCTCTATGGAAATAATTTCGTCTTCGGGGGGAGTTCGCCGTATCAGTCTGTCGACATGAAGATGGGGTACAAGGATATTACGATCAAGAAGATTGTCAAGATCGGCGACGACTATTACATCACCGGTAAGAATTTTACGGAGCGAAGTAAAATCACCATGAATGGAAAAACGCTGAAGACGATCTATCTAAGCTCCACGCTTCTCGGGCTTCAAGAGGAAATCGACCCAAAGGATGTGAGCAAGCTCGAAGTCAGCCAGACCGATAAGAAGGACGACACTGTTCTGTCCACCATCACCTCGCAGGAAGAGCTGTAATCACCTTTGGAAGAAAGATTCTCGTTCGAGAAAACCGAGAAATAAGAAAAACACATTAAAGAAAACATGAAGAGGTAACAATGGAAGAGAATAACGAAAGAAAGCACCGAATATACGTGCCGGAGGATAACTCGGGGGAAGCCAATGCGGAAGAGTATACCGCTCCGGAGATGCAAGATGAGAATGCCGGAGTCTCCGATGAAATGACGGAAAATCAATCCTCTCAGGACGGAGATGGCAAAAAACAAAATTACACCGATCAGGAACGTCCGGAGGTCGAAGGGATCCTCGAAGTTGCGGACGGCGGCTTCGGCTTCCTTCGCTTCAACAACTTCCTGACCTCGGACAAAGACATTTACGTCTCCCCGACGCAAATCCGCCGCTTTGGCCTTCGTACCGGCGACAAGATACGCGGGATCACGCGCCTGCCGAACGCCGGCGAGCGTTTCGGCGCACTTCTGTATGTGCTGACCGTAAACGGCAGTCGCCCGATCAACACGCGTCGTCGGCCACACTTCGATGATTTGACACCGGTTTTTCCCAATGAGAGATTGACACTCGAAAGCTCAAGCATCGAGCTTTCGACGAGAATTATTGATCTGGTGGCACCGATCGGAAAAGGTCAACGCGGACTCATCGTCGCACAACCGAAAGCCGGAAAGACAGTGCTTCTTAAGAAAATTGCGGGCACCATCGAGGAGAAATATCCGGAAATTGAACAGATTGTCCTGTTAGTCGATGAGCGCCCGGAGGAAGTGACCGACATGAAGGATTCGCTGAAGCGCTCCGATGTCATCTACTCCACATTTGATGAGCTGCCGGCGCATCACATCAAAGTTGCAGAGATGGTCATCCAGCGGGCGAAGCGCCTCGCAGAGGAGGGCAAAGACGTTATCATTCTGCTCGACAGCATCACACGCCTGGCGCGCGCTTATAACATGGAAGTTCCTTCCTCTGGAAGAACACTGTCGGGCGGACTCGATCCGGGCGCACTCCATCCGCCGAAGAAATTCTTTGGCGCAGCGAGAAATCTCAAGGAGGGCGGCAGCATTACGATTCTTGCAACCGCACTGGTGGAAACGGGAAGTCGCATGGATGATGTCATCTACGAGGAATTCAAGGGAACCGGCAACATGGAGCTTCACCTGGATCGAAAGCTCAGCGAACGCAGAATTTTCCCGGCGATCGACCTGTACAAGTCCGGCACGCGCCGCGAGGATCTCCTCTTAACGCAAGACGAGTTTACCGCAATGTACATGATTCGCCGCGAAATGTCGAATGGCAGTGTGGCAGAAGTCACGGAGGATATCATCGATAATATGGCGCACACGAAGAACAATAAAGATTTCGTCCAGATTATGTCCAAGAAGCTGTATCGATAACGACAACATTCCATTTTGCATGGATAAGGCAGGGTGTTCCGACCTGCATGTTATTTCGGGATAGCGGAATAACTCACTTGTGCCTCATAGGATCGAATCCGCGGAGTTCGGTCATGCACAATGGAATAAACAACGTAACTGCCCTTGCGATTAATTGCAATAACGAGAAATAAAAGGGGTGCAAATGGACTATAAAAAGATATTTATCAAAGATGCCTGCCCCACATCCATTGGCGGGCAAGCTATCATGGAGGGAGTGATGATGCGCGGCCCGGATCGCGTCGCCATCGCCATGCGCCTTCCGGATAAGGAGATTTACCTGCGCACGAAACGGCTTAAACCGGTTTCTCGCGCCCGGAAGATCCCGGTTCTGCGAGGGGTAATATCCTTCGTGGATTCTCTTGTCACCGGGATGGGAACGTTAATGGAATCTGCCGAAATTTTAGAACAGAATTTTCCGGAGGATGAAGATTGTCAGCCATCGTCATTCGAACAGAAGCTTACCGATCGCTTCGGCGAGAAAGCCATCTGGAACGTCATGCTGACCATCTCCGTGATTATCGCCATCGTCTTCTCTCTCGGCATTTTTGTCATCTTCCCAACGGTCGGAATCAACTGCCTGAACCGTTGGATCAAGAGCGCCATCGCACTGAACCTGCTGGAAGGAATCTTCCGAATTCTGCTCTTCATTCTGTACGTGGTATTGATTTCGCGCATGAAAGACATCCAGACGCTCTTCCAATATCACGGCTCTGAGCACAAAGCCATCCACTGCTATGAGAACGGCCTCGATTTAACCCCCCGGAACGCCCAGCAATTCTACACGCTGCATCCGCGCTGCGGGACGAGCTTCCTGATCTTCGTCATGATTATCAGCCTGCTTCTCTTTTCGTTTCTGGGCTGGCCGAATGTCTGGCTTCGCATCGGCTCCCGCGTCCTTCTGATTCCCGTCATCGCCGGACTCAGCTACGAATTGCTGCGAGTCGCCGGCCGCACCGATAACGCCATTGTTCGTGTGCTCAGTTATCCGGGACTGATGATGCAGAAGCTGACGACTCGCGAGCCGAGCAGCCGCCAACTGGAGGTCGCCATCGTTGCGCTCAAAGCCGTACTCGTGGACAAAGATGCACCCCTTATCGATGGGGTTGTGGATAACGATGCCCGGCCAAAAGCATCCCTCGCCACCAGAGAGACATCCGATGCCGCAAACAATGCCGGCACAACAGATTCCGGCGACTTTGCCGGTACCGCTGCCGCAGGCGCCGCGTTTACCGGAGCAGCCAATGCTGCTGTAGCCGCGGAAGCCGCAGAAACGGCCTCCGGCGGAAGAACGCCGTTTCCGAAGATGAATTCCTCCGAACGAAAATCCCTGCGCTACGATCAGTCTGACGCCACACTCGGCAATCTCCTCAAATGGGGGAAAAGCTGTCTCTCCATGGTGGATAATGGAGCGAACGAAGCGACCGACATCATGCAATACGTCATGGGATATTCCCGGAGTGATATCATTCTGCGGAGCGATGAGGTTCTGGACAGAGAATCCCGGACGGAATTCGAGAAAAGAATTGAGATGCGCCTTCGTGGCACGCCGCTTCAGTACATTACCGGTGTGCAGGAATTCATGGGACTTCTTTTCCGCGTCAATCCCAATGTGCTGATTCCGAGACTCGATACCGAGGTGCTGGTGGAGCAGGCCATCGGTCTTCTTAGAGGGATGAATTGGGAGAACCCGTTCATTCTCGACCTATGTACCGGTAGTGGCGCAATTGGTATCACCATGGCTCACGAGTTCCCGGATGCGGAAGTGACGATGACCGACGTTAGCGAGGCGGCCATCAGTACCGCAATGGATAATGCACAGATTAACCGGGTGTTTCCGAGATGCCGATTCTTAATCGGGGACATGTTCGATGCGGTTCCGGAGAAGAAACGCTTTGACATGATTCTTTGCAATCCGCCGTACATCGAAAGCGGAGTTATTGAGACCCTCTCAACAGAAGTCAAAGATCATGAGCCGCGGCTCGCGTTAGACGGCGGCGAGGATGGGCTTACATTCTACCGTATTCTGGCGGCCGAAGCGGAGAAGCATCTTGCAGGAGCAGCGTTCCTGGTGATGGAAATCGGTTATAATCAGGGCGGGGCTGTGCGAAAGCTTCTGGAAGAGAACGGAAATTATACGCATATTACCGTCCTTCCGGATTTAAACAAGCTGGACCGTATTGTTATCGCACAACGCATAGACCGCACGGAACAGCAGCAGAGCAGACAACGGACATGACAGCCCGCCAATCAAGGGTTCGGGCTAAGCAGATAAGCAGAAAGGAGTAAAGGGAGATGAAATTAGCAGTAATCTTCGGCGGTAAATCCGATGAACACGAGGTATCCAGAAACTCTGCCGGAAACGTGCTTCGCGCACTGTCAAAGACGGATCACGACGTGATGGTGGTCGGTATCACGAAGGAAGGCCGATGGTATGAAACCAAGGCGGACATTGAAGAAATCCGGAGCGGAGCATGGGAGCATCGTTCGGATAACCGACAGACCACAATCCCGGCGGATCCGGTGGCACACGGATTTCTTATTTTTGACCGAAATGACCACGCAGAGCTTCATCAGGTGGACTGCATCCTGCCGGTGCTTCACGGCGATCATGGCGAGGATGGCGAGATTCAGGGCGTCTTCGAGATGGCCGGCATCCCATATTGCGGGCCGGGCGTTCGGGCTTCTGCGAATTGTATGGACAAATCCGTCACCAAACAGTTGGCCTCGGTGACAGGCGTGGATATGGCAAAATACTGTGTGCTCAAAAAACACGATTACAACAGTAATAAAGAGGTGCACTTAGAGCGTGCCGTGGCCGTGAACAACGGAAGGTTCCCGCTTTTCGTGAAGCCATCCTCCGCAGGATCCTCGGTGGGTGCACACAAAGTCAAGGCACCGGAAGAGTTGCAGTCAGCCATCGAAGATGCCTTTCGCTATGATGATAAGGTGCTGGTGGAAGAGGCGATCGAAGGACGCGAGATTGAGGTCGCGCTCTTAGGAAATCATGAGCCGGAGGCTTCCTGTGTGGGCGAGATTCTCGCCGCGGATGAATTCTACGATTACGACGCCAAGTACAACAATCCCGAATCGCGAACCCGCATCATCGATGATCTGCCGACGGAGACGCTTGATGAGGTGCGCCACTATGCGGTGGAGATATTCAAGGCACTCGACTGCAGAGGGCTCTCGCGCTGTGATTTCTTCTACAGCACCGAGGGTAAAATCATCTTCAATGAGATCAATACACTTCCGGGCTTCACCAATATCAGCATGTATCCGCAGCTGTGGGAGGCCATGGGGAAGTCCCAGACGGAGCTCATTGAAGAAATCATCCGACTGGCGATAGAAGAAATAGAATAATGACGAAAGCTTTTATCGACTTACATATACATTCCACTGCATCGGACGGAAGCACAGCACCGGAGGATTTGATTCATGTCGCGGATGCGAGCGTGCGAGAAGCTCTTCGAACCGGGCAGCTGGAGACGCCGCCGGAACAGATGATTCTGGCGCTGACAGACCACGACACGACCAACGGGATTCGACGAATGCAGCAATCGGTGGCGAAGAGGCCGGACGTGCGGGTGATCCCGGGCATTGAGCTCTCGGCAGAATACGGGGAGAAGGAGATCCACATTCTGGGGCTCGGTATCGACCCGGAGAATGCGGCACTGAATGAGGGGCTCGAATTCTATCGTGAGGGTCGGCGCCGCCGGAACCGGCAGATTCTAGATAAATTCGAAGAGCTCGGCATCCATATTCCGGAAGAAGAGCTTTGCACCACTGCCGAAGAAGCCGTGGGAAGGCCGCACATCGCTCGCTGGCTGGTTCGAAACGGCAAGGTCGCTTCGGTCAAGGAGGCCTTTGACCGCTACCTCAACGTCGGAGAGGTTTGCTATTTCGATCGCGAAAAAATCCCACAGCAGGAGTGCCTGGATCTCATTCGTGGCGCGGGCGGCGTCTCTGTGCTGGCACATCCCATGCGCTACCGGTTTCTCCAACGTTCCGATCTCGAAGCGTTGCTGGAAAGGCTCATCGCCATGGGTCTTCAGGGCGTGGAAGCGTATTACACACGCCACACCGAGGAGGAGACTGCATACCTCGAGCATCTGGCAGAGCGGTACCAACTCATTCGAACGGGCGGTTCGGACTATCATGGCGTGACGAAACCGGAATTCACCCTCGGTCTCGGCAGGGGAAACCTCACGAAAACCATGGACCGCATCGAGGTGGAGAAGGTGCTGACACTGTCGACGTTGTCTCTTTCCTAAAAATATACGCCCGTCCAATATTAAACGGTCAAAAACAAAGGAAGCCCCTCCGGGACTTCCTTTTCACTTGCCCAGACGTCCGATTCACCAAAGACAGATACAATCCAAAGTGCCCATACCACTTAAAACTGTCTTGACAGAAGGGGGGGGTATGGGAAAATTTCCGTACTAGGAAAGGTAAAGATACCTTCCTTAGTACGGCAGAAACTCCCGATTAACAGTGGTTTGAGATCCACAAGGAGGGTGAAAGAATGAATATAGTAAAACGAAGGTTTGTGGTGAGCCTGATCACCATCATCGCGCTCGTATTCACGATGATTCCAACCATCGGTCTGCAGAGAGCGGAGGCAGCAAGCACAGGTTCGTCAGTGGTACAAAACATCACGGCAACACCGCAGTTCCCGATAAAGAAAATCGAATATGTCTATAACGGAGATGAGACATTCAACATGAAGATCACGTTGGATTTCACCGTGTATCAAGGGACAACGATGGATGTGGAGCAATTGCATGATTCGGAAATATATATCAAATCAGCGGATAGATCAATTGCAGGCCTTAGTGTAGAAGTTGACACTTCAGATGACGAAATGACGATCGATCTTGCAAAGCGAGGAGCGAAAGCCGTGAAGCAAGGAGAGAGTTTCAATATCAAAGTTCTTCTTTTCCAATCATCCCAGGCGGGAATCTATGCGGGATATAATGATTTTCAAAGTCGGAATTTCACTGCTCCGACGGTCGATGCGGTTACAGACCCGGATATGACAAAGGATATCTTCCAGAGCGTGAAGGGGTATACCTTGAAGGAAGGCCTGTCTGATAACAAAGAAGAATATGAAGATATCTTCGTAGAATTTAAGGCTCAGGTCAAATCGGGTACCGGAAATTATCTCTACGCATTTAATAAGAAGGATGACGGTCTTTACGGAATATCCTCCACGACTAATTCAGATACGGTCAGTGCGCTGATTTACAGAAACCTTTCTTCCAATCCGATTAATTTCACAGGACAGACGAGCGACTGGGTTCTGATTTCAGCACCGGATAAAGAAACCGCAAAGGCAAAGATCGGCAGCACTACATCAAACGGTAACGGCAAGTCTCTTTCGATACCGACCGCTGCGAAAATCAAAGGGAAGATGCCGACCGAGTACAGAGTCACACAGAATTCCAGCAGATACGATCAGATGAAGGTGACGGTGGATGTGAGCGACAACACGTCTAACACAGTAGATACGATTGAAGTATACAATTACAACAAGGGCGTAGGAGAAGGTTCTCTATACAAGACGCTGACACCGAGCGAAAGCGGCACGATCCGATCGGGCAGCTTCACGGTGACGGGGTTGCTGCCGGCTACGACGAAGTATTACAGCGTGCACCTCATAAAAAATAGCAATGGAATACAGTACGCATATGCGGATGGCAGATATCACGCGCCGAAGTCGGCTTCCTTCGTAAAGGCCTCCTTGTCCAGCGTGAAACTGAAGCCGAAGAAGGCGAAGATTGTGGTTAAGGTGCCGAGCACGCAAGCAGCATCGGGGCTTACTACCATGTATGTCTACAAGGGTAGTACGAAAATCAAGACCCTCCAGAGCAACGGCAAGACGACACTTTCTTTTACCTATAACGGCAAGAAGGCAAGCTCCTCCAAGTACAAAGTGGTGTCGGTCTGCAAGAAGAAAACCAGCATCAAAACAACCTCCAGCACCCAGGTGCCGGCAAGCAACACCTACACGCAGATCACGAAACTGCCATCGAACCTGAGCAATATCACGCCATATGCCACCGCCAGATTTGTGCCGTGTTCCGTGAACTATTACAACGGCAAGGTCAAGGTGACTGGATATATCGTCAATAACCGCATCTTCAAATTAAAGAAGGCGAAAGTTAAGGTGACGGTAAAGAACAACGGCACGACGATTGGATCGAAGACGGTTTCTTACAAGAATATAAAGAAGAGTTCCAAGAAGAAGGTCACCATTACCTTCAAGACGAAGAAGTATCCGGACTTCAGAAATCTGCCTACGACCATCAATCAGAGCACGTATTCCTGCAAGTGGTAGGTAAAATCCAAGTGTTAGTCAAAAGCAAGTTCTCTGAATCCCTGTGATTCCGGGCGGGCGACGCTGAGTCGCTCGCCCTATTAAAATGCTGCAATTTTCCATCGGAAAATCCGGTTCAAGTGCCATGCGTGGGACAGGAATGATTTCAGTTCCATTCCTCTTCCAACAGAAAATCCCGGATGTTTCTGTGCTTGATACCGTTTCGGCTCATATCGAACTCGTCGAGAGAAATCACGTACTTCGGGAAATTATCTCGGATGCTGTCATACGCACCAAATTCTCGTTGGACCGTTTCCTCCGATGCCAGCAGATAGGTGACCTGAACATATAGTTTTTCATTGCATTTGTTGCATACGAAATCGATTTCCTTTTTGCCCGATCTGCCGACAGTCACTGCATATCCTCTTCGCAGCAATTCAAGAAATACGATGTTTTCCAAAATAAGATTGATGTCCCGTGTATTGCCGCCGAAAACAGCCTCACGGATGCCGTGATCAGCGATATAGTATTTCTCCTGAGAGGCGAGAATTTGTTTACCCTGGAGATCTTCTCGCTTCACCTGATAGAATAAGTAGGCCTCGCAGCAGTATTTGATATAGTTCAGAACTGTTTCGGGGGCAACGGTGCGGTGTTCGCTTTTTAAGAACTTCGCAAGAGATGTCGCGGAGAAGGTCGTGCCCACATTTGCAATCACGTAGGCAATGATCCGCTCTAACAAGTCAACATCCCGAATGGTGTTTCGCTTCACGATATCTTTGAGCTGGACAGAGTTGAATAGATCGTGAAGGTATTGCCGGGAGGGAGCTTCTTCATAGCGAAGATTCGCAAGGTAAGGCATGCCTCCGGCAAGTATATATTTCTGAAAACACTGCTGAACGGTCGCGTTGGGCGAAATCGACCGGTACAGTTCCATGAACTCTCCGAATGAGAACGGATAGATTACAAACTCCACATATCGACCGCCTAAGTAGGTTGCGAGCTCACCGGATAATAGTTTCGCATTTGATCCGGTGATATAGATATCACAATTCAGCGAAACACGGAGAGAGTTGATGCACTTCTCCCATTCCGTTACCTCCTGTATTTCATCAAAAAAGAGATAGACCTTGCCATTCATCGCAGTGGCTCTCTCAGAGATTTCATGGTGCAGAGCTTGTGCAGTTTGCAGATGGGAATAACGCATATCCTCAAAGTTAATGGAAATGAACTGTTTCGAACTGATGCCGGATTCCATTATCTCCTGTTTAATCAACTCCAACATGACCGACTTTCCGCAGCGTCGAATACCGGTCATGACCTTGACCAGATCCGTTCCGATGAACGGTCGGATACGGTTCATATACAGTTCGCGTTTGATCATATATCTTATACCTCCACTTCTGTGACTGAACATAGCATATCACATTTACAAGTGAAGCTCAAACGCAAAACTGCAATTCTGAAAGTTATATCTGATAAAATCTATTTTTGCTGTTTCTTAGTCTGTCGCAACCTTGCGGAGAACTCGGGTCAAGGATTAGGAGGAGTGCCTGTTTCAGCAGAAACAGGCACTTTACAATCCACCGAAGACACGATAAAACTAAAGTAAGGAATTCTTCTGTCTGATATTCATTCTCGTTAGAATATCGTCCGTGAGAATATAGAGAGGAAGGCAGGTGTATAAACAAAATGAGTCCGAACCCATACCCATTATCTCGAATCGTCAGCGCATCTATCCCGGAACAGGCAGTGAAAATCATGTCCAGGCTGGAGACACACGGCTACGAGGCGTACCTCGTAGGTGGCTGCGTTCGGGATATGCTCCTGGGCCGAGAACCAAGTGATTACGACATCACAACCAGTGCGCTCCCGGATGAAACACAGGCGGCGTTCGCGGACTGTGTGACGCTGGAAATCGGCAAGGCCCACGGCACCATTGGCGTCATCATGAATCACGACATTTATGAGGTGACGACCTATCGCGTGGACGGAGAATATACAGACAGTCGCCATCCGGATCAGGTGCGATTCACCCGATCCATAGAGGAAGATCTAAAACGCCGGGATTTTACCATCAACGCCATTGCTATGGACCTTCGAGGCAACGTCATAGGTGTAGAGAATTCTATTCCGGATCTCGAAAATCGTATCCTTCGTGCCGTCGGTGACCCAAGCCAACGTTTCCGGGAAGATGCCCTTCGCATCATGCGTGGAACTAGGTTTGCTTCGCAGCTCGGGTTTAACATTGAGGAGAAGACCGCGGCGGCAATTCACAAGGATCGAGAGCTCCTTCGCGCTATCGCCGCAGAGCGCATCCAGACCGAACTGAATAAGCTGCTTCTCGGCCCGGCGGCCGAACCGATTCTTCGCGAGTACCGCGACGTGCTTGCCGTCTTTATGCCGGAAATTGAGACTACATTCGATTTCGAGCAGCAGAACCCGTACCACTGCTATGACGTCTACGAACACTGCATCCATGCGGTTTCGAAGGCGCCGAAGACGGTAGTGCTGAGACTTGCAGCATTGCTCCATGATATCGGTAAGCCCGCCTGTTTTCAGCTAAAAGAAGGTTGGGGGCATTTCTACGGGCACGAGCAAGCGTCCGCAGAAATGGCCCATCAGATTCTAAAGCGGCTCAAATACGATCGTAAGACCATCTCGCAGGTGACAGAGCTGATCGACTGTCATGGATATATATTCAATCAGACAGAGAAATATGCGAGAAGAAGATTGAATCAGCTGGGAGAGGAACAACTCCTGAATCTAATTGCGCTCGAGCGAGCGGATGTGCTGTCGCAGGCAGAATTTGTTCGAGAGGAACGCACAAAGAAGCTCGATGCATTTCGGGAACTGGTGGAGGAGGTTATCGCCAAGGAGAGTGTTCTTTCCCGGGGGGGCCTGGAACTAAGCGGCCGCGACCTTCTTCAGATGGGTATCCCTGAGGGGCCGGAAATCGGACGCATCATGCAGATTATTTTTGACCGGGTAATCGACGGAGAACTGCCCAACGAGCGGGATGTCCTGATCGATGCGGCGCGAGAAGTCATCAAGAGAAACTCCGATGGGAATGATTGGTAACAGGAGCGTAGAGGATCAAGATGCAGAGGGTAGCTCTGGAACGGGTTATCGATGAAATTGCGGATTTGGAGGATGCTTATACAGCCACATAAGCGGAGTATGAAGAGGAGAATAAGTTGCGGCTACTTCTGAAAGTCGGCATGCGAAGCGTAGTTTTAAGGCGTGCATTTTATGTCTGCGCATGCCGAAAGAAAATGCCCTGGATTTCTTGAACAACTGCGGTGTTAGGGGTATAGTGTATCATAGTGGAAGGTGCGACAAGTGTAGGAAGGGGCAAGATATGGCAATGAGAATCGAGAATCAGGCGATTATTTTTGCGCTGCTGTGCAAGTACACAGTGGAAGCTAAGGGCGACGTGGGACGAGAGGTCATTCAGAGCGGAATGATTCGTTACGGCAAGGAACGCGGTGCCCGGATGGCGGCACGGGCTGAGGCAAACGGCGATCCGATTGCGCTATGGACCAACCAGGCGTATGGAGAGTGGAAACCGGATTACGATGGGCAAATGGAATTCGGGACGAAGGAGACAGAACCGAGCTACCGGACATACATCGCGAAATGTGCGTGGTGTGATGCCTGGAAGAAATACGATCTGCTCGAGTACGGCAAAGAGTATTGCGTCAACGTAGATAAGGCCGTATATGAAGGGTTCTGTAAGGACTTCGTCTGTACGCCGCAAGGTGCTCCGATGAGCTGGGGCGGAGATCAGTGCGTCTTCGATTGGGGACAGCCGATGTCGGAGGAAGATGTGGCTAAAATGAAGGCGAAGAAACAGGAACTCGGAACCTCCGCGATGCGGGATTTTGACTACCACACGGCACACATGTACTACACCATCACGGCGGTGCTGCAAGAGGAATGTCCGAACGAGGCGGATTCCATCGTTGAGAAGGCTGTGGCGGATTATATCCGGCTGTTTGGACAGGAGGAGTACGACCGAATTCTGGATTTTGCAGGAGAAGCATTCTAAGAACCACATTAACATACGGTGAAGCCGACGTCGGAGGATGTGATGACGAAGAAACTCGCGCCGGAAGTGCCAGGAAGAACCAGAGGAAATAAAGAAAGGGGTACAAAGATGAAATTTGGAGTAATCGGATTTGGAAACATGGGAAGCGCCATTGTCAAAGGCGCAGTGGCCAGCGGTGTTCTGGCCAAGGAAGACGTGATGACCTATGATATCAAGGACACGGCATGCCAGGCGGCAACGGACTTTGGAATTGAAGTGGCCGCAGACAACGAGGCACTCTGCAAGGAGAGCGATGTCGTCCTTCTGGCAGTGAAACCGCAGCAAATGGAAGACGCGATGGGTCAGACGAAGAGAGCGCTTAAGGACAAGGCACTCTTCTCCATTCTGCCGGGCGTCTCCGTGGAACGCCTCCGCAAAGCAGCCGGTACAAAAGATTTCCGCGTGCTGAGATTGCTGCCGAATACGCCGGCGTTGGTGTTTGAAGGAGCTTTCGCCTGCAGCATCGAGAACGACCTCAGCGACGAAGAGAAGGCTTTTGCCACAAAGCTCTTCGAGTCCATCGGCGTGATCACCTGGGTCAAGACGTATGACCTCGATGCGGCTTGTGGCCTGTCCGGCGGTGGCCCGGCTTATGTCGCCATGTTTATCGAAGCGCTGGCCGATGGTGGGGTAAAAGAAGGTCTTACCCGCCCTGTAGCTTACGAGTTAGCCATTCAGACCGTGCTCGGCTCGGCAAAGCTTCTCAAGGATACGGGAATGCACCCGGGACAACTCAAGGACATGGTTACATCACCGGCCGGCACCACGATCGAAGGCTGTCAGGCTCTGGAGGACGGCGGTTTCCGCGCTGCAGTCAGCAAGTGCGTGTCTGTAGCGACGAAGCGTTCCCGGGAACTGTAGAGGCAGGCGCATAGATCTTTTCAATCGATGCATGCCGGTAGCGGCGGTGAATCAAGTGGGGTTAAGGTTAGACGCGTAAAATAAAGCGTTAGAAGAATCATAAAACCACAGAGAATGCACGGAAGTAATGCTGGGAAAGAAACGGAAAAAACAGACAATAATTCTAGCGGCCGAAACGGGTTCGCCGAACAATAAGAAAAATAAAAAGAAAAAGAAGCAGCAAAGAACAAGCAGTTCCTCATCCATTCCATTGTCCGATGAGGAACTGCTCGCTCTTCAGTCGGGTGACGACGAGGTGTTGCAGCGATATGCGGAGCGGAGAATCCGGGCACGGCGCAAAAATGCCCGAAAGCGGAAGCAGCGACGCATCCGAAACATGGCGCTTCTGGTTATCGTCGGTACGTTGGCGGCGATGAACGTGATTTACGGCACACTTTACGTTCACAAATTGCTGACTGCAGGCGGTACCATACTGGATGGGGACGCCGCCATCGTTTTGACCGCGCGGGAAGAACTCGGCAACTACGGCGGCGACAAATTCTGGAAATGGTACGGCTTTGACTCCCATCAGGATTGGTGTGCCTGCTTCGTCTCCTGGTGCGCTGACCAGAACGGCCTCATTGACTCGGGTCAGGTACCAATGTCCTGCTATGTGCCGGAAGAGGTGAATTGGTTCCGAAGTCAGGGTCGCTACGAGGAACCGGACAACTACACACCGAAAGCCGGTGATATCATCTTCTTCGACTGGGAACACGACGGATCTGTGGATCACGTAGGAATTGTGGCTTCCGTGTTCCGCGGGAAGGTTTTTACCATCGAGGGGAATTCCGGATTCACCGGCAAGGACGAGAGCGAATGGCTTGGTGATTGCCGCCGAAACGGATATGCCATTGACAGCGAAGATATTTTTGGCTACGGATTGGTGGAAACGTCCACGACCGATTAGAGCCATTTTGGATTCGCTGACCTGCGGGCACTACCTGCCGATGAGAGAGAATCCAATGAGGGAGAATCCACGTACGTAGAGATGATGGAGTGCGGTTCGCGGCGGAATTATACCCGCCTCATATGCTCTATGATTGGCGCAAAAATGATCTATGACGGAGTACACAGGCGCAAAACCGGGCTATGACCGGGCGCGCTGGCGCAACACTGCCCCATGAAAATGAAAGGATTTGTCCATGAATTTTAAGCAAATCAGAGGGTTCATCGAGCTTTCCAAGACCCTGAATTTCTCGCGCACCGCGGAATCCCTGTACATGTCCCAACCGGCCTTCAGTCGAATGATTGAGAAGATGGAGAAGGACCTTGGGGTCAAGCTGATTCAGCGAGACAAGGTGCACCCGAAGCTGACACCGGCCGGTCAGCGTGTGCTGATACACTGCCAGCGCCTCATGGAGGAATTCGATGACATGGTCGAAGAAGCGAGAAGCTTCGGCGAAGAACGAAGCCTTCTGCGAATCGGCATTCTGGAAGACGGAATCCGCGCGACGAACACCGGACAGCTGATTCGGGAATTCGCGGCGGAGAACCCAACGATAGACATTGATTTCATCAACACCAGTGAATCGCAGGCGTATGACCAGATTGCTGCCGGCAAGCTGGATTGTGCGGTATTGGTTCACTTCCCGGATATCTACAAAGAGAAACTGATGGGAACCGTCATTTACTGGGACCGGGACAGCGTTTTCATGAATAAAGACAATCCGCTGGCATCGCGTGAAGACCTGCATGTCAAAGACCTCAAAGCCGAAGGTTTTATCGTGGTGGGCGAGAGCCAATCTCGCTTCGGGTTCAACCGAACCATGGCATTGTGCATGCATTACGGGTTTGTGCCTCGCATCGCGCGAAACACGTCTTCCGTAAATACCGCACTCCTAGATGTGGACATGGGATTTGGCATAATGATTCTCCATAGCTCGATGATTGAGCTCGCAGGCGAAAACACCGTGGCCATCCCGTTGACAGAGGAGCCGGTCCTGCCGATTCGGTGTATTCAGCGAAAAGACGCCGGCAACCCGGCAATGGAGAAATTCCGCCTGTTTATTTCCGAACGGGTAAAACAAGAATCGGACGGCGAATGACTTCCGAGGATGCAGAGGACACAGATGGTGCAGGGTCACGGGTTTTCCTGAGATTGTCCCGATTTTCCGGCGCACCGGTGATACACGGGATCCTCGGACGAGCAGGCTGGGATGTAATACCTTTTTTGCATAGTAGTATTCCGAACTTCACATTTCCCTTAATGGATTCGAAAGGATATCATGTAGATAGAACATGATATCCTTATTTTGATGCGTAGGATTCGAATACGCGAATTCACAGACGCATCAAAGAGAGTGCATGGAGCGTACGGAAAATGGTCGATCGGAAAGAGTACCATCCTGCTCCGTGCAGCAGAAGAAGCGCAAAGACAAATCCCCCCGGATGATAACAGGGGAAGGAAACAAACAAGGCAATACACGTCTGTAAAAAAAGAGGAGGATAAGATGAGAAGAAGCGAAATGCTACTGAAGAACATGGAATACGTCGGCTATAACGATCTCAACAAGAAGCCGGGATTCCAGATGGGAATGCATCGCACGGAAGATGGACGCTACTTCATCTATGCGGCGTGCTTCCGCGACAACGGCTTTAACATTATTGAGGTTACCGATCCGAAGAATCCGGTATCCAAGTGGGTGGAAGGCGATTGGATCGGAGAAGTCCACGATGGTCAGTCCCTGGCGAAAATTCAGGTTGCCGGCGGCAAGCTGATTGCCTGCTACGGCGGCACGATGCGCGTGCTTCACGGTACCCATGAACAGCCATATTGGGGCGGATTTAAGATCTATGACATTACAGAGGATCCGTGGAATCCGAAGTTCCTGGGACAGTTCGAATGTGAAGACGGACCGGGAGTTCACAGAAGCTACTATGACGGCGGCAGATATGCCTACATCATGGGCAGCAAGAGAAATTATCTGGGATACATCCTGCGCATCATTGACCTGGAAGATCCGACCAACCCGGTTGAGGTCGGCAGCTGGTGGGCAGACGGCCAGTACCTCGGCAACAAGAAAGCATCGGATATTCCGGAAATCGGAACCGAACCGTTCATGAAGCTGCCGAACGGCCATGCCATCACCGAGAGAGACAACGTGGTCTACGCTGCCTTCCCAAATGTCGGATTCTGCATGATCGATGTTACCGACAAAACCCGCCCGAGACTGCTGGGTAACGTTCCGCTGAACCCACCATTCTCCAATGGCCAGTCCGGTGCTGCTTGCCACACGGCAATGCCGCTCGGCGACAGACCGTTTGCCGTCGTTACCACCGAAGGCGAGCGTCCGTGGTACTTCGACCCGAACAGAGAAGAGGGAATGTTCCACAAGATTACAACACAGCCGATGAACATCATCGGTATGGTCGAGACCTGTGACAAAGAGAACCCGGCGTTGATTTCCGTCTTCCCTTATCCGGAAGTTCCGGAAGAATACAAGAAGTGCCATGGTGAGAATTTCAATATCATCGACGGACAGAGAGTCGTATTCGGTCCGCATAACATGTACGATGCCGCACCACAGGACTGCCTCGAGCAGAGAGATGACAGAGTCTACAACTGCCACTTCCAGGCCGGACTTCGCGTCTATGACGTATCCGATCCGTTCGTTCCGAAGGAAATCGCGTACTTCATGCCGCCGGATCCGGAAGAACCTTGGTTCGATATCGAAGATGGCACCCTGTTCCCGGGACCGCATATCGGTATCGCCGAGGACGTGCTGGTTGATGACCGTGGATACATCTACGTAGACACATATCAGGACGGCCTCTACATCGTTAGATGCACAGTCTAAAAAAAATCACCGCTCCCCCAAAATATGAATGATTCGAAGGAATGGAATTGTTCCTTCGCTAGGAACGGCAGAGTGGGACAAGTTTCTGCCGTTCTTTTTTTGAAAGTGTCAATTCTTGCCAATGAGAAGAAGTCGGAAATGGCGAGACCGGTTTCGCAAGAAGGGTATAATCTATTTTTACAACTAGAGAATTAATTGGAAAGGACCAAGAGAGATGTTAGGTATTATAGGTATTATCGTTGGTATCGCCGTATTGATCTACGGCGCATATCGCGGTGTGACAACAATTGTTCTTGCACCAATCTCCGGACTTATTATTGCAGCATTCAACGGAATGAATCTGCTGACCACATTCACGGACACTATGCTTCCGTCGGTATGCAACTACGTTAGTGCGATGCTGGGACCGGTGCTTTGCGGCTGCATTATTGCAGCGCTGTACAACACCAGCGGTGCGGCACTGTCCATTGCAAACGCGCTGTATGATCTTTTTACGATGAGTGCCCGCAAGAAAGCTGCGGAAGGCGAAGTCGTTACAATGAATCCGATTATTGCCATTCTCACGGTATACGTGATTGGTACCGTTCTTTCGTATAGCGGAATGAATCCGGTTGTATTGATGTTCATCCTGTTCCCGATTGCAATGGATCTGTTCGAGAAATCCAGAATCCCGAGAGAGATGGGCCCGGGCGTTGTGCTGGGCGCTCTGGCAACCGCTGCCTGCAGTATGCCGGGAACCACCTCGGATCAGAACGTCATCGCCGTGCAGATGTTGCACACATCCCCGATGGCTGCAGCAATTCCGGGCTTCCTGGGTGGTGCATTGGTGCTGCTAATGAACATCATCATGATGAACGTACTCTCCAAGAAGGAAATTGCAAAGGGTCATGTCTATGAACCGCCGAAAGCAATGGCCGGCCGTCCGACGGACGTTAAGACGCCGCATTGGTTCGTATCCCTGATTCCGATTGCATCTACGCTGATTACCTTCAACGCATTCGGATGGAACATCCTGGTTGCCATGGTGCTGAACATCTGTCTGGCGCTGGTTCTCTTCTTCCCGTATTACGGAAAGATCGCCGGTCTCAAGAAGCTGCTTGAGCCGGTTGGCGGTCAGGCAACGATGCTGGTACTTCAGGTCGGCCTGCTGGGTGCGATCGGTGGTGTCGTTGCAGCATCCCCGGCATTCCCGGTACTGACCAAGGGCCTCTTGAACATGAACTGCCCAGCAATGTTCAAGGTTGTTATCGCCATCGCTCTGATCACCGGAGCTTCCGGTTCCGGCCCTGCAGGACTGTCCGCTTCGCTGCCGTACTTCAGTGAGACCTTCACCAGCATGGGCGTTAGCCTGAGCGCACTGCACAGAGTTTCTGTATTTGCTTCTCAGACACTGGATACGCTGCCGACAAACCCGGGATACATCATTGCGACCGGCATCGCCGAAGTTGACATCAAGGATTCGTATCGTTATGTATTCATCACGACCGTGCTAAACACGACAGTTGCTGCACTGTTCGTCGCTTTGATGCTGACCGTTGCACCGGGACTGGCATAGCGTAGAAATCATCGCATCGGAGATTCTGTTTCTCGTTTCGCCAATCATAACGGGCTCCGAATTGAGATTATTGGGCTAAAAGAAGGGGTGTTCTCCGTAGAGAACACCCCATTTTCGCGCCTTTGGAGTTGACCGGAGACGCGTTCGGTCGTTATAATGATAACGCTTGTAAAATCAGGCTGTTGTGATATTCTTTAGGTGTAAATTATCTTTGGAGGAAAGAATGATAACAGGAAAGCAAAGAAGTTATCTCAAGAAGTTGGCGCAGACCGTGCAGCCGGCAGTAATCATCGGGCGTGCCGGTGTGACGGATGCCGTGAAGACGTCTGCACACCAGTATCTGACCGCCAATGAACTTCTTAAAGTCTCTATTCAGGAGGGGGCAGAACTCGATGCAAAGGAGACGGCGAACGCACTAGCTGTGGAGCTGGGAGCGGAATTCGTTCAGTCAATTGGCCGCCGATTCGTGCTCTACAGAAGGGCGAAGGATCCGGCAAAGCGGAAGATTACGCAGCGGATGCTGGAAGAGGCATAATCCGGTGCAGGATCGGATAAGCCGGTGGGATGTCATTCTGCTTTTGGCAGAAGGCAAGTGATTGTAACTGCAGTCTGATGGGGGGATTGCAATTCAATATATGATGTAATGTAGAAGGGAGATTATTATGCACAAGGTTGTACTGAAAAAACAGCTCAGTCATGATATGTTCTGGATTGAATTCGAGGCACCGTTCGTGGCGAAGAAGGCAAAACCGGGGCAGTTCATCATTTTCCGCGTAGATGAGTATGGCGAAAGAGTGCCGATTACCATGGCCGCGACAAACAAAGAGACTGGGACAGTAACACTGATTTTCCAAGCGGTAGGTCGCAGCACGATGCTGTTATCTTCGCTGAATGAGGGCGATTACATCTCCGACGTGGTTGGACCGCTCGGCAAACCAACCCACATGGAAGGCCTCAAGAAGGTCTGCGTGGTTGGTGGCGGTACCGGTAATGCACTGGCGTATCCGGTAGCGAAGGGCTTGGCGGATGCAGGTGTTGAAGTGGACATGATTTCCGGCTTCAAGACGAAGGACTTAATTGTTCTGAAAGAAGAATTCGAATCGGTAGTGGACAGATATTTTCTCTTGACGGACGATGGAAGTGCAGGAGAGAAGGGCTTTACCACCAATAAGCTCGAGGAACTGATTAAGGCTGGTAACAATTACGATGAAGTCATCACCGTCGGACCGCCGATTATGATGAAGTTCGTCAACGAAGTGACCAAGCCGTATGGCATCAAGACCATCGCTTCGCTGACCGCGCTGATGATTGACGGAACCGGAATGTGTGGTGGATGTCGCGTATCCATCGACGGCGAGACGAAGTATGTCTGTGTAGATGGACCGGAATTCGACGCTGCGTCGGTAGACTGGGATGTTCTGATTGCCCGGAATGCGTATTACCATCCGGAGGAACAGGCACAGCGTGAGCACGTATGCAGACTGACAGGAGGTGTAAGACATTATGAATAACCAGATGACGAAGACCCCGATGCCTTCCCAGGACCCGAATGTCCGGAATAAGAATTTCCAGGAAGTTGCGCTTGGATATACCGAGGAAATGGCTGTCAGTGAGGCACAGCGATGCCTCAACTGCAAGAATAAGCCGTGTGTCAGCGGATGTCCGGTTAATGTTAGAATTCCGGAGTTCGTCGCGAAGGTGGCGGAAGGCGATTTTGCAGCTGCGTACGAGATCATCACTTCCACAAACTCTCTTCCGGCAATTTGCGGCCGTGTATGTCCGCAGGAGACGCAGTGCGAAGGGAAGTGCGTCCGTGGCATCAAGGGCGAACCGGTGGGCGTCGGTAGGCTCGAACGCTTCGTTGCCGACTGGCACAGAGAGCACATCGGCAATGAGAGTGTAGAAAAAATTCCGACCAACGGCAAGAGAGCAGCTGTGATCGGCGCTGGCCCTGCAGGATTGACTGCAGCCGGCGACCTGGTGAACAAAGGATATGAAGTTACCGTGTTTGAGAGCCTTCACAAGGAGGGTGGTGTGCTGGTATACGGAATTCCGGAATTCCGTCTGCCGAAGGATATCGTGGCTTACGAAATTGACACCTTACGCAAGAAAGGCGTAACATTCTGTCACAACGTCGTTGTCGGCAGATCCATCGATGTTCAGGATCTCTTCGATGAGGGATTTGACACGGTGTTTGTTGGAACCGGCGCCGGTCTTCCGAAGTTCATGAATATCGAAGGCGAGAACCTGGTGGGTGTATACTCTGCGAATGAGTACCTGACACGTATCAACCTGATGAAAGGTTATCTCGATGAGTACGATACCCCGATCAAGAAGCACAAACAGGTTGCAGTAGTCGGCGGCGGCAACGTTGCAATGGACGCTGCAAGATGTGCCAAGAGAATGGGCGCAGATGTACATGTTATCTATCGCCGCGGCAGAGAAGAGATGCCGGCGCGTGCCGAGGAAATCGAGCATGCGGAGGAAGAAGGCATTCAGTTCCACCTTCTCAACAACCCGGTTCGCATTCTGGGCGATGACAAGAATTACGTGAACAAGATTGAGTGCATTAAGATGGCGCTGGGTGAGCCGGACGCCTCCGGACGCCGCAGACCGGTTCCTGTCAAGGGATCGGAATTCACCATCGATGTTGACGGTGTTATCATGGCACTGGGTACAAGCCTCAACAAGCTGATTGTGGACACCACCGAGGATCTGGACGCCAATGAGCGCGGCGGCATTCAGATCGATGAAGAGACCGGTGCATGCACCAGACCGGGCGTGTTCGCCGGCGGCGATGCCGTCACCGGAGCGGCAACGGTTATCAAGGCCATGGGTGCCGGCAAGCTGGCCGCTGCCCACATGGACGAGTACATGAAGAAATAGTATCGGATACCCGGATCGAACCGGACAGAAGTATATTTAGATAGAAATAGTCGATTCTGTCCGGGAATCGGGACTCTCCGTGAGAGGAAAAGAAGAGTCGCAGTAACAGTTTTTCAAATTGTTACTGCGACTCTTTTTTATGTTTGCTGTTGGAAGATAAGTTGATCGAAGGTCACTGGTTGGTAATCTCCAACTCATTCAAGTCCTTATAAATTGTGTATTTGGACACATCCAACTTCTCCGAGAGGAATGGAATGCACTTGGCGAGGCCGAAGAAGTTTTTTTCGTTAAGCAAACGGATGAGTGTTTGACGGTCAGCCTTGCGGAAAGATCGGACCGGCTTATTGATCTTGAGAAGGGCTTCTTCGTACAGAGCATCCAGGGAGTTTTCTTTCTTGACTTGCAGGGATCCCAGAAAATCGCTTTCGGTCTGACTGATATCCTCGGCATAATTGCGGATCTGCTCCATCAGCGTGATATCGTAGTTGACACCCAGAATGTAGGTGAAATCATCCCCTCGAAGATAATAGGAGGAGGACTTTATGACCTTTCCGTTGGAGAGAGTTACCAGTTGATTGGAGCTGTCCTGAGAGAGTTTGGAGAAATCAAAGTCATCTGCCGACACATCATCGCCATAGATGCTGCGTGTTGACCCAACCGTTCGACCTGAGACATGGCCATTATAAATGGCAACGACCGAGATCTCCTGTCCGACAACTTCCTGCACGACAGTCTCACAGTATTTCCCAAACATTTTGGCGATGCCTTCTGCGGAACGGCACAAAAAATCATATGCAGTTGTTTTATTCATACAATGACCTCCTTTGTAAGGGAAACAGATGCCTACTACAAATAGTTGAAAAAATATAAATGTAATGTTGACAAATTTTCACCTTTTTGATACAACTATACATAAGTTAAGTGTAGTTGCCAATAGGCGCGGGAAAGGGGTGACTTGCTTTTGGGCGAAAAGCCTGGTGCGCGGGCAAAAAAGATCACATTCCCACAGGGATCAACTTGGCGGGAGGCCCCTGTTGAAATGTGTCATAAAGAAGCCTTGCTCAAGACTACTTTTTCGGTATTCTATCATACACACAGCAGAACTGCAATCTCGGCTGCGATTAGCATAGTCACTGGATCAGGAGCAAGGGAAACGACACAGGAAAGGAGTTTTAGTTTGAAAGTCGGAGGAATTATTGGTGGTGTCAGCTGGCACTCCACAAAGCAGCTTTATGAGTATATAAATGCTAGAGTCGCGGAGGAAAAAGGCGGGCACAACTGTGCGAAGCTGGTGCTTATCAATGTCAATCTGCAGGATATTCTGGATGCACCTGATGCGGAGGAAAAAGGTTCTGTCATTGTAGACGCTGTCATCCGTGCGGAGAAAGCCGGTGCTGATTTTGTAGCGCTGGGCAGTAATGGCCTGCATCAGTATGCGGAACGTGTCGAAAACGCAATCCACATCCCGTTCATTCACATTGCAGATGTGACAGCGGATGCAATTGCGGCGGCGGGCTATCAGACTGTCGGGTTGCTCGGTGTAAAAGAGACCATGGAACAAGGCTTTTACAAAGACAGACTGATTAAGCGCGGCCTAAGCGTGCTGATACCGGAGCAGCCGGAGCGTGATTTTATCAACACCGTTCTCTTTGAAGAAACTGGCGTCGGTATTGTGAAAGAGTCTTCTAAGCAGGAATTCTACCGTATTGCCGGACAGTTGGCACAGAATGGTGCAGAGTGCATCATTCTTGGATGCACAGAGATCGAAATGCTGATGAAGCAGGAAGAAACTGATATGCCGTTGTTTGATACGACGGCACTTTACGCAGAGAAGATCGCGCAGTTGTGTTGCAGCGATCAGTAAGGAGAATCTCAAATGTCTGAAATTGAAAAGCGCATTGCGGAGATTGGATTGGAACTGCCGGAAGCTCCTTCTCCGATGGCAAATTATGTGACGGTATGACGCAGTAGCTATCATGCAGTTTTCCTTTAACATCCCCAATGAAGCGGAGATGATTTCAGAGAACGAAGAATAACGGAGTGGAATAACTATGGAAAAGAAAGTGTTGACTCAAGTAAGTCCTGTCGTATTACCGTGGCGGGTAAAGATTCTGTATGCTGCCGGCAGTTTTTCCAAAGCGCTGCTGGCCGTGGCGATGGCAGCTTTCATGCTATACTTTTACACCGATGTCTGCGGTATTGATTCTACCGTGGCGGCAACCATTATCCTGATCGCCAAGATTTGGGATATCGTCAATGACCCCATGATGGGCGCTATCATTGACCGTACTCGTTCCAAAGAGGGCAAGTGCCGGTTTTGGCTGAAGTATATGTCCGTCCCCGGCATGGTCATCGTAGCGCTGTGCTTCTTTGTGCCGGAGCTGACCACCACCGGTAAGATCGTCTGGGTGGCTGTGACCTATGTGCTGCAGGGCATGATCAGCACATCCTTGTTGATACCCTTCAATACTATGATCAGCCGTTTGACCAGTGATGAGCAGCAGCGCGTGCAGCTGACGCAGGCCGATGGTATCGGTCAGATGCTATCCCAGTGGATGGTCGTTTCTCTGACCTTTACCTTTGTTGGCTGGCTGGGCGGCGGAGATACCAGAAAAGGTTTCCTGTATGTGGGTATCATTTATGGCATCATCTACGGTATTGGTCATTTGATCGTTTATTTTGCCACCAAGGGGTATGAGCCGGTGGAGCACAGCGTAGATCCTACGGAATCCGTAAAGGAGCGTACCGGCAGTGCATTAAAAGGCATCGTCAGGAGTATGGGCGCATTTTATCGCAATAAGGTGCTGCTGTTCTGCGGTGCGGTGGCATTCCTTTACACACTGGGTATCGCGGTGGAAGAAGGAACCATGGCATGGTACTTCCAATATGTTAAGACGGATGCGGAAGCGTTGTATGGCATCTTCGGCACGGTCTCCATGCCGGTGGCAATTGTGATCTATCTGTTCCTGGGAAAGATCGTCAAGAGGCTGGGCAATGCCCGTACAGTTATTACCGGTTGCTGTTTCACACTGGCAGGTTACACACTGGGCTTTGTTACCCACGATGCAACCAAAGCGATTATGATGACACGTTGGTTCTTAGAGGGCGTCGGATCCGGCTTGATCGGCGCGGTGATCCTGCTGTGCGTTTTCGACTCCAAGATCTATGGCATCTGGAAAAATAACGACAACGATTCCGATGCTATCTTGACAGCGTCATATTCTCTGTCTTATAAAATCGGTATGGCGATCGGTGGACCTATTCTCGGCTATGTGCTGGCGCTGGTACCTTATGAGGCGGGCGCTGCTGTGCAGCCGGAAAGTGTCTGCAACCTGTTCTTCTACGAAAGCACACTGATTCCAGGGTTGATCTATGTGGCTACGCTGATTTTTGCTCTGCTGATGCGGAAATATGAGAAGCGTATTCCGCAGATGCAGAAGGAGATTGAGGAGCGTAAGCAGAAACAAAACATCTGAACGAAGAACGTGCCGTGCCTGCGAATGGCCTGATAGCATGTTATCCGCAGGCACGGAGAAACAAAAGGAGTAACAGCATGGATAAAGTAGAACGTCATTGCTCTGCGGTCATCAATGGGCAGGAAATCACATTCCGCAGTGAGTGCGGTGACTATCCGGTGAAAAATGAGAACGGGGACGAGGTCGGCAGCGTATTTGTTTACACCTATCTCCGTGAGAATAGCGAGAAAGACAGGCCTGTCCTGTTTGCATTCAATGGAGGCCCGGGATCGTCCAGTCTGTGGCTGCACATGGGCGTGCTGGGGCCAAAGCACGTCTGCTGCGACGATATCGAGGCTTTGAGTGGTTCCGGCAATTATAGTGTGGAAGATAACCCCTATTCTCCGCTGGATGTCTGCGATATTGTAATCCTCGACCCGGTGGGGACAGGATATGGCAAGGAAAACAGCCCGCAGCTGGCACAATGTGCTTACGGTTTTGTTAACGATGCCCGCGTTGTTGCTGATGTCATTGAACGTTGGATCATTGAATATGACAGATTCCGTTCTAAAAAATATTTACTGGCGGAAAGCTATGGCTCTGTCCGCAGCGTGGCAGTGGCCAACTATTTAATGGGTGGCTGCCTGTACGAAGGCTGTGTGTCCAAGGGAATCGCTATCGACGGAATTCTGAATCTGGGAAATGTGATCCTGCGTGACCCAGATCCGGCGGATTACACGGATAAGGAGCGCGGGCTGGAAGAAAGTGTCAGCCTGCTGCCGTCCTATGCGGCTACAGCTTGGTATTACGGCGGACAAGAGGGGAAACTGGACGATGCTGTGGCACGGGCCTATCAATTCTGCGCGGACAAGTATGTGCGAGCTCTGTATCTGGGTGGGCGGCTTCCTGCCGAGGAGCGAACACAGCTTGCGGAGGAAATGTCGCAATTGATCGGTATTAGCAGTCATATACTGCTGCACAACGACCTTCGTGTTACAATGAATGACTTTTTGCGCTGGTTTCAAGAGGAACATGGCCTGTCCATCAGTCCCTACGACACACGCTTTGCCGGACGCCACACGCCGGGGCTGCAAATGCACGATCCGGTAGGCGACGACGAGATGATGTCGCGCTGTATGCAGGGCTTCCTGGGTGCGTTCCAAGAAATACGCCGGGATGTGCTGGGTATTGAAACCAACCGCACATTCAATGTGATAAACTTCAATGTGAATAAAAACTGGCCATATGCCAGCCGCTGCACGCCTTTTGAAATGCTGCAGTTCTTGTTGAACCGCAGCAGGAATTTCCGTATCTTCATCGGCAACGGCGTGTTTGATTTGGTGACCAGCGTAGGACAGGTGGCCTATACCGTGTCACAACTGAAGTATGAGGAGGGTCAGGTGACTGTCCGCGAGTACCCTGCCGGGCATATGCCCTATCTGGGACACCATGGCGGAGATGCACTGGCCTCAGACATCAGAGAATTTATTCTGAAGGGCGAGGCACAATGATCTGGCGCTTCGCGTAAAAATAGTGTATTTGAGGTACTTTGATATGGAGAAAAAGAAAATCGGACTGATTGGTGCTCTGCTGATGGGCATCGGGTGTATTGTTGGATCAGGCATTTTCGGCTCATTACCTACCGTAGCGAATGAATACGGCTCTGGCGTAGTGTGGGCGCTGGTGGGTGCAGCGTTTGTGGTTGTGCTGCGTGCGTTGTCCATGGCGTATACAGCAGCTGCGCTCCCAGTCTCCGGCGCACAGTTTATGTGGGATGTAAAGCTGATCCACCCTCTGTTGGCACCGTTTATCTCTTTCAGCACACTGCTTATGCCAACAATGGTTTCGCTGTTTGGCGTTTTGTTTGCCATGTATGTTCAGCCTCTATTCCCCAATGCGGAGATCAACTCTACACTGGCGGCAGTTGGCCTACTGGTGGTGTTCACTGTGGTGGCATGGTTTGGCAACAGGACAGCGATCAATGCGGGGAATATCATGGTCGCACTGCTGCTCATCGCTATTTTCCTGTATATTGTTCTCGGCATTCCCAATATCGATGCGGCCAATGTCACATTCGGTCAAATCATCAAGCCCGGTGTTACGCTCAGCTCTCTGGCGGCGGCGGTGGGCGTGCTGACATCGTCTTTGTCCGGAGCAAGCTCGGTGGTGCAGGTGGCTGACGATGTAAAAAATCCCGGTCGGACAGTTCCTTTAGCACTGATGCTCTGCCCGGTCATCGTAGCGATAATCTATATCCTGATGGCCGTAGTGACCATCGGTGTTGTGCCCTATGCGGAGGTCACCTCGCTTGCGGATGTGGCAGCACACTTTATGTCGCCGGTGTTAATGACCTTCTTTATCGTCGGAGGCCCTATTTGCGGTATTATCACTTCGCTGATCCCTATTGCACTGGCCTGCACCGCCCTGGTGGAGATGGCCGCAGTCAACAAGATCTTTCCTTCTTTCATGACAAAGAAGAATCGCTTCGGTGTATCCTATTGGTGTCTGCTGCTTGTCATGGGCATTGCCATCGCGGTTTGCGCTACCGGCGCGACTTTCGGTATCGTGATGACGATATTCTCCTGCTGCAACACGCTGTCCGGATTGCCGGATACACTGGCACCTATCTTTGCCTATAAAAAGTATCCCAAGACTTGCGATCATTCTTCTCTCCACATGAACAAGACCGTCGCTGCGGCAATGGCGGTGATCACGTTTGTTATCGGCGTGTATCTGTTCATAGAAATGGCGGCTACGCTCAGCCTTGGCGCTGTGGTGGGCATTATTGCTGTATATGCGGTGGGTTATGTGTACTTCTTTATCCGAGTCAGATACCTCAAGGGGAAGGGCGAGGATCTGATGGCTGAGCTTCACGAGCCTTACGAACCCTGGGAAACGAAGGAAAAAAGCTATGAAGAGAGGGATGCGCAGTGAATGATGATTTGATCTATGCCCGAACTGTCAGCACTGCTCATATCAACGGGCAGGACGTGGAATACGAAGCGGTATCTGAGGAGATACCGCTTCCCGACGAAAACGGCGGGGCGGATGCCACGTTGTTCATGACATCCTATCTGCGGCTGGATGCGGAGAAGACGGGACGCCCGATCCTGTTTGCCTTTAACGGCGGGCCCGGCTCTGCCAGTGTGTTTTTGCACCTGGGAGGCATCGGCCCACAGATCATTGATCTCGGGGACGGCATTTCCGCACCGTTTGATCCCCCCTTCCGCATGAAAGAGAACACGGCCTGTATATTGGATATCTGTGACATGGTGTTCATGGATCCTGTGGGGTGTGGGTACAGCCGTGCATTGACGGGAGAGGCCGTAAAAAAGTACGCATCCTCACAGGAGGATGCCAAGGCGATGCTGCTGGGCATCGACCGCTTTCTCAGCCGCCACAAACGGTGGAATTGCCCTA
>CAVKJB010000005.1:24294-94211 GCA_963656785.1 Acutalibacteraceae bacterium | reverse complement strand
AATGGCTTTCCACTCTAAATTACTAATCAGAAAGGAAGAAAACATTATGGAATACGTTACTTTAAGCAATGGTGTAAAAATGCCGCAGCTTGGCTACGGTGTCTATCAGGTTACACAGGATGAATGTGAGCGTTGCGTGCTGGACGCTTTGAATGTTGGCTACCGTGCCATTGATACAGCACAGAGTTATTTTAACGAGGAGCAGGTCGGGGCAGCAATCGAAAAATCCGGTATCCACCGCAAGGACATTTTTCTGACCACCAAGGTCTGGGTCGAACACTACGGCTATGAGGCCGCGAAAGCATCCGTATTGGAGTCCATGAGAAAGCTTCGTACCGACTATCTCGATCTCTGCCTGCTGCATCAGCCGTTTTCCGATTATTACGGTGCATGGCGAGCACTGGAGGATCTGTACGAGGCCGGAAAAATCCGTGCCATTGGCGTCTCTAATTTCTATCCCGACCGTCTGGTAGACATCTGCTCTTTTGCCCGCATCCGCCCTATGATCAATCAGGTAGAAACGCACCCGTTGAACCAGCAGATTGAAGCAAAAAAGTGGATGGACAAGTACAATGTACAGATTGAAGCCTGGGCTCCTTTTGGGGAAGGCCGTGGCAATATGTTTGAGAATCCTGTGCTGAATGAAATCGGCGCAAAATATCATAAGAGTGCCGCACAGGTCATCCTCCGCTGGCACCTCCAACGTGGCGTTGTAGTCATTCCGAAATCCACACACATCGAACGAATGCGGGAAAATCTGAATGTATTCGACTTTATACTTTCCGCAGAGGACATGGAGAAAATCGCCTCTCTCGATACGAAAACCAGCTCTTTCTTCTCCCACTATGATCCTGCTATGGTGGAGTGGTTTGCTAAAATGGTGGAAGAACGCAAGAAGACCCACGACTGCGACAAAGAGAAAAAAGAATGGTAAGGAAAGTCGTCAGGATCAGCTAGGTAACTCTGAATACCGGACTTTAAATGCCGATGATCGGCGACAGTATCTTTGAAATTCCGTCCAAGCAGACCGCACAATGTGTATTTGATGCATTGAAAGCTTATAACCGGCTATAGCCAATCGATACCGCACAGGCCTATTATGATGAGTAAAAGGCCTGTGCGGCATTTTGCGCAGCATCCGGGATCTTGGATATTCGCCGAGAGTTTTTTCCTATGACTATCAAAAAAGCCTACCTTCAAAGAGATAGGCAAAATCCGGAGTACCGTCAGAACCTGAAATTGACGCCCTATCTTGTCGATAAGGTGGGTACTTCCCGTCATCGCTTCTGAGGTCCTCGATACGAGGCATGTCATCCGTTTACGAACAAAGAATCCCGATTCAGTTGTGTAGGTTCAATTTACATGAACCAACGCATACTCCAGAAATATTTTAATCGAATCCCACGAACTACTCTTCGGTCAATTCGCAATTGTAATGCACTTTCTGCACATCGTCGTTATCCTCCAGCGTGTTGATCAGTTTGTTTAGTGACTTCATCACGCTCGGATCCACATTGGCTTCCATGGAAGGAATGTATTCCACATCCGAGTCGGCCACTTCGTAACCGGCATTCTGAATCGCTTCCAGTACCGCATGGAATTCGGACGGCTCCGTACGTATTTCGAAACTGTCGTCATTGACGATCATATCCTCTGCACCGGCTTCCAGCGCTTCCATCATGACTTCATCCTCATCCATTCCATCTTTCTTCTCGATATAGATGGAGCCCTTACGCGCAAACATGTAAGAAACGCATCCCGGAGTACCCAGGTTTCCTCCGTTCTTGTCGAAGACTGAGCGAACGAACGCCGCCGTGCGGTTCTTGTTATCCGTCAGTGCCTCAACGATGATCGCCACGCCCGAAGGACCGTATCCCTCAAAAGTCAGTTCCTCATAAGACTCGCCTTCCAGCTCGCCTGTACCCTTCTTAATCGCACGATTGATATTATCATTCGGCATACCGATAGCCTTAGCCTTATCAATCGCAACACGCAGGGAGGAGTTGAACTCCGGATCGCCGCCTTCCTTGGCTGCTACGATAATCTGTCTGGTGTATTTTGTGAACATTGCCGCTCTGCGTGCATCCTGTGCTGACTTTCTGCCAGCGATTGTACCATGTCTACCCAATGGTGGACCTCCTATCTTCCTTTTTTTCCGTACCGATTATACACCCATTTCCCGTTTATTACAACAATACCGGACGGTTGTATCTATTTTCCGTTACACGGGTTAAAAGAAAATGAAACCGAACGAAGAATTCCGATGTACGCGAGATTCTTCGTCCGGCTTTCATCTTAACAGTCTATTGATCCGCGTCCTTTGAGGATTCGCCCTGCGTCTCTTCTTTCTCCAGATTCTTAAACGCCGTTGCCATCATCATCTTGATTCGGTTGAGCTGGTTCACATCACTCGCACCCGGGTCGTAATCAATGGCCACGATATTCGCATCCTTGTCATAATTTCGCAAAGCCTTGATCATTCCCTTGCCCACGACGTGGTTCGGAAGGCACGCAAACGGCTGCAGGCATAAGATGTTTTTAACCCCGGAATTGATCAAATCAACCATCTCACCGGTCAATAGCCAACCCTCACCGCACTGATTCCCGACGGAAATAATTTTCTCTGCATTCTCTGCGGTCTCTTGTATGTAATCATCTGCACGGAATCGTTTGCTCTTCCGGCAGGCTTTTCGAACGTTATCGCGGTAGAATTCGATAGCTTTCAGCAGGAATCGGTTGACCATCATATCTTTCCATGTGCCGGATAGATGATCGTAGTTGAAAATCTTGTTCACAAACGTGTACTCAAAGAAATCGATCATGCTCGGGACTACCGCCTCGCCGCCTTCCTTCTCGATGAGTTCTACCAGATTATTGTTGGCATTCGGATGATATTTTACAAGGATCTCACCAACAATTCCGACACGAGGTTTCTTCATATCTTCGTGAATCGGCAACGCGTCGAACTCCTGTACAATCTGATTGACGTTCCGTTTGAATTCTCCCAGTCTGAGGTTCATGGTATTATGAATGATTCGGTCGAACCAGGAGTGCATCAAGGATTCCGCACTTCCCGGTGTCATCTCATAGGGCCTCGTGCGGTAGAGGCACTTCATCATTAAATCTCCGTAGGATACTGCGTAGACAAGGCTCACCATCATTTTCCTGGAGAGTTTGAATCCCGGGTTGGATTCCAATCCGACCATATTGAAGGAAATCACCGGAATTTGTTCCATGCCAAGGTCCTTGAATGCCTTTCGAAGCAGTGCCACATAGTTGCTGGCACGGCAGCCGCCACCTGTCTGAGACATGAATACGCCCACTTTATTCAGGTCATATTCTCCCGATTTGAGCGCGGAAATAATTTGACCCAACGTGACGATAGTCGGGTAACATGCGTCGTTATTGATATAACGTAGTCCCTCTTCCTCCGCATTCTTGGTTACACTCGGAAGAAGCACGGCTTTGTATCCTTCTTTTGCCAGAATCGCTTCAAAATACTGGAAGTGAATCGGCGACATCTGAGGAACCAGCAGCGTGTACCCTTCATCCTTCATCTCTTTCGTGAAGAGTTTTCGATTGTACGGCACAGCAACTTTTTTCGTGTGTACGCCGGCCTTCCTGCGCTCATCAAGTGCCGCCTTGAGAGAGCGGATTCGAATCTTGGCAGATCCGAGGTTCGACCCCTCATCAATCTTGAGAACCGTGTACAGTTTGTTATTCTGACCCAGAAGCTCATCGACTTCATCGGTGGTAACGGCATCGAGTCCGCAACCGAAGGAGTTAAGCTGCACCACATCCAGGTCGTCACGCTGACCGGCAAAGATTGCTGCCTTATAGAGTCTGGAGTGATACACCCATTGATCGAGAATTCGAATCGGCCGCGGGAATTCCGTCATTCCGCTGACAGAATCCTCCGTTAAAACAACCATTCCCTGCTGATTGATGACATTGTCAATACCATGGTTAACCTCCGGATCCAGATGATACGGACGCCCGGAAAGAATGATGCCCGGTATCTGGTGCGTTTCCATATAAGAAAGCGCGTCCATGCCCAGCTTCTGAACGTCCTTCTTAAAATCGGTGTACGCCTCACGTCCGACCTTCATAGCCCTTGTAATCTCTGCAGCGGAGAGTTTCATCGCGAACAGATGATATTCCCGGGTATCATGAAGATTGTAATCCTTTACCACGTTCTCGACACTTTCCGTATCAATCCGGCGTTTGCCGGAGAAGAATTTCGTCATTTCGCGTACGAAACGACGGTCGTTATCGTACGGAACAAACGGGTGATAGAATCCCACTCCATTCTCGCAGAAATAATCTGCCATGTTCTTGTCGATAACTTCCGGATACGTAGCGACGATAGGACAGTTGTAATGATTCGGCGCCGTAAGATCCTCCTTGTGTTCATAGTTGATACATGGATAGAAAATGCATTTGACGTCATGCTCTACCAACCACTTGATGTGGCCGTGTACCAACTTTGCCGGGTAGCACGCTGTATCGGAGGAAATTGTATCCATACCGTTCTCATACATTTCCTTACTGCTCGGCGGGCTCAGTACGACGCGGAATCCCAGTTCTGTAAAGAATGCATGCCAGAACGGATAATTCTCATACATATTCAGTACTCTCGGGATCCCAATAACGCCATTTCGCGCCTGCTCTAAGTCCAGAACCGGTCGATCGAACAATAACCGGAATTTGGACTGATACAGGTTCGGAAGGTCGTTTTTCTTCGAAGTCATTCCCGCACCGCGTTCACAGCGGTTACCCGTAATGTATCGACTTCCATCCGCAAACTTCGAGATGGTGAGAATGCAATTATTCCCGCATCCACCGCATCTTCCGTTGCTCGTTGTAACCGAGAAGGAATCAATTTGATTCATCGTCAGAATAGTGGAACGGCTTCCCTCTTCGTATTCATCGCAGGCAATGATGGCCGCACCGTAAGCACCCATCAGTCCGGCGATATCGGAACGAACAACGTTCTTGCCGAGAATCATCTCAATGCTACGGAGAACGGCTTCATTCATGAACGTACCACCCTGAACGACAACCTTGTCTCCCGTTTCTTTCGGATTGCGGAGCTTGATTACCTTATACAGCGCGTTCTTAATGACAGACAGCGAAAGACCTGCGGAAATATCCGCAATCGTCGCACCTTCTTTCTGTGCTTGCTTTACCTTGGAATTCATAAATACCGTGCAACGTGTTCCCAGATCTACCGGGTTCTCCGCATGAAGAGCTTCATGGGCGAATTCCGGAACCTGAAGATCGACGGACTTGGCATAGGTCTCGATAAAAGAACCGCAACCGGCTGAGCAGGCTTCATTGAGCATGATGTTACTGATGGCACCATCCTTAATCTTCATGCACTTCATATCCTGTCCACCGATATCGAGAATGAAGGTTACGCCCGGCAAGAACTGTTCTGCGCCCTTGTAGTGAGCCATTGTCTCGATTTCACCGGCATCAATCTTATATGCCGCACGAATCAAGCCCTCGCCGTAGCCGGTAACCACCGCGCGTCCGATATATGCTTTTGGCGGAAGTTGAGTGTACATCTCCGTCAAAATATTTCGAACGACAGAGAGCGGATCGCCCTCGTTGTTCTGATAATGCTCAAAGATGAGCTCTTTATTTCGATTAATCAGGGCTGCCTTCGTTGTTGTGGATCCCGCATCAATGCCGAGGAACACAGCACCTTCTGCATCCTGAATGTCTGAACGCTGCACCTTTGCCTTTGCATGACGGGCTTTGAATTCCTGATATTCTGCCTCATTTCGGAAGAGAGGTTCCAGCCGTTTCGTTCCGTCCATCTTCGACGAATCCGCATTCCGAATTCGGTCGATCAGAAGAGACAGTGTCGTGTGATCGGCTTCCTTCGCGAGAAGTGCCGCACCGATCGCAACGAAGTAATTGGCGTTCGGCGGAAAAATAATCTCATCATCCGTCAAGTTCAGCGTTTCTATGAAGCGTTTCCGAAGCTCTGAGAGGAACTGAAGCGGGCCGCCGAGGAATGCCACATGTCCCCGAATCGGATGACCGCAAGCCAGTCCACTGATCATCTGGTTGACAACCGCCTGGAAGATGGAAGCCGCAATATCCGAAGTCTTCGCACCGTCATTAATCAGCGGCTGAATATCCGTCTTTGCAAAAACACCGCAGCGCGAGGCGATCGGATAAATGGTCTCGTAATTTTTGGCAGCCTCGTTCAATCCTTCTGCATCCGTGTTCAGAAGGACTGCCATCTGGTCGATGAACGCACCGGTACCGCCGGCGCAGGTTCCGTTCATGCGCTGTTCTACGGTGGATCCGTAGAACGTGATTTTCGCATCTTCACCTCCCAGCTCAATCGCTACGTCCGTCTGTGGAATTATCGTCTGAACCGCTTCACTGCAGGCGATAACCTCCTGTTCAAAGCGGATACCGAAGAGATTGGCAAGAGAAAGTCCGCCCGATCCGGTGATGACCGCATCCAGCTCCATATCGCCTTTCTCTTTCATCAATTCTTCCAGGAGTTCCCCTACCTTTTCAAACACATTGGACATGTGTCTCTCGTATCGGGAGTAACAGATCCGATTCTCATCATCGAGAATCAGGAGTTTTACGGTTGTTGAACCTACATCAATTCCTAATCTCATATGCTAAAAACAAGAACGATGCATCTCTGCATCGTGTACCTCCTTCAATAATTCCTTTCTTGATTCTCATCTATTTCACAAAGAATAAAGAAAAAATGGGCAAACCATAAGCCGGGTTCTGTATTAGACGATCATCCATCTTGTACTGCAATTGCTTGCAGCATCCAGCGACTTACCTTAGGGCCGCAGCGGGCAACTGCACGAAAGGCCCGTTCTTAGTCTTGCTCCGGATGGGGTTTACACGGCCACCTTGTCTCCAAGATGCCGGTGAGCTCTTACCTCACCATTTCAACCTTACCACGGCATTACCCGTTTCGGCGGAATGTTTCTGTTGCACTTTCCCTATAGTTACCTACGCCGGACGTTATCCGGCATCCTTGCCCTGTGGAGCCCGGACTTTCCTCACACCGAAGTGCGCGATCGTCTGGTTTACCCAAGTTTCTTTATATATTTACATTAAATGAACGTAAATTCATGTTAATTATGTGAATTTTTATTTTTTTCGCGGATACAACGGACATAATTCACCGCAATCAGTACCATAATGATAAGTCCAACGTATCCTTGAGGTGGATAAAGGTAGGCCACCAACTTTTTGAATCCGGAGAGCCCGATACCGTACCCCATTAACGCAGCCGTTACCAGAATCGGTTTCTTCCATTTATTCGCCGGCAATCGGGTACTGAATCCATAGAACGTACTCGAAGCCGTCGCATAGATGGAGCAGTAGAGAATCACTGCATACACCACATTAAGCACACTGGATATCCGTAAAGAATATCCCAGCATCGGAAGATCCAAAGACGCCGAGAACGCCATGTCCCTCCGAAGTACCATCAAGAGTAGCGCTGTCATCAGGCAAGGAAGGAGTGCCCCGAGGAGCGCCCCCCGGTAGGCGGTTTTCGAATCCTTTGCCTGCAAAGCAGATTCTCCTGCCATCGTGATAAATCCAATCGAATTGTATGCCGCAAAGACAAATCCCGAAAACCACCACACCGGTGCCATCTCGCTTGGTTGAAAGCCGGTAGTCGCTCCGCTCTGATGGAAATCATCCGAACACAGTGCGAGTACAATAGTCACGATACCGATCAGGAAAACAAAAGGCATAACCTTACTGAATATCCGCGATAGCCGGTTGAAATTCCCGAACACGGTGACCAGCACCAATACAATGATGATGATTCCGCCGATATGAATATCCCATCCGATCTGCTGGTGCAGAAGGGAACCTCCAGCCGCACTCATCGAGATGATCAGTGTATAATAGATAAGCGCAATAATATACCCGATCAGCTTCTCAATTTTCGGGCTTTCCAGAGGGGATACCAGTTTCCCGATATCGGCGGTCTTCTTACACCTTGCGATGTATGTCAACATCAGTGCTAATGCGCTGAAAAGTATTGTTGTCAACCCGATTCCGATATATCCTTTGATTCCAAACACGCCGAAAAACTGCCAGCATTCCCGGCCAGACGCAAACCCTGCACCGAGAATTGCACCAAGGTACATGGCCGTAATATTAATTGTTCCCAGTTTTTGCTGCTTCATGGTATCGTCTGCTTCTCTCTTTCAGATCCAGGATGTATTCTCGCTGTCGCTTCAGATCCAGGATTCTATCCTCCCGGCTTATCTGACTCTGTTCTAGACTTTCAATCTGTTCCAGAAATCGATTCGCCTGCCAATCGATCCGCTGTGCCAGCAACTCCGGATTGCAAGTGATAAACGCTTCCGGATACTTCCAGCGAATGTCGTGTTCATCATACGGAAGGGCTCGTTGTTCACGGTAAAAATCCGAAGAAGGCATGTTTGCGGAATGCACTAGCGGTGTCGAATCGCCGGGAACCGGCGCAGCTACGATGATTTCGCATACAAACTTTCCCTCTTTCGTCAGAATTTCCTCCTGAATATCAAAACCCTTCGAGTATAAATAACAGCGGAGTTCTCCGCTGTTATTTCTAGGCTGCAGAATCAGTTTTCGGTAAGTGCGGGTTTTTTCAAGATCCTCATCGAGAATCATCTGAATCATTCGCCCGCCCATCCCGGCAATAATTACATCATCCACTTCTCCGGGAAAAATCGGTTTCAGTCCGTTTCCGATTCGGAAGCAGGAGTTCGGAATGGGAATTCCGGATCCATCAAAATTATCGATGGCTTTAGCCAGTGAACCGCTGCTGATATCGGACAGAATGACAAAATCCGTAATGCCGTCGCGAAGCAGCATCATCGGAACATAACCATGGTCCGTTCCAATGTCTGCAACCGTCTCACCGGGAGAGACTGCTTCGTAGAGAGCCTGAAGCCTATTGCTTATTTTCATCACGCATTACTCCAGATAATCTTTCAGTTTCTTGCTGCGGCTCGGGTGTCTCAGTTTCCGGAGTGCTTTAGCTTCAATCTGACGAATTCTTTCGCGGGTAACGTTGAACTCTTTTCCGACTTCCTCTAGCGTACGAGGCCTTCCGTCTTCCAGACCGAATCGAAGCATCAGCACCTTCTTCTCTCTTTCCGAGAGCGTATCCAGCACTTCCATCAACTGCTCCTTGAGCATCGAATAAGCGGCGGCATCCACCGGCGTCGGGACATCATCATCCGGAATAAAGTCGCCCAGATGGCTGTCCTCTTCTTCACCAATCGGAGTTTCCAGAGAAACCGGATCCTGCGAGATCTTCTTGATTTCACGAACCTTCTCGACGGTAATTCCCATCTCCTTTGCGATTTCTTCCGAAGTTGGCTCACGGCCGTATTCCTGAAGCAGCTGACGGGAGACACGAATCAGCTTATTGATGGTTTCTACCATGTGAACCGGAATACGAATGGTTCTCGCCTGGTCCGCAATAGAGCGGGTAATGGCCTGACGAATCCACCATGTTGCGTAAGTGGAGAATTTATATCCCTTCGTGTAGTCGAATTTATCAACGGCCTTGATCAGACCCAGGTTTCCTTCTTGAATCAGATCCAGGAATGAAAGGCCCCGGTTCAAATAGCGTTTCGCAATGCTGACAACCAGACGCAGATTGCTTTCGCAGAGCTTTTTCTTTGCTTCCTCATCGCCTTGCTCCATGCGAATCGCAAGTTCGCGCTCTTCCTCTGCAGTCAGAAGCGACACTTTGCCGATTTCCTTCAGATACATGCGAACCGGGTCATCTGTCGGGAAAGTCTTCGGAACGGTAGCTTCAACATCGATTTCGCCGGTTTTAGTCAGTACAACGCCATCATCCTCGTCCAGATCCTTGTCTGCATCGAGGTCTGTCAGTTCATCGGAATTTGGTTCTCTGGAATCTACAACGGAGATTTTCATCTGGTCCAGCACTTCATAGATTGCATCGATTTCATCTTTACTGATGCTCAATTCCGAGAGTGAGTCTCCGATCTCAGCCAGAGAAATGACATTGCCGTTCTTTTTCGCCTGCGCAATCAGTTCCTCAATTGCCTGATTTTTCTTTTCTTGTGAGGTTTTTTTTGCCATTCCTAACTCCTTGTCTTTCTGTTTCTCATTTGGGTTTCTAACTGCATCAGCTGGGTAGCAATTCGAGCGACCTCCGCCTCATTGCCCGTTCGTTCTGCCGTCGATAATTCGTTCTGAAGCTCAATCTTCAGCTCTCGGTCATGATTCAGCTGATATGAAATCAAGCATTCCTGATAGAATATCTCATCATCGGGACCGATTCGATAATTTCGAATTGCATTCCGAAGGAGAATTTCTTCATCCGGATCCAGTTGATGGAAGATTTGCTGCGAGTCAATGCCGAGAATTCCCGGCTGACACGGTTCCTCCGCCAGTTTTTCGATAACTCGGAACACCTTCTGCCCGGGTGCTGTCCGGAAACGGACGTCATCCTGCTTGATTCTTTTAACATATTCTCGATTGGCAATTGCCAGCACCAGGAAAGAGAAATCAATGCGGGTCTCTACGCCCGCGGCATCAACGCTCGTTTTCCCGGTTGGTTTATATTTCGGTGGGATCGACGCACTCTTGGTAACGTCCGCCCGAATTTCACCGCGGATTGCGTATTCCGAGAGATGAAATTCACTCGCCAGCTTTCGAATGTAGATGTCCTGCTCGACAGGGCTTAGCTTCTCCAGTACCGGCACACAGGCCCGAATATATTGAAGGACCTGCTCGTCCCGGTTAAAATCAAAACCACGCCGCAGTATACTCAGCCGAAAATCCGTAGCCGGCACCGCATCTTGAATCAGCTTAAGAAATGCCTCTTTGCCGTTCTTCTGCACAAATTCGTCCGGATCCTTTCCGTCATTAATCTGCAGGATTCGCACATTGCAGCCTGCGTGCTGAATGATGTCGATGCCGCGTATTGCAGCATTGACGCCGGCATTATCCGAGTCATAGGAAAGAACGACGTTTTTCGTGTAGCGACTGATCAGCCGTCCCTGGTTCTCCGTCAGGGCGGTCCCGAGTGAAGCGGTCACATTACGGATTCCGCTCTGATAGAGCGAAATGACATCCATATATCCTTCAACCATCAACACCTTGTCCTCATCTGAAATATCTTTCCGTGTGATGTTCAGCGCATAGAGGTTGTTCTTCTTCAGAAAGATGTCGCTTTCGGAGGAATTCAGATACTTTGGTTTCGCATCGCCGATGGCACGCCCGCCGAATCCAATCACCTTCCCATTTGTGCTGATGATCGGGAAGATCACTCGATTCCGAAACTTGTCATAATACCCTTTCTTTCCTTGCTGAATCAGTCCAAGCTTTAGCATATCCTCGTTGGAGACTCCGTTCTCCGAAAGGTGATTCATCAATGCATTCCAGCTGTCCGGTGCATAACCCAAGCCGAATTTCGCAATCGTTTCATCTCGAAGACCTCTCTTCCGGACGTAAGCATACCCGGGATTCTTCTCGGTGGTCAGTTGGCGAAAGAAGAATCGCGCTGCCTTACGATTAATCTCATAGTATTTATCGTAATCCAGGCGGGGACCGCCTCGTTTCTCGGGCATCTTAATGCCGTAATCGTCACACAGCTTCTCGACTGCATCCATAAAAGAGAGATTGTAATACTTCTCCACGAAATGAATCGCGTCGCCCGTCTCCCCACAACCGAAGCAGTGATAATACTGACCATTCTCGTTGACGTTGAAAGACGGCGTCTTCTCTCCGTGGAAAGGGCATAAACCCTTATAATTACTCCCGGTTCGTTTGAGAGACACTTCCCGGCCGATGACATCCACGATGTTGACGCGTGTTTTCAGTTCGTCAATAAACCTGTTGTCAAAAGCCATTCCTTCCTCCTAGAGTTTCGAGTCCGACCCGAAAAGTTCCGCATATTTCGACAGTGCAAAGCGATCTGTCATTCCGGATATGTAATCTTTCACGCCCACTACGGTGCCCTCTTGCTGTGCGATGTTCCGATACAGTTTTGGCATCTCCTTCTCATGGTTCATATAGTAAGAGAACATCCGGCGAAGCACTGCATCTACGTTGTTGTCCGACGCAGCCTGCAGCACCGCCTGGCTGTTATATACATTTTCAAACATATAATTTCTCAGGCCGTCCAGCGCATCCCAAAAGGTATCACTTAAGGTGATATGATCCTTATTCTCACTCGCTGTCGCCAGATCTGAAATGAGATTGTTGATGCGCTCAGAATGGGATGTTCCCAGCACCGCCAGATATTCTTTCGGTAAATCGGATGACGAAATCACGCCGCTTCGAATGGCATCGTCAATGTCGTGGTTAATATAGGCAATTCGATCACTGATACGAACAATCTCGCCCTCTAACGTCTTCGGAAGCTCCGGTCCGCTGTGGTTGAGAATTCCATCCCGAACCTCCTCTGTCAGATTCAGTCCCTGCCTTTTCGACGTAGATTCGATCACATCCGCCACCCGCAGGCTTTGCACGCGATGTTTAAACCCACCCAGCTCCGAACCTTTCAGAATATCATCCAGGATATTCTCCCCATTATGTCCAAATGGCGTGTGTCCAAGGTCGTGTCCCAGTGCAATGGCCTCCGTCAGATCCTCATTGTAATTCAGAATACGCGCTATCGTGCGGGAGACTTGCGCAACCTCCAACGTATGCGTTAATCGGGTGCGGTAATGATCCTCTTCCGGGGATAAAAAAACCTGCGTCTTGTGCATCAATCGCCGAAAGGATTTGGAGTGAACAATCCGATCCCGATCCCGCTGAAAATCCGTTCGATAGATGCATTTCTCCTCCGGAATCCTTCGTCCCTCGGAATCCGCAGATTTGGCCGCCCGGGAATCCAACATGGCATATTCTCTTGTCTCGATATCCTCTCTTAAATTCATCCTGTCCTTTCGTATCGTCGAGAAGCCTTATCTCCGCTTCGAAGCATCATCTCGTCCTATCGGTTTTCGACCGTCTTATTCTTTGGATTCTTTACAGCAAAAAAGTTCGGTTCTTCAGCGTCTTAACCTTTGATGCCCGTGTGTCCGAACCCTCCTTCGCCACGATCCGTGTCGTTCAACGCTTCTGTCAGTTCTACCTCCACTTTCTCGTACTTCGCTATGACGAGCTGCGCGATGCGATCGCCATTCTGAATTTCAAAAGGTTCCGAACCGAAATTAATAAGTGGCACCCGAAGCTCACCCCGGTAATCCGAATCAATCGTTCCAATGCTGTTCACCAGTCCGATGCCATTCTTGATGGCAAGCCCGGATCGCGCTCGCACTTGTCCTTCGTATCCCTGCGGAATCTCCACATAGATTCCGGTCGGAACCAGCATCCTCTCCATTGGCTGAAGGATAATCGGTTCCTCTGTGTATGCACGAAGGTCCATTCCGGATGCACCCTCGGTCGCATAGGTCGGCATAACGCCACTTTTTGAAATCATTCTCATTTTCATCATATCATCTTTCTTTCTATATCAATCGGATTATTGGGGAAGGCAAGAAATCTCGCCGGAGTGAATTAAAGTATTCCATCCGTAACAAATAACGCGGATTCCTCCGTCGTGATCTGAAAATTTGGCTGAAGTTCCATGCATTCCCGTTCCGTCAAAGTGAAGGCATTTTATATTTCTGTTCCGTCCATCATTTGGCGAATCGATACGTCGTATCCGTCTGTCTCGAAGTTATATGCCTTCGAGAAGTCATATTCTGGTTTCTCTCCCACGAAATTCGAGGCACTGATATTGTAACGCGCATCTCGAATGCTGATTTCCTCTCTGGTGTTCTTGTCCAAAACGGATGGATCAAGCACGTACCACTTGCGGAATCGGTAAATCGCGTCACTGAGTTGACGCTCCTCCTCACAACCTAAGAGGGATCGCCGCATGGTATCAGCCAAAAAATAGAGATCCGTCTCGTCATCCGGAATGCGATTCAGGAATTCCTCGAAATAGGATTTGATGAGGTCCTTCAACGATTCCATGTTCACTTCTCGGAGAAGATCATCTATCAGGTTCTGTTCGATGATGCGATCCTCTTCCAGAAGCGCCGCCACGTTCTCATAATAGGAGAACTCCTCCGGTTTCGATATGTCGAGTAGGTCGTAGAGCTGTGTTTTGTCCATGTGTTTCCCTTGATACTGTATTTATGCTATAATTACAAGGAATTACTACGATTCCAACGTAATAATTCAGCTTATTATTATAGCATAAGGAGTCCCGAAATTGAACAACGAAATCAAAAATCGCTCGGAAATCGCGGCCGAGTACAAATGGAATATCGAGAAAATGTATCCGGATGAATCCGATTGGAAGAAGGATCTGGAGGAAGGAATGAAACTGGCCCAGGATTTTGCCAAGCGCAAGGGTCATCTCACAGAGAGCTCCCGGCAGCTCCTGGAATCGCTGAACCTCTATACTTCCGCAGTTCGCAAGGTTGAATACGCGTTTGTCTACTCTCGGATGAAACACGATGAGGATAATGCCAATCCGAAATATACCGAGATGAACAATCAGGCTCTGTCCGCCCTGTCTCAGCTTTCCGCAGAGACATCCTTCCTGACGCCGGAACTATTAGAAGCAGACAGAAGCACGATTGAAAGCTACCTGGAGGAGTGTGAGGAACTTCAAATATACCGTTTCATGCTGGAAACGACCATGCGAGAGAAAGAGCACACACTGAGTGCTGCAGAAGAACGCATCATCTCTACGCTTGGAGAAGCTCTTCATGCATCAAGTGAAGCTTATGATATGCTGACGGATGTCGACATGGTATTTGGTGTCATCCGAGGAGAAAACGGTGAGGAAATACCGGTGACACACGGCAACTTCGTCAAACTCCTTGAATCCGCCAATCGGCAGATTCGAAAAGATGCTTTCGAGTTGTTCTACACCCGTTATAAGGAGAACAATAACACCATTGCCTGCCTGTATAACTACAATGTGAAGAAGGATGTCATCATGTATAAGCTGCGTGGTTATACTTCCTCGCTGAACGCTTCCCTTTCACCGGAAAACATTCCGGAGAGTGTCTATCATAATCTGATTCAAGCTGTTCACGAGTCGCTTCCGGCCATGCACAAATACGTACAGATTCGAAAAGATGCACTTCAACTGGAAGAACTCAAGATGTACGATGTGTACACGCCACTGGTGTCTTTGCCGGATAGAGAATACACCTTCGAGGAAGCGGTAGACATCGCTTGTGAAGCGTTGCAGCCACTGGGCGACGATTACGTGCAGACTCTTCGCAAAGGAATTCTGGAAGAACGCTGGGTGGATATTATGGAGAATAAGGGAAAGACGTCCGGTGCTTACAGCTTCGGCGTCTATGACAGTTATCCCTATATTCTCATGAATTTTAAAGGCACCCTCAAGGACATTTTTACTTTGGTTCACGAGGGCGGACATTCCATGCATGCGTACTATACCCGACATACGCAGCCGTATATCTATGGCGAACATTCTATTTTTACCGCAGAAGTTGCCAGCACGGTGAACGAAACCCTGCTGATTCGTTACCTTCTGAAGAAAACGGATTCGCCGGAGATGAAGCAATATCTCATCAACTTCTATATTGAAGAATTCAAGTCGACACTGTATCGACAGACCATGTTTGCGGAATTCGAACTGATTGCGCATCAGATTGTTGAAAACGGCGGCGCTCTCACCGGCGAACGTCTGAATAGTGAATACAAGAAGCTAAACCAGGCATATTTCGGGCCGGCTATGAGTGATGATGACTTTATTCAATACGAATGGTTGCGGATTCCGCATTTCTTCCGTTCATTCTACGTATTCCAGTACGCCACCGGATACTCCGCAGCGAACGCTCTGGCAAACCGGATCCTGAATCTGGGCGCAGAAGGGGTAAAGGATTACCGGGAGTTCCTCTCACTCGGGAATTCTATGGATCCCATCGACCTTCTCAAAATCGCGGGGGTAGATATGAGTACGGAGGAGCCGGTTCGTTCCGCACTGCAGACTTTCGCAAAGCTGGTTGATGAGCTGGAAAACGGATTAGGAAATTGATGGGAGACGAAATAGTTGATGGAACAGTTCAACCGAAAAAAAATCTACATTTACCAGAATGATATGCCGAAATCGGATGATGCATACGCCAAGTTCGTTCGCGAAATCTCCGAGCGCGGTTACGAAATAGCCAGCAAATGCGACGCCTCCGTGGGTTTGATCACTTGCATCGGCGGCGACGGCACATTCCTTCGCCTAATGCACGCATGCAATTTCCCGCCGAACCCCATTATTGGCATTAACACCGGTCACCTGGGATTCTTCCAGGAAATTCAGGTGGGTGAAATTGCTTCTTTTCTGGATTGCTATGAACGCCAGGAATACACCCTTCAGAACATCTGGCCGGTGGAGGCAATTGTAGAAACCGAGGCCGGAAATCATCGCCTTCGCGGAATCAACGAGATTGCCATTCGCGGTCCTCATACGCACCTTACCCATCTCGAGATTGAGATGGATGGATCGTTGATGCAGGAATTCAACGGAGACGGTATCCTCATCTCCACATCCTGCGGATCAACCGCTTACAACTATGCACTCGGAGGTGCCATCATGTCGCCTCAGTTGAATGCGCTTCAGATTACACCGATTGCGCCGTCCAATACCAGTGCTTACCGATGCTTCCGTTCAAGCATTCTCTTTCCGGCGACCACAACGCTGACCGTGCGCCCTATCAAGCGCACCTGCACGGACACGCTTGAACTTACGGCAGACGGAATCAATGTGCTCTATAATCAGGTTAAAAGAATCACCATCTATCAGGCAGGTTCCGGGGTGCACGTCATTCGTTGTAATGACTACAATTACTGGAAGAAGCTGAAGTCCAAGCTCCTCTGATGCCGCTTGCTTTGGCTAAAGCCGCATTCGACTCGCTACAATGAAGCCAAAAGGGATCGATGTTGCAATCATCATCCACCATCAAAGTGCGATCAAAGTGCGATGATAAGACTTATTCACCGGATTCAACGAAACGAAGGAAACATATAGAACCCATGTCAAATTATACCCATACCGTTACTTCCGAAGAAGCCGCAGCGGACCTGACTATCAACCAGATTCTCCGTCGCAATTTCAAATTCTCCAGTCGCTTCAAAACAAAGATCAAATTTCAGAAGCTCGCAGACTTAAACGGCGAGCAATCGCCGGGATTTGTTCGTCCAAAGGCCGGCGACATTATTACCGTTCGACTTCCTCTGGAGAACAGCGACTTTCCGCCGGAGGACATTCCGATCGAGCCGCTCTACGAAGATGATGACCTTCTTATCATCAACAAACAACCGGGTATTACCGTTCATCCCACGAAAGGCCATCCGGATCATACACTGGCAAACGGAATTATGAAGTACATGGCGGACACACATCAATCATTCAAAATTCGTTTCGCTAACCGACTGGATATGGATACCAGCGGCATCGTCATTGTAGCGAAGAATGCCAATTCGCAGAACGGTATCTCGCAGCAGATGCGAACGCAGTCAACCGTCAAAAAATACCGCGCGGTCGTGCACGGATGCGTTGCCGAAGATGCTTTTACCATACATCTTCCCATCGGGCGAGATAACCCGGAAGAAATACGACGCAAAGTCATGGACGGCGGTAAGGATGCCATCACGGAAGTTCGAGTATTGGATCGTTATGGCGATGCTTATTCGCTTCTTGAACTCACTTTGAAGACAGGGCGGACACATCAAATTCGTGTTCACCTCTCTCACATCGGACATCCTATCGTCGGCGACGAACTGTACGGTGGTACGGACCCCCGCATGACGCGGCAAGCCCTCCACTCCTGCTATCTAAAATTCACACATCCGATGACGGACGAAATTCTGGAAATTCATTCCGACTATCCGATGGATATTCGGCAGTGTATCGATGGAATCAAAAAAGAGTTTGGCCAGTAGCCAGACTCTTTTATTTGTGAAAAGTAACGCATATTGAAATGCATGTTAAGCCATATTCTTACCGGTAAAACAGTCCATTCATGCAAGGAGAATTCCCTTATCGATCTATTCTTTGCCTTATTCTTTGCCGATTTCCCGGAAAAAATCTTCTCCCTTGAACCGAAAATTCTTAAAATTTCCGCATTGAATTAATTCATAGAAAACGGTCTGTCCCATGAAATAATTTCCCATCACCATAAAGAATGGAATCTGCGCAAGGTAGTACAGGATCATGCCGGACAGAGTGCTCGTATCAACCAAACCATAGGCAAGAAGCATGTACGACGGAATATATGCAACAATAATGGTGAAGATATACGTCATATCCAGACGAAAAAGTGCCATTTTATTTCCGGACATCATGCGTCGGCTTTCCCGCAAGCATTGAAACACGCCGGCCTTACCATTCTCCGCCAGTGCAAAATAGGATTGGCGATAGGAGTAGTACATCACGATCCCCGGTACAAAGAAACACATGAACCCAACCGTAATGATAAAATCTCTTGCGATCGAGATCGCCAAGGCCTTGAAATAGACGCCAAACCCCTCAAACATCAGGTTCGGAATAACCATTCGGTCTCGCAGGGCAGCCAGCGTATAGATGGTTCGTCCCAGTTCCAATGCACCACCCATCAGGAGTGCATAGAGCCCCGGAAGCACCGGAATTCTCGGGTTAGAAACCATATATTCCTTGAGAAAAGCCGGAATCTGAGCCGTCGAAACAGCAATATACCCCGTTGGAAAATACAACGACGTGATGTTGATTATTACCTCGGAAAAGATATAATATATGAACATGCCAATAAAAAATATCCACCAGCAACCGTTCAGGTTGAGCGTTGCCGCCCGGCGAATGCGTGCCGGACTCAGTGTGATTCTAAAATATGATCTGTTTTCTTCCTGCATTACAATTCCTTTCTCTGAAGAAGACACTAAGTAGAATTGTATACTAAAGAAGCGATGAATTCAAGGAGTGACCATGAAAGATTACTGTCTGATTATTCTATCCTATATGGAAAATGTCGATGCAGATTTTGCCCAGGACCTGGCCGAATCCGCATCCTATATTATCGCCGCCGATGGCGGTCAGAATCTAGCACGGAAGTTCGGCCTTCGGCCGGATTGTATCATCGGCGATTTCGATTCTACAACTCAGGTTGAAGATTTTGACTGCCTCACCATCACTTATCCTGCCGAGAAGGACATCACAGATACGGAGGGCGCACTCCTCCATGCACGTGAGAAAGGATTTGCTCGCGTTCTTGTCCTAGGTGGTATGGGTGGTCGCCTCGATCACACACTTGGAAACATCGGACTCCTATGCAAATTCAATTCTGATTTCGAATTCCTTCGTTTCGTAGATGGTAAAAATACAATGGAACTGCTGGAGGATTCCGAGCGCATGATCGAATACGATCCACGCTACCAATTCTTTGCGCTCATCTCGTTGGACGAGAATGCCTCCGGAATTGACATCGTGGGTGCGAAATACGAGCTTCGTGAGACAACTCTTCCAAGAGCGTCCACCCTCTGCGTCAGTAACGAATTTAAAGAGAATCAGATCACGATTCGCGTACATAAGGGCAAAGTTCTGATTGTCCGTTCCAGCGATCAGGCACACTAAGAGAGTGCAATTCAAAATCCCAGATGATCTACAAATTAAAGAAATGCGGGAAAGCGAGGCAACATGCCTCGCTTTCCCGTAAGTCTACATTTCCTTAAGCTTTATCCATTCAGATTCCTTAATATCGCTCTACACTTGATAGCTTCAATGGTTTAAGTAATCAGGACATCTAGGGCTTACAGCACTCTCTTCTTCAGAACAAAGGCAGCTCCTAATGTAGCCATTGCCATCATGCCAATTCCGATATAAATGGCTAAATCATTGCTATCGCCGGTTTCTACGTTATCTTCTTCATCGTCCTTTTCTGTTTGATCTATCTTCGTGTTTTCCTCAGTATCATCGACCTTCCACTGAGCGGTATAGATTACATCACCGGTAACAGTATCAGCTATTTCCTTATCCCATCCGACGAATGCAAATCCTTCTCTCTCCGGAGTTCCATCAAATGCAGGCGTCTTAGAATTCTCATCTACTGTATATGTCTGATCCTTGAAGGTATTGCCATCATTTCCATCCTTATAGGTTACAGTCATCTGTTTTACGTACCACACGTTGATATTCGTTTCGCCGGTAATATTTTCGGCAGTTCCCTTTAAGAAGTCCTGATTATCCGTCTTCAAATAGCGATATCCATCAATATCAATCGCATCTTTATCCGAGAGATTATATTCTCCTTTCCCATTATTGAATGTATATATAGATGCAGAAACGTAATCGTGAATAGATTTCTTTGTGTTAATATCAAGGTACTGTACAAAGAGTCCTGTATACGGAATGAATACATCCTCTTCCGTCCTACCGTTATCCCAAGTAGTATACAGAATTCCCTGTTTTCCTGCTTCATCATCGGTAATTCCCCATTCATTAATGGTGTATGTGCTTAAATCCTTAACTTTCTCGAAATCTTTCACAAAATAAATCTCTTTCCCGTTGTATTTAAGCCACTGATTTTTAATATGATCAGGGGAAACGACAGTTCCGTTGTCCTCACCTCGAACCTCAGCATAATATTCCACATCCAATTTGAATCCGAAGCTTTTAAAATACAGCCAACCGCCGTTCAAGTTCTTAATTTTGGTGTTGTTTGACCACGTTTGAGGAAGCGGTTCCAAATTCCCTTCCCCATTATCAGCGAACACCGTCTGACAGGCCATTGGTAAACACAGACATAGTACCAATAGGATCTTTACAAAAAATTTAATGCTTTTCATCTTCTTATTCCTCCACACAGCGCAATTCTTTCATTGATTCCTAAAGAGACAACTGAACTATGGCTTATTCAAGCTCTTCAAGATCATCGATTTAATTGCCAACATCCGATATTATTATACTAAAGTACAAATTTTAGACCAATCGTCTTTTAGTTTAATCAGCATCATCGTTTCTTATAAAAACAGAAAGAGGTCGGTTGCCATGAGCAGCCGGCCTCTTTCCATGTCAAAACAGTTCTGCAATAATATCCACGCACTTATCAATTCCCAGCGCACCGCTGTCCAGCGTCAAGTGGTAATTCTGAGCGTGTCCCCACTTCATGTTGGTGTAGAAGCGGTGATAGGCGGCCCGGCGTTTATCCTTATCCCGTAGACGATCCTCCGGGGACTGCTCCCGTTCACCATACACTTTGACGATGCGCTCCGCCCGGAACTTCATATCTGCGTGGATAAAGACTTTCAAGCAATCCGCTTTGTCCTGCAAAATGTAGTCGGCACAGCGGCCAACAATAACGCAGGGGCCTTTTTCCGCAAGAGTGGTGATCGTATTGCACTGATGCTCCCACAGAATATCCTCATTGGTGGGGCCGAACATTCGGTTAGAGAAAGCGGCCGATAGGAAACTCCCCGGTGCGTACTCTCCTGCTTCTTTTACATAGTCTGGTGCAAAACCTGTTTCCTTTGCCATTTCCTGAATGATCTCTGCGTCATAGCGCGGAATACCCAGCTTTTCCGCAACCTTTTTACCAATGGTTCGTCCGCCGCTGCCAAACTCACGGCTGATGGTAATGACTCTGTTTTTCATACTTTATGCACTCCTTCTGTATTGAGATCACGATATGTTTTTATGATAATAAATAGTGCGATGATAAAGGTCAGAATATCCGACACCGGCATGGAATACAGTACGCCGTCCAAACCGAAAAATACAGGCAGCAACAGGGCAAAGCCCACACCGAACACCACCTCACGGAACATGGACAGAAGCGTGGATGCCATCGCTTTGCCGACTGCCTGCAAGAAGATAAAGCACGCCTTGTTGACGCAGGCCAGCACCATCATGCACAGATAGGTGCGGAACGCCTTAATAGCAAAGTCCGTATAGTAGCTGCTCTCATTGGCAGCACCGAAAATGGCGATGAGTTGCCGGGGGAAGCCCTCTGCCAGTACCAGTGCCACCGCACCCACCAGTGCCTCAGCCATCAGCAGCCTGGTGAACAATTCCCGGACGCGCAGCTTCTTCTCCGCACCCATGTTATAGCCCACGATGGGGATGCAGCCTGCTGCCATGCCCACTACGACGGAAATGAGGATCTGGAAGAACTTCATCACAATTCCGACCACCGCCATGGGGATCTGCGCGTATTGCTCCTGTCCAAACACAGCGTCCATCGCGCCATACTTGCGGAGCATATTGTTGATGGCCGCCATGGCCACCACCAGACTGATCTGTGAAAGAAAACTGGTGATACCCAGCGTCAGCATCCGTCCGCAGACACTTCGCAGCAGGGCATAATCGCCGGATGCTGGCTTGATGATTTTCATGTTCAGCAGATACCACACAGCAAGGAACGCTGTTGCTACCTGACCGATGACCGTGGCAACGGCTGCGCCCATCATGCCCCATTTGAAGATAAAGATGAAGATGGGGTCAAGAATAATGTTGATCACAGCACCCGCCAGCGTGGAGAGCATGGCAAACTTGGGATTTCCGTCCGCACGAATGATCGGGTTCATAGCCTGACCAAACATATAAAACGGGATGCCCAGCGTGATATAGAAGAAATACTCCTGCGAGTGATGGAAAGTTTCTTCGTTGACTGTGCCGCCAAACATAGCAATAATATTGTCCGCAAAAATGAGATATACTGCCGTTAAAACAAGACTGCTGGCAACCGATAGCACAACAGCGTTGCCAACGCTGCGCTTTGCTTTCTCCATCTCATTTCTACCCAGCGCCATACTGACAAATGCACAGCAGCCGTCGCCTACCATAACAGCGATAGCCAGTGCTACGACGGTCAGCGGGAAAACAACAGTGTTGGCCGCGTTGCCGTAAGATCCGAGGTAACTGGCGTTCGCAATAAAGATCTGGTCAACGATGTTATAGAGCGCGCCTACCAACAGCGAGATGATGCAGGGGATGGCGTATTGTCCCATGAGCTTTCCAATACGCTCTGTCCCCAAAAACTGATTTCCTGTATCCATTCAATTCACCTTTCTTTTCAAAAAAATAAATGCGTAAGTCCGCCAAACCCGGACTTACGCATTTCTGCTACACGATTTGCTTATGAAGTTTTCTTCCATCTTTCACCCACTTTTACACAAAAAAGCGTGTGGTAATCTGCAACCGGATTTACGCAGAAACGCCACACGCTGTAGGCTTATTATAGCGAATTCGGATGGAGATTTCAAATATTTTTTGAATGACTTTGGTCTCTCTTGATCTTGGGGCAATCACAATGCTGCCGGATAACGCAAAAAACCGGCACCTGCTTTTGGCAGGTGTCGATTTCCATGAATTGAATGTAGCTTCTTCACTTATTGCTCCCGCACGGTTGCGCCGCATCTCTTCTGAAGTGCTTTCGTGATTGCCGCCATCTTCTTTTCAATCTGCTTAGAGGTCATGGTGCTGTCATCGTTGCCCATCCAGATACGGAATACCAAAGATTTCTTTCCTTCCGGAATCTGCTTGCCGCGATACTCCTCAATGAACTCGTATTTCCGAACGATGTTCTTGATCGCTTCCTCTACTTCATGCCACTGTGTCGACTCGTCTACCAGAATAGACAAGTCCTCTTCAACCAGCGGATACTGTGGAAGATGTTCGAAGTTGTTAGTTCTGGAATTAAGCGGAACCATATCATCGAAACAAAGTTCGAAATAGGCGATCTGCGTGCGCGAAATTCCCGCAGCATTCATCGCCGGAACGGAAACAAGTCCAATAGAACCGATAATTCTGTCCTGATGGAGAACATTCAGGTACACCTTCTCGTCCGACCAAGACGGTCTTTCCTTCTGCTTGAAAGTCAGATTTTCCATATGACAGAATCTCGGCATATCTTCCAGAATGCCCTTCACTTCAAAGAAATTCTTCTTCGCATTTTTGCCAACAATAATGCCGGTCAATAACTTCTTATGTACCGGAAGCACCTCTTCCTCGCAGGATTCATGGTATTCTCCTTTGTGGAACGTCTGAGCTACCTCAAAGATCTTGAACTCATCGTAGTATCTCAGGTTCTTCATCGCAGCTTCCAGCATTCCCGGAATCAAAGATTGACGAAGCGTTGCCAGTTCCGGGGCCGGTGGCGTTGCCAACCGAATGGCATCAGTGGTATCAATCTTCGCTGCATGAATATACTTTTCGTCAATCCAAGGATAAGTGAAAACTTCGTTGAATCCGCATCGGAAAGCCAGGTATTCGCGAATCTTTCGATCCAGTTGTTCTGTCGGCTGGCGAACCGCATGTTCGAAGTTCACCGGAAGCGGTTTCATCTCAAAGTTCTCATAGCAATAGACACGTGCAATGTCGCCGAGAACATCGTCCTTGACCGAAACATCACCGGTCGAACGATACGTCGGAACGACACAGTGATATGTGCCATTTTCGAAATCCACGCCATATCCAAGTCGCGTGAGAATATCCGTGATTTCTTCCTGAGAAAGCTTCTTACCCAGACGGATATCCAAGAATTCCTGAGTTATATCAATCTTGTTCTGCTGCGTCGGGATGGAATTCACATCACCATACGCAACAACACGGCTTTCCGGGAAAATCTCACGGAAAAGCGCAATTGCCAGAGCAACACCCTGATCCACACGCTGGGTGTCGATGCCCTTCTCGTAGCGAATGGATGCGTCCGTCTTCTCATCAAATCTTTTTCCGGTCTTGCGAATGGTTCCAGCGGTGAACGTCGCAACCTCGATCACGACGCCCGTGGTTTCCGGCAGAATGGAATCCTTGATGCCACCGCGGATACCGGCAAGCGCCATCGGGCTGTTTTCATCGCAGATAACCAGATCATCCTCGGTCAGATCCAGAAGGGCTCTATCCAGAAGAACCAGTTTCTCATCCTTCTTTGCATTTCGAACCACGATATGCGAACCATCTACGTGTGTACGGTCAAAACCATGCGTCGGCTGACCGACAGCCATCATAATATAGTTGGTGATATCGACAATTGCATTAATCGGACGCATTCCGCCGTTTGTTACCGCAGTCTGCAGCCACGCCGGAGATGGTTTATCGTAGACGTTCTCAATCTCGATTGCCGCATATCTCGGGCACTTATCGATTGCCTCGACATCCACCTTATATTCCGGAATTCCGGCCGGAATATCCGCTTCCGGCAGCTCTTTCAGCGGGAGTTTGTAAATGGCGGCCAGCTCGCGTGCGATGCCGTAGTGACCCCAAAGATCCGGGCGGTTCGTCAGGGATTTGTTATCGATATCGAACACCACGTCGTTCATGCCGATAATATCCGCAACACACTGTCCTACCTCGCAATCAACATCGCTGAGGTCGACAATAACACGTTCATCATCTGTTGGAAAATAGGTATCCAGATAGACTTCAGTAGCTCCGCAGATCATTCCGTAAGACGGAACGCCCCGGAGTTTTGATTCTTTGATTTTAACCAGGGAATCCTCCCCGTGCCAGTACACTTCTGCGCCTGGTTTCGAGACAACGACTTTCTCACCGACGTAAAGATTCGAACCACCGCATACAATCTGCTTCGGTTCATCTTCACCGCATTCCACCATGCATACACGCAGAGAATCGGCATTCGGATGATCCTTTACGTCAATAATCTTTCCGACAACAATATCGTGGAATTTCTCCCCGGTGTTAATGACTTCCTCGACCTCTACCGTTCTCATGGTCAAGTCGAACGAAATCTGTTTCGGAGTCAGATCCGCAGGCAGATCGATGTATTTTTTTACCCAATTTAATGATACTTTCATGTTAATTTCCTCCCTTTTCTACTTGAACTGCTCAAAGAATCTGAGATCGGTGCTGTGGAAGAAACGAACATCATCGATACCATATCTCATCATGACGAAACGGTCCAATCCGATATTGGTATAGAAGCCGGTGTAGACATCTGGGTCCAGTCCGGCAGCGCGAACGACGTTTGGATTGATGACACCGCCCGGTGCAACTTCGATCCAACCGTTCTGGTTGCAGACGCGGCATCCCTTGCCGTGGCAAACCTGGCATTCCATATCGATTTCATATCCCGGTTCCGTGAATGGGAAGAACCCCTCCCGCATACGAACGTTAACCTTCTGGCCGAAAACCTTCTCCAGAAGTGCCTGAATCATTACTTTTCCGGAAGAAAAGGAAAGATCCTTGTCTACAATCAGCGCCTCGTACTGATAGAATGCTCTTTCGTGACGCGCATCGGTGTTCTCATTCCGGTACACTCTGCCCGGATAAACGAAACGCGCCGGTGCGCCGTGTTCTCTTAGATACCGAACAGACCCGCCGGTCAAGTGAGGACGCAGGCATAGACGGTCGGCACCCAGTTTGTCTTCCGTTCCCTCAATCCAGTATGTATCCATGGATTGTCTGGCCGGATGATCCGGCGGAAAATTCAGATTGTCAAAGGCGAAAAGTTCGCTGCTGATATCATCTTCATTAAATATTTCAAAGCCCAAGGAGAGAAAGGCGTCGTTCAGATCATACTGCATCTGGGTAATGGGATGCAGCGCACCCTGACCCACGCGAATACCCGGAAGCGTCAGATCGATTTCTTCATCCAGTGCACTCTGGTTTTCTACAATCTGATCTTCTCTTTCTTTAATAATTTCTGCGAAATAATTCTTGATTTCATTGGCCTTCATGCCAACAGTCTTGCGCATTTCCGGTTCCAGTGAACCCAGACTCTTAAGAACGGTGGTGAGTTCTCCTTTCTTTCCGGTCAATTCTCTCCGGACGGCCTGAAGCTGATCCAGGCTTTCTGTTTCCTGAATCTTCTTAAGGCCCATGTCTTTAATCGATTCTAATCTCTCTAGCATGACTGATTCCCTCCTTGTAGTCTGCTTAATATAATACCGTCTAATTCTACCATTCTATTCTGTGCAAATCAACAAATTACCCGGATAAAATAAGCCGATGCAATAAATTGCATCAGCTTATTGTTACGATTTGTTATTTTAACCGAAAAATATTTTCACTTTGAAAACAGCTTTCAAAATCTTCGATTAGAACAGGATTCCTCCGTACTGAACAAACATCGGTGCGAATACCAGCGATACGATCGTCATCAACTTGATCAGGATATTGATGGAAGGACCGGATGTATCCTTGAACGGGTCGCCGACAGTATCACCAACGACTGCAGCCTTATGGGTATCACTACCCTTACCACCGTACACACCACTCTCGATATACTTCTTCGCATTATCCCATGCACCGCCAGCATTGGCCATCATAATAGCCAGGAGTACACCGGATGCGAGAGCACCGGCAAGGAGACCACCCAGGGACTCGGTTCCCAGAAGGAAGCCAACTGCAACCGGAGCAATAATCGCCAGAATTCCCGGAGCAATCATCTCACGAAGTGCAGCAGCGGTGGAAATCTCAACGCAGCGAGCATAATCCGGTTTTACGGTTCCTTCCATGATTCCCTTGTTCTCGCGGAACTGTCTTCTTACTTCTTCGATCATCTGGTTCGCCGCCTTACCAACGGAGCTCATGGTCATTGCAGAGAATGCAAACGGAAGCATTGCACCGATGAAGAGTCCAACGATTACCATCGGATCCAGCAAACTGATCTGAGAGAGCTGTGCAGTGGTTGCAAAGGATGCAAACAGTGCCAGTGCGGTCAGAGCCGCAGAGCCGATTGCAAATCCCTTGCCGATAGCAGCCGTTGTATTGCCGACAGAATCCAATGTGTCAGTAATGTTACGAACATCTTCCGGAAGTTCGGACATCTCCGCAATACCACCTGCGTTATCGGAAACCGGACCGTACGCGTCAACAGCAACAGTCATACCGGTGGTAGACAGCATGCCGACAGCAGCCAGTGCGATACCATAGAGGCCTGCAAAACTATAAGCGATAATAATTCCAAGTGCGATGAAAAGGATCGGCCAGATTGTGGACATCATGCCGACAGACAGACCGGAAATAATGGTTGTTGCAGAACCGGTCTGGGACTGCTCTGCGATGCTCTTTACATACTTGTGACCATCGGAAGTGTAGATTTCAGTCAGCTCACCGATGATGATACCTACCAGCAATCCGGCAATAATTGCCCATGCGTAATTCAGAGATCCGAGCATATTCTTGCTCATCAGAACAGATGCCACAATAACAATTGCACCGCTGACATAAGTTCCCATATTGAGGGACTTTGCCGGGTTCACATTCTCGTTACCGCGAACTGCCAGAATACCGAGAACAGATGCAATCAGACCAACAGCGGCAATCAGCATCGGGAATACAGCAGCTGTAGTCTCGTTAAAAGTAGACATTTCTCCGGACTCATTAACCGCAACAGCAGCCAGTGTAACGGCAGAAATGATGGAACCAACGTAAGATTCGAACAGGTCAGAACCCATTCCGGCAACGTCTCCAACGTTGTCTCCTACGTTATCGGCAATAACAGCCGGGTTTCTCGGGTCGTCTTCCGGAATTCCGGCTTCAACCTTACCAACCAAGTCTGCACCCACGTCCGCAGCCTTCGTATAAATACCGCCGCCTACACGTCCGAAAAGTGCCATGGAAGATGCACCCAGACCGAAGCTGGTAACGCACTGCTGAATTGTCGCCATGTCCAATACAACGAACACAATACCAAGACCCAGAAGACCGAGTCCGGATACGCACAGACCCATTACCGCACCGGAGCGGAACGCAATCTGAAGCGCACGCGGCATGCCGCTGGTCATTGCGGCATTTGCGGTGCGAACGTTACCCTTGGTCGCAACGTTCATGCCAAAGAATCCGGCAAGTACGGAAAGAACGGCACCAAATACATAGAGAACAGCGGACGTCCAGTTAATGCACAGTCCGATTACAACGAAGAGAATCGCCACAACGATAATCATTGTCTTGTATTCTCTCTTCAAGAACGCCATTGCTCCTTCGTGAATGAATCCGGCTATTTCTTTCATTCTTTCGTTTCCCGCATCGGCTTTTCCTACCCAGGATGCGAGGCTGAATGCAACCAGCAGGCCGACAGCGGCACAAATCGGTGCAATCCATAGATTCATAGCCCAATACCTCCTTAATTAATTCTTTTGTATGAGTTTAGTAATAATTTATAAATATTACGAGGCACCGCTGAGTGCCTCGCAAATACGTAACAAACTAATGATAATTGTTCTTCTATCAGTCTCAGACGCCTTATTGGAAAAGTGTCACAATTGTCAGCGAAACAACGATATAGATGACAGAAAGAACAACTGTAATCTTTGCCAGAATAGAATCGTATCCTCGGCTTTTTCGCTTGCCGAAAAGCTGTTCTGCACCACCGGCAATGGATCCGGAGAGTCCGGAGCTGTTGCTCGATTGAAGCAGGATGCTAACGATGATAAGAATGCTTACCACAAGCAAAACTGCCATGAGTACTGTATGCATAACTATTCCTCCCCTCATGAGAAATATCTTCCCTAAAAATTCGCTTGATTATATTACCACTGATTTTGTACAGTGTCAACAACTGTCTATTCGAAGTGTATATTTTTCAAGGTCTGCGTGTTCATTTCGTTGTTTTCATAAATAATTTGATCTATTTTTGTTGTAGCTATATAACAATTAATTATCTTTTTTGTTGTTATTAAGACACAATGTATTTTTATAAAAACAAAAATCGGTCGGCCAGCATTTCCGAGGCGATTCTTGATTTTGGCCAAAATAAACATTCATCGGGCCCCTATACGTGTGCAACTTGTCCTTCAGTAATTTATGCTTCATGAGAATAGGTGCTGGTCACAGACCAGGGGCTGGTCGCCGACCTGAGGGTGGTCACAGAACAGAGGCTGATCACAGAACAGGATCTGGTCACAGAACAGAGCTGTGCTGGTGCCTTTCGCAGCATGTGTTTCCATTCGCGGTACGGGAAAGGGAGCGAATAAAATCGCTCCCTTTCGTAATTATTCGATAAGTGACTATTCAATGCGAGGATAACCCTCTTTCTACATCATGACATCAATTTCCTTGGTGTTGTCGTACCCGTTCTCTCGGAGTGCCCAAATGATGCGGTTCTTGTGATCCGTGCCAAACGATTCGATGGTGAGCTTAAGCTCTACCTTCTCGTTTCGGTCAACGCTGACAAACTGGTTATGTTCCAGCTTGATTACATTGCCCTGCATTTCAGCAATAATCTGGGCAACTCGTACCAATTCACCCGGCTTATCCGGCAACATGACGGAAACAGTGAAGATGCGATCTCTCATAATCAAGCCATGCTGAATAATGTTAGAGATGGTAATAATGTCTGTGTTGCCGCCGCTTAGAATGGATACCACCTTCTTACCTTCAAAATTCAGATGTTTCAGAGCTGCGACGGTCAAAAGGCCTGAGTTCTCCACAATCATCTTGTGGTTCTCAACCATATCCAGGAAAGCGACCACAAGTTCGTTGTCTTCAACCGCGATAATCTCATCCACGTTTTTTTGAAGATATGGGAAAATCTTCTTCCCCGGCGTTTTGACAGCGGTACCATCCGCAATGGTCTGAATATAATCCAGTGTGGTAACCTTCCCTTCCTTGAAGGAACGCATCAAAGAAGCCGCACCGGCCGGTTCTACCGCGATAATCTTGATGTTCGGATTAACGAGTTTGGCTAACGTCGATACACCGGTTGCCAAGCCGCCGCCACCCACGGGAACGAGGATAGCATCAACGTCCGGAAGTTCCTCCAGAATTTCATGGGCAACCGTGCCCTGTCCCGTAGCAACCGTCAGGTCATCAAACGGGTGAATGAAAGTCATTCCCTCTTCCTTGGAAAGCTTCATCGCATAAGCGGCTGCCTCATCATAGACGTTACCGTGAAGAACCACCTTCGCACCGTAGTTCTCGGTGCGGTTTACCTTCAAAAGCGGCGTAGTGGTCGGCATTACGATGGTCGCCTTGCATCCGTACTCCCTCGCCGCAAAAGCCACACCCTGAGCGTGATTTCCTGCGGAAGCGGCAATGAGCCCCTTGCTTCTTTCCTCGTCGGTCAATGTGCTGATCTTGTAATACGCACCACGAATTTTGTATGCCCCTGTCAGCTGCATGTTTTCCGGCTTCAGATATACCTGATTACCGCAGCTTGCGGAGAAATAATCGCTGTATAACAGTTTTGTCGGACGTGCAACGCCCTTCACGACTTTCGCCGCATTCTCAAAGTCCTTACGTTCTAACATATTTATTTCTTCTTCCCCTAGATTTCCATTACTGCACCTTTTGCCGCAGAATCCACCAGCTTCGCATAACGAGCCAGCCAGCCGCTGGTGACTTTCGGTGCCGGTGCGCTCCACTTCTCCTTGCGGGCAGCGAGCTCTTCATCCGACAGTTTCACGTTGATACGATATTCCGGAATGTTAATTTCGATGATATCCCCTTCTTCGATCAGTCCGATGTTTCCGCCCGCAGCCGCTTCCGGACACACATGCCCGATAGAAGCACCCCGGCTCGCTCCACTGAAGCGGCCATCTGTAATCAACGCAACCGTCTTATCTAACTTCATGCCGGCAAGTGCGCTGGTCGGGTTGAGCATCTCTCTCATTCCCGGGCCACCCTTCGGGCCTTCGTAACGGATCACCACAACGTCCCCATCGTGGATATCTCCATTATAAATAGCCTGAATCGCATCGTCCTCACTGTTAAAGACTCTGGCCGGACCGGTATGCTCAAGCATTTCCGGTGCGACAGCACTTCTTTTAACCACGGCACCATCCTGTGCAATGTTTCCGAACAGGATAGCCAATCCGCCAGTTGGCGAATACGGATTATCCAAGGTGCGGATTGCACCGTTATCCAGGATTTTCTTTCCTTCGATATTCTCGGCGACCGTATGACCATTCGCACAGATTGCGGATGTATCGATAAGACCGCCGCGGTTAAGCTCAGCCAGAACAGCCTGAATCCCCCCGGCGTTATTGAGGTCATGCATGTGTGTACCACCCGCCGGTGCCAGATGGCAAAGGTTCGGGGTCTTGGAGCTGATCTCGTTAAACATCTTCAAATCCACGTTAACACCCGCTTCATTGGCGATTGCCAAAAGATGCAGCACGGTGTTCGAGGAACATCCGAGAGCCATATCACAGGTCAGTGCATTTCGAATGGATTTCTCATTGATAATGTCTCTCGGTTTCACGTTCTTCTCGACGAGATCCATGATGGCCATGCCGGCGTGTTTTGCCAGCATAATTCTTCTACTGGATACAGCCGGAATGGTTCCGTTCCCCGGAAGACCGATACCGATTGCTTCGCAGAGGCAGTTCATGCTGTTTGCGGTATACATACCGGAACAGGAACCGCAGCCCGGGCATACATTTTCTTCGAATGCGCGAAGTCCATCATCATCAATAATTCCAGCCTTTCGAGAGCCAACCGCTTCGAACATTTTCGAGAGAGATGTCTCCTCACCATTTACCAGTCCGCTCATCATTGGACCGCCGGAGCATACGATGGAAGGTATGTTGATGCGGCAAGCTGCCATGACCATTCCCGGTACGATTTTATCACAGTTCGGAACCAGCACCAGTCCATCGAACTGGTGGGCTTTGGCCATAGTTTCGACACTATCCGCGATCAACTCACGGCTCGGGAGTGAATACTTCATGCCCTCGTGTCCCATAGCAATACCATCACATACGCCGATTGCCGGAACCATAATCGGGGTACCCCCGGCCATACGGACCCCTGCTTTAACCGCCTCTGTAATCTTATCCAGATGCATATGACCCGGAACGATCTCGCTGTGCGCGGAAACAACACCGATCAACGGGCGATCGAGTTCTTCTTTGGTATATCCCATCGCATAGAAAAGGCTCCGCATCGGCGCCTTCTCTATGCCCTGTGTTACATTATCACTAATTCTAGACATTCTTTTCTGATGCTCCTTTACAAATTACTCTTCTGAATCTCCCCGATTCAGGCCTTCGATTCCGGTGAGGCCGGTGCGGCATACATCCGTAATCTCATAATCTTCCATGACTTCCATGAACCCATTGATTTTGTTTGGAGTTCCGGTCATTTCAATTACCAGACTGTTCTTGGAAAGGTCAATAATCTTTCCACGATAAATGTCTACGATCTCTTTGACAGCACTTCTCTGTTCCGGTTTGCACTTTACCCGCATCAACAATAGTTCGCGGTAAAGGCTGTTCTCTCTGCTGAGTACGATAACGCTCTCAACGACTTCCAGCTTCTCGGTCTGCGTGAGAATCTGCTGCATCGACTGTTCCGTTGCGCTGAACATAATAGTAATCCGGGACAGCTTCGGGTTGTTCGTCGGAGATACGGTCAGAGAGTCAATATTAAATCCCCGTCGGCCGAACATGCTGACTACACGTGTCAGTACATTGGCCTGATTCTGCACGAGGACGCTAACGATTTCTTGTTTCAATGGTTTGTACATAACGCCCTCCTATCCGACAATCATATCATCAACGCTCTTACCGCCCGGGATCATCGGCAATACGCGTTCTTCGCGAGAAATAACACATTCAATCCATACCGGGCCGTTTTCCTTCAATGCTTTCTGGAATGCATCCCGGAATTCTTCCGGTGTGGTTGCACGGAACCCCTTAATGTGGAATCCTTCTGCAACCTTCACATAATCGATCTTCCGTTCCGGAACCGTATTCGAATAACGCTCTCCGTAGAAGATGGTCTGCCACTGGTATACCATTCCCAGAACGGAGTTATTCACGATAACGGTAATCAGCGGAAGGCCCTGGGTCTCTGCTGTAACAACTTCATTGATATTCATCTGGAAGGAAGCGTCGCCGGTAATGTGAACAACGCGCTTATCCGGATTTGCAATCTGCGCGCCGATAGCGGCACCGTAACCGAAGCCCATCGTTCCGAGTCCACCGCTGGTGATGAACTTGTGCGGCTTGCGATGATGCAGATACTGTGCTGCCCACATTTGATGCTGGCCGACGTCCGTCACGTAGATGGCTTCTTCGTCGACAGAATCCGAAATCGTTGTCATGATATCCTTCGGATGGAGCGGACAATCGGTAGCTTTGACATAAGGCGCCTTCTTCTTCCAGGATACGGTTCTTTCTCTCCATTCCTGGTGTTCTGTCTGCTCCACATACGGAAGTGCCTGCTCCAGAAATTCCTTGACGTTCGCAATAATGGCCTTATCAATCGGAATGTTCTTATTGACTTCACTCTTATCTAAATCCACCTGAAGAATGCGGGCACTTCTTCCCCACGTTTTTGCGTCCTGCGCGACACGGTCACTAAAACGTGCCCCCAGTGCAATGATGAGATCCGAATGCTGAATTGCCCGGTTGGATGCTACCGATCCGTGCATGCCGACCATTCCCAGGCTCAGATCATCATCGGTATCGATAATTCCTGCAGCCATCAGCGTATTTACCACCGGAATGTTCGCCTTGTGAGCTAGTTCACGGATCAGATCACCGGCACAAGATTGCATCGCGCCGCCACCAACGTACATGACCGGTTTCTCAGCCGCATTAATCATCTTCACGGCAGCACGAATATCCTCTTTCTTGATTTCGGGATACGGACGAAGCGGAATTGGTCGTCTGTTCTCGTATTCATAGGTGGCAGCCGTAACGTCCTTCGTGATGTCGATCAGGACCGGACCCGGTCGTCCGCTCTGTGCGATGACAAAGGCCTCTCTCAGTGTATCCGCCAAATCTTCAATGTGATTGACGAAGAAATTATGCTTCGTAATCGGCATGGTAACGCCGGTAATACAGATTTCCTGGAACGCATCTTTTCCGATCAGTGCGTCGGAGACGTTCGATGTAATCGCAATAATCGGAATGCTGTCCAGATACGCCGTTGCAATACCGGTTACCAGATTGGTTGCCCCCGGACCACTGGTAGACATAACAATGCCGACTTTTCCGGTCGATCTTGCATATCCGTCCGCCGCATGGCAGGCGCCCTGCTCATGTGCGGTCAACACGTGTTTGAGACGATTGCTGTACTTGTACAGTTCATCATAAATATTTAATGCCGTCCCGCCCGGATATCCAAAGATTGTGTCGACCCCATGATCCAGCAGCACTTCTGCTACGATTTGAGATCCTGTTAATTTCATTGAAATCACCCTTTCTATTGCTTGATTTTTTGAGTTAGACAATTCAATTATAGGGACTTTTAATAAATTGTCAACCGTATTTTGGTATAACACAACAAACAATTACGCAGTTTTTTCATTTTTTTATTCTTTTTTCGTTGACTTTGCAAAATCTTTCTTGTATAGTTGAAAAAGATATCAACAAAATACACTAGCGTTGACGGGAATAAACCTATCGCAGGAACTCACAGAGAGCATCTGGTTGGTGGAAAGATGCAGGGACGGTTAGGTGTCTCACCCCTGAGCTGACATTCTACAAGTGGGCTGCCTCATTGCGGCGCGGCCAAGAAGAGTGGTACCGCGGAATTTTTTTCGTCTCTTCGTTTCATCGTGTGATGAACAGCGAAGAGATTTTTTTATGACTGTTCATCGAAATTATCGGTCACGTTTCAACATATTTTTATCAGGAGGAACAACAAAATGGACAACAAAAAGTATCAGCCGGGATTCTTTAATCCACCGGAATGCACCTACGACTGGGTGAAGAAGGATTACATCGATAAGGCACCGTACTGGTGCAGTGTTGACCTGCGCGACGGAAATCAGGCACTCATCGTACCGATGTCGCTCGAGGAGAAACTGGAATTCTTCAAGGTACTGGTGAATATCGGTTTCAAAGAGATCGAAGTTGGTTTTCCGGCTGCTTCCGAGACGGAATTTGTATTCTTGCGTACGCTGATTGAGCAAGATATGATTCCGGACGACGTGACCGTACAGGTGCTGACACAGTCCCGTGCTCACATCATCGACAAGACATTTGCGGCATTGAAAGGTGCGAAAAATGCGGTGGTTCATCTCTACAATTCCACGTCCGTAGCGCAAAGAGAACAGGTCTTTAAGAAATCAAAGGAAGATATTAAGCAGATTGCCATCGATGGTGCAACATTAATGAATGAATATGCGGCGAAATATCCGGAAACGAACTTCATCTTCGAGTATTCTCCGGAAAGCTTCACAGGTACAGAACCGGAATATGCACTGGAAGTCAGCAATGCTGTCATCGATATCTGGAATCCGACGCCAGAGCATCCGATGATTCTGAACCTGCCGGCGACCGTCGAAATGTCTCTGCCACATGTATACGCTAACCAGATTGAATACATGCATAAAAACATCCATAACAGAGATGGTGTTCGCATCTCCCTCCACCCGCATAATGACAGAGGAACCGGTGTTGCCGATGCGGAGTTGGGTCTGCTGGCCGGTGCGGACCGTATCGAGGGAACCCTCTTCGGAAACGGCGAGCGTACCGGAAATGCGGATATCATCACCATCGCAATGAACATGTTCACGCATGGCGTAGATACAGGACTGGATTTCTCCCATATGCCGGAAATCGTAAGTTCCTATGAGGAATTCACCGGTATGACCGTTGGACCAAGACAGCCGTATGCCGGCGAGCTCGTATTTGCTGCCTTCTCCGGATCTCATCAGGATGCCATCTCGAAGGGAATGGATTGGCGTAAAGAACACAACCTGTACCAATGGACCGTACCGTACCTGCCAATCGATCCGCATGATGTGGGAAGACGATATGACGGCGATGTTATCCGCATCAACAGCCAGTCCGGCAAGGGCGGGGTTGCCTATATTCTCGAACATAATTTTGGCCTAAACATTCCGAAAGATATGCGTTCGGAAGTCGGTTATATGATGAAGGATATTTCGGACAAGCATCACGAGGAACTGACGCCGGAGGAAATTCTGGAATACTTCTCCAAGGAATACATCAATGACTTCAGTCCGATGGATATCACGGATGCGACCTTCAACCACTACTCTTCCACAAAAGAAGATAATCTTTACAGCGTAAAAATGCGTGTTGTTATTAACGGCGAAGTCTTTAACCTCGACGGGGACGGAAACGGTCGTCTCGATGCGGTTCGGGAAGCGTTGAAGAAGACGAAATATGATATCAATTACGACTTCATCACCTACTCCGAGAATGCGATGACCGTAGGCTCCAAGTCGAAGGCTGCTGCCTACGTCTGCATTGCAGATGAGAGTGGCAAGAAGTACTGGGGCGTTGGCACTCAACCGGACATCATTCTGGCAACCGTTAACGCACTCGTCAGCGCCATTAACCGAATGAATCGCGTGAACAAATTCATGTAACTTGCTGATATCCGATATCGTACACCAAATAAACACTATGCGTAGTGCCCACGCAGACGCGAAGCGTGAATACACCACAAAACCGCAAATCACATGCAACCATTCAACCATTACAGGACAAGGAGGTACATTCTTGAAATACAATATCGCAGTCGTGCCGGGCGACGGAATCGGCCCGGAAGTTGTGAACGAAGCTATTAAGGTTTTGGATGCAATTGGCAAAAAATACAATCACGAATTCAATTACAACACCGTTTTGGCAGGTGGTGCCGCTATCGATGCGTATGGCGAATGCCTTCCGCAGTCAACAGTCGACGCCTGCAAATCCAGCGACGCCGTTCTCCTGGGCGCAGTGGGCGGTCCGAAATGGGATCATGTCCCGGGTCCGCAGCGTCCCGAACGGGCACTTCTCGGCCTCCGCAAAGAACTCGGCCTATATGCGAACTTGAGACCTGCCATGATTTTTGAAGAACTGGCAGATGCCTCTCCGTTAAAGGCATCTCTCCTGGATGGTGGTCTGGATATCCTGATCGTCCGCGAACTGACCGGTGGAATCTATTTCGGCGATCACGTCACAGAATCGAACGAAAACGGCGACGTCACCGCCTATGATGTGGAGAGGTATTCGGATTATGAGATCCGCCGAATTGCACGAACCGCATACGAGATGGCTCAGAAGCGCGGCGGTCGCGTGACCAGCGTGGACAAAGCCAACGTACTTGACACATCCCGTCTCTGGCGTAAAACCGTCACCGAGATGAATAACGAATATGCTGATGTGACGCTTGACCACATGTACGTTGACAACGCATCCATGCAACTGATTCGCGATCCGAAGCACTTCGATGTCATCGTTACCAGTAACATGTTCGGCGACATCCTCTCCGATGAGGCCAGCCAGATTACCGGATCGATCGGCATGCTCCCATCAGCCAGTCTGGCGGACGGTAACTTCGGCATGTATGAGCCGGTTCACGGATCCGCACCGGACATTGCCGGTACAAATAAGGCCAACCCGATTGCGACGATCCTCTCCGTAGCCATGATGCTCCGCTATACACTGGGTCTCAGTCAGGAGGCAGATGAGATCGAAACAGCGGTCAAGAGATTTCTCGCAGACGGATTCCGCACGGCGGACATTGCTGCAGAAGGAGAAACCGTCTCCGGAACCACGGAAACCGGAGATCAGATTGCATCCTACATTGCATAACTCGTGTTGTCCAACGGAGAAGGGGTCCCGTTACCGCCTCACCGCCACTAAATACCTCGATCCTGCATGGACATGACATTTTCGGTTATATTTCCGGTTAAAAACAAATCTCTCCGGTTTTGAAAAAAACGACATATCAAAACACCGTTTCCCGATATCATTCGGCGAAACGGTGTTCTTTCGTTTGCGATTGCTAGGTTATGTCCTATTTCGTAAGCTTTGCCGCGGTGTTCACAATTTCAGCAAAATCCTTTACTTTGAGGCTGGCACCGCCAATTAAGCCCCCGTCAATGTCCGGTTTTGAAAGCAGGTCCTCCGCGTTGTTCGGCTTCATACTGCCGCCATACTGAATAATCATATGTTCACCCACAGCGATGTTGTAGAGTCCTTGCATCATACCGCGGATGAAGGAACACATGTCCTCTGCCTGTTCCGGCGACGCAGTACGCCCGGTTCCAATAGCCCAGATCGGCTCATAAGCGATGACGATTTTCTCCGCATCCTCTGCGGAAATACCTTCAAAATCAGCGGAAAGCTGCCCGCATACGAATGCTTGTTCCTGGCCCTTCTCGCGAGTTTCCAAGGATTCTCCCACACAGAGAATCGGTGTAATTCCCTCCTCCAGGAGAATCTTGAGCTTCTTGTTGATCGCCGAGTCCGTCTCGTTGAAGTATTCTCTTCTCTCGGAATGGCCCACAACACAGTAATCCACGCCGATTTCCTTCAACATTTCAACTGAAATTTCGCCGGTATATGCACCAGATCGTTCATAATGAACATTCTGTGCACCTATGGAAATACCAGTTCCCTCCAGGGCTTTCTTTAAACCCGCCAGTTGCGTAAACGGTGCAATAATGGCAACATCCTGTGGGTTCGGTACATTCAAGGCTTTCAGCTCATTGGCATAATGTACGGCCTGTGCAGTCGTCTTGTTCATTTTCCAGTTGCCGGCAATCAGAAATTTTCTCATATCTATTCTCCTGTTATCTACTATATATATATTACTTCTCGTCCAGAATATCGATTCCCGGAAGCACTTTTCCTTCCAAGAACTCCAGGCTGGCGCCACCACCGGTGGAGATGTGCGTCATCTTGTCTCCATAGCCGAATTGCTGAACAGCGGCGGCAGAATCACCGCCACCGATAATGGTGATTGCGTCTGAATCAGCCAGGCATGCCGCAATCGCCTTCGTACCTATAGCGAAAGGCTTCATCTCAAAGACACCCATCGGGCCGTTCCACACAACAGTTTTAGCCTTCTTCAGGGCTTCTGTAAACATCTCAATGGTCTTCGGACCAATATCCAGGCCCATTCTGTCATCCGGAAGCTTGTCTGCATCATAGGTGCCGTAAGGCGAATCCTCGGAGAATTGATCTGCAGCCACAGTATCCACCGGAAGCAGCAGCTGGGCCCCATTCTGCTCGGCCTTCTTCAGGATTTCGGGAACCAGTTTTAGTCCCTCTTCATCCAGAAGAGATGTTCCTATGGAATATCCTTGTGCCTTCCAGAACGTGTAAGCCATACCGCCACCGATAATCAGGATATCCACCTTGTTCAGCAAATTGGTAATCACCGGGATCTTGTCTCCGACTTTCGCGCCGCCCATTACTGCTGCAAAAGGTCTTTCCGGATCGTTCACAGCCTGTCCCAGAAATTTCAGTTCCTTCTCAATCAGAAAACCGGAGACTGCCGGAATATAAGATGCAATTCCCGTCGTGGAGGCATGCGCACGGTGAGCGGTACCGAATGCGTCCTGCACAAATACATCCCCTAGATCCGCGAGAGCCTTTGCAAAATCCGGATCATTCTTCGTTTCCTCATTACGATAACGAACATTTTGCAAAAGAGCAATTTCTCCGGCTTGCAGCTTTTGAACAGATGCTCGAACCAAATCATCCACAACCGCATCCGAAGCGATAAATGAAACCTCCGTATGCAGATACGAAGATAATTTCTCCGCAACCGGCTTTAATGAGTATTCCGGTTTCGGTTCCCCCTTCGGGCGACCCATGTGAGACATCAGAACCACTCTTGCGCCCTGCTCTTTGAGATACTCAATCGTTGGCAAGGATGCCACGATTCGTGTATCGTCGGTAATGACCCCATCCTTCATCGGTACGTTGAAATCACAGCGTACCACTGCGGTTTTGCCGGTCCAGTTCACATCTCTAACGGTTTTCTTCATTTCACACCTTCCTCGTAAATTTTAAAACCTCTTGGATTATAGATTTCACAGCGAAAGCCGCGCCAATTCCTCAGCGCGGCCTGTTCTGCAATTACTTGTTGTCTACTGCGTGCATATGACGAATCAGTTCGAGCATCTTTGCACTATATCCGAACTCATTGTCATAGAAAGCAATCAGTTTGAAGAAACGGTCGTTCAGTTCAATTCCCTCTCTGGCGTCAAAAATGGATGTATGCGAATCGCCGATGAAGTCGGAGGATACCACTTCATCATCCACGTATTCGAGAACGCCCTTCATCGTCGTCTCAGAGGCTTCCTTTATCTTCGCACAGAGATTCTCATAAGACGTTGGATTCTTCAGCATGATGTTCAGGTCGATAACGGAAACATCCGCTGTCGGTACGCGGTAAGAAATACCGGTCATCTTGCCCTTGAGGTCCGGGATAACCAATCCCACCGCTTTCGCTGCGCCGGTCGAAGACGGAATGATGTTTCCGAAGACGCTTCTGCCGGTACGCCAGTCTTTCATAGAACGGGCATCCACAACCTTCTGCTTTGCGGTTGCTGCGTGGATCGTGGACATGAGGCCCTGTTCAATGCCGAAGTTATCATTCACAACCTTACAAAGTGGTGCCAGGCAGTTTGTAGTGCATGATGCGTTGGATACCACGTTGTATTCCGGCTTGTATTCTTCGTGGTTCACTCCAAATACGAAAGTCGGTGTATCCTTATCCTTCGCCGGAGCAGAGATGATAACCTTCTTGGCACCGGCATCCAGATGTGCCTGTGCCTTCTCGGTTGTGTTGTAAGCACCGGTGCCTTCCATAATATATTCTGCGCCGCAATCCCCCCAAGGAATATCATGTGCATCACCTTCCATGAACACCGGAATTTTCTTTCCGTTAATCATGATACCTTTGTCATATTTCTCAACGGTTGCCGGAAATCTGCCAAAAGTAGAATCGTATTTCAGCATGTATGCGATGTAATCCAAATCGGAATTTCTCCAATTAATTCCGGCAATCTCCACGTCCGCCATGTCCAGCGCAGCTCTCATAACCACACGAGAAATTCTGCCAAAGCCACTGATACCAACTCTAACCATTTGATCCTCCTAGTTTGTAATAGATATAATATTAATCATTTAAGCAATAATAATAACGTCTATTGAAGCCCTGGAAATCCTGCTTGCCGAAGCGCCTCAAACAAAATGATGTTCACAGAATTCGACAGATTCAAGGATCGAAGGCGCGTATCTTCGCTCATCGGAATGCGAACCGCATTCTCCCAATGAGCCTCAATGAAATCTCTCGGGAGACCTTTCGTCTCCCGGCCGAAAATCAACATATCTTCATCCCGATACTGCACATCGGTATACTTCTTTCCACCCTTCGTGCTAGCCAGAAACCATCGATGATCTCGATATTTCGCGATAAAGGCATCCAGACTGTCATGAACCTCCAGATTCAGATATTTCCAATAATCCAGTCCTGCGCGTCTTACCGATTTCTCGTCAATGTTAAACCCGAGCGGTCGAACGAGATGAAGCTTCGTATCGGTTGCCGAACAGGTTCTCGCAATATTACCGGTATTCGGTGGTATTTCCGGTTCAACCAGAACAACGTGCAGCATTTTTTCTCCTTGATAAATTCAAATTCCTCATTCATTCTACCAGTAAAAATAAGTATTTTCAACTCAAATACGCCGAAGACAAAGATCCTGAATCGAACAGGTACTGCATTCCGGCTTTCTGGCAGTGCAGCAGTTCCGTCCATGAAAAATGAGAAGATGATGAGATCTCGTCCATCGTTCTTCGGGAATCTGGTGCATTAAATCCTTCTCTGTATCCAGAACATTCTCAGAATCTGCCAGACCAATCCGGTTCGCTACGCGGAAGACATGGGTGTCCACAGCAATTCGCTGTTCGCCAAATCCCTCTGCCAGAACAACGTTGGCCGTCTTTCGTCCCACGCCGGGAAGCGATGTCAGCTCCGTATAATTGCCGGGAACAACGCCTTCGTGTTTACGGGTCAGTTCTTCCGACATCCGAATGAGATTCCGACTTTTATTTCGGTACAGTCCAATGGAACGGATGATCGACTCCAGGCTGTCGGTATCTGCCAACGCCATCGACGCCGCATCCGGGTAACGTCGAAATAACTCTGGAGTAATCCGATTCACGCTGACGTCTGTCGTCTGGGCAGAAAGCATCACCGCACAAAGAAGCTGAAAATGATCTTCGTAATGAAGAGCGCAGCCGGCTTCGGGATACGTCTGCTCCAACCTGTCGATAACCGCATCGACCTGATTCCTGTCAAGAAGTTTCCGCATGTATTAATTTCCTTTCAGCTATTGACTGATTCGTACACAGATAATATAATTGTATACAGATAGAATCAAAAAAACAAGGGGGCTAACCATGGAAAAGAACACGGAAGAAAACAACCAGCCGTTATCGAGCACTCTTTTTAACGAATTACAGAGGGATATCCTTTCCGGTAAGATTAAGTCCGGCGAAAAGCTTACGGAACAATGCATCTGCAAGCAGTACGATGTCAGTCGTACGCCGGTTCGCGAAGCACTTCGCCAATTAGAAGCGGATGGTCTGATTGAGAATATCCCACACCGCGGGGCTTTCGCCATCGGCCTCACCCGAAGAGATATTTCGGATCTCTTCGACTTAAGAGCCCAGTTCGAAATGAAAGCCGTGGAATGGGCTATCATGCGCATGGACGACGAAGGTATTGAACACTTGCGGGAAAATATCGAATTCATGGAATTCTACACCTTGAAGGGCGACACGGAGAAGGTCCTCACCTTCAACTCTCAGTTCCACAATATCATTTATCAGGGAACCGGGAACCGCATGCTCTACCAGACACTCCATACCTATCAGACGTATTTGAAACATTCTGCACCGCCAAAGACGTTCTCCGATGACTACTTAAATACGATTCTATCTGAACATCGCGCCATCTTTAACGCATTCGAATCCAAGAATCCGGAGGAAGGCCGTCAGGCGATGCAATATCACATGGATCAATCCAAGCTTCGTCGCATGAGCAAATTCTTCTGAATTTATACCGGAACTAACTTGCACCGGAAAACGGGAAAACTCGCCGAGTTCGCGCATTAAGCACGGTCGGCGAGTTTTTTGGGTTCTATATTTTGAACGTTATTTTGCCTAAGTCGTTCGCTGTTTATCTTAAATCGGTCTTTCTTTCAATTCCACATATATCTTTGAATGGGTACTCTGTTCCCCGGCGAAAACATGCACCCTCGACATCAGATACACTGCATCTTAAGCCTCCGATTGCACCCCAACGACGATTTCAGAATCTCTAGCGATTCTCCTTCGTCTCATTGTAACGGCGAATGCACTCCATTGACTTATATTCCAAATCGAAATCCGCGTTCCCAAGGACCTTCGGCGCCGCTTCCCCTCTTGTGCGGAGAACCTGCTGAATCAACGCCTGTGTAAACCATGGATTCTTCACCAACACCGGTCCCAGCATATTGGTGAAGTAGAGGTTCTTGTAGCGGGCACCTTCTTGTTTCTCTTCATAGCTGTGATTTCCATATCCGTAAATTACATCCGCCAAGGCGATATCGCTGTGAAGATACGTATCCATCACCTGAATCTGACTCCCGTTCATATCGAAATCGAAACCACGCATGTGCGTAATCAGATCATCTCCAACGATACTCTCCCGTTCCCGACACTCCATGTCAAGATAGCCGAGACCTCTCATTCTCGTCCCGTCCAGTTTATGGATCGTTTTGCCAAAAGCAGCACCTGTGGTGCCAACCGTCAGGATGACTCTGCCGGATGAAATATAGGCATCGAGTTCTGCTTTTGACCGAGATAGCGCATTGATAATATACTCGATGGACTTAAATTCACCCGGATTTATCAGAAGAATATCCGTGTTCTCGAAATCGATGGTATCTCCGTAGTTAATGATTTTATTCACGGTAGTCTCGAGACCCATCTTTCCCGCAATCCGTTCCAGAGCCATCACGTTTCCGCGATCGCCATGGAGACTCAGGATATCCGGCCAGAGCCATGTAATATTAATGCTGTTCATATTTCGGTAAATCCTCCATCATCTGCTCGTATTTATGGAGCCACGTAATCAGATAGACGTTGTCGCAATCATATTTGTCGAGTTCCGCGAAGATGGCTTCGTTGTCATCCGATGGAATAACTGTGATTCTATCCTCCGGGAATCCGCCGTAGATCAAGCGATTGGCCGTGTCATAAGCAACCGCCTCCGAGAAGCTGATGCAATGCTCGATGTTCGAGTTCATCAGCACGTCCACATTGCAGTCAAAGGTATAGAAAGTATTGGTGTAATACGGCCGGAAATCCTCCAGTTGCTCCAGGCCGATCATGAAGATCTTGCGGTTTCTGTCCTGTGCAATGAAGTCAAAAGCGGTAGTCAGCGTTTCCGGATTCTCCTGTTTGATACGAATGTATTTAATTTCCTTTGTCTTGTACGGAATCAATTCCAATCTTCCGGCGATATTTTTGAAAGAACGGAAGGAATCCGACACCTCTGAGGACGTAACGCCGAACATTTTGCAGACTGCCAGAGTCATTGCATAGTTGTAGAGGAAAAAAGGCTGCGTATACGGCAAGTAGATTTCCGCTCCATCCCAGCAAGCAGTGCGATTCTCAAAATTGATGTCAGTCAGAAGCACATCCGGTTGGAGACGGCTTCGGAATCCACAGACTGTGCAAGCAAACGGTCCGATATTGTCTACGTTGTAATATTGAAAAGCGATCTTATTTCCGCATTTCGGGCATCCCATCGTCACGTCATAGAAACCGGTCTTCTCAAAGGATTCGCTGTGGCGTTCCACACCGTAGCGAATCACACTATCGGCCAGATCCTCCAGCGAAAGTGTTCTCGGTTCTTCATTGTTAACAATGATTCGCATATCTTTGTTAATAATTTTTGCGATTTTCTTGTAGATAAAATCCGGTTCCCCGTTTCTCTGTACCTGGTCCTTCTGAATGTTCGTGATACAAAGAGTCTTTGCGGGAAGCTGCTCATAAATCGCAGAGAGGTATCGCTCATCGGTCTCGAAAACCAGATAGTCACCGTGCACTCGGCCGAGGAGCGACGAATCCCGAATCATGGCTGTGGCAACCCCGGTAATCAAATTAGCACCTTCCAGATTGGTGGTAACTTTCTTGCCGGATGCACGGAGTGCGTGCACAATCAGGTTGTTAGAAGTCGATTTGCCATTCGTTCCAGTGATAAAAACCGTCTTTTCCGGATCCACGTTGGTGAAGTGAGTGATGAAATCCTTTTGCATCTTCAGTGCAAATGCGCCGGCAATATATGTGCCGTTTTTACCCAGAAGGCGACACAGCAGCAGGCCAAACTTGGATCCCCACAGAACGACGACGAACCATATTTTTCGCATATTGATACTCCTTATCTAACGGATGAATATCCGTTTCCATGTATGTGTTCTCTTCCCTTCCCCATTGGTTAGCGGTCTCAATGGATCATCGATTTTGCGGATGGGTATAATCGCTATTCTTTGTAAATTCCCAGTCGATGTGCTACTGAGTAGATTTTTCCGCCCATCGGTATGTTTATAAGTTCTTCTTTGGTGAACATTTTGAGAATCAGAATCATGAACGCATACACGATCGCCCCGACTGCAATACAAAGCAATGTCGTAATGGCATTTCCCAGCACAGTACAGATCAAACGGTACAGAATGGCGATAAGAATTCCCATCACACAACCGGCTGTCAGGGGAACCACCAAGGTCTTTCTTTTGTTCATCCGAATGGTAATGGATTTCTTCAGCGTCACGTAGATAATCAGGAATGCGATGACCTGGCATATGATGGAACTGATAGGTGCTCCATACATACCGATGTTCGGATTGCTGATTAGAATTAAATTCAGGATAACCTTCACCACTGCACCGGTCAGAAGTGCAACCGCAGGAGTGTACATTCGTCCCAGGCCGAACAGGGATCCCTGAAGTGTGTGATTGACTGCCACAATAATCATTGCGAGTGCCGACAACTGGAATACCAGTGCGCCATCCGGTGCGTTCGGATACAGAAGGTGCAGAATCGGATCTGCGAGCACGATAAAACCAATCGCACAAGGAATAATAATGAGCATCGAGATGGTCACCGACATAGAGATTTTCTCGGATGCCTCCTTATAACGTTCTTTCGCCAACAGAGATGTGATTTCCGGAATCAATGCCGAATAGAAGGACAGATTGACCGCCAGCGGAAGATTGGTTAACGTATCGACTTTCGAAAGAATGCCGGTCGCCCGCATCGCCTCTTCCTCGAGTGCCTGTTTGCTTCCCAGAATGCTGCTGTATGCAATCTGGATACAGTTGCTGACGGTTACAGTGTCGATAAAAGAAGTTACGACCGATATCACGGAACCGATGGTAAGCGGGACAGCAGTCCACACGATCAGTTTCGCCAGCATCCGATTGCTCTTCGCGTCGATCAGTACTGCATCCTCGGAAGGCATCCGGCAGCGACGAATGTTCTTTTTATAATAATAAATCAGATATGAGAACGAAATCAGAACCGCTAGCGTGGTGGAAACGTTTCCGGCAGCCGCCATGATATAGGCATCCCGGCCCACGGTAGCGTACACAAAGAGAATCGTCAGGACACAGTTGAAGAACTGCTCCAGCGACTGCGTGATACTGCTTGCGCCCATCGTGCCAAGGCCCGCAAAATAACCGCGGACAACGGCAGAGACGCAAACAAAGAAGATCGCCGGCGCCAGTACCTTCAGAACGTAAGCAACCGGCGGCACGTTCATAATCGTACCGGCGATGTAATCTGCGCCAACAAATAGAATCAAAGAAAAAGCCAGACCGATGAATCCGAAGACAACCAAGGAGACTTGGAAGACCCGATGTGCGTTGTTATATTCACCGCGTGCAGTTCGCTCTGAAACCAGCTTGGAGACCGCACCGGGGATTCCTTGCGAGGAAAGAACCAGAAGCACCGCATACACCTGATAACCGGCAGAATAATACCCGTTTCCGAGATCTCCAAACCCTTCGATATTCGTAATCGCCAGGCGATAGACAAGCCCCAGCACCTTAATCAGAATCTGTGCTGCCATCAGCATCAGTACGTTTTTTGCGAAAGAATTTTCCTGTTTGTTCGCCAAATCGGATAACCACCTTACTTGAATCCCGCAACAGTGCGGGGATTGCCGAAACAGCCTCGAATCGTTCCGATTATTATCAGAACGTCACTGCCTTAGGCAATCATTCCTACCACAAAAACAGAAATAGGAGAATTGCTCCCCCTATTTCAGTTCAAACGTATTGAGTTAATTATAGACTATTGAATGTTGAAATTCAATTTATTATTTACAGCATCTACCTGTACCGATCCGCCATCCACCAGATCGCCGCGGATAATTTGCTCCGCAATCTCATTCTCAATGTTTTTCTGGATATAACGCTTAACCGGACGAGCGCCATATGCCTCGTCATAGGCCTCCTCTGCAATCAGTCTCGTAGCTGCCGGAGTCACTTCGATGCGGATGTCCCTGTCCGCCAGACGCTTCTGCAGAGATTTCATCGTCAGTGTGACAATCTTCTCGATTTCCTCTACCGTCAGCGACTTGAAGATAACAATGTCATCGATACGGTTCAGAAATTCAGGACGGAAGAACGTGTGCAGCTGCTCCTGCGGCAGATTTGATGTCATGATGATGACCGTATTCTTAAAGTCTACGGTGCGTCCCTGATTATCTGTCAGACGGCCGTCGTCCAGAAGCTGCAGCAACAGGTTAAATACATCCGGATGTGCTTTCTCGATTTCATCGAAGAGCACAACGCTGTACGGTTTCCGCCGAACAGCCTCAGTGAGCTGTCCGCCTTCATCGTATCCGACATACCCCGGAGGCGCTCCAACGAGTCTGGATACAGAGTGTTTCTCCATGTACTCCGACATGTCGATTCGAATCAGGTTCTTCTCCGTATCAAAGAGCGTCTCGCAGAGCGATTTCGCCAGCTCGGTCTTGCCAACGCCGGTCGGCCCTAAGAAGATGAAGGATCCAATCGGTCGGTTCTCGTTCTTGAGACCGGCTCTTGCCCGAAGAATCGCCTCCGATACAGCATTGATCCCCTCATCCTGTCCGACAACCCGTTCATGCAGGATATCCTTGAGATGCAGCAGCTTATCCCGTTCGGTTTCTGCCAACTTGGAGGCCGGAATTCCGGTCCAGTCGGAAATAACATCACGGATTTCATTCTCTCCCACTTCTTCTTTGAGGAGCTTATTCTCCTGATCGTCGTTGACTTTCTCCTTCAGTTCCTCCAGTTCTTTCTCGAGTTTTGGAAGATCCCCGTATTTCAGCTTGGCCAATTTCTCGAGGTCATAGCTTCTCTCGGCAGTCTCGATTTCATGGCGAAGATCTTCCAGTTCCTTCTTCTTGTCCTTGAGCCCCTGAATGCCGCGTTTCTCATTCTCCCACTTTGCCTTCAAAGCGTTGTTTTCGGCCTGAAGATCTGCGAGTTCTTTCTCGATGGCTTCCAGACGGGCTTTACTTCCCTTGTCCTCTTCCTTTGAAAGTGCTTGCTTCTCAATTTCGAGCTGCATGATTTTACGGGAAATCGTATCAAGTTCCGTTGGCATACTGTCTATCTGAGTACGGATTCTTGCCGCTGCCTCATCCATCAAGTCAATTGCTTTATCCGGCAGGAACCGGTCACTGATGTAACGGTTCGATAGAGTCGCACAAGCAATCAGTGCATTGTCCTGAATTCGAACGCCGTGGTGAATCTCAAATTTTTCTTTGAGTCCACGGAGAATCGAGATGGTATCCTCCACACTCGGTTCATCCACCATGACCTTTTGGAAACGACGTTCCAGTGCCGCATCCTTTTCGATGTACTTACGATATTCATCCAATGTCGTCGCACCGATACAATGGAGCTCTCCTCTTGCCAGCTTCGGCTTTAAGAGGTTTCCGGCATCCATGGATCCTTCCGTTTTGCCGGCACCGACGATGTTGTGAATTTCATCGATGAACAGAATAATCTGTCCGTCTGACTTGTCAATCTCATTCAGAACTGCCTTCAAACGCTCTTCGAACTCACCGCGATATTTTGCTCCCGCAATCAGTGCTCCCATATCCAGGGAGAAGATGGTCTTATCCTTGAGGTTCTCCGGCACATCTCCATTGACGATACGTTGTGCCAAGCCCTCGACAACCGCCGTCTTGCCGACACCGGGTTCACCGATTAGTACCGGATTATTTTTGGTTCGACGAGACAGAATTTCAACCGCACGACGTATTTCCTTATCTCGACCGATAACCGGATCCAACTTCCCTTTCCGGGCAGCTTCGACCAAATCCACACCATACTTGTTCAGTGCATCATAACTGTCCTCCGGATTCTGATTGGTAACCCGCTGGTTACCACGTACCATTGTGAGTGCTTTGAGGAAGGAATCCCTCGTGATACCGTAACGATTCAGCAGGTTTTTCGTCTCTTTGTCGTCTTCCTGCAAAAGTGCGAGATAAGCATGCTCCACGCTAATGTATTCGTCCTTGAGATTCTTTGCCTCATTCTCTGCATCCATCAATACCTTGTTCAACCGAGTGGACAGATAGACATCGCCACCGCTGACTTTCGGAAAGCTTTTCATACGCTTTTTCAAATCTTCCTTATAAGAAGCAACCGGCACAGCCATCGCCTCCAGGAGCTTTGCAATCAAGCCCTGGGAGTCACTGATCAGCGCATAGTGAAGATGTTCCGGCTCAATGGACTGATTACCATAGGACATAGCCAGATTCTGAGATTCCATCACCGCTTCTTGCATTTTCTGTGTATACTTATCAAGTTTCATAAATACTCACCTCCATATGAGAACTTGTCTTTTTCTTCGACAATACTAATTTAGCACTCGACTGTGTCGAGTGCTAACAATTTCTGTGAAGAACATGTGAAGAATGTACCGTTCTCTATAGAATTATATACTTCAGCATCAATGAGTACATGAAGTTCACGGCCGGATTCAGGATGCTGTCAACGATTCCAAGAATGAGTAACATCAGCAGAATCGGAAATCCGTAATCATACAGGACATAATAGATTCGTTTCGTTTTTAGATTAAAAATCTCCGTGACAATGCCAAATCCATCCAGCGGCGGAATCGGGATCAGGTTAAATACCATCAATACAAGGTTGATGAATATTACCTGAATCAGCATGGAAAATCCGATACCGGCAAGCGTTCCGGTACTCAGTGTCTCATAAGGGACATTTGTATATATGAAGTGAACAATGACACTGAACGCCACTGCCACAATCAGATTCATCACCACGCCGGCAATGGATACCAGAAATTCGTCTCTCCGTGGATGCTTGTAGTAACGGGGATTTATTTCTACCGGTACGCCCCAGCCGAACCCACAGAAAACCAATGCCAGGAATCCGAACGGATCGAAGTGCGCCTTCGGATTCAGGGTCACCCGGCCTTGAGCGCGAGGTGTCGGGTCTCCCAGTCGATCCGACACAAACGCATGACCGAATTCATGGAAAGAAAGTCCAATGATAATTCCCGGCAGCGCGATCAGCATACTGTAGAAATATGTCTTCGGATTAGACAACCCATTCTGTGCAACGTTCACGATAACGAGGATAATCAGGAGCGCTCCGATCTGTTTGTATCTGTCTTTCATCGTGCCACCTTCTCTCCGTCCAGACTGAATGTCTTCGAATCTGTAATTCGAACATGCACCAACATTCCCGGCTCCAACTTGTCTTCTGAAGTGAAATTCACCAGCTTGAATGTATCGGTTCGTCCACTGTACGCAGCAGGGTCATTCTTACTCGGACCATCTACCAGCACTTCCACCACGCGGTTCAAATATTCTGCATTCTTCGCAGAAGAGCATTCATTGACCACGTCGACCAATCGATCAAAACGCTCGTGTTTCGCCTCCTCCGTAATTTGATCCGGGAATTTTGCTGCCGGCGTACCCTCCCTTGGAGAGTAGATAAAAGTAAATGCAGAATCATACCCGACTTCACGTACCAGCGAAAGGGTGTCCTTAAATTGTTCTTCCGTCTCTCCCGGAAAGCCCACAATGATATCTGTCGAAATCGTGATATCCGGGCAGGCCGTCCGCAATTTGCGGACAATATCCAGATAACGGCTCCGATCGTAATGACGATTCATGCGTTTCAAGATCGTATCGTTGCCAGATTGCACCGGAAGATGAATATTGTGACACAGCTTTTTCGTCTGAGCAAAACATTCGATCAGCTCATCCGACAGGTCTTTCGGATGGGATGTCATGAATCGGATTCGCTCCAGTCCTTCGACTTCCTCCAGTGCCCGAATCAGTGCCGCAAAGTTGTTTCCTTCCGCATCACGGAAAGAATTCACGTTCTGTCCGAGAAGCATCACTTCCTTTACGCCATCATGTACCAGCGAGATGACCTCTTGTTTCACCTCGCGTAAAGAACGGCTTTTCTCGCGACCTCGTGTGTAGGGAACAATGCAGTAAGTACAGAAATTATTGCAGCCGTAGGTAATGTTCACCAATGCTTTATGCGGATGAAGACGCTTCGGGTTCTTTTCTTCGATAATTTCCGTGTTGTTCGCCAGAATGGAGAACTGATTCTTGTTCGTTCGGATCCTTTCCGTCAGCAAATTCGGAAATTCCGCAATTGTCTGTGTTCCAAATACTATATCCACCCAACTGTACCGCTGGCGGATTTCCTGAACAATGTGCGGCTGCTGCGGCATGCATCCGCAGACACAGATGATGAAATTCGGGTCGTTTTTCTTTCGCTTCTTGAACTGACCTAGCATACCGAAGAATCGCTTATCCGCATGTTCCCGAACGCTGCAAGTGTTCATCACAACAATGTCGGCCGCTTCCGGCGTGTCGGTGTGTTCATAACCCAGTGCTTCCAGCATGCCGGAGATGTTCTCCGAATCGTGCTCATTCATCTGACATCCGTATGTAATAATGTGATACTTCATATTCGATATATAATAAATCCTCTCTTAGAAAAATGTTCGATCGGAGCTTCTTAATCGTTTCGAAGCGGACGGATTTCAAATCCGTCATCCTTAACGAAAGTACGGATTTTCTCCAGCGCCTTCTCGCCCTTCTGTGTTGTTGTACGAGCGGTCAACGTAACAGCCTCATTGTGTGCAAGCGCCTTTTCTTCTGTTATATCATCGATGTAGATGAGCTTATGTTTCCGGACCTCACTTGGAATGGAACAATTTCTGCCGTTTACAATTACAATCGGCGTGGAGACAACTCTCGGAAGTATGCGGGCACATGCTTCCCAGGTTTCCTCCTTCTCCGGATTAATGAAGATGACATCGCGGTTATGGAGTGCTGTCTTCAGGTTCGCAGTATAGCGCAATCTGCTGCTCAAAAGCACATCCGGCAGCATATCCGAATGATTGGTATCACTCACCTTCTGGAGCTTTTCCTTGTCTGAAATGTAGAAAATGCAGTTGTTGGATTGATAGATCATACGGTTTGCAAGCGCCAGTCCAAATGGGCTTTCATCAATAACCGCAACTTTTGCACGTTCGCTGTCCTTCATCTTAGGAATGATAACATCTGCAAAATAATCCCTTGGCTCCGGCATCGGTTCAAAGATGGTTTCATCCAAATCCTCGTCATCGATGATTTCGAGAACTGTGTCGACCTTCTCCGTCGAATCCGTCTCGATTTTCTGCGTTACCGAAGTTTCTGACGAATCGGATTTCGACTCATTTTGCTCGTCGATCGATGAAGTCGGCATCTTCCCCGATGGCGATTCGTTCTCTAATTCCGTCGAATTCTCTGCCGTAGCAGCAGACGATTCGGACGCATCATCTGTTGAAACCGAGGTATCGGATGTCACCGCGGAGGCAAATTTATTTTTGTCCGCGGAAGGATCCGCATCCAGTTTCTCTTTGATTTTAGCCGCGAAATTGATGGATGGCTCTTCCTTCTTGATGAGCCTTACAATGTTCGCATGATGCTTCGCCACGATGAGAATTGCCATGCCGACGGCCATCGGAAGAACCGCAGGGTAATAGTACCAGATGAGGAACGGATACGCGATGGCTGCGAGAATGGATCCCAGAGACATTTTCTTGGTGACTCCCACGACAAATAGAGCAATCAGAATCAATGCAAAAGCACTCGGCCAGTTCAAAGCTAACGCGGCACCCAGCGACGTTGCCACGCCCTTCCCGCCACGAAACTTATAGAGTGCCGGGTAGATGTGACCGATGACGACGCAGACGAACGCCACCATTGCGCCGTAATCATCTGCATTGAGTCCAATCCGCACCGCCACAACGCCTTTAAGAACGTCGATAACCAGCGTGGCTGCCGCAGATTTGGCACCCAGCACGCGCAGTACATTGGTCGTTCCGGCATTGCCGCTACCCTCGTTCCGAATGTCGATGGCGTGCAGTCGGCCGATCAGGATCGCCGGGGAAATATTACCGATCAGATAGGATATTACCCCAATTAGAATCAGATAATAATAATTAACGGACATCCTTATTTATCTCCTTTTTTCTCGTTATAGACAAATTTAACGGAAGTTCCTTCAAAATCATACGCTTCCCGAAGTCTGTTCTCCAGATAACGAGCATAAGAGAAGTGCATCAATTCTCGGGAATTAATATTGAATGAGAATAACGGAGGAGCCACGCCGATTTGTGCGGCATAGTATATTTTCAGTCTTTTGCCCTTGTCTGACGGTGGCTGGCGCATCATCACAGCATCCTCAATCAGGTTGTTCAACTTGCCCGTCGTGATGCGACGGAGACGTATTTCCTGAATTTTGACTGCACGTCTCAGTACGTCGTAAATACGCTTTCCTTCTACAACAGATGTGAAAATAATCGGAGCGTAGGACGCAAACAGCATTTCCGAACGGACCTTTCTCTCATAATCTCGCATGGTATTCGTCTCTTTTGCAATGAGATCCCATTTGTTGATGACAATCATCATACCCTTGCCGGCTTCATGCGCGATACCGGCAATCTTCTTGTCCTGATCGGTGATTCCTTCGACAGCGTCAATCATCAGAATGCAGATATCACAGCGCTCGATCGCCGCAATCGCACGGATAACGCTGAATTTTTCGATCGAATCATTCACCTTACTGCGTTTCCGAAGTCCTGCGGTATCAATCAGGGTAAATCGATTTCCTTCGAATTCGAACGGCGTGTCGATAGAATCACGTGTAGTGCCTGCGATCGGAGAGACAATCACGCGGTTTTCTTTCGTCAGTGCATTAACCATGGAAGATTTTCCTACATTTGGTTTGCCGATGATGGCAATCTTGATGGCGTCCTCGTCGGAGTCATAATCACGGTCCGGAAAACCGGTTACTATTTCATCCAGAAGATCGCCGATGTTCAGCATATTTGCCGAGCTTATCGGAATTGGTTCGCCGAGTCCAAGCTCGTAGAAATCGTAGACGGTGTCCGGCATCTTTGATGGATTGTCAATCTTATTCACGACCAGGATCACTTTCTTTCCTGTGCGACGAAGGATAGATCCGACCTCCGCATCCGCGGCGGTCAGACCGTCCTTCCCGTCCACCATGAACAGGATAAGATCCGCCATATCCATTGCCACCATCGCCTGATCCCTCATTTGAGAGAGGATCGGGTCATCGGTGTTGGCTTCAATGCCGCCGGTATCAATCACGGCGAATTCGACACCATTCCACTCGGTCTCCGCGTAAATGCGGTCCCGGGTCACGCCCGGCACATCCTCCACAATGGCCTTGCGTTCGCCGATAATTCTGTTGAAGAACGTGGACTTTCCTACATTCGGTCTTCCCACCACCGCAAGAATTGGTTTACTCATCGAAAATTCCCTCCGCAAATTCTACAGGATTGAACTCCAGCATATCTTCAATACCTTCTCCGATTCCGATGAACTTAATCGGAATGTCAAATTGATCCGTCACCGTGATAGAAATGCCGCCCCGTGCGGTTCCATCTAATTTCGTTAAAACAAGACCCGTCAGATCCGCAATTTCCGAAAATTCCTGTGCCTGACTGATGGCGTTCTTTCCTGTCGTGGCATCCAGAACAAGCAGCGTCTCCCGCTTTGCTTCCGGATATTCTCTCGAAATAATACGGTTCATCTTCTCGAGCTCATTCATCAGATTCTTTTTGTTCTGAAGACGACCGGCGGTATCGCAAATCAGGACGTCTGTTCCTGCAGCTTTCGCGGCCTGAATGGAATCGTAAATGACCGCAGACGGATCCGTTCCTTCCTCATGACGAATCACGCGAACACCGACACGCTCTCCCCATTGCTGCAGCTGCTCGGCAGCCGCAGCCCGAAATGTATCCGCTGCAGCCAGCATGACCGTACGACCTTCCCGGACGCAGCGGTATGCAAGCTTTCCGATGGATGTGGTTTTCCCGCCGCCATTAATACCGATCATCATGATAATGAGCGGACTTTCACTGCACAGCTTATTGCGTTCTCCTTTATCCACCAACTTGGTGATGACCTCCTGAAGGGCTGCCTGCACTTCTTCCGCCTTAGTAATGTGGCGACTGTTGATGCGCGTTTTTAACATACTCATGATTTTCTCGGTTGTCTCGATCCCGATATCCGAAATAATCAGCGATTCCTCCAGTTCATCCATGAAATCGTCATCCAGGTTCGGATTTCCCATGATTACGTTCGCTACGCGTTCTTTGAACTTGTCAAATGTTGATTTTTCCTTGAAAATACCCATCTCGTTCCTCTATCCATGCATTTTTTTACATCTTCTTCCATTGTGCATCAACTGTGCTTCGTGTGTTTTCATGAGTTGTCCCCCATTGAATCTCTGTTTCTGAAGCGCTATTTCGTATACTTGTTCAATTTTCGTACACTTCGAATAACCTCAAATTGCAGAATGTTCGGTATTCCGGTTCGGCCGGAATTTATTTTTAGCCGAAAAGCCGTCTATTCGAGGTCCATCTCACGGGCATCCTCCAATTTGAGTGAAAGCATTTTGGAGATTCCGTGTTCCGGCATAGTCACTCCGTAGAGTACATCCGCATACTCCATCGTCACCTTCTGGTGCGTAATGATCGCAAATTGTATTTCATGGAAATGGCGAAGATATTTCGCAAAGCGTTCGATATTCGCCTCGTCTAACGCCGCTTCCACCTCGTCGAGAATGCAGAATGGCGTCGGCTTGGTCTTGAGCACTGCAAACATCAGTGCAATCGCCGTCATGGTTTTCTCACCGCCGGACATCAGGTTGATGTTCTTCAATGCTTTCCCCGGTGGCTGTGCGATGATGTCAACGCCGGAGTCCAGGGGATTATCCTCATCCTCCAGGCGAAGTTCGGCATGACCGCCACCGAAAAGCTCGTGAAAGATCTCTTCAAAATGAACTTCAATTTGATTGAAGTTCGTCCGGAAGCGCTCTTTAATCGTCCGATCCATGTTGCGAATAATGGACTGCAGTTCCTCCATCGCTTTCGTAAGATCCTCTGCCTGCGTCATCATAAATTCATATCTGCGGCGAACGGACTGATACTCTTCAATGGCGGAAATATTCACGTCCCCGATTTCTGTCATTCGGAGTTTGATTTCGCGTACCTCGCGATTTCCGGATGTGATGGAGAAGTCTGCATCGCGGAGCGTCTTCGCTTCCGCATAGGACATCTCAAATTCATCCCACAGCTTGTCCTTCTGCGAGGTAAGCAGTGTTTCATTCTTCGTATTCTTGATTTCCAGTTTGTACTTACGGTCCTGAACATCTTGCACTTCCTGTGCGATGCCCTTCTTTTCTTCGATTGCTTTCGCTTGCTCCGCACGGTTTTGATCCAGCTCTTTCGTCAGGCGGGCAACTTCTTCTTCCAGCGCGGTCTTTTCCCCGCGAAGGATTTCCTCCTTCTCATCCGACTGTGCACCGCTGGAAGTCAGAAGTAGGCGCTGTTTATTCTGTTCTTCATACTCCGCTTCTGCGGTTGTATAAGCATCCTCCAAATCCGCAATTTCATCAATCACACGTTCGATGTTCTCGTTCAATGCCAGGATTTTCTGATCCTGTTCCCCGAGTTGAACCTTGAATGATACCACCTTCTCCTGATGTTCTTCTGTGGCACTCCGGTAATGCTCGGAGTCTTTCGAAAGCGTCTCCGATTCCTCTTCCATCCGGCGAATTTGTTCTTCCGTTTCCGTGATCTGCTCTCGGTAACATACGATCATGTCCTCAGCACGCTTAACATCCTCGCGAATATTCTGAAGTTCTTCTTCGTAATGGGAAGAGGCATTGCTGCTGGCCGTTACCAGTTCCTCCGTGTGATCCTTCTCGCTTTGAAGCACATTCAGTTCGATCTCAATCTTCTGAATGTGCTGATTTTTCCCATCCAGTGAGTTTTTGTAAGCCTCAAGTTCTTTTTCCAGGCGATTTCGGGATTCCGTTTCCTGCTCCTGGGAAGCTTTTAATTTCGAGATTTCCTCGCCGAGCGTGGTAATTTCCTTACGGCGTTCCAGGAGATTGGCCGATTTGTTCCGATATCGCCCTCCGGTGATGGCACCACTCGCCGATACAACCTCGCCTTCAACCGTCACGATACGGTAACCCTTCGGTACTTCTTTGGAAATTGCGATTGCATGCGTCATATTATCCGCAATCAGAACACGCCCCAGCAGGTAATTATAAATTTCGCGATGAGCGGGATTGCATTCTATCATCTCCGATGCTGTGCCGAGAAATCCGGACATGCGTTGCGCTGAGCCTTCGTACGGGCGACCGCCATGAATCGACGCAATCGGAAGAAATGTGGCACGTCCTGCTCTTGCGGATTTCAGCCACTCTACTGCCTGCTTGGCCGAATTGTCGTTCTCACAGATGATGTTCTGCATGGCACCGCCAAGTGCCGTCTCAATAGCGAGTTCATAACCATCCGGCACAGTCATTTGTTCCGATACCGGTCCCACAATGCCACGAAAGTTCCGCTGCATTACCTGTCGAACTGCATTATTGTATCCTTCGTAGTTGCTTTCCATCTCTTCGATGGTATTGCGGCGTACCGTCAACCGGTTCACCTGAAGCACAGATTCTTCAATCCGCTTCGATGCATCTGCAACGAGCCGCTTGTTTTCCACAATCATGTCGTTCAGCCGACGGATCTCCGATTGTGCAGAATTCTTCTCTTCGCTTTTTCGGTTAAAAGCATCCTGAATCTCCTTCAGGCGTTCCCGATTCTGCATTGCGGTCTCGTCTCTTCCATCGCTTTCCTGAGAAAGTTGTGTCATCCGTTCCGTCAGCGTATTCCGATAATTCTCCAGCGTACGGATTTCCGCATTCCGCGAGACGTTCTTGTTGCTCAGATCGATGACGGATTCCTTGTTCCGTTCGATTTGTTCCAGAACCGCACTGTTTTTGCGTGTGTGTTCATTCAGTCGGAAAACAGCATCATCCAATCCGCTTCGAAGCTGTTTTCTCGTGGCATCCATCGCATTTGCATTCTGTTCCAGTTCGCTTCTATTCTCCTTGGCTGCACTCAGGCGTTCCGAGGTATCAGACAAGACATCCTGAAGTCTACGAAGTTCATTCTCGATGTTATTCAGACGCTCGGTATTGATCTGCCCTCGATTGGTAATCTGATGAAGTTCCTCCGTCTTGCTGCGAAGCAGTTGATTGCACTTCTCATACTGTTCGTTCAAGTCGGCATCCTTCACGCGGCATGCCTCTGCTGCCGCCTCCAATGCTTCATTCTTCGTCAGGACGGATTGATGCAGCTCTGTCAACTCTTCCAGTTCCAGTCTGCCTCCCTCGACATTCTTTTCCAGATTATCAATACTATGAAGGATGATATTTACTGCCAGCATTCGGTAACGATCTCGGAGTTCAATATATTCCTGTGCCTTTTCCGAATCTTCCTTCAAGCCGTCAATACGACCTTCAATCTCCGCAATAATATCACGTACGCGCTCTAAGTTGTCTTCCGCCGCCGTTAGTTTGCGCTCGGCGTCCTGTTTTCGGTTCTTGTAGAAAACAATTCCCGCCGCCTCTTCAAAAATCTCACGGCGATTTTCCGGTTTTGTGCTGACGATTTCCTGAATCTTCCCCTGGCCGATGATGGAATATCCGTCCACACCGATTCCGGTGTCCATGAACAGCTCCCGAATATCCTTGAGACGACAGTTATTGCCGTTAATCAAGTATTCACTCTCACCGGATCGGAACATGCGACGTGTTACCTCGACTTCATTGTAGTCGACCGGCAGTTCTCCGCCGGAGTTATCAATCACCAGTGATACCTCCGCCATGCCCTTGGGACGTCGATTCGCTGTTCCGGCGAAAATGACTTCATCCATGCGATTTCCGCGAAGTTGCTTCGGGCTCTGTTCTCCCAGCACCCAGCGAAGCGCATCGGAGATGTTGCTTTTACCGCTGCCGTTCGGCCCCACGATGCAGGTGATACCGTCATTCAATTCGATGCAAACCGGATCTGCAAAGGATTTGAACCCCTGCATTTCAATTCTCTTAAATTGCAACTACTGTACCCCTTTCATCAGTACATCCCGAGCGGCTTCCTGCTCCGCTGTTTTCTTATTTCTCCCCGTTCCGGTTCCGAGCACCTTGCCATTCGCCTGAACCGAAACCGTGAAGGTTTTGTCGTGATCCGGGCCCTCTTCACTTACAAGTACGTAATCGAGATGACCCTTCTTGTGACTGGCCTGCATTTTCTCTTGCAAGGCCGATTTATAGTCGTGATAGAGCTTTCCCTGCAATGCCAGCAGAATATTCTCACGAAAAAGATTCAGGACTACCGCATCACATGTGTCGTATCCTGCCTCCAGGATGATGGCGCCAATTATCGCCTCCATGGCGTCCGAAAGAATCGAGTCTTTATCCCGTCCGCCATGAAGTTCCTCCCCGTGGCCGAGCAACAGAAAATCACCGATTCCAACCTGGCGGGCAACGTTCGCAAGAGATCCCTCGCACACGATATTCGCACGTGTTTTCGAAAGCACCCCTTCCGGCTGATCCTGCATGGATTCAAAGAGCTTTTTCCCAACAACGGCGTCCAGATAAGCATCCCCAATAAATTCCAGTCGCTCGTTGTTCTCGGCATATTCCATATTGTGTTCTGCCGCGTAAGAGCTGTGAATCAGTGCATGCTGCAGTAGCTTCTTGTCTTGAAATTCATATCCCAGATTTTTCTCCAGTGTTGAATAATCCTGCATTGCACTTCTATCCTTCCTCAACGTCACTGCTTCCTTCCGCATCGGACGCATTCGCTCTTTCCCGAATGGCATCCTCGATTCGTTTCGTCACATCCTGTTCGACATAGGGAATCGCCTTGAGGATCGCATTGTATACCGCATTAGCCTTAGAGCTTCCATGAATCTTAAGCACGGGGCCTTTCAGACCCAGAATCGGGGCACCGCCTTCTTCGGAGTAATCGAATTCCTTCTTGATTTCCTTGAGTTTTCCATATGCAAGCACGGCGCCGGCCTTCGCCATCACGCCCTCCGTCATCTTCTGCTTGATGCGTTTCATGACCGCAAGTGCTACTCCCTCCGAGCTCTTCAGGAAGATGTTGCCGGAAAAACCATCCGTTACGACGACATCACAGCAGCCAAACGGTACGTCCCGGCCCTCACAGTTTCCGCAAAAATTAAGCCCGGAGTTCTGAAGGAGTTCATACGCCTCTTTGTGCAGCGGATCCCCCTTCTCTTCCTCCGCGCCTACATTGAGGAGCATCACTTCCGGGTCCTCCACTCCTTTGACGTGCTCGGTAAAAATGCTTCCCATGATGCCGAACTGCTGCAAATACTCCGGTTTGCACTCCGCATTGGCGCCGCAATCCAGAATCAAAGATGTGTCATCCATTCCGATCTTCGGGAAGAAAGCTGCAATCGCCGGCCGCTTGATGCCGCGAATTCGCCCCAGAATGAGAAGTCCGGCAGACAATAGCGCACCCGTACTACCCCCGGAAATGAAGGCATCTGCCTCCCCTTCTTTGAGAAGACGCATACCTTTGGAAATGCTGGAATCCTTCTTTTTGCGGACAGCCATCGCTGGGGATTCGTTGTTGCTAATCACTTCGGTGGCATTAATCACTTCAATGTTGGATCCGGTCCAGTTCAGTTCCTTCAAACACTCATGAATCCGCTCCTCCTGCCCGATGATAGAGATCGTATCATCGATCTCCCGAGCCGCCATCACGGCACCCTTCACGATTTCTTCCGGCGCGTGATCTCCACCCATGCCATCAATCAATATATTCATGCTGTTCTCCTAGTCATCTATTCTAACCAATAAACATTAGTTAAATATTATACCATATATTGTAATGTTTGTCCGTGCTATATTCCGTTCGTTTCGGTCGGATTCTTCCGATCGGGGCACAATGCTGTTTTTAGCCCGGTCAAAAGCAAATTATCTCAACCGAAGTTGTCCGCAAGCCGCATCAATATCGGTTCCTAAAGTTCTTCGAACGGTGACCGCCACGTGTTTCGCTTCGAGAATCGCTTGGAATCGCTTAACATTGTCCTGTCGGGATGTCCGGTATCCCGTTCCGTCCACTGGATTCAAAGGAATCAGGTTCACATGAGTCTGCCACCCGCGAAGACGCGAAGCCAATTCCGCCGCATGTTCCACCGAGTCGTTAAAACCGTCAATCAGGGCATATTCGAAGGTGATTCGGCGCCCGGTAGTTCGAGTGTAGTCACGGCAGGTCTCCATCAATTCGTTGTAGCCGTATCTCTTTGCCACCGGCATGGAATTGCATCGAATCTCATCATTCGGCGCATGAAGCGATACCGCAAGGTTTACCTGCGGAAAGTCCTCCGCAAATCGACGGATTGCCGGAATCAGGCCGCAAGTAGATACCGTGATGTTTCGAAGGCTCAGATTATATCCCTTTGGGTGATGAATCAGGCGAATGAATCCGGCCAGGTTTTCATAATTATCAAATGGCTCGCCGATACCCATGACAACCACGTGATTAATGGATTCACCGGTGAAATTTCTCATCGCCAGCACCTGTGCCAGCATCTCGCCGGCTGTCAAATTACGATCCAGCCCCTTGCGCGTGGAGGCACAAAAAGTGCAGCCCATCCGGCATCCCACCTGCGAAGAGATACAAATGGAATTCCCATAACTATACTTCATGAAAACGGATTCCACTCGGGCTCCATCTCGAAACTCCATAAGACATTTTCGGGTTCCGTCGGTAGCGGAATGCTGGCATGTAATCAGCTTCGGGATTCCAATATAGAAATACTCTCCCAGTTTCTCTCGAAAGGATTTCGGAAGATTTCCCATCTCATCGAAATTGGAAATTCCTTTCGACAGCCACCCGAAAAGCTGAGCGGCACGGAACTTTTTTTCGCCCAACTCAGAAACGACCCCGACTAAAGAGTCGGGATCGTTGTCCAGTATATTTCTTAATTCATTCATTGAATTGTTCATTATACTCTCTCTACTGCAATGCCTGTGCTATGACCGTTGATATCGAACTTGTCGGCATCCGTCGCTGTAAGAATATCCTCGGCTAACGTCTCAGACATGATGTGTTCCTTTGCGGATTCCACCGCTGCGAGAATCTCCGCATCGGCATCCAGATAGATGTGAATGTGATCCATCATCTCGAAATCATGCTGCTTGCGCAGTTGCTGAATCTTGGAAATCAGTTCACGAACATATCCTTCCTGAATCAACTCCGGTGTCAGAGTGGTATCCAGGATGGTGAACACGTTGTTCTCCATGCCTACGACAAAGCCATCCTTTGCGGAAATACGAACATCCAGGTATGCTTCCGGGATTTCGTACTCTTCTCCGCCCAGATTCATCTTTATCGGGCCTGCCTGAATTTCTGCAATCAGCTTCTTGGCGTCAGCGGCAGCCAGTTTCTGCCCGAATTCCTTGACATTCTTACCCAGCGCTTTTCCGGCTTCACGGAAGTTCGGCTTGATGGAGAAGTTCATGTATTTATCCAGATCCGGTTCAAATACGACTTCCTTCACATTCAGTTCTTCCTGAATCAGCGGAACAAGGTCGCTGATAATCGACTCGTAATTTCCGTCAATGATAACTTCCTGGAGAGGCTGACGAACCTTGAGTTTTTCTTTCTCACGGGTTCCTCTTCCCAGGTTAACCAGTGTTTTAACGAGACCCATTCTCTTCTCGACCTTCTCATCAATGAGACTCTCGTCTGCTACCGGATAATAAGCCGTATGAACGGTCTCTTCACCAGTCAGCTTAATGTACATCTCGTCGGAAAGGAACGGAGCGATCGGTGCAATCATTTTGGCAACGCCCACAAGAATCTCATAGGTAGTTGCATAGACGCTCTTCTTATCAGTATCCATCTCATCCGCATAGAATCTTCTTCTCGCGCGACGAATGTACCAATTTGACATATCTTCCACAACAAAGTCGTTGATGGTGCGGACCATTCTCATGTGTTCATAAGAATCCATTGCATCGGTTGCTTCTCTGATGCACTTATTGTAACGGGAAATAATCCATCGATCCAGTTCCGGACGGTCTTCATAAGGGACATCGAGTGATGCCACATCGAGATTATCCATATTGGAATACAGGACGAAGAAATTGTAGATGTTCTTCAGGGTACCGAAGAATTTGCTGATTACTTCCTTTACGCCATCCTCGTCAAAACGTGTCGGCGTCCATGCCGGAGAGGTAGATACCAGGTACCATCTCAGTGCATCTGCACCGTACTTGTCGAGAAGTTCAAACGGAGACACAGTATTCCCTCTGGACTTAGACATCTTCTTTCCTTCTTTGTCCAGAATCAGGTCATTCACCAAGACATTTCTGTATGGGGATCGTCCCATTATGAAAGTGGAAATAGCCATCAGGGAATAGAACCATCCACGGGTCTGGTCAATTCCCTCGCAGATGAAGTCAGCAGGAAAAAGCTCCTTTTCAAAACGTTCCTTATTCTCAAACGGATAGTGCCACTGAGCAAACGGCATTGCACCGGAGTCGAACCAGCAATCCATTACTTCCGGGATACGGTTCATCGTCTTTCCGCATTCCGGACAGGTTAAGTGAATGTCATCTACATATGGACGGTGAAGTTCGATAGTCTTCGGGTCAACAGCTTCCACCGCCTTGTCCTTCAGCTCCTCACGGCTGCCAATGCATTCGAGATGACCGCATTCACAGCGCCAAATCGGAATAGGGGTTCCCCAGTATCTGGATCTGGAGATTGCCCAATCCTTCACTTCAGCCAGCCAGTTTCCGAATCTCTTCTCGCCGACAAACGGTGGATACCAGTTCACGGTATTGTTATTTGCTACCAGCTGATCCTTGAGTTTGCTCATCTCGATGTACCAACCCGGTTTTGCGTAATACACCAGTGGCGTGTTGCATCTCCAGCAATGAGGATAGTTGTGTACCATCTTCTGCTTCGAGAAAACCTTGTTCTCGGCAGCCAGATGCTTCAGAATTTCCACATCCAATCCATCTTCCATGACGAAGTGACCCTTCCACGGAGTTTCCGTGAATTTTCCCTTCTCATCAACCGGACGGGCGAAAGGCACGTTGTAACGGCGGCAGGTATTGTAGTCGTCTTCACCGAATGCATACGCCGTGTGAACCAGACCGGTACCGTCTTCCGTTGTAACGTAATCGGCACAAGCAACGAAGAATGCCTTCTTATCGCCGTCTTCCATCTTTACGTACGGCATCAGCTGTTCGTATTCCTGATATTCGAGATCTTTGCCCTTGAGAACCTCCAGCGTCTCGTACTTACCCTCGCCGAGAACTTTGTTCGCCAGAGCCTCGGCAACAACGAAGATATTGCCGGATTCCGGACCTTCGATCATCTTGGCGCGAATGTAGTCCACGTCAGATCCGACGGTAATCAGTACATTGGAAGGCAGCGTCCACGGGGTTGTCGTCCATGCCAGGAAGTACTCATTCTCCATACCTTTACGTTTGAATTTACAGGTGACGGACAGTACTGAAATTTCCTTATATCCCTGAGCAACTTCGTGAGAAGCCAGACCCGTTCCGCAGCGAGCACAATAAGGCTGTACTTTGTGGCCTTCATAAATGAGTCCTGCATCGAAGAACTTCTTCAGAATCCACCACCCGGTCTCAATGTAGTCGTTCTTGTAGGTAATGTATGGGTCATTCATGTCAGCCATGTATGCCATACGATCCGACATGTCGGTCCACATGCTGGTATACTTAAATACGGACTCCCGGCACTTCTCGTTGAATTCTTTGATGCCATATTTTTCGATGTCCTGCTTGCCGTTCATTCCAAGCTGTTTCTCAACTTCAATCTCCACCGGCAGTCCATGCGTATCCCATCCTGCTTTTCTCTTCACCTGGAAACCCTTCATCGTCTTGTAACGGTTAATCGAATCCTTGAGGGTTCTTGCCATTACATGGTGGATTCCCGGCTTCCCGTTCGCCGTCGGCGGACCTTCGTAGAATACGAAGCTTGGGCATTCTTCTCTTTCCTTCACGCAGAGGTCCAGAAGATCAATGTCCTGCCAGTGGCGGACTTGTTCGTTTTGGGTTTCTGCGACGGATTTTTCCGATAAGTTTTCAAACATAATTAGTACCTTCCGTCCCTTTTACAAATTATTTCAGAGTTTTCGCTTGCAATTCCCGGATTTCTAAGCGATTCCCCAAGTAACAAAAAATTAGTTTCTAACCCATATAATATATATTAGACGCGTGTAAATGTCAAATCAGCCTCTCAGATTGATTTGGTTGCGAAGCTCTTGAAGAAGTTCCCCATAATCCCGGTGCCTCATCTCCGGAAATGCCCGCATTACCCGACCGAAGCCGAAGTGCTTCCGTTGAAGGTACGCCATATAGAATTCTTCTTTCTTCGCTTCGAATAGATGTTTCCGTTCCTCCATTTCTCGGATTAGATCTTCAAGTTCGATACGGTTATCTCCCAAGCTGTCCCGAAGTTCTGATTTTGCCAGCGAAGTCTGAAGTTTGAATTGATCCATCTTCTGAGCTTTTTCCAGTGCTTCGTTTCCGATTCGGGTACTGAGCTCATTGCTGACAACACGCATCCGCTGCTGCAGCTCGTTCAGCTCCGCAAATCGTTGATTGAGGCCAATCATGATCGATACAGAAACCACAAAGTCCGCAAGATAGAGAAGGCATATCGCTGCCACGATCCAGGAAGACATTTCCCATTTCAGAAACGGCATCAGAAGATGGCGCACCAGCGGTTGTATTTCCCGAACCACTAAGACGATTCCAAGGCCCCATATTACGCTGAATTCCAGACAGATATAACCGTGAAGATTAAACGGTTTCTCCCGATAATCCCACCACCGGGCATGGAAGCAGCGATCTAAAACCCAGCCGCCGAGAAATTCGATGACCGTGGCGATAACCATACCGCAAAGGAAAACAGCAAAGAAATTCACGGAAGATATATTGTCGCCAAAAATAAATGTCGTTGTGATGAAGATTCCGACCACCCCAAAACCGTAGATGGGGCAGACGGGGCCGTTCAGAAACCCTCTGTTCACAACGATCCCCTTTGCCAAAGCCTGATAGATCACTTCCACCATCCATCCCAGAGCGGAATAGAGGATAAAGTATGTAATTATCTGCAAATAGGTCATTTGCGCTATCATAAAATGCTTGTCTCTCCCTTCTTGATGTTTGCGTGATGTTTTTTTCGAGGCATTTTCCGATCTGTGTTCTTATGGTATCCCAGAAGACACGCTGCGTCTGTGACCGGGATCTTACCCGCGTTTTCGCTCTTGACCGGTCAACAGAAGGTCGGTAGAATGAACATATATTGAATCACGGAGGGATTTTCATGCCACTATTCATCGTCGGTTTCATACTGTTAGTCGGTCTTCTGATCTATGCCGTCTACTATTATTTCATTCAGGCACCTTCGGATTCAGATCCGAGGATGAGAAAGCCTGCGCCCAAAACATCCAAGACGTCATCGGAGGAACCGGAGCAGAAGGTCATCTATTTTCCATCCCGTTATGCCCAAGCGGAACCCGAAGCTACGGCAAAGGATTCTGTTCCGGAAGAGAATAACGAGCCGGAATCCACGAAAGATGAGTAAGAATCATTTCATTCCTTGCCCTCCATCAACAGCTGTTGACTGTCGATACGAGGTTTACGAGTCTTCTTGCGGCAGTACTTCCCGCGGCTGTCCATGTAACGTCCTTTCACATTGTCGTTAAAATTAAGCTGCATGATGCGTTTAATTCGCCTTGCCACTTTGGGCGATTCAATTGGAAAGGCAAGTTCAACACGATTTTCGGTGTTTCTCTTCATCCAGTCGGCGGAGCTGATGTAGATTCGCTCGGACTTTCCGCTGCCGAAGATATACACCCGGGAATGTTCCAGATATCTCCCCACCACATTCACAACCTCGATGTTCTCTGTGCGGCCCGGGATTCCAGGAATGATGCAGCATATACCACGTACGATCATCCGAATTTGCACCCCGGCATTCGAGGCCTCGGACAGTTTTCGGATAAGATCCGGATCGGTCACGGAATTGACCTTGATGAAAATTCGTCCCTTCTCTCCCTTCGCAATCTCCCGATCCATCTGATGCAAAAGCTCCGGCTTCAGACTCTGCGGTGCTGCAAGAATATGGTCGTATTCCTTGAGAAAACTATTCTTGTACACGTGCTTAAAGAAGCGGTAGATTTCTTTCCCCAATACCTGATCATAGGTAATCAGTGAGAAATCCGTATATTGCCTCGCCGTCTTCTCATTGTAATTGCCGGTACCCACCTGCGTGATGTATCTGCGTTCTCCGATCTCGCTAAAGACAATCTGGCAGATTTTACAATGTACTTTGTAGTCATCTAGCGTCTCGCTGCCGTAATAAATCTTACAGCCTGCCATCTCCAGTTTCTTGGACCAGTCGATGTTGTTCTGCTCATCAAATCGTGCACGAAGCTCGAAGAGTACTCGGACTTTCTTTCCGTTTTCAGCCGCCCGAGCCAGGTATTCCGCGATTTTGGAATCTCCGCTGAGACGATATACGGTCATCCGAATTTCGCTAACATTCGGATCCATGGACGCCTCTTCGAGCAATTTAAGAAACGCATTCATCGAGTCATACGGATAGCAGGATAAAATGTCCTGTTTCCGCACAAGATCCATAATACGTTCACCCGGCCGCAGCTTCAAGTCGCGTTCCCGATATGGCGGATACTTCAGTTCCCTCCGAACTTCCTCCGGAAGCATTTCTTTGAGTTCATCAAAGAATCGGAAATCAATCGGCGTACTGCTATAGAAGCATTGTGCTTCCTCCAGATGGTATTCACGGAGCAATCTCTTGCGAATGGATTTTGCACTCTTCGGTGCCCCTTGAATCTCCAGTCGTACCACCGGCTGCCGATCCCGTCCCTGAATCAGCTGCTGCATCTGCACGCGAAAATCCCCGGCTACACGGGCATCTTCATCCTTCATCGGGATCTCCGCGTTTCGTGTAATACGAAAACATGCGCCGGATTTCATCCGAAACGGTGTCATCAGGTTGCTCAGAAAGCATGCGACCATGTCCTGCACAAACAGGTAGGAATCCGACTTCTCTTTCTTACTTCCGTTCTTGCTCTTCTTGACCGGTACTCGCCAAAGAGACGGCAGCGTATCCGGGATCTCGATAACCGCATAATAGTCTTTATTCGCGGATTCCAGTGTCGCAAGAAAATAGATGTGCTGGTTCTCCAGAAATGGAAAATCATCCTTTCCTGTGTAAAAAGAAACTTTGAGCTGACCGCGTATCCGTTCCATAAAGAACTCTTGTGCCGCTTTGTATTCCGCGTTCGACCATTGGTCTTTGGTCTTTAACCGGATGCCTTTCTTCTCGAAATCTTTCACAACTTCATTGTAGATTTCATCCTTCTTTCCGTAAAGCGTCTTGCATCGCCGATAGATTCGCTGAAGCTGCGTCGCCGGCGACATGCCGGACAGTGGATCCGGACGGTCTACCCCCAGCTGCACTAAATCAAGAAGGCTTCCAACGCGAACCATGAAAAACTCATCCAAATTGGAGGCGAATATTTCCACAAATCCCATTCTCTCCAGAAGCGGAACCGAAGGATCCCGGGCTTCCTCCAGGCAGCGGTCATCGAATTGAAGCCAGGAAAGCTCCCGGTTTCCGGTATATCCTTTTAAATATAATTCATCCATGATGTATCCCTGTATGACGAGAAGCGCCTCGCTTCATCGATTCAGCAAGGCGCTCCGAATTTACTTTTGGCTAAAACTGAACCTGCACGTTCTCTCTCTCTGTCGTGG
>CAVKJB010000005.1:0-24256 GCA_963656785.1 Acutalibacteraceae bacterium | reverse complement strand
GTCGTGGATGACAGTTCAAACAGAGGCTTCCTCTCAAAATGGAATACCGAAGCCAGCAGGCTTCCCGGGAACGTCTGGATTCGAACATTGTATTTCTTGACACATGCGTTGTAATACTTGCGCGCATTTGCAATATCTTCCTCCACTTTCTGCAGCTGACTCATCAGTTCCGTAAAGTTTGCGTTCGCCTTGAGATCCGGATACTGTTCTGCGACCACATGGATGGAATGAAGAGCCTGAGTCAATGCAGCATCCTTCTCCATTTTGTCATCCGCAGAGGTTGCGCCAACTGCAGCATTTCTGGCCTGCACAACTGCCTCGAGCGTCTCCGATTCGTGCTTGGCGTATCCCTTCACCGTTTCTACCAGATTTGGGATCAAATCGTATCTTTTCTTCAGGTAGACATCCATCGTGGAGAAGGCTTCTTCTGTGCTGACAGAACTCTTCACAATGTTGTTGTAGGCAGATACCTCCCAGATAGCAAGGACAATTCCTATAACGAGGATAAAGAGGATAATTTTAAATAGCATTTCCGTTCTCCTTTCTTCCTATTCCATTCAAAGTCTTTTTATGACGGCTCCGTTCTTGACCGAGGTCTGATTCGACCTTTCGGGCCACTGACGATCGACCGGTTGTCAGCGTCTCTTAACGTTTTCTCGGTTTCTTAATGTTTTCCCGGCTAAAGACATGCACTATCCGTCAAAATGCTTTGCATTGCGATTCTTTCGTACATCTCCTACCAGGCGCCGCCACCGCCGCCTCCGGATCCGCCGCCGCTGAAACCACCGCCGCCAGAATCACCACCGCTGAAGACGCTGCCTCCACTGCCGTGATCCTTAGATTGACTCAGATCAATCGCATCCCGCACGCTGCCGGATACATGGTTCAACATGGAATCCATCATTACCACATCAAAATACGGTGAGTCGGTCGAATCTCCGTAAGAAGTATACCAAGAAGGTTTCTCTACGTCGATAGTTTCAAACTTACTGGCCCATTTCTTGGTCATACCGAACACATAGGCATACGGAAGAACGTTGTAGAAATAGCTCGGATTCTCTTCCACCAGCGTCTCAATGCGTTCCAGCTCAGCATCCCGAATGAAATTTCGAAAGCCGAGGACTTTGCCGTAAAGCCGGTTGCTCCACTCCGTTCGCGTCCGCATTCCGACCATAAGCATCGGTCCGAGCACGAAGAAAGCCAACATGGCGGAGGTAAGCCAGCGGTCATTATACCCGTGACTTTCATTCATACACACGTTATACATAAATATCATTACACAGATGACGTACACAACCAGGGTAACCGCAAAGCGAACGATACTCTTGGATGCTTTCCGGCTCTTCCGGTAATAATAGATCCGCATCATGAAGGATAGCAGAACAGCGAATAACGATCCGACAACCAGAGATACTCCTGCGTTGATAAGAAGTGGCAACGTTGTATTCAAAGCATAGAGCACGAAGTGACTCATCGTCGGAATGAGGAAGAAGATGCCTCTCTCGAGAAGCTCGGCAACGCGGGACTGATGGGTATAGAGCTTGTGGTCGCCCGCGAATTCGTCATCTACAAGATTCGGAATGTCCCGATAAGCGGTACTCATCCGTTTTCCGATCTTGTTCATCCTCGCCTTCAGCTTCTTCGGATCTTTCCGCTTCACTTCATCGTAGTCATCGGAAGACGTCTTTCCGAAGAGACCGCGGAAGAATCTCTGAATGTAAGGCTTCTCCGATTCCGGCAGATTTGTAAGTCGGGTGAATTCAAATTCGTTCTTCTTGTATTCGTTGATATCAATATAACCCTTATCGGCCAGATAAAAGAAGGTTGCCGTGATGTCATTGTCGTCGACTGTTCCGTCGATAACATATCCGATATCTACAGGTGTCAAACCATCCGGTGGATAGAATTCGACAGTTTCAACAACCTCCGGGTCACGCCCCCAAGTAATATGAAGCGCAAGAAGAATTAAGATTCCTCCAACCGTTCCGAGAAGGACAAGAATTCGAACCCAGTTGTAGCTGAGGACACCCGTCCAGGTTCCATCCGGCAGGGTACCCTTCACCGTTGCCCCGACACCCTGGGGCAGGTTATCTGCCTCAAAAGTGATCGTATTTTTTTGTTTGTTCCAAGTGCCGTAATCGCTTCGATCGGACGCGTACTTTCCGGTATAATACTGCAGTGAATCGAACTGAAGTCCATCCGGCAGATTCAGCGTCACACGCGCATGTTCAATAGAGGTCTCCCATCCGGTCGGAAGCACATCGAGATAGAGATAATCCGCTGAAGAATCATTATCCTCCACTTCCTGAATCGTATATCGAATCACATAAGTTTGTTCTCCTGTCACCCGATAATCAGCGGAGCCAATTTGAATAACCCGGTTCTCGGATTCGGTATAGATGTCATATTCATAACCGTCGACCGAAATGTCCTTGATGCGATACTTTGCATCCAGCGGAATATTGCGGTAGAGCCCGTGTTTACCATTGTTTCCGAAATCCACCGTGATTTTCTCCGTGATGCTGTAACTATGATCGATATGAGCATCAATATTCACATCGAATTCCTTCGTGGAATATCCGTATACCGTGCTTGTTACTGCACAGGATCCAATTAACAGAAAAGCTGCGAATGCCACAGCAAATATGAAACAGTGAAACGATTTTGTTTGATGCAACACAATGTTCTCCTTTCCCTGCGCGGTTTCGCAGCAATAGTTATTTAATTTTACCATCTGAAAGATGGGCATTCAACGCAAGAATTCCGGGACAAGCCCGGAATTCTTTAAAACCATATTACTACAGCAATTCTTTACGGGAGAGGTTGATACGATTCTGGTTATCAATCTCAGTCACCTTAACCTCCACCTGATCGCCGATGTTCATAACATCTTCCACCTTCTCAACACGATGTTTCGCCATCTTTGAGATGTGGAGAAGACCTTCCTTACCCGGAAGAATTTCGATAAAGGCACCGAAGTTCATGATTCTCTTAACCGTGCCGGTATAAGTCTCACCCACTTCCACGTCCTTTGTAATCAGCTCGATTTCTTTCTTTGCGGCTTCAGCGCTGGCCATGTCCGAGCTGTAGATGCAGATCTTTCCGACGTCCTCATCGGAAATGTCAATTTTAACACCAGTCTCATCCACAATGCGGTTGACGGTCTTTCCTCCCGGTCCGATAACCAGGCGAACCTTATCCGGATGAACACGCATAAAGATTACTCTTGGTGCATATGGAGAGAGTTCTGCTCTTGGAGCAGAGATTTCTTCCAGCATATTTTCAAGGATCTTCGCTCTGCCTTCCTTTGCCTGATTCAGTGCCTCCTCCAGAATTTCTCTGGACAGCCCGTGAACCTTGATGTCCATCTGAAGTGCGGTAACACCATCCGGTGTTCCGGTTACCTTGAAATCCATGTCGCCAAGGAAGTCTTCCATGCCCTGAATATCGCTGAGGATTGCATAACGGCTGGTTCCGTCTTCGTTAATTCCCTCAATCAGGCCCATTGCAATACCGGATACCGGTTTTTTGATCGGAACGCCGGCATCCATCAGAGCCAGGCAGGATCCGCAAGTCGATGCCATGGAAGAAGAACCGTTGGAGGAAAGCACCTCGGATACGACGCGGATTGCATAAGGAAAGTCTTCCTCATCCGGGATAACCGGGAGAAGGGCTCTCTCTGCCAGTGCCCCGTGTCCGATTTCTCTTCTGCCCGGTCCCCGGCTGGTCTTTGCCTCGCCGGTGCAATATCCCGGGAAGTTGTACTGATGCATGTATCTCTTGCTGGTTCTGTCAATGTCGATGCTGTCCAGATTCTGTGCCTCATTAACCGGAGCCAATGTAGCCACGGAGAGAACTTGAGTCTGGCCTCTCTTAAACAGTCCGGATCCGTGTGCTCTTGGAAGCAGACCTGTCTCCGACCAGAGCGGACGAATTTCGGTCAACTTTCTGTTGTCGGGACGGATGCCATCGTCGAGAATCATGGAGCGAACATTTTCCTTCTTGATGTTGTACAGAACTTCTGCGACATCCTTACCGTTCTCCGGGAAGATTTCTTCGAAGTGCTCCTTGGTCTCCTTCTCTACGGCCTCCATATTCGCCATGCGCTCCTGTTTCTCCACGGTCTTGATGGCGGTGATCATCTTGTCGGTCGCATATTCTCTGACAGCGGCATCTACTTCTTCCGTTGCTTTGAATACCTTGTAAGTCATTTTCTCCTTACCGACCTCAGCAACGATTTCCTCGATGAATTCGCAAAGAGCCTTGATTTCTTCGTGTCCGAACATGATCGCATCCAGCATTTCCATTTCCGGAACCTCGTTGGCACCGGCTTCCACCATCATGATGGCTTCCTTCGTGCCGGATACGGTCAGATTGATATCGGATGCCATTCTCTGCTCGTAGGTCGGATTCACGATCAATTCTCCGTCTACACGGCCAACAACAACCGCCGCCGTCGGACCGTCCCACGGAATATCCGATGTTGCCAGTGCTACCGAGGAACCCAGCATTGCTGCGATTTCCGGGGAGCAATCATGATCGACACTCCAAGCACTTGCAACAACAACAACGTCATTCCGGAAGCCCTTCGGGAAGAGCGGTCTCAGCGGACGATCAATCAGACGGGATGTCAGAATTGCCTTCTCTCCCGGCTTTCCCTCACGCTTGATGTATCCACCCGGAATCTTGCCGACGCTGTACATTTTCTCTTCATAATCACAGCTTAGCGGGAAAAAGTCGATATCCTGTCTCGGCTCCTTCGATGCGGTTGCTGTGCAGTTAACAACGGTATCACCGTAACGTACGGTTACCTGTCCATTGGCCTGTTCGCACACCTTTCCGATTTCGAATTGAAGTAATCTGCCACCCAGTGCAGTCTTAAAGGTGCGATAATCTGTAAATCTTCCCATTTAAATTAACAACTCCTTCCTGTTAATCACTCACTTGAACTTTTGGGATTTTGTTTATAATACAAAATAAAGCGGGAGAACATCCCGCTTTATAAAGTAACTATTTTCTGAGTCCGAGACGAGAAATCAGAGTTCTGTATCTTTCAATATCCGTATCCTTCAGATACTTCAGAAGGTTTCTTCTCTGACCAACCATCTTCAGCAGACCTCTTCTGGAGTGGAAATCCTTGTGGTGTTCCTTCAGGTGCTCGTTCAAGTCATTAATTCTGTAGGTCAGAATTGCAACCTGGACTTCCGGGGAACCGGTATCTCCCTCATGGGTCTTGTACTCATCAATAATCTGTGTCTTGATTTCCTTTGTAATCATTGTATTTTCTCCTTTTCTTAGCATTCACCCAGGCATCGCCGCCGCCGGAGAAGCGAACCGCTGAAGCCAAGGTATTTTTTATCAGCTTGAATATGCTATCACAATTCAAGACCATTGTCCATATTTATTTTGCAAAGCTGCTAAGAGCATTTACCCGGACTGCGTATGGATCAAGTCCAAGAGATATGCGTTTTTCGTCTGGCGAATTCCGCTGCAGGATCGCCAAATTCGCACTGGCGGAATCCTCCATCTCTAGTTTTCGGCAAACGGATCCCAATCATACATGTCCGGCAAATCCTTCGGGATCATTTCGTTTTCGCCAGAACCCGAATCAACAGCATCCGCAGTGATATCTTCCTTTCTGCCAGGTTCATCGGCATTCCCGCTTCCGCGAGCGATGGCGTCCTTTCCTTCTTTATGGTTCATTGTGTCTCGCAATTCAAATCGAATGTGTCCGCTGTATTCTAGGAGGACGGCCGCTATTTCTGTCCGTTTCGCGAGATTTGCCATCTCCAAATAGTCAGGAATACGGGAAGGATCCATCATATTATTGGTCGTCATATATAGCACGGCTTTTCGGTCATTCCGGCGGATGCAAAGGGAGAGAATATCAGATTCGTGGTTCCGGGCATAGGAATCGAAGGCGGAACTATCACAATCTGCATCCGAAGAAGCATGAGCATTCGAATTCGCCCGTCCCATAAACGTCAGTGTGGCCACCGGCTTCAGGGCGTCCGGAAGCGCCGAAAACAGCGTTGACGGCACAATCAGCTCCCGAAGCTTCGGGCAAGACGAAAAGGCTCCGGAATGTATCTCCGTCACAGTGTTCGGAAGTATGATTTCTTTCAGTTCCGAGCAGTCACGAAACATTTCATAATCAATTATCCGAGTTCCTCTCGGCATCGCCACAGACCGAAGGTTGCTACACCCCGTAAAAAGACCGTTTCCCACAGATTTCGCACTTTTCGGCATATCAATCCGGCGCAGACTGATGCATTTTCGAAACGCAAGGTTCCCGATGGAATCCATCTCTGCAGGAAGTTCGAGCCATTCAAGTTCCCAACGTTCGTTAAAACACCGTTCCGCGATGTTCCGGATATGTTTCGGTACCGCGTAATGTTCATAGCGGAAGTCGTAGCTAATCAGTGTCTCTCGAATCATCAGAAGCGGCATATCACGCCTCCATTCCCTGAATTCGGGTCATAAGGTTGGTCTCGCGCTGATCGAGCATCAGGCTCTTGTTGTACTTGTAGTAACTTTCCGAACCGTATGTGATGATGAACCGTGCACTCTCGCGGTTTTCCGTCAGCGATGTCGTGAAGACAAGCATTTCGTTCTCTTCGTAGGATTCCCGGATAAAAGCAAAAGCATTTTCCAATCGGATGCCGATGGCCGCTGCCGTTTTCTTTCTTTCATCCTGTCTCGTCTTCAGATAAGCTTGGATGATATTCACTGGAGATGGGCTCTCCCGGCCGGATATCGAAGCGATTTCCGTATCGAAGGTCTCCGCCTGGCCGGATTTATCCGACGCTTCCCCTGTCCGCATCTTCGCCAAGAGCTCCTGAAGGAAACGCAGCATTTGACGCTGCACGCGAATGTCACGAGATGAGATGGAATGCGCCGCCTTCTTCTGCTTCATCTCTTCCTCCACCTCCATAGCCATCTGATCCAAAATCGCCGCAGCAGAACCTGTTTCGGAGTCGACAAACGCGGCCCTGCGATCTTTTATTTTTAACATCAACTGATTCAATGCCTCGCCGTACACATTGATGTTTGCAAATTCCCCGTTCAATGCATCGGACAGTATCCGCACCACCGTGATTCGTTCATCGAAAGCCGCCTCTCCGGCAGAGTGAATCACCGCAGGATCTGTCTCGCCGCGCAGGATGTCATCAATGCGATACGCCTCGCGGTAGCGATAGAACAGGTCGTAGTACGCCGAGAAATCGCGGGCAATCCGCTCATCCTGTACGTACTGCCGAATCATATCCGCATCGACAGGAAGTTGATTTTGCTCGTATAACTTCATCATCTCTGAGAGATCCACCCAGCTCCGTGCCGTAACGAATTCCCGTCCGTCCACGGTGGTACGAACTGAATAGAAGTCATCCTTCTTAATTTCCAAATAGGTCAGAATCGCAGTGTGAATATCCTCATTCTGTGCGTAGTTCCACCAAGCACCGAAATCCGGATCGACATCGATTTTTTTCAGCCGATCCAGCGTCGCCAGGTCGAAGTCCCGCACCGAGTTGTTGTATTCCGGCGGATTACCGGCAGTGACAATGACCCAACCGGCCGGTACATGATGACGTCCGAATACCTTGTATTGCAAGAACTGCAGCATGGAAGGGGCCAGTGTCTCCGAGATGCAGTTGATTTCATCCAGGAAAAGAATACCTTCCTTCTTGCCGGTTTCTTCCATTACATCGTACACGCTTGCGATAATCTCACTCATGGTATACTCTGTCGTGCGATACTCCTTCGAACCATACGATTTCGGTGCAATGAAAGGGAGTCCCAGCGCACTCTGCCTCGTATGATGGCTCATGGAATAGGATACCAGCGCAATATCCATCTCCTCCGCAATCTGCCGCATGATATCGGTCTTTCCGATTCCCGGCGGCCCCATCAGGAAAATAGGTCGCTGTCGTTCCACCGGTATCCGGTAATCGCCGAACTCATCCTTCGAGAGATAAGAAACAACTGCGTATTTTACTTGTTTTTTCGCTTTCTCAATATTCAATGCTTCCTCCCAATACTACCTTCATCGCCCAGGACGGAACTTCTGCCGTCGCCGCGGATTCTTCATCGTTAAAAATAAATGCCGTATCGTACGCCGGTCTCCGTTTCGGATAGATGCCCTTTCCGTCCGTAAAATAGAGGAGGCCTTGAAGCCGGCGGAATGTCCCTTCCTCCAGCAGTGTGTTCACGTATTGAAATGCCGGACGGAAATCGGTCCCGCCGAATCCACGAAGCTCGAAATTCTCCATAAATGTACGAATATTTTCCTTGGATCGCATAATTTGATCGGTCTGCACCTTCGAATCACACTGAATCAGATGAATGTTGAATCGATTCTGAAATTCTTTGCTTCCCTCCAGCATGTCCAAAGTTCGCTGTATAAAGGATTCCACCAATTCACCTTCTGTAGATGCCGACGTATCGATGACAATGACAAGATCCCGGATGGATTTTTCATCCGAATACTCCAGGGGTTCCACGAGCGGCATATCACCGTAGATCTCCAGTCCGTAGGTGTAATAGATATAATCAAACTCGTTATCATCGACCTTTAGATTTTCCCTTCGAACGGCAAATTTCCGGAGAAACGTACTGTAATCGATGGTGCGTTCCGTCCGTGCATTCAGCGCTGTGAGGATATCCCTATCATCGGTTCCGGATTGCTCGGCCTCCAGGGAGATTTTCACCATTTGGGCGATGGCGTCCCAGTCCGGAATATCGGGATTCGATTGTTCATCCGCATCCTTTCGGGAATTCTCCGAATTGCTGTCGGAATCATCAGCGGATGAAGAAGACGAATCATCTTCTCTGTTCTCCGCATCCGGCATCATTCGGTGCGGTTCTCCCGGATACCACATGGCGTGGCTATCTACCAGAAAAAGCTTCTCGATTTCCTCGAGATCACTGTCCTTGATATTCGGGGATCGAAAATAGCGGTAGAGACGCTCTGCTGAGACCCCTCCGGCAGCCGCCCGGAATTTTTGAATATATTTTTCCCGCTCAATGGCCCGTGCACTCTCAAAACCATCTAGCTGAAAGGATTGAATCAGTGCTTCTGCCGCTACATCAGCCGCGAGATTCCAGCATTGCCGATTCACGCTCGGTGATACCGAGTGGTGACGGAAAATACAATGAAGAAGGACATGCAGATAGTTATGTGTCAGTTCGCGAAGGCCCACGCTGCAGCAAGCGATGACGTAATTCGCCGAATAATGGAGAGATTTCCCATCTGTGGCGAATATCAGCTCCGTTGATTCTTCCGGAGAATCCGCAAGTGCAAAAATCGCCGGGTCGAGAAAACGCATCCCGGCAACGATTCGATCCTTCGCTGCGGAAAGCGCCTCGCCGGCGATCTGGTTTCTTTCTTTTACTATCTCCTTCTCCGTCTTGTCCATTTTTCCGTGCTATCCTTTAACTCCTTGCGATCCGAACCGAGCGATGATTCTCTTCCCGCAATGGTTTGCCTTTCTCCGCCTTGCCTAAGGTCCTTTCCGGCCTACGGATGAATGCTTCGTCATCGTATGATTACCGGCCACGTCTTGCAATCCTCTTACTTTCGGTCTGTCCGTCAATAACTTCCGGAATCGTCAACCTCCGGGAATTCCATGCATTCTGCCAACAGATATTGATAGTCTTTCGTTTCTCCAAGCTCTGTGTATTGAATGTCGTTTGCCTGCTCTTCCATGTCGGTTCGTGCCTTTTTCGAAAGCAGTGTCATTACAGCTCCGGTCAACGACGTGTTCCCGACATACTGAATTCGATCCCGTAGACAGGCCGGTAAAATTCCCGTTCCCGTCAGATCTTCCTCGCAAAGATGGGATCCGAACTGTCCGGCCACCAGAACCTCGTCCAAGTTCTCCGCCTCCAGTCCTGCATTCCGGAGAAGTACCCGGAATCCGGAAAGGATCGCCCCTTTGGCCAGTTGCAGCTGACGAATATCCTGCTGCGTGACCGTGATTTTCGCACTCTTATTATCCGAATGCTCCGATTTCTCCGTTCTATTGGGATCGAAAGAACGTTCATGAACGCCGGGATACAGAAGCACATACCGCCGGCCTTCCTCATCCGCTTTCACCAGGTTCGCCCGGTAATCGCCTTCCGGGATACGTTCCTTTCGAAGGAAAGTTCCACTACGCCGAACCACGCCAATTCGAAGGAATTCCTTCAAGGCGGAAAGAATCCCGCTTCCGCAGATCCCTCTCGGTTCTGTATTTCCAATAACATCGAGCTTCACACCGTTCGGTCGGATGAATACGCGCTGGATCGCACCGTCCTCGCCACGCATGCCGCAGCTAATATTCATGCCCTCCAGTGCCGGTCCTGCCGCACAGGAACAGGAATTCATACCGCCATCCCGCGAAAGCACCAGTTCCCCGTTGGTTCCGATATCGATGAAAAGTACATTGCCGGCACGGTTGCGAAGATTGCATACGTACGCACCGGACACGATGTCTGCTCCGATGTAGGAGGAGACAGACGGCAGGCAATAGACCAGCGCATGGGAGGGCGTCAAGCCAACCTTGGAAGCCCTAAGGTTCCGGGATTCCGTGAATATCGGCACAAAAGGCGCCTTTCCGATCGATTCCGCATTCACGCCAAGCAGCATATGCATCATCGTACAGTTCGCGCTGACCGAAATCCGCATCACCGATTCGGTATCAATTCCCTCCTCTCGGCACATCTGCCGAATAATGTCATTAATTCCGGACACGACCGCCTGCTGCAATAGCAATACCCCATTGTCCGGATGCGTCTGTTCGTAGCTGATCCTTGTCAGAATATCCATTCCATAGGGTACCTGCGGATTTGCACCGGATCCGCGCTGGCAAATTTCGCCTGTTGCCAGGTTCACCAGGCAGCACGCAATCGTCGTGGTTCCGATATCCGTTGCCACACCGTATTCCCCGGGATTGCCGATCTCATCTTTCGGATAATCCGGTAAAAATCCATCCGTCAGGATTTGAATTTTTGATTTTAGTGTCCTCAGCGTCACACGCATGTTCTGTGTAACGAGAACCTGACAAGCAAGACGAGTTCCACCTCGGATTTCTTCCGACGTTAACGATTGTTTTTCCGTCTCCGTAATTTGCAGGCAGCGCTCCGCTTCTCGGGAAAAGACCTCCACGTGAACCTTGCACTTCCCGCAGGTACCTTTGCCCCCGCAGGCTGCATTTACATCAACGCCGTGCTGACGAAGAGATTCCATCAAATTCTCGCCGGGAAGACACTGAATTATTCTGTTTTCGTTTTCGCTGACAACATGAATACTCGGCATCCCTATTCTTCCCTTCGTGCTGTTCTATCCTTGAAGCGATGGAAAATCATGACGCCGGTGATAATCCAGGCCTCTCGCGTAATCCTTACGAATCTGCTCGCGCAGTGCCTCGATGGTATTGAACTTTTGTTCCGGGCGCTCCCATTTCAGGAATTCAATCGTGACGAATCGTCCATATAGATCTTCATCCATCCCATAAATATGTGTCTCAATGGATTTATCAAAATCACCGACGGTCGGTTTGACACCAACGTTCGTAATTGCCGGATACAGAATGTTTCCGATTCGAGCCAGCGTGAAATACACGCCGTTCGGCGGTGCGATACGGTAAGATTCAAAGAGCACATTCGCGGTCGGAAATCCGATTCTACCGCCCAGCCGTTTGCCATGCACCACATTTCCGGTGCAGTAAAAATTCCGTCCGAGGCAGACCGCCACCTGCTCCATATCTCCGGATGTGATCATTTGGCGAACCAAGGTGGAACTAACCACCTGATCATTCACGTATACCGGTTCATTGACCAGTACGTCCATTCCAAGCGTTTTTCCCATTTCCCGCATTAGCGTAACATCACCGCCGGCTTTTCTGCCGAAGCGGAAATTGAAGCCGCAGCAGACTGCCTTCGCATGAAGCTTCTCAAACAGGATATTCTGAATAAATTCCTCTGCCCCCGTGTTTCGAATGGTCTCGTCAAACGGAATATCCACCACTACCTGAATTCCAAGCGACTCTAGGAGATTGAGTTTCTCCTCCTCGGTACAAATCAGGCTTACTTCCTTCCGCGTGTGTGTCGAGAAAGTAAAACACACCGGAATCAACTGATCCCGAACCGCTTTCCGAACGGCTGTCAAGAGAATTTCGCGATGTCCGATGTGTACGCCATCGAAATTCCCCAATGCTACTACCGTTTCATTCTCAATTCTATAATCCTCCAATGAACGGATTACTCTCATTAATCGTCCCTTCTGTACTACTGTCTAAGCTGTTTTTTTCATCTACCGAATTACCTTCTCTGGATAGAGCACGTGATTCTCCATGCGGGAAATCCCCAGGAAATTTCCTTCCGGTCCTGTTACCCGACAGAAATTCGAAAGACGCGACGTCTCCTGAAAAGCTTCCGGCACCATAGGTTCTTTCTCGATGATAAAGTAGGGTTCCGCTATCTCCCGTCCATTCTGATAGAACGGAATCGAAGCCGAACTCTTCAACCGAATCTTCCCCAGATGAACCAGAGCATTCTCCATCGGAATGATTTTCGAATTCAACTCCTCATCACTCATCGAAAGCACATCTTCCAATTCCAGCGCTTCGTCAATTCTAAAGCATCCGGATTCAGTCCGAACCAGCTTCGTCATCATTGCGCCACATCCCAGCTGTTGCCCGAGATCGTCGCAAATCGTCCGAATGTAAGTTCCCTTCGAGCAACGCACCCGAAAAGAAATCCGATTTTCCGGTAAACACACGGACAGCATATCCATATCATCAATGTAGATTTGACGCTTCTTCATCGACATATCCACGTCCACCCCCTCCCGTGCATACTTGTAGAGAGGACGTCCATTCACCTTGAGTGCAGAATATTTCGGTGGGATTTGAGTAATCCAGCCGTCAAAAGTACGGATCGCTCCTCGGATCTTCTCTTCCGACACCGCCACCGGTCTCGTCTCGAGAACTTCCCCCGTGACATCCAGCGTATCGGTCCGAATACCCAGTTGGAGCTCCGCTTCATATGTCTTGAAATCGTCATCAAAGTATTCGATGATTCTTGTGGCTTTTCCGAAGCAAATCGGAAGTACACCCGTTGCCATCGGATCCAGCGTTCCTGTGTGGCCGACCCGGCGCGTGTGCAGACGACCCCGCAGCTTTGCAACCACATCCTGCGAAGTCCAACCCTGCGGCTTATTAATATTGATAATTCCGTTTTCCCGCATGATTATCTGCTTCTCTCCCGATCTTCTTGCAGCTGTCTCTGCAGTGCTTCTGCTATCATCTGCTCTGCGTCTTTCATATTCTTTGAAATCGTGCATCCCGCTGCCAATACATGACCGCCGCCACCAAAGTTTCGGGCTACTTTTGCCACATTTACGAAAGAACGGGATCGAAGGCTGCAACGGATGGATTCTGATTCCGCTTCTTTCAGAAGGCATCCCACTTCCACGCCATTGATGCTCATGATATTCTGCACGAAGCCCTCTGTCTCCGACATATCACAGTCGCTCTCCGCCAGCATCTTCTGTGTCACGCGGGCAACTGCTACACTGCCTTCGCCGTACCTTGAAATATTGCTCATCATCATTCCATGCAGGCGAATAGAATTGAATGAATTTCGATTGTAGATGAGATTGCTCACCTTCTTACAATCAAATCCCGAGACCTGATAAAGCGATGCCGCAATTTCATGCGTACGCCTCGTGGTATTCGCGTGCTGGAAGTTCCCTGTATCCGTTGTAATCGCCGCAAAGATTCCCTCCGCCATCTCCAGGGTATACGGTACACCGAGTGCCTGAATGAGCAGTGCTACCATCTCGCCGGTAGCAGCAGAATCGGGTTCTACTCGGCCGAAATCGTATTCTGCCGTCTCCTCGGAAACCCCGTGATGATCCAGGACTGCTTTAAGAGGAGCATTCCTGTAATAATTCTCCCGCCCCGGAATGCGCTTTAATCCTGCGCAGTCGAGCATCAGTGCCAGTTCAGGTTCAAAATCCGGTTCCGTAACGGTAAAATCACGCGCGAGAAAGTCCAGATTGGTCGGCACATCCTCGCTGACAAGGACGACCGCACGCTTTCCGAGCTGCCGAAGTGCCACGCAAAGAGCGGATGACGAGCCCAGGGCATCGCCATCCATATTCACGTGCGGCAAAATCACCACGCGATCTGACTCTTTGATTCTCTGTGCAATTTCCTGGTAAGAACTATTCATGATCTTCACCGTGAATCTCATCAATGATGGCGTCGATATGGCGGCCGTAATCCATCGAAGAATCGATTTTGAAAATGAGCTCCGGCACATGACGCATTTTGATATCCTTGCCAATCTGCTGTTTGAAGGTTCCCTTCGCACGGTTAAAGGCCTGTAAGACTTCACGGTTCACGTCTTCCTTGTTTTCATCTGCAAGGGTCAGTGGCGTAATATAGACCGTTGCGAAGCTGCCATCGTTAGTAACTTCCACACCGGAAATCGTGATAATCCGTGATGTCAATCTTGGATCTTTAATGCCGTGTACCAACATCTTGCTGATGGTTTTCTTGATTTCTTCGGAGACGCGTCCGATACGATGATTTTTACCCATAACTATCTCTCAACCTCTACCATGACGAAGCATTCTAGCGTATCACCCGGCTTGATATCATTGTAATTCTCGATTCCGAGACCACACTCGTAACCGGTTGCCACTTCCTTTGCATCATCTTTGTATCTCTTCAGCGAAGAAATCAATCCCTCGTGAATGACGATACCGTCGCGCACCAGACGAATCTGTGCGTTTCTTTGGATTTTTCCCTCGGTTACATACGCACCGCCGACCGTTCCGACGTTCGGAACACGGAAGGTATCGCGGATTTCTGCTTTTCCCAGAATTTGCTCTTTGTATTCCGGATCCAACATGCCCTTCATGGCATCGGAAATATCGTCGATGATGTCATAGATAACGCGATAGGTTCGAAGTTCAACATCAGCATCCGCAGCCTGGTTGGTTACGGCCGTTGTCGGACGGACATTGAAGCCAATAACAATCGCATTGGATGTCTCCGCAAGCATAACGTCCGATTCGGTGATGGTGCCGACGCCCGAGTGAATGACGTTGATGCGAACATCCGGCGTATCCAACTTCTCGAGTGAGGATATAATGGCACCAACCGAACCCTGTACGTCGGCTTTGACGATCAGGTTCAGTTCCTTCGCTTCCCCGTCCTGAATCTGTGAGAAGAGCTTGTCGAGTGTCATGCTGGCATTCTTTGCCAGAACGTCTTCTCTCATCTTCTCCGCACGGCTGGTTGCGATTTCACGTGCAACCTTGTCGTCCTTCACGGCATTGAACGCATCGCCGGCCATCGGAACATCGGAAAGGCCGAGAATTTCTACTGCGGTGGCCGGTCCGGCCTTGCGGATCTTGTCCCCTTTGAAGTTGGTCATGACACGAATCTTACCGGAGCACGTACCGGCAACAACACTCTGTCCGGTCTTCAAGGTTCCGTTCATGACGAGCAATGTGGCAATCGGACCTCTGGCCTTATCCAATCTCGCTTCGATAACCGTACCCATGGACAGACGATCCGGATTTGCCTTCAGTTCGAGCATTTCCGCCTGCAGCAGAATCATTTCCAGGAGATCTGTGATTCCTTCTCCCTTCTTCGCCGATACCGGAACGCTGATAACGTCACCGCCCCAATCTTCGACCAGAACGCCGTGGTCTGCCAGATCCTTCTTAACCTTGTCCGGATTTGCACCTGGTTTATCCATCTTGTTGATGGCTACAATAATCGGCACGTTCGCTGCCTTTGCATGGCTGATAGATTCAATCGTCTGCGGTTTAACACTGTCATCCGCAGCGACAACCAGTACCGCAATATCCGTAATTTGTGCACCACGCGCACGCATGGTAGTAAATGCTTCGTGTCCCGGCGTATCCAGGAAGACGATCTTCTTACCGTTGATGTTGACTTCCGATGCACCGATATGCTGCGTGATACCACCGGACTCGCCGGCTGTTACGTTCGTATTGCGGATCGCATCCAGAAGGGATGTTTTACCGTGGTCGACGTGACCCATTACGGTGATGATTGGTGCTCTCGGCTTCAGTTCGCTCTCGCTGTCTTCGTGCAGATCAAGACCCGGTTCCGGTTCTTCTTCCACTTCTTCTGTAACGACTACATTGATGCCCAGATCTGCGGCCAGCATTTCTACCATATCCTTATCGATAGTCTGGTTCAAAGTTGCCATAATGCCCAGCTTCATCAAGGCCATGATAATCGAGGTTGCGGAGATTTCTGCCTGCTCTGCCAGACCTGCAACGGTAATCGGAACAGTTACAGCGATGGTGCCTTCCGGCAGTAATTCTTCAATATCTACATCCGGCTCATTGTTCTTGATGACCTTCTTCTTCCTGTGCTTGGTCTGCTTCTCCAAAGAATTCTCATCAAAGTAACGGGAGTTCTTGCCGCCGCCTGTTCCTTCATGACGTCCCTGCTTTCCGAAGCGATCGCCCTTGCTGCGGTCATCTCCATTCTTATCCTTATGATCGAAGAACTTCTTGCTCTTTGTCTTGTTCTTTTTGCCGTCAGATGTCGGCATACTTGCAGCCGCTGGCGCACCTGAAGTCTTCCGAGCCGGACGATCATTCCGGTCACTGCGATCATTACGATTATTCCGGTCGGTACGATCGCCCCGATTTCCGCCGTCTTTCCGACCCTGTCCGTCCTTGGACTTTCTTCCCGGGCGGTCGCTCTTCTTCCCATCAGCCGTGCGGCGTCCGGTAGTTCCTTCTGCCTTCGGCTGCGGATCTTTGGTCACATCGAATACCTTTTTGAAGCGCATCGGCTTGTTCGGTGCGTTCACATATTCTTCTTTCTTCTCTTCCTTCTTGCCTTCCGGCTTATCGTCTTTGTTCTTGCCGTCAGCATTCTCCGTTTTGTGTGCATCCTCAGTCTTCGGCACTTCGTCCTTCTTCGCTACAGATTTCGGAGCTGACGATTTCTTCGTGTCCTCGGAAGCGCCTGCATCGGTCTTGGTTTCTTTTACCGTCTTATCCACAGGCTTGGATTCCTTTGCGGCCTTCGATTCGATTTCTGCGTCTTCGGCTTTCCGAATGATTTTTAAGCCGCGTGGCTTTTCTGCGGCGGTCTTCGTGTCTGTCTTCGATGCCTCTTGATCGAGGTCGTTCTTCGCCGGCACCTTCTCCGATGCGACTTTTTCCGGTTCTGCTTTCGCTGCCGGTTCCGCCTTCTTCGGCATACCCACCGGCTTATTCAGAATCGGGGTTGCCTTAATCTTCGGCTTCTGCGAGCGAAGCTTGGTATTATCGGTACCTTTCAGCATGTTGATGGTGCTGATGATACGGTCTGCGTCCTTACTTTCTACGCTGTCCCCCTCGCCGGCAATAGAAATGCCCAGCTTATCGGAATTGCGCTTCAGTTCCTGAAACGTAATATCGAGCTCGGTCAATATTTCAGATACTTTTTTCTTCGCCATTCACTACCTCCTTCACAAATGCCATTGCCTCGCCAAAGGCGGCATCTGTTATCTCTATTTTGATGTCTCTCTTATAATTTCGCTGTAAGGCTTTGCTTTTCTGCGCTTTCTCAATGCATTCCTTTTTCCGGCAAAGGTAGACGCCTCTTCCGGGACTCTTTCCTTCTCGGTCCACGTGGATTTCTTCATCATGCAGCGTCATGCGAATCAACTGATTCTGCGGGAAAGATTCTCTGCATCCAATGCAGCGCCGCATCGGCGTCTTTCGGTCTTTCATGCAATCACCTTCTATTCTTCTTCGCTGACGCCTTCTTTCATTTCGGCGAATTCGTTTTCTTTTGCTGCTTCCTTTTCTTCCACATCTTCTTCCGAGAGATCGTACGCCGCAATTTCTTCTTTCTCTTCGGTCTCTCCCAATTCATCCGCTGTTGTTTCTTCTACATCATCCGTGAATTCACTTTCAACCATCTCGTTTTCTGCGAATTCACTTTCGCTTCGCTCGGATTCTTCATCTTCATCCGTATATTCATCGAAATCAAAGCCGCTTGCTTCCAGCTGTGCTTTACTCTTGATGTCAATCTTCCAGCCGCTTACTCTTGCTGCCAGACGAACATTCTGTCCTTCTCTGCCGATGGCCAGAGAAAGCTGTTGTTCCGGAACAACGGCTACCGCCGTCTTACTCTCTTCATCCGCATATACCGCCTCTACAGCAGCCGGGCGCAGTGCATTGCTGACCAGAACGGTCGGATTTTCATCCCAGACAATAATGTCAATCTTTTCATCATTCAATTCATCGACAATGGATTGAACACGTGCGCCCCGATTTCCGACGCAAGCACCAACCGGGTCGACGTTCTCATCATGAGAGTATACCGCAATCTTGGTACGAGATCCTGCTTCTCTGGCGATTCCCATGATTTCTACAGTACCATCCGCAATTTCCGGAATCTCCAGACGGAAGAGTTCGCGAACCAGGCCGGGATGAGAACGGGATACAAAGATTTGTGTTCCCTTGGAATTCTTCTTCACATCCATGAGGTACAGTTTGACGTACTGACCCACACGCAAGGTCTCGCTACGAACCTGTTCGGATTTTGTCAGCGAACACTCGATGTTTCCGATGGAGACATACACGCGGTTGTCGGTTACCCTTTCCACACGTCCGGTAACAAGCTGTTCCTTCAATGTGATGAACTCATTATATGTATTGTTTCTCTCTGCTTCCCGAATGTTCTGTACAACAACCTGCTTGGCTGTTTGTGCGGCAATTCTGCCGAAGTCCTTCGGATCAACACGGTATTGAACATAATCGCCGATCTCGTATCTTTCATCGTAAGACAACGCCTCTTCCAGAGAAACCTCCGTTGCATCATCCATAACCTCTTCCACAACTTCCTTACTAAGAAGCACCATCACCTCGCCGGATTCACGATCGACCGTTACATCCACAATCTGATCCTTGCCGTAATTCCTCTCGTAAGCAGTCTTCACAGCCTTCTCGATTGCCGAGATAATATCCTCCTTGGAAATGTTTTTCTCCCGTTCCAGATCGTTCAACGCGTCCAGAAATTCATTGTTCATTTCACCCTCCTAGAAAATAACTGCCAGGTTGATTTTGGAAATCTTCTTATGCGGGATTTCCAGTTTCTCGCCCTCAACATCCAATTGAATCACATCGTCCTCTGTGCGTCCGAGAAGCGTCGCTTCCAGATCTTTGCTGCCGTTCATCGGCTCGTAGAGACGCACTTCTACGATTCTATTTCGGAACCTTTCAAAGTCCTTTTCGAACAAGAGCTCTCGGTCCATTCCCGGAGAAGAAACTTCAATGGTATAACTGCGGTCAATCAGATCGATTTCATCCAGCCGATCGCTGAGATACCGATTGACATCTTCGCATTCTTCGATATTCACGTATTCCTGCTCACAATCTGCCGGCTTGTCCAGAAATACCTTGAGTTTCCAATCCGGACCCTCTTTGCGGTATTCCACGTTATACGCTTCCAAATTCCTGTCTTCGACGTATCCTTCCAGGATTTCCCGCACGCGGACGGTCACATCTTCTTTCGCCATTCTTCCTCCGGAAAATATCAAATACAAACGAAAGAGTGGGCCAATGCCCACTCTTCCAAGCTCTAACGTATATGGATAATATACCACAGATTCACCCTTATCGCAAGGGTTTTTCTCACAAACCGCGTCGTTTCAGCATTCTCATGGAGTTTAAAATGCATAAGACCGCTACACCGACGTCAGCGAACACTGCCCACCACATACCGATAATACCGAGTGCACCCAGAATCAGGAAAAGAATCTTGATGAACAGTGCGAACACGATGTTCTGATAGGCAATCGCCACCGTCGCCTTCGCGATACGAATCGTCCGAGGGATCTTCAGGATGTCATCGTCCATGATGACCACATCCGCTGCCTCGATTGCCGCATCCGAACCCATGGAACCCATAGCGATGCCGACATCTGCCCGTGAGAGTACCGGTGCGTCATTAATGCCGTCTCCGATAAAAGCAAGTTTCTTCTTAGCTCCATCCCCGATTCGGTCAAGGAGTTCTTCCACCGCATGCACCTTGTCTGCCGGCAGGAGTTCCGCACGAACTTCATCCAGCTCGAGTGCTTTTCCTACTGCTTCTGCAATTCCCCGTCGATCTCCCGTCAGCATGACGATATGGCGAACGCCCTCGCGCTTCATGTCCTGAATGGCGCGTATCGCACTCTCCTTGATGCGATCGGAAATCAGGACAGCGCCGATATACTTCTCGTCTTCCGCCACATAGACGATGGTGGACGTATCGTCGGAAACCTCTTCGAACGGAATTTTCTTTTCGTCCAGAAGTCGTTTATTGCCGACGTATAACGTATGACCTTCCGCCTCCGCAATCATACCTTGTCCCGTTACGTTTCGAACATTCTTTACTGCTTCGGTATCGATTTCCTCACCATACGCACGAAGAATGGATTTTGCAATCGGATGGGTGGAACAGCTCTCTACCATTGCAGCCTTTCGGAGCACATCTTCCTCTTCTGCACCGTTTGCCGAAATGACCTGCATAACATTAAATACGCCCTCTGTCAAGGTTCCGGTCTTATCTGACACGACGGTATCTAATTTGGCCATCTGCTCCAAATAATTGGATCCTTTTACGAGAACGCCGATGTTAGACGCCGCGCCAATGCCGCCGAAGAAAGAGAGCGGAACCGAAATGACCAGTGCACAAGGGCAGGAAATAACCAGAAATGTACAGGATCTCATCATCCAATCCAGCCAATTCCCGACGAAGATCGGCGGAATCAGAGCCAGAAGCACCGCACCGGCAACAACAATTGGAGTGTAATAACGTGCAAAACGAGTGATGAAATTCTCTGTCCGGGATTTCTTGGAAGAGGCGTTCTCTACCAGTTCCAAAATCTGTGCCACCGTAGAATCCTCATACTTCTTCTCCGCACGTACCTTCAGAAGACCATCGCCGTTAATGCATCCGGAAATGATGGAATCCGATGCTGATACGGTTCTCGGAACCGATTCCCCGGTCAATGCGGATGTATTCACCATACTCCTTCCTTCGATCACAATCCCATCCACCGGAATCTTTTCACCGGCACGAATCACCAAAATATCTCCAATTTGGACTTCTTCCGGATCAATTTCTTCTACTGTGCCATCGGCTCGCTCGACGTTAGCAAAATCGGGTGCAATGTCCATCAGCTCCGTGATGGATTGCCTGGATTTCCCGACAGCAAAGCTCTGGAACCACTCGCCCACTTGATAGAAAAGCATTACGGCAACTGCCTCGCTGTACTCGCCGGTGATAAATGCGCCCAGTGTTGCCAGTGTCATCAGGAAGCATTCATCCAAGAGCTGCCGATTCTTAATGCCTAGAAGGCACTTTTTCACCACATCGGCACCGACGATGAAATACGGAACCAGAAACAGTGCCAGACTTCCCCACCAGGTTCCCAGGAACCCCGGAAACCCTTTCGTGTGTTCTGCAATCATCAAGACAGCAAAAATGGCCAAAGCGACCAGAATTCTCTTCAGTTCTTTCTTCAGCTTCTTACTCAAAGAGCTACCTCCGTCCTTAATCTATTCTCAATCTATAAACAATGACCGGTGATAGATTCACCGAGATTATCTATTCTGTAACCCAATTTCTATTCCCAATTGCCAAAGGCCCAACTGCCAGAAATCCATCCAGCCAGATTAGCATAGAATTTGTACTGAATTAGCGTACAACCTCGCAATCCGGTTCTACCTTCGAAATGACCTTGCACGCCTCGTCGAGAATTGCCTCGAAGCGCGCCTCGTCAGCCTCCAAGGTGAGTTTCTGCGTCAGGAAGTTCACCGACGCATCCTGCACGCCGTCAATTCTCTTGATGGCTTCCTCCATCTTTGCTGCACAATTCGCACAATCCACTTCGTCCAGCTTAAACTTCTTCTTCATGATGAGATCCTCCTTTTTACTCTTCAATATGATCTTTACCCATTGCGATAATCGTGCTGACGTGGTCATCTGCCAGAGCATAAATCATCGATTTTCCGTCCCGACGAGAAGTCAACAGTTTCGCATTCTTCAGAATCTTCAGTTGATGAGAAACCGCCGACTGATTCATCTCGAGATCCTCGCAGATTTCGGAGACATTCTTCTCCCCCTGGGACAAATCCACCAGGATCTTGATTCTCGTAGAATCCGCAAACATCTTAAAAAGTTCAGCCAAGTCCATCAATTCATCTTCATTAATTCCGGCGATCCGAAGTCCGTTGTCCGTCTGGTATTTCTGTTTTGGCATGATGGCCTCCTTTCTTAACACATTATCATTTGTTCATATGAGTATATTATCATATATCAATTCATTGTCAACCCGTTTGCATATAAAAATTTCCCGACGAAGTTGTACCGCTTCGTCGGGAATCTAGAAATCATAAAATCTATCGGGAGGCAGTGTCACTGTTTATGCACGCATTGTCCCCTTGCAAGCAAATTCCGGGAACATCTATTCTGACGCATAGGGCAGGCTTCCGGCATACAACGGTCTCCTAGTTGCAATGCTCGGCATATTCGAAAAGCTATTTAGAATTATTTCTTTTCCTGAAGATTGCTATCATAGCCAGTGCCATCATCGCCATAATGGACAGACACGCAAATAAAAATATGTTGTTGCTATCGCCTGTCTCCACTATTTTTTCTGACCCTTTTTTTTCTGCGTTTTTAATCGCAACAGTCTGACCCTCATCGGAAATATTTTTATGCTCCGCCATTTTCTTTGGTTGACTCGAATTGGTCATATCATATAATTCTTCAAATGTGACTAAGTTTTTACCACCAAGAGCGGATCCGTCAAAGGTGAACGGAATCTCGACCGTCATTTTCTCACTGTCTGCAGTGAATTCATATTCGCCAGATACTTTATTTCCATTGATTATTAGCTCCTGATTATTCTCTTTTACCATCTGCCAGCCGAAGAGCTTGTATTTTGTTCCGACTTCCAATCCCTCAAGTTCAACCTTGTCAACAATCGTCAGCTTTTTCCCTGCCTTCATTTCTTTTTTGCCATTTTTTCCGGCAGCGGTGGTATAAATCTTGATAACACGTTCTTTGATAAGGACTGTCTGTCCACTATCGTCAATATCTTTGTGTTCTGCAATCTTGACCGCTTCTTTCGGATTGCTTATATCATACAACTCTTCAAAAGCAACGACGTTTTTTCCACCAAGAGCGGACCCGTCAAAGGTGAACGGAATCTCGACCGTCATTTTCTCACTGTCTGCAGTAAATTCGTATTCACTAGATACTTTATTTCCATTGATTAGCAGCTCCTGATTATCCTCTTTTACCATCTGCCAACCAGAAAGCTTATATTTTGTTCCGACCTCCAATCCCTCAAGTTCGACCTTGTCAACGATTTTGATGTTTTTTCCAGAAACTACATTCTTTTCTCTGGTTTTCTCATTGGTAGCTGTAGTACGAACAATAACCTCGTTTCGCTGATTTGCCCAGAATTGACCCAGATCCTGACCTTCACCGGTGTAAATATATCCACCGCATTTGTATTTTCCTTTATTTGCCTCTGCAAATGCTCTGGCGTTTGAATAGATTTCATCCTGAACGCTTTGCGAAACGCCTTGAATCCTAACGTTTTGACAATCCCAACCGAGTTGTTCGCTTAACAGCTGCCACACCATACTCTGTTCTAGCCAGTACGCCTTATTACTTAACTCCGTGTGCGTGGCAGCATACTGCTTAATATATTCTAAGGACAGTGCAATGCTCGCAATCTGGTCCGCACTCATGCTCGCGAGTGCATCATTCCTTGTTTTATTTCCGGCTTCAAACGTTTTTTTTATGTCCGTGCAGTAAACAGTTTCATCACCAACCTTAAAAATATGCTCATGCATTTCCACTGTGCTTCCATCGTTTCTGTCATATTCAATGATATTTTGGCCGTCATCTGCTTTTGCCACGTATTCATCCGCTGCATACGTATAAGCCGTTATGAACGCAAAGCAAATTATTAACGTCATAGCAAAAATCGCTCTTTTCAAATTTACTTCTATCCATCTCATATTCTTTTGGTTCATAATTTCCCCCTTTGTTTTTTCAGCTTTAATATCATAGTTAAAGATATCAACCGACTGTTGAAATTATATAGCATTAGTAGAAACGCCCCACCAACGTCTCAGGGTAATTAAACGCATCAAAAGAATTTTTCTCGTGAATTGCAATAACAAGTTGAACATTGACAACAAAAATTCGTAGGTGCTTGA
>CAVKJB010000004.1:0-94472 GCA_963656785.1 Acutalibacteraceae bacterium | reverse complement strand
CCAAAGTGGTGCGGAAAAACAACAACCGCGCTGCAAGTGGCTGCCAGTGTTTTGCGAATGGATGAACCATCAAGAAGAGCGGCTAATATCCAGATGTCTGAAATTGAGCCGGAACGTCTGCTTGCGGGAGATACTCCAAGATTGATTGACGAATGGCAAATCGCGCCGAAGCTGTGGGATGCAGCACGCTATGAGGTCGATATCAGAGGTGAAGAAGGGCAGTTTATTTTAACGGGCTCTGCTGTTCCTGTGGAATCTGAAGATATCACACATTCTGGAACAGGTCGGTTTACCTGGTTGATGATGAGACCAATGTCATTATATGAGTCTGGTGAATCTTCGGGAGAAGTAAGTTTGAAAGACTTGTTTAATACACCGGATAAGATCACGGGCATAAGCGAACACAATATAGAGGATCTTGCATTTCTTATATGCAGAGGCGGATGGCCACATGCAATTGGAATGAAAGAGAAAGCAGCACTTTCACAGGCTGAAGATTATTATGATGCCGTAGTAAAATCCGATATCAATAGAGCTGATGGTGTAAATAAGAATCCGGAGAGAGTGAAGAGGTTAATGAGGTCTTTTGCCAGAAACCAGGGGACGCAGATTGGCTATACTACACTGAGAGATGATATCCAGGCAAATGATACGGGTTCATTAAATGAGGATACTATTGCATCATATGTCGATGCATTGAAAAAGATTTTCGTAATTGAAGACATGCCGGCCTGGAATCCTAACTTGCGTTCGAAAACATCCATCAGATCAGCTGATACAAGATATTATATTGACCCCTCCATTGCGACAGCAGCATTAGGCATTGGCCCAAACGATCTGGTCAATGATTTGAATACGATGGGGCTGTTTTTCGAGACGTTATGTGTTCGAGATCTGAGAGTATATGCTGAATCCATTGGCGGAGATGTGTTACACTATAGAGATAAATCTGGCCTTGAGTGCGACACCGTTATTCATCTTCGAAATGGAAGTTATGGTCTTGCTGAAATAAAACTTGGTGGCCAGAAACTGATAGAGGAAGGCGCATACAATCTAAAAGTATTAGAAAATAGAATCGATACGAGCAAAATGCCAGAGCCTTCTTTCATGATGATAGTTGTGGGCATCGGGGACTTTGCATACAGGCGCGAGGATGGAATATATATCGTTCCTATAGGCTGTCTCAAGCATTAGGAAAACTGCTGCAGCTACTAACGTAGCTTGACTCAAAACGAATTCCATGGCATCTCGCTTAATTGCTCGAAACCAATCACAAAATCAATCGTAAATTTTTGCGATTGATTTTGCGCGTATTTGTGCATAAGTAAAACGATAGTGGACGCCCGTTAACATGATGTCCTTGAAATCATTGTTTTCCTTGAATGTAGCGGAATTATGAGGTATAATCCTATGGTTTAATGCGAATATAAAGGTGGAATAATGAATAGATTTTTTACGAACGTCAAGAAATATCAGAAATATGCGGTCCGAAGCGCGAAGGCCGAACTCAAGAGTGAAGTGGCGGATTCCTATCTCAACTGGCTCTGGTGGATTATCGAGCCGGTGTGCTTCATGCTTATCTATACTTTTATCTTCGGGTATGTATTTAAGAACACGACACCATATTTCGCATCCTTCGTATTCATCGGGCTGACGGCGTGGGATTTCTTCAACCGGATGGTTCGCGGCAGCGTTACGTTGATTACGAACAACCGGGATCTGGTGAAGAAGGTATACATCCCGAAGTACATCTTACTCCTGGCGAAGTCGTACACTTACCTGTTCAAGATGGGGATCTCCATGGTGATTACCTTCTGCCTGATGATCGCTCAGGGCGTGAAACTGACTTGGCATATTATATGGTTCATCCCAATTATTGCAATTCTGTACATCCTGTCCTTCGGAATCGGGATGATTCTGATGAACTACGGCGTGACTGTCAACGACCTGGCGAATCTGATTAATGTACTGCTCCGGATGGTATTCTATCTTTCCGGTATTTTCTACAACATCAACGAGCGCCTGTCCGGAACTGTCTGCTTTATCCTGCTGAGGGTCAATCCGGTGGCGATGCTGATGAATGAGCTTCGAAATACGATGCTGTATAATCAGAATCCAAGCTTCGAATGGCTGGGCATCTGGCTGGTGGTTGCACTGTGCCTGAATGTTATTGGTGTCCACCTGATTCACAAGAACGAGAACAGTTATGCGAAGGTGATTTAATGAGCGATACACAGAGACGAATTGCATTGACGGTGAAGGATCTTCACATCTTCTACCGCGGACTCAAGAAGACATCCATCCGATCCAGCTGGATGCGGCTCAAGGACAAGGTGGAGATTTTCGAGGCTTTGAAGGGGGTAACCTTCGAGCTGGAAGAAGGGAAGATCCTGGGCATCATCGGGAAGAACGGAAGTGGCAAATCCACGATGCTTCGCGCGATTGCCGGTATTTTCTCGCCGGACGAAGGAAGTATCGATCTCCACGGGAGGCGGGTGTCACTGCTCTCCATCGGAGTTGGTTTTAACAAGAAACTGACGGGTAGAGAGAACGTATACCTGTCCGGGATGCTCCTTGGATTCTCGGAAGAACAGATTGCGGAGAAAGAACAGGAAATTGTCGACTTCGCGGATATTGGCCGGTTTATCGACAGACCGGTCAAGACGTACTCCTCCGGTATGTATTCCAAGCTCGCGTTCGCCATTACGGCGATTCTGGAGACAGACATCATGCTCATCGATGAGGTGCTGAGCGTCGGAGATCAGCGCTTCAAGGAGAAGAGTTATAACAAGATGAAGGAACTGATTTCCGACGACACGCGGACGGTGGTCATTGTCTCCCACAGCTTGGGTACGATCGAGGAGCTGTGCGATGAGGTGTTGTGGCTCAACGACGGTGAGGTGATCGAGCAGGGGGATCCGAAAGAAATCCTGCCGAGATATAAGGAATTCATGAAATCGAAGAAGAAATAGATGATATGCGAGCGTGGCATAGAGAATTTCACTGTTTGTCATGGAGAATTTCGACGGTTATAGTGAATTATACTTGCTATTTCAAGTCGAAAACGCTTATAATAATGAGAGATTTATATACGAATGTTAATTGAGAGAGGTGTCATATGATTCATAAGAAGAGTAGGAGAGCGGCATCGTTTCTTGGACTTCTTCTTGCGTTGACGCTTTGCGTGGGCACATTGCTTCAAGGCTTTGCATTTGCAGAGAATACAGATAGCACGCAGACGTCACAGACAGAGGATGTGGTGGTGGAAGAGAATGGTGACGATGGATCTGCACTTAATGAAAATGGTGAGGCAGGATCTGAAGCCGAAGAGAATGCAGCAGTAAGTGACGAAGATGCAGAGATTTCAGAGGACGAAGAGGTCTCTGAAACCGCGGAATATAAGACTCCGGCGCTGGTGATTACCGGAAACGGCGCAACATCCAAGAGTAGTACCCTGTATAAGAAGACGGCTGAAACCTCCGAAGTCGGAATCACGGTTACCTATGATCCGTTGAAAGATGCGGGCAAGATGACAGGTTACACCGTGCAGAAATACAGCCTGTGGGATGTTACGGATACGGATGAATCGAAACACGTGCTGGTGAAGGACACAAAGGACGAAGAATCGTTTACAATCAATGAGAAACGCACTTTTGTCCTAACGAACGAACACAAGTATGAGGCGCGTGCGATCGCAACGAAAGACGACTCATCGCCGGCGGTGACTTCAGAATCGCTGGATGTAGCATCTGCGTCAGAGACCGAAGGAGCTACGGTACAGTCCGATGAGGCAGGGGACGCTGCATCGAAATCGGGTGAGGCGGCAACGTCTGGAGAAGCTGAAGGATTGGAGATCGCATCAGAATCCACATACTCGACGACGGTTCCGGCACAAGTGACGAACGTCAAAGCAACTTGTGCTTCGAATGATAACCTGATAACGGTTACCTGGGATAAGGCAGAAGGTGCGAATACCTATTACGTGTATCGCACTACCAGCACTGCAACGCCGGATCAGACCAAACCGATTAAAACGATTACGTCTGGAACCACGACCAAGTATACCGAAAGAAGACAGGGCGGTTCCTATTACTACTGGATTCTTCCGGTGAATACGAACGACCAGACGGTTGGTGATCTTTCGGTGGCCTCGGGCAAAGTTACCGCAGGCAATTACCTGACGGGTGGTGTCCGGAACTACTGGTTTACCGGAACGACCAAGAAGAAGACGCCAATCTATAAGTCCGCAAGCAGCAAGAAGGTTGTGGGCTACTTGTCGAAGGGAACCACCTTCACGATCCAGAAGAAGAGTCCGAAGAAGGTTGCTCAGTACGGCAAGGTTAAGAGAGTCTATTTTAACGAGAACGGAAAGAAGGGCTGGGTCAAGTATTCTGCCATCAAGAAGACGGATCATGTTGCCGGCAAGACCAATGACTGGAGCAAGAGCGTCAAAGAAGCTTACGTGAACGGCAAGGGATATACGAGTAAGACGAATTATCTGATCTGGGTGAGCAAGTATACGCAGAAGGTGAATGTATTCAAGAAATCGAACGGCAAATGGACGTTAATCAAGACGTATCGCTGCTCGACGGGAACGTTTGCACATCCGACACCGACCAATCTGAATTACATCGTGATACGGAAGCAATACAGACGGGATCGCGTGAAGCTTTCCGGGGTTCGTTACTACTACAAGTACCTGTCTGCATTTGGCAAGAAGGGATCTTCCGGTAAAGGCAATGCTTTCCACACCATTACCTGGAATACCAGAAACAACAAACCAAATAAGAAGGTCAAAGACAGACCGGATACGAAGGGCTGCGTAAGAATGTTCACAAGCGAGGCCAAATGGATCTACAAGAACATACCGAATAAGACACGCGTTGTCAGCTACTAGAATGATTCGCACAGCTCAAAATAAATGAAGCCGCATGAGACTTTGCCTCATGCGGCTTTTCCGGTGTACGCGTGAAGGAGCTACTTTCGTGTGTCTATTGGATCACAGATGTGTTACAATGTGGGGTAACGATTAGAGGAAAGGACAGATGGATGGCAAGAAAGAAGATTGCAATTGTCGGAGCCGGCGATTTTCAGCTTCCGCTGGTCAAGGAAGCGGCGAAAGAGAATACAGTGGTGTTGATTGCACCGATGATTGGAGATGCATTTAGACCGTATATCAGCAAGGAGTGTCTTATTGATGTTCGGGATAAGGAGCGTGCACTGGCGTTCTGCCAGGAAGAGCAGATCGATGGCATCATCACAGATCAGACGGATATCTCGGTTCGAACGGTGGCATACGTGGCGGAGAAGATGGGCCTTCCGGGGATCGGATACGAGAAGGGAATTCTTTTTACCGACAAGTCGGAGATGCGAAGAGTCATGGAATCCGTGGGAATTCCGTGCCTTCCGAACCGAACGGTGGATTCTGCGGAGGATGCCGTAGCTTTCTTTCGGGAACACGGGGAGAAGCCGATGATTATCAAGCCGCTGGATTCGCAGGGAAGCCGTGGCATCTATGCCTGCTACAGCGAGGCAGACCTCCGGAAGTGTTTCGAGGATAGCCGCAGGTTCTCTTCGAACGGCAAGGTGATTGCCGAGAAACTGGCTTCCGGCAAGGAGTTCTTCGTGGAAGGCATGGCGTATGACGGCAGGTTCCGGAATCTGATTATCGGGGATACGCATTATTTCAACATCGCGAACGCTTATGCGGCGGAGAGCCGCCGAACGCCGTCGACACAGGATGCGGCACTCGTTGAGCGCGTGCTGAGACGGAATCAGGAGATTATCGAAGCGTTCGGCTTGAAACAGGGGATTTCTCATAGCGAATTCATCGTGGATGAGGAGGCGGATGAGATCTATTTGCTCGAGACCGCGGCGCGAGGCGGCGGCGTCTATATCTCGTCGGATATGATTTCGGCGCGCACGGGAATTAACGTAGAGAAGTTTCTGGTGGACATCGCACTGGGGCAGCTTCGGGAAGTGCCGGAGGTGCGGGAGACAAATGCGTACTGCGGTTATAAGGCCTTCTACGTGCCGTTCGGCAAGGTTCGAAAGGTCACCGGCGTAGCGGAAGTGGAGGCACTTCCATACGTGATGCATACGCAGCTGGGACACCTTTGGGAAGGTATGGAGATTCCGATGGAGAAGCTCAATAAGACTAACCGGTTTGCCATGATGATCTGTGCAGGATCGGAGGCCGAATGGCTCGAGCGTGTAGCAGAGATTCAGGAGTTGCTGCACGTGGAGTCCGAGTTTGACGGCGAGGTGCGGGGCCTGATATGGGAATAAACCGAATCCGGGAGAAGATACGGATCCGGGAGAAGGTCTAGATTCAAGTCTCGGAGATAAATAGATTCAAGAGACGATATAGAGCGAAGAGAAGATATAGGAATAAGATACAGGAATAAGATACAGGAAGGAGATTTCCGATGCTGGACAGACTTCAGAAGAAGGCCGTGAATGTGCTGCTCTTCTTCGATATGCTGAAACTCAATCGCAAGCTGCCAACGGAGGCAGACTATCCGCGACTCAAACGCATTCAGGAGAAGCGACTTCACAAGCTGATGAAGAAGGCGTATAACATTCCGTTCTACAGAGAACGGTTCGACACAGCCGGCGTGAAGCCGGAAGATATTCGAACGGCGGAGGATCTGGTGAAGCTGCCGCCACTGACGAAGGACGAACTTCGCGCATGGATGAACGAGATCGGAGACGACCCGAAGTACAAGGACTGGTTTCACGACACCACCAGCGGCTCCTCCGGAATTCCGCTGATGCTTCTGTACTCGCCGCGCGAGAAGGCCTTCATGATGGCAGATTGGTTCCGCGTGATGTGCATGGCGGGATACAATCCCTTCTTCGGTAAAACCATGAGCCGGAAGAGCGCACACAGTACATCGGCTGGTGCGGACACATTCCTGCAGCATCTCGGCATTCTAAGGCGGGGATTTCTCAACCAGTATGCACCGGAGGCGGACATGGTACGCCAGGTCAACGAGTACAAGCCGGATTTCCTGTACATGAACAAGACAGAGCTGATGCGCCTCTGCCTCTACTGTCAGAAGGAGAAGTGCGAGATTTATCAGCCGAAATTCTATTGTGCGACCGGGGAGATGACGGATCCGGCGGCTCGAAAGCTCTTCAAGGAGATCCTCGGCGATGGCATCATCGACGCCTACGGCAGTGCCGAGACCGGTTCTTGCATGCTCAAGCTCTTCGACAGCCCAGAGCACATCATCCACTACGATGCCTATGCTATTAACATTTACGACGACAATGATCAGCTGGCGGATGTCGGCACGGTGGTCATTACGCCGCTGTTCAAGACGGACATTCCGCTGATTAATTACAAGATCGGCGACAAAGCTGTATCTGAAGTCCGAAATGGCGTTCGATATATCACGGCGCTTCAGGGCCGCATGAACGATTTCTTCCGCTACGATACCGGAGAAGTGACGACCTTCTTTGAAATTGCGCCGATTATTGCTCACTGCGAGGACGTGGTGCAGATTCGTTTCATACAGGATTCTTATACCCATATCCATGTGCAATGCGTGCGCAGTCAGGACTCTGACAAGACGACCGAACAGATCGAGGAGGAACTCGACGCAGCGCTCAACGCGAAGTTCAAGCACCATTTTGACCTCGACTTCGAATGGTCTGATTCCATTCCGCCGGACAAGAACGGAAAACTTCGCATGATTGTGTGTAAGGTGGAACAGCCATGACCAAAAACAAATTTTACCGGCTTCGGTGTCCGGCCGATCTGACATTCACGCTGTGCTGCCTGGGCGCATTTCTGACGGAGACTTTTCTGGCATACCGTCAGATTGTGCTGTATCACGGGAAATATTTGTCGGATCTTTCCTTGCACCTGACGATTGCTCGTCGAGATCGATACAATTATCGGATGATCGGCTTCCTGGTCAATTGCATGGATCGTATTACCGCGAATCCGCTGGCAATTGCGGTTGTCATCGGCCTTCTGGTCATGCTGACGCTGATCGGAAATTACCTGCTGATTCGATTCTTTACCGGGCGCTTTGCGGAAAGCCGCATTTCATCCGAAATCATGGCGGTGCTGGCACTGTACACGGGACCGATCTACATCCCGAAATACATGCCGTACTTCTATGCGAAGACGCAGAGCAAATACGCCTGGCAGAATCCGACCCAGATCATGGTAACCGTGTTCTCCGTGTTTGCGCTCTGGATATTCTATAAGGTCTACGAGCATTACATGGAACGGATTACCGTCTGCGGATGGGTGATACTGGCAATGGCATTTCTGCTGTCTGCATGGGCGAAGCCGAGCTTTATCATGGAATTCTTCCCGACAGCCGCGATGGTGATGCTGGTGGACCTATTCTCAAAGCGTCGCTGGGACGGCGTAACGGGACTGATTTCCCACGATGCACTTTCGAATGACTGCGCCGATGAAACCACAGGGACGCCCTCAACCATGCGTTCCGGCGCTGGTGACGCACGCTTCGTGCACGATGCTTCGGACGCCGGTGTATTCCCCTATAGCCTCACGCATCGCTTCCGTCAAGTCTTCCTTCTCGGAATGACCATGCTTCCGGCGTGCATCTACTTCCTGATGCTTAACAGCACCTTGTTCGGAGCAAATGCGCAAGAAGCCTCGAGTGAGGCGGGTAAAGAGGCTTCGAAGGTCGTCATTCAGCTGGGAAGAGCGTACTTCAACCAGGATTTTTCGGTACCGCTAAGCTTGCTCGCTGGGTTGGCATTCCCGTTCTTCGTGCTCTTATTTAATCTGCGGGATTTGCGAAAACCCGAGTATGCAGTCGGATGGCTTACCGTCCTGTGGGGATATGCCATTCACTTCACATTCTCGGAGACGGGTCCAAGAGCAACCCATGGCAATTTTGCCTGGGGCAAGAAGGTCGCCATCTACCTTATTTTCGCTATTAGCATGGCGAAATTCTTGGAAAATCTCTATAACCCGAACTTCCTTCGGGGAAATAAATCCCGGAAACTGGCTTATGCCATTCTTGGATGCTTCCTGCTCGGGCTTCATATGACCAGCCAGCTGGTATATCTTGTGCACCTCGGACACGGAGGACGGTATATGATCTGATTTTATCCGGAAAACAAGCGGACGAAACAGAAGACGTTGATTAACGAAATAATATTTACTTAACCGATAATATTATTTCTGTTGACAACGTCTTTTTGTGTGCTAGAATAGGGATACTCGAGTAAATAATATTATTGGTAAAGTGGGTGGCGCCTGCTGGAGCTGGTTTTGTGTGCGCTTTTTCCGTGATAACTCGGTCAGCAGGAGAGCAAAGAATAAAAGAATACAGGAAGGAAGTAGTCATGAGCGGAGAATTAGGAAGGAAGAAGATACTGCGGTCACTGGTGGTGGGAGCGCTGGTAATCGGGCTTGTGATGGAGGCGTTTTCCGCCACGGTTCTGGCAGCGACGACGAGCGTTGGGACGAATCAGGCAGCGACTGAAACTGCTGCGATGAAAGCGAGTACGCTTACGAAGACGGCTACAGGCAAAGCGAATCGATGGCTTGGCGTTGTGATGCGACAGAAAGCATCGTCCTCCTCGAAGCAGGTTGCGCGAATCCCGAATAATGCGAAGATAACAATCTGCAGCGTGACTTTCGTGACCAAGAACAACTATGCACGCAAGAAACGATGGTTCTACGTGAAGTATAAGAATTATACGGGGTACGTTCCGGTGAAACAGGTCGATACGGTTCGTTATAATTATGTGACCGGAACAGCGAAGAATGCGTTGACTTACCGCAAAGGCGCCGGTACGAAGATGAAGAAGGCTGGTGTGCTGAAGAAGGGCACGAAGCTCAAGCTGTGCCTCCTGTCGTACGCAAAGGATTCCAAGACGCAGTGGTATCGCTTCCGGAAGGGTTCGAAGTTCTACTTCGTCAGCTCGGCGGATCTGGTGACATCAAATGCCGCATCCGGATCGTCATCGGGCACTTCGTCCAACACTTCCGGCTCCGCAAGCAGCAATACATCCGGCACATCGGGATCGACGACAAACACTGCATCTTCTACGAGCAGCAAATCTTCTGTGAATGCGACGGTGCTCCAGGACAACAGCAAGCCGATACAGATGAATATGCCGGGTAGCACATTGACGGCGTGGTATAATGCACTCCTGAAGATGGCCGATAAGATCGAGGATAATAATCTCAAGTACAATACGAGCGGTGGCGGAAACACGTATGCCAAAGGTCTCAAAAATAAGAAGGTGAACTGCGCGACGTACATTTCCTGGTCGATGCAGCAGGCGGGCTTCGAGGATTCGGGATTCTGCTTCTATCTTGGAAATTCCAAGATTTACAATCAATATATTCCGAATAATTATTTCATCAACTCGCCGGAATACCTGGTGCAGACCGGCCTTAACATGACCATCAAGGACGCAGTGAACAAGGGGTACCTGAAGCCGGGCGACATCGTTGGAAAGCAGAGCGGTTATCACACAATGGTGTATAAGCACTCGAAGAACGGTAAGTACTACTTCTTCTCTGTTGGTCCGACTAGCGTGGCGAAGGAAACCATCCGAGAGAATACGTATGCTGCTTCTTACAGGATCGGTGTTATCATTCGGCGCGTGGCGTAAGTGCAGTCAGATGCAGTGGATACGGGTTATCCTCAATTCATCTTAGAATGCGTCTATCGATTGCCGTCAATTCGTCTCACAATCTTGAAATGATTGTCAAATCGATGTAAAATCCTTATTTGTGATAGAGTAAGGAGGAACGATGGGACGAGCAATTCGTAAATTTGCACAAATATCAGAATTTTCCGGCAGAGGCAGGTGGCTTCTCGTCCGGAAAATTCTTATGTCTGTTATTATTTTAATCGCAATCATTGTGGTGGCGCTGAATGACAGCAGCTTTAGCCGTAACGATGTGGTGGAGCGGTTGGAGCTCCATCATGACTACCAGCCGGTGCAGATTTCCGACAACAAGGAGGTCTCGCAGCAGTTTGTTGCGCAAAGAGACTACATCTGGAAGGTCGGCGTTCGCCTCTACACGATGGACAAGACCGTTCTCAACGGAAAGGTACAAGCCGAGCTTCAGGATGCAGACGGCAACGTTCTTGCTGCAGGCGAAGTTGCCTGCAACGATATTCACCTGGCGAAATACGATGATTTTACCGAGTTCGAGTTCAACACCGCTCTCAACAAGGGCGATACCTACCGCCTGGTAATCCGCACATCGGGCAGCGACAGCAAGGACGATCTCGGCGTCTATGTCGGCAAGATGATCGACGATCAGAAGGATTACCTCAAGGGATGCACGATCTCCGGTAAAAACAAATCCGACTCGGACATCCGCATCCGATGGGTCTATCAGTTCCTGCCGATCAAGAGTATCGTCTTTATGTTCACGATGCTTCTTCTGGCACTGATTTTCACCTGGCTTCCGATGAACTGGATCGATGAGAAGTGGGGGCGAAAGCATTTCTTCCCGAACCGAAAGGCGGGCCTTGCAAGAATCTGGGGATGGCTCTTTATGGCGGGAACACCGTTTGTCTGCCATCTGATTATGATTCGCTATTACGGTAAAGGACTGAGCTTCATTTTCTATCAGCTCGTCCGGGTGCCGCTGGTGGTGATCCTGAACCTGGTCATCTACGCTCTGGTAATGTGGGTGTTCTATGTCATCTTCAATCGCACGACGGTCGCGTCCGCACTGACGGTCATCTTATTCTCCTTCTTTGCGTTATTCAACTATTATGTGTACTTGTTCCGGGGTACGCCGATTGTGTTCCAGGATATCTATTCCCTGAGTACGGCGACGGAAGTAGCGGGGAATTACACGCTGACGCTTGACATGCTGATTATCTATGCGCTGGTTTTCACCATTGCATACGTATGTGCGGCGCTGTCGCTTCCGATGGAGAAGGGACTTCCGTGGAAGAAACGCATAGCAGGACTTCTCGCCTGCGGAGTTGCGGTCGGCGGGTTCTACCATTTTCTTTTTAACACCAAATTCCTGGAGAATCATGACATCCAGGTCAAGACGTGGCGGCCGCAGGGGTATTACAAGCGGCGGGGGACGGCTCTGTCCTTCGTGATTACGTGGACGTACAACACCATTGAGAAGCCGGAGGGGTATTCGGTGAGTGCGGTCGAGGCGATTGCGGAGAAGTACCCGTCGGACGATGCGAAATCGAAGGCGAAGAATCCGAATATTATCGTGATTATGAACGAGTCACTGGCGGATTTGAATGTGGATGGAAAGATTTCGACATCGGAAGATTACATGCCGTACATCCACAGCCTGAAGAAGAATACGATCAAGGGGAACTGCCACATGTCGGTCTTCGGTGCGAACACGGCCAATTCGGAGTTCGAATTCCTGACGGGTGCATCGATGGCATTCCTGCCGGCGAGAAGCGTGGCATATAACTCGATTGTTCATTCGGAACTGAGCGGGTTTACGACCACGCTGAAACAGCAAGGTTATGGATATAACATTGCGCTGCATCCGTACAAAGGCAGCGGCTGGAATCGGGAGGTGGTCTATCCGCTGCTCGGCTTCGAAGATTTCATCTCGATGGAAGATATCGATGAGAGCAAGATGGATTTCCTGCGGGCGAACTACATGTCGGATGCCGGCGATTACAAGCTGATTGAAGAATCTTACGAGAATTACCGAAAGAGCAATTCATCGCAGCCGTTCTACATCTTCAACGTGACCATGCAGAATCACGGCGGATACGATGCGGCGAAGCAGGGCAGCATTGATGAAACGGTCAAAATTACGGATCGGTATCTCCAGGATGACCAGGCGCAGCTTTATCTCAATCTGGTAAAGAAGTCGGATGAGGCATTCCGATCGCTGACGGAATACTTCGAGAAGGTGGATGAGCCGACGGTCATTGTGATGTTCGGTGACCATCAGCCGGCACTGGACGAGGAGTTCTGGCTCTCGCTGTACAACGGCAAGACGGCGGACGAGTGCAGTAACGAGGTGCAGGCGAACCGCTATGTGACACCGTTTGTTATCTGGGCGAACTACGACATCGGGTCGGAAGATAACGTGGAGATTAGCGCGAACATGTTAGGCGCGTACACGCTGGACAAAGTCGGTGCCCGCATGACCGGTTTCCAGAAGTATCTGGTGGATATGCACAAGACCATTCGTTTTGTGGCCGGGGAGTATTACATGGGCAGCGACGGAAAGCTTCACGAGCTGACGGATACGAGCAAATACTCGGACAAGATTACAGAATACCAGATGCTGGAATATAATCTGGTGGCAGACACCAAGAAAACAGTGAACAGCTTCTTCAACCTGAAGGGCGCGGAGATGAATAAATAAGATTTACCGAACGAACGTCTTCGATAGAAAAAATTGAATTCAGTGATGAAAAATCCACAGGAAAGGAATTCAAAAAGATCGGAAGATATGGTATACTCACTCGTAAGAAATTCTTTACCGATGACGGAAGGCGATGCAAGGAGTGCGCATGAAGAAAGTATTAAGTCACAGCTTCTGGTCCCCTCTGGGGAGAGACGGCAGGGGCTCTGGGACCAAGCACAAGTTAATATGGCTGATCGTTGCATTCCTCGTGATTGATCTAATCCTGTTCGCCAGCATCGTTCGTCCGGTTAGCGCGGCGAAGAAGGTGGAGGATTACAACGTGGCAGCGGATATCTCCACATCCTGCAACGTTGCGGCATTGCAGGCGAAGCTTTCCTTAGAGGATGAAAGTCAGGATATCATTGAGGAGGGCAAGAAGGAGCGCGCACAGAAGGCCGGAACGGACAGCTTCCTTGATGAGCTCGAGAGCATGGAGAGCAAGATTTTCGCACATGGCATTACATACAGCTGGTCTCACCCGGCATCCTCCTACGAGAGTGCGATTAACGGCAAGCCGAGAGTGAACTGTGCGACTTATGTATCCTGGACACTTCAGCAACTGGGGCTTCTTCCGAAAGGTTATGCGTTCTACATTTCCGGATCGCTTCACGGGAAGGCTGCTTCTACGATTAAGAATTCGGAGTATTTCACCGTGAAGTACAACGTTGGTAAGGTGTCCTCAGCAGATCTTCAGGTGGGAGACATCGTCGGATGGAAGACGCACACCTGCGTCTACGCCGGAACAGACAGCAATGGCAATCGCCTCTGGTACACCGCCGGCGGCAAGGATGTCAGCAGCAAGAATCTCGGCGCAAAGACCAAGAAGTATTCGAGCAAGTACATTACCGTGCTGATTCGAATCAATTGGGACAAGGTGGCGGGAGAATAGTTATTGACATAATCGAGAAATTATTGAATAGTGAATTCATGAACCCGGAAGACCTCACGGACTTCCGGGTTTGATGTGTAACGGGGAGAATCAACGCATGCGTCACCCCGTGCACTTGATTCTGATGGGCGGACGTATTACAATATACTGGTGTTATTGTGAAATAATCCTTGAAATTCAAGGAAAATCACCGAATCATGTAGGGAGAAATACTTATGTCTTATTCTTTCGTCATTCCCTGTTACAAATCTTCGAAGTCCATTCGCGAGGTTGTAGAAACCACGATTCAAGAGATGAATCAGATCGGACGAGGACCGTATGAGTTTGTTCTGGTGGATGACCATTCGCCGGATGACGGTGCGACGCTTCGGGAACTGAAGGCCTTGGCGGACGATTACGACTGCGTGAAGGTCATTGAACTGGCCAAGAACTCCGGACAACACAATGCATCGATGGCCGGGCTGAATCTGGCGAAGGGAGATTATATCATCTCGATGGATGACGATCTTCAGACGCGTCCCTCGCAGCTGCCGAAACTCTTTGCAGAGATCGAGAAAGGCTACGACGTAGTGTATGGCTATTACCCGGAGAAGAAACATAGCAAATTCCGTAATTTCGGAAGCTGGGTTCACTATGAATCCGTTCGGATCCTGATCGGAAAACCGAAGGGAATGAAGACATCCAGCTTCTTTGTGATGCGGAAATTCGTCCGGGACCATATGATTGAATATAAGGAACCGTATACCCATCTGCAGGGGCTTGTTCTCCGAACGACGAGGAATATTTCCTCTGTGCCGATAGAACACTTCGACCGGACGTACGGAAAGTCCGGATACACACTCTCGAAACTGGTTCATCTGTGGTTCAACATTGTAGGATACTCTGTAGTGCCGCTTCGTATCGCAACATTCCTGGGAACGGTGTTTGCGGCAGTCGGTTTTATCAGTTCAATTGCGGTGATTATCAAGAAGATTATGCGTCCGGAAATCATGATGGGATGGTCTTCGCTGATGGCGGCGATTTTCTTCTTCTCCGGACTGATTATGTTGTTCCTTGGACTCATCGGGGAATACATCGGACGGATGTTCTTAAGTCTTGGAAATAATCCGCAGTTCGTCATCCGGGAAATCTACACCGGCGAACACTGTGGCGAAGAGTGTAGGGAAGAGCCTGAAGAGCGTAAAGAAGAGCTTGAAGCGGAAAATGCGACGAAACAGCAATGAATCATGAATGTAGAATGCTCCTGCCGGAAGTAAGTGCCGGAAGTAAGATGCTTTTGACAGAGCAAATGGAGACGGGGAAATAATCAGTGCGGGAAACCGCAGAAAGGATGCGAGATGATACGTTTTAACGAGCCGCCTTATGTGGGCAAGGAACTGGAATACATGGAGACCGCGATCGAAAATCACAAGATCTGCGGAGACGGCGCGTTCACCAAGCAATGCAATGCGTGGATTGAGGAACATACCGGCACGAAGAAGGCGCTGCTGACTACGTCGGGCACGCAGGCACTGGAGATGGCAGCACTGCTGGGGGATATTCAGCCGGGTGATGAGGTGATTCTGCCTTCGTACACGTTTGTGTCCACTGCAAATGCGTTCGTGCTTCGTGGTGCGAAGCTGGTGTTTGTGGACATTCGCCCGGACACGATGAATATCGATGAGAAGCTGATAGAAGAAGCCATCACGGACAAGACGAAAGTCATCGCTCCGGTGCACTACGCGGGTGTGGGCTGCGAGATGGATACCATTATGGATATTGCAAAGCGGCACAAACTGATTGTCGTTGAGGATGCGGCACAGGGTGTCAATGCGTTCTACAAGGGACGTGCGCTCGGCAGCATCGGCGATTACGGCTGCTACAGCTTCCATGAGACGAAGAACTACAGCATGGGCGAAGGCGGAGCGATTCTGGTGAACCGGGAACAGCAGGTGGAAGATGCGGAGATTATCCGAGAGAAGGGTACGGATCGAAGCCGGTTCTTCCGGGGCCAGGTGGATAAGTACACGTGGGTGAGCATCGGTTCTTCGTTCCTGCCGAGTGATATGAACGCGGCTTATCTCTTGGCACAGCTGGAGATGGCGGACGAGATTAATAAGAACCGTCTGGCAAGCTGGGCGCGTTATAACGAGGGTCTTTCGGATCTGGCGCAGGCGGGCATCATCGAACTGCCATTTATCCCGGCGGAGTGTGCGCACAACGCCCACATGTTCTACATCAAGACGAAGGATATCGAGGAGAGAAAGGCGCTGATCGCCTTTCTTAAGGAGCGGGAGATTGCGGCGGTGTTCCATTACGTGCCGCTCCATTCGGCACCGGCGGGGCTGCGCTATGGCCGCTTCCACGGGGAGGACCGTTACACGACGAAGGAGAGCGAACGCCTTTTAAGACTGCCGATGTACTACAACCTCGCCGAGAGCGATCAGCAGAAAGTCATTGACAGCATCCACGATTTCTATCGCAAATAGGTGGCTTATGCTGAAAGCAATCAGAGTTCGGCTCCAGAAGACCGACAATATTGAGAGAAGCAGCTATCTGTGGAATATGATCAATGCCATGCTCAGTGCCGGAGAGTCGCCGATTATGACGCTTGTCCTGACGCGGAGTCAAGGGGTGTATGATGCCGGCATCTTCAGCATCGCCTACGCGGTGGGCACGCTGATGCTATATGTCGGGCAGTACGGTTTTAGGAAATTCCAGTCGTCGGATATTCGAGAGAAATACACGTTCGGAGAATACTACGGTATTCGGATTATCACCTGCGTGGTGATGATGATCGCGGCGATTCTCTACTGCGTGTTCGGGGTGGTTTTCCGGGGGTACGACGCAAATAAATTCATCGTTATTTTGCTGGTGAATGTGCTCAAATGCGTGCAGGCCTTCACAGATGTGGTACACGGGAGGATGCAGCAGATGGGAAGGCTGGATGCGGCGACCAAATCCTCTTCCGTTCGATATCTGATGGAGATTCTATCCTTCACGGGGGCGTATCTTCTCACGCGAAGCCTGACGGTGGCGATTACGGTGTGCGTCATCATTTCGGTGCTGGTGGCACTGCTGACATCGATGAATGTAGCGACGGATTACTGCAGGCTTTGGCCCGAGTTTCATCTGCAGCGGATGGTGCAGATGCTTGCGGAGGGATTTCCGCTCTTCCTGAGCCTGTTTCTCAACATGTATCTGAGCAATGCGCCGAAGTATGCGATTGATGCGTATCTTACGGAAGAGATACAGGCTATGTACAACATCATCTTCATGCCGGCGTTCGTGGTTCAGCTGGTGGTGCATTTTATTTTTAACCCCATTCTCACCTCCTATGCCGAGGTGTGGGCGCGCGGAGAACTGGTGCGCTTTCGGAAACTGATTCGGCGGCAGATGTTTGTGGTGCTGGGATTAACGATGCTGGGCCTGGCGATTGCGGCGACGATCGGCATTCCGGTGCTGTCGTGGATCTTCGGCATGAATCTGGCGGGTCATAAGCGAGAGCTGATTATCGTGATGATCGGCGGCGGCATGTTGGCGTATTCCGTGTTTTTCAACACGGTGATTACCATCGTCCGAATGCACCGCACCTTGATATACAGCTACGGTGCGGCGGCAGTGGCGGCGTTCGCGCTCTCCGGCTTCTTCGTTCGGAATTACGGGATGCTTGGAGCGACCGTGCTGTACGCGATGATTATGACCATTCTGACTCTCATACTGGGAATCATTCTGTGGATGCGAATTCATCAGGAATCCGGAAAGCAGGTAGGATAAGCGGGCATCAAGTAGTGAACAGACAGAAGCGGGCAAGAATACCGCATCGGCGAATCGTCTGATCGTGCCATCCGGAAAGAAAGACAGGCAGACAGAACCGGAAAGTCTAGCGAACAAGAGAAAACAATACAATATAACAAGAAATACAAGATATAATACAGGAACTGAAACAAGAAAGTAGGAAACAAGCATGAAGGGAATTATCCTCGCAGGCGGTAAAGGAACCCGTCTCTATCCCATGACCAAAGCGGTGTCGAAGCAGCTGCTGCCGATCTATGACAAACCGTTGGTGTATTATCCGATTTCCGTGCTGTTGCTGGCAGGAATTCGGGACATCCTGATTATTTCGTCCCCGGAGGCGATCGGAGGATACGAAGAGCTCCTAGGAGACGGAAGAAGTCTGGGCGTGCACTTTGAATACAAGATTCAAGACCAGCCGAGAGGATTGGCAGACGCGTTCATTCTGGGAGAGGAATTCATCGGTGATGACAACGTGTGCCTGGTGCTGGGTGACAACATTTTCTACGGGCAGGATCTCAGTGGCATTCTCAAGCGGGCAGTGGCGCGCAAGGAGGGTGCAACCGTGTTCGGCTATCCGGTGAAGGATCCGACGGCATTCGGGGTGGTCGAGTTCGATGAGAATAAGAACGTCATCTCCATCGAGGAGAAACCGGAATATCCGAAGTCGAGCTTTGCAGTGCCGGGACTCTACTTCTACGACAACGATGTTATCGAGATTGCGAAGAACGTGAAACCGTCGGCGCGAGGGGAGATTGAGATCACCGCGGTGAACAACGAATATCTTCGCCGGGGCCGACTCAAGGTGGAGCTGATGGGAAGAGGCATGGCATGGCTGGATACCGGTACGCCGGACGGCATGCTCAGTGCATCCGAATACGTATCCACCATCCAGGCAAGACAGGGATTCTACATCGCCTGCCTGGAGGAAATCGCGTGGCGGAAGGGATTCATTGACGACGAACAGCTGCGTAAAGTGGGGGAATCTCTCAAGATGACGCAGTACGGGCAGTATATTCTGTCGCTGGTTTCCGAATAATATCGAAGAAAAGAAGACATTGCTTCCGTTCGGAAGCGTAACAAGGAGCAAGATACATGAAAATTCTGGTAACTGGGGCCGCCGGTTTCATCGGCAGCAATTTCGTATTTCACATGCTGAAGGCGCATCCGGACGACGACATCATTGCACTGGATTCCCTGACCTACGCGGGCAATCTGGAGACGCTGGAGCCGGTGATGAACGAATCTCACTTCGCTTTCGAGAAGTGTGACATCACAGACCGAGATGGTGTGTGGCGAGTGTTCGAGACACATCATCCGGACGTTGTGGTGAACTTTGCGGCGGAATCCCATGTAGATCGATCCATCGAGGATCCGGGCATATTCCTTCGTACCAACATTCTGGGAACCCAGGTTTTGATGGATGCGGCGCGAACCTTTGGAATTCAGCGTTTCCATCAGGTTGGCACCGATGAGGTGTACGGCGACCTGCCGCTCGACCGGCCGGATCTCTTCTTCACGGAGGATTTGCCGATTCAGGCATCCAGCCCGTATTCCGCCTCGAAGGCATCTGCGGATCTTTTGGTCATGGCATACCACCGTACATACGGCCTGCCGGTGACTATCTCCCGCTGCTCGAACAACTACGGTCCGTACCAGTTTCCCGAGAAACTGATTCCGCTGATGATTGCGAATGCTCTTGCGGATAAGCCTCTTCCGGTATACGGAACGGGCGAGAACGTTCGCGACTGGCTCTACGTGGAAGATCACTGCCGCGCCATCGATATGATTCTTCAGAACGGCCGGGATGGCGAGATCTACAATATCGGTGGACATAACGAGCGCTCCAATCTGGATGTGGTTAAAACCATTCTTCACCAGCTGGGAAAACCGGAAACCCTGATTACTTTCGTCGGCGATCGGAAGGGGCATGACCTCCGCTACGCCATCGACCCGAGCAAGATTCATGCAGAACTGGGGTGGCTTCCGGAAACGCGTTTCGATGATGGCATCCGTCAGACCATCAACTGGTATCTGACGAATGAACCGTGGTGGAAGAATATCATCTCCGGCGATTACATGAAGTATTACGAGAAGATGTACGGAAACCGATAATGGAAAGGAATTCTGAATGAGAACAAAGAAGAGGCAGGAAACCGTACAACTGAATCAACAGTGGTCTTGGGGGCGTCAGATTCTGGCGTATACCGGATTGTTTCTGCTTGCGGCGGCTTGTGTGTACGCCGCATTCTTTATATACGAAAAGACGCTTCTCAAGGGGGTCGGCAACGTCGACGGGCTCACGCAGCATTACCCGTCGTACACGAAGATCAAGCGGGTGCTGTCACAGGGCGGTGAGGCGTGGTCCTGGGATGTGGGCCTGGGATCCAGCTTCTTCGATACGTTCAAGGGAAAACTGACCAATCCGCTGACGTATATTCTGATCGCATTTCCGCAGAAATATCTCGACCTTGCGTATGATTTCGTGACGGTGCTACGTCAGTATCTGACCGGCGTCGCCTTTATATTCTTTGGCCGGGAGCTGAAGCTGAATAACGAGCAGAATGTGCTGGGTGCACTCTGCTACGCATTCTCCGGCTGGGCCATTCTCGCGACCATCACGCAGGGTACATTCACCAATGCGATGCTGCTCTTTCCGTTCCTGATTATGGGAGTGGAACGGATTCTCAAGGGGAAATCTCCATTGGTCTTTATCGCGGCAGAGGTGATGTTCCTCGCATCCACCGTTATCTGGGCATATGCGGCCGGCATTTTTGCGATATTGTATTATCTGGTGCGGTATGCCTACTATTACGATCGAAATGGAATATTGCATCAGACTGCTTTGAATCGAAGTGAGTCCGCAGCTTCAAATGGGTGTCCGGATGCGAATAGCATCACCGGTAAGAATTCTATTTCGGCAGGTGCCAATCCGAGCTCGAATGCGAGTGAGGATGCGAATCGAAAGTCAGATTTCCGGCGAGAATTTGGCTGCCGGTTCGGTGCTTTTGTTGTGTATGGTATCGTGGGATTGATGATTTCCGCCCTCTACGTGGAATCCATCCTGTACAGCACGACTTCGGCGGTCGTCAATTCGGGCTACGATGTGAATCAGGGAATCTTCTATTCTCTTAAGTCGTATTTTCTCCTGCCAACAACACTCCTCTCCATCTCGGAGGCGAATGAGTCCTACAGCATGGTCTTTACCGGCTTGCTGGCAGCGACACTGTTCCCACTGATAATTCGGAATATCCGAAGGAAGAGAAGTACAGCTTCTATCATGGCAGCATTTTGCCTTCTGATCGGGTTATTCCCGATCACCGGCCGTATCATGAACGGAATGAGTTACAGTGTGGGACGATGGTATTTCATCCTGACGTTTTTCGTCGTGTGGGCAGCGGTGGAATGCCTGGATCATGAGATGCTCGGACAACGGAAGACGATGTTTCTGCTGTTTGCTTGGTGGCTCTTCCTGTGCTGCTGGGTGGTAGGGCTTTGCGTCGTCTATCTCAAGATGTTGGACCACAATATCGCGTGGGAATCCCTCATCGGTCTGTGCATGATGTTTGTCCTTCTTGTTCTTCTCTATGTGCGTGAGGTGGGCGTAGATCAATTCCCGGGAATATCCGGATGGACTAGGCGCACCGGCAGCCTGATGATGGGTCTTCTGCTGGTGGCGAATGTCGGAATCAACGGATGGATTATGATGACGGGTTCCGGGGAGGACAGCGGTCAGAGAATCCAATCGTACATTGATCGGGGCACGCTGCCGGCAAAGTATGACGAATATGTACAACGCGTGGTGCCGGAAATCCAGGCCGAAGATACTTCTTTTTACCGAACGGACCAACTGGATGACGGTTTCGAGAAGAACAACACGAATCTGGTGTTCGGCGGGCGGTCGTTGAATGAGTATTTTTCCACCATCAGCAGTGACTGGCTCTACCTGAATAAACTGATGGGAAACAATGCGGGGTATAACCGCCGGATGGTGAGCCTGTCAAATGACAATCGGTCGGGACTCGATTATCTCATGGGCGTTAAGTATTTCCTGCGAGATGAGAATTACAAGGCATCCGGGAAGCCGGCTTATGTGCCGTATGGGTACGAGTACTGGAAGACGGTGGACGGTGTGGAGATCTATCGGAACACGAAGTGCATGGGAATCGGCACCGGTTATTCGAAGTACATCACGGAATCGGAGCTTCTCCAATACAGTCCGCTGGAACGGGAGCAGGTGATGCTTCAGGCGGCGGTGGTGAAAGACCGGGATGCGGAATCGTTGGCGGCGAGCGGTGTCAAGCACGCGAAGGCGAGCGAGCTGAAGACGGATGTTCAGACGGTTCCATGCCGCATTACCGAGACGAACAACGTGACGCTCGATGGCACAAACGGTGGCGAGATGGTGGTTTCGCAGGGAGAGAATACGGACAATATGGACCCGGATTCGAACGGTTTTACCATTCATGTAGAGGAGCAACTCAAGAACGTCCAGATTGTGGTGTCGTTCGAGGAGATGGACCGCGATCAGTTCACATGGGATGAGAATCTTAAGATGCGCGGGATGACGGTGGCGGATCAAGGTTATAATAAGCTAAAAGAATATCTCTATCGGCAGGATTTTACCGGGGGAACGAGCTTCGTCATCAGTGCGACCGGCGGAGATCGCACGAAGACGGCGGCGTGCTATAAGGACGGAAACACCGGTCTGAACGATGTTCGGGATTACAATCTGAACCTCGGTTACTTCGAGGAATTTGACGGCGATATCCGAATTCATTTGAACAATGCGGGAAATTATTCGTATGATGCCATCAAGGTGTACGCGATTCCGATGGATATATACGATGAAAGCACCGATGCGCTGGATGAGAGCAGATTCGAATTGACGTCCTTCGATAATGACACCGTTCGCGGGACGGTGGAAAGCGACGGAGAATCCGTGGTCTATTTCTCCATCCTGAACAATGCCGGGTGGCATGTGTATGTGGATGGCAAAGAGGCCGAGAAGCTGGAGAATGTCAATGTGGCTTTCACGGGCGTTAAAGTGTCCGACGGGAAGCACGAGATTACGCTGGAATACGATTATCCGGGGCTTGCAGCCGGGACTGCGGTGACAATCGCCGGCCTGGCGGCGCTGGTTGCCATTCTGGTGCGGCATCGCCGTCGGAAAAAACATAACGTAGAAAGTGCAGCGTAGAAGATGAATACGGCGAAGCGAATCGGAAGGTAGTCGGAGCATAACAGAATAAGATGGTTCATCGGATGCTGCAGAGGAATGTTTCGACAGGAATGTGGCAGGAAGATGACGAAAACGGCACGGCGGAAGTCGTGTCGTTTTCGTCTCTTGCTCTAGTTGCTGGTTCCTTAGTTGTGGGTTCCTTGTCGCTAGATTGGTGGAATGTGAAGGCCTTGCGAATATTGGTATGCGTTCCTTGAAAAGGCTGGCACAAGACGGTATAATTAAATGTATTTTTATGCATGTGAACAAGATTAGAGATTGGTTCAGGAAGTAAGATGATTGAATTTTTCCAAAATGTATTTATTGGTTTTCGACTGGTCGATGCGCTGGACATACTGATTGTCGCGTATCTGATCTATAAATTACTCGGATTCATTCAACAGACCCGTGCACAGCAGCTCGTTCGGGGACTGATTTTTCTGGCGGTTATTTTCTTCCTCTCGGATGTTCTGAACCTGTATCTCCTGAACTGGCTCCTTCGCAACTTCATGACCATGGGTCTCTTCGCGCTGATCGTCATCTTCCAGCCGGAACTTCGTCGGGCACTGGAACATCTGGGTCGGAAGAATCTGGTAACCGGGCAGTTCCGCAGTCTGGACAAGGAGCATGCACTCCAGATCGTGGATGAAATTGTCACGGCGGTGGACGAATTCTCCGCAACTCGAACCGGTGCATTGATTGTTTTCGAACGCGAGACTGCGTTGAACGATATCATCGAGAGTGGTGCGGTGGTGGATGCGCAGATTTCGGTGCGCCTGCTGGGAAACCTCTTCTACGAAGGCTCTCCACTGCATGACGGCGCAGTTATCATCCGCGGGGATCGCATCTACGCAGCAAGCTGCGTGCTTCCACTGACAGAGAAGAAGAACATCGGCCGCAACCTGGGTACGCGTCATCGAGCGGCACTCGGTGTCAGTGAAGTATCCGATGCGCTGGTTATCGTTGTCTCTGAGGAGACGGGCGTCATCTCGATTGCAGAGAACGGCACATTTCGACGATTTATGGATCTCAAATCCATCGAGAAAATTCTCCTGGGCGTATACCTGCCGCAGGATGACTCTCTGACGAAGCGCATGGCCAGCACACTTAGGCCGCTGAAGCATCGCAGAAAGGAGTCGAGACACAATGACGAGAAATAGAAAAGTGAACATGGCAATCTCACTGCTGATTGCCATCTGTGGATGGATTTATGTCATGTACAATGTGGATCCGACTACCACGCGAACCTTCAAGGACGTGCCGGTAACCTTCACCCACGAAGATGTGCTGACAAGCCAGGGCATTGCGTTGAAGTCCGTCAACAACAGCAAGATTACCGTGACGGTAGAGGGTAAAAGAAGCAGTATCAGCAAGATGAGCACGGACGACATCCAGGCAATAGCGGACCTTTCCGAAGCCGGCAAGGGGGAGAATACGATTGACCTCAGTATCAAAATCCCATCCAAAGTATCCGTCGTTTCCGAGAGTGAGGCCAGCATCACGGTAAACGTCGAGAGCATCGACACGAAGATGGTTCCTTCTCGGGTGGAATACAAGGCGGAAACTTCCTCGGATACCGAACCGATTCTGGATGAAAACAGCAGCGAAATGTTCTACGTCAGCGGCGCAAAGAGCTTGGTCAGCAAGGTCAAATACGTTCGCATTCCGGTCGAAGAGGCGAAACTATCCACCGAGTCCAAGACGTTCAACGTATCGCTGGAAGCGGTCGATAACAAGGGTGATGTTCTTTCACACGTAACGGTCCGGCCGGCGAAGACGTCGGTTACCGTATCGAAGGGGGTTACCAAGGAAGTAACGCTCAAGGTGAAGGTCAAGAATCCGGAAAGCGATGACTATAAGCGTATTTACCAGGTTCCGGAAACGGTTACCATCAAGGGAACCCAGTCGGCAGTGGAAGAAGTAGAATCCGTTACCACGGAAGAAGTTGATCTCAGTGATGTCACCGGCGCGGGAACCATTCCCCTTCAGTGCATCTTGCCGGATGGCGTGCAGCTGGCGAATGATTCACTCGATCTCAAGTTGACGGTGAACGTCACGAAGAAGAGTTAGAAACAATAGAGAAGGAAAGAGGATTAATTCGAATGGGCAGATTATTTGGAACAGATGGAATTCGGGGCGTCGCCAACAAGGGACTGACGGCATCTCTGGCATATGAAATTGGAAGAGCCGCGTCCTACGTGCTCGGCGGCGAGAACCATCGACCGGTTTTCTTAATCGGCAGAGATACGAGAATTTCCGGGGAGATGCTGGAGGATGCGTTGGCGGCGGGCATTATGTCCGTTGGCGGGGACGTTATCAAGGTGGGTATTATTCCGACACCGGCGGTAGCCTATCTGGTTCGCCACTATGAAGCCGATGCGGGGGTTGTCATCTCCGCATCTCACAATTCGTTTGAATATAACGGCATCAAGATCTTCAACGGCAAAGGCTTCAAGCTGGACGATCGGATTGAAGAACAGATTGAAGATATCATCCTGGCGAAAGATTTCCAGCATCCGGAATACATCGGTGCGGAAGTCGGACGTTGCCGCAGGGTCGAGGATGCTTTTGACACATACATCGAATCGCTGTTACGAACAATTGACATTCGTCTGGATGGAATGAAGATCGTGCTGGATACGGCGAACGGGGCATCCTATCAGGTGGCACCGGCAGTATATCGAACGCTAGGGGCGGATGTGACCGTGCTCTCCGACTCACCGGACGGCATCAACATCAATAATCATTGCGGTTCAACGCATCCGGAGAATCTGCAGAAGAAGGTGGTGGATGTTGGTGCAGATGTGGGCTTTGCCTACGACGGCGACGCGGATCGGCTGATTGTCGTAGACGACAAGGGGCAAGTGCTGAACGGAGATCACGTGCTCTGTATCTGCGGTAAAATGCTCTTGAACCAGGGGCGGCTCTATGACAATAAGATCACCGCGACCGTGATGAGTAACCTCGGTGTACATAAGTTTATGAAGAACCTGGGTGCATCCGTGGACGTGACCGGCGTGGGTGATCGTTATGTGCTCGAATCCATGCTGAAGACCGGATCGGTGCTCGGCGGAGAGCAGTCGGGACACATGATTTTCCGGGAGTACACGACGACGGGAGACGGCGTGCTGTCGTCCCTGCAGTTCATCAAAGCGGTGTGCGAATCCGGCCGGAAAGTCAGTGAACTGGGAGGAGAAGTGGTCATCTATCCGCAGGCACTGGTGAACGCACGGGTGAATCCGGATTACAAGAAAGAAGCGTTGGAGGATGCGGACGTACAGCGGCGCATCGAGGAGGTAGAACGCAAGTTGGATGGAGTTGGCCGTGTCCTGATTCGTCCGTCCGGAACAGAGCCGCTGATTCGAGTGATGCTCGAAGGGGAAGACACGAAAGAGCTGCAGGCTGACGCGGAATACATCGCAGCGCTGATTATGGAGAAATATGGAGAGAAGTAACTGATGAATACGATGGAATTGAGCAGCAGAATTTATCCGGACATCACGATGACGCCGGAGGATTATGAGAAGATGTATCCGGAAAGAAATCTTCCGGATGGCGCGAAGGTGACAAGGCTGGGACCGAGTCCGACGGGTTTTATCCATCTCGGCAACCTGTACGGTGCCTTCGTGGACGAACGCCTGGCGCATCAGAGCGGCGGCGTGTTCTATCTGCGAATTGAGGATACGGATGACAAGCGTTATGTGGAGAATGCCGTGGAGACCGTCATCTCCTCGCTGGCGTTCTTCGGAATCCGCTTCGACGAGGGCGTAACCGAGCATGGCGATGTGGGTGTTTATGGAGATTATACCCAGAGCCACCGCGGTGAGATCTACAGAGCTTATGCGAAAAAACTGATTTCGGAAGGAAAGGCTTATCCGTGCTTTCTTTCGGAGGAGGAAATCTCCGAGATCCGGGAGAAGCAGGAATCTCTTAAGATCGCACCGGGAATCTACGGTGAATGGTCGAGATACAGAGACTGGGAAGAGGACGAGGTTCTTCAGAAGGAAGTGGCAGAACGCCTGGCGCGCGGCGATGATTTTGTCATCCGCCTGAAGTCATCCGGGGTGCCGAATGCCGTCGGGGATGAGATCAAGAGAAACAAGGTAGTCGATGCCATCCGCGGAGAGCTGGATGTTCCGGAGAACTTTCAGGATATCGTCATCATCAAGACAACAGGAATTCCGACCTATCACTTCGCACACGCCATCGACGATCACCTCATGAGAACGACGCACGTCGTTCGCGGAGAGGAATGGCTGCCATCCCTGCCGATTCATGTGGAACTCTTCGACAAGCTGGGGTTCGAGCTTCCGGTCTATTGTCACACAGCACAGCTGATGAAGATCGGCGAGGACGGCAACAAACGGAAACTGTCTAAGCGCAAGGATCCGGAACTCTCACTCGACTACTACCGCAGTCAGGGCTATCACCCTGCAGCAGTCAGAGAATATCTGCTGACTATTCTGAACTCCAATTACGAAGAATGGCGTCTTGAAAATCCGGAAGCGGATATCGACGAATTCCACTTCACGACGGAGAAGATGAGCACTTCCGGTGCGCTGTTCGACCTGAATAAGCTCAATGACGTGAGCAAGGATGCACTCCTTCACATTCCGGCCGAGAGTCTCGCGCAGTGGCTGAAGTCCTGGTCGGAAGAGTTCGCCCCGGAATATGAGTACGTATTCCGTGACATGGATCTCCTGGTGCAGATTCTGGATCTCGGCAGAAATGACAACAAGCCGCGCAAGGATCTGATCTACGCAAGACAGATTATGACGTTCATCGGATATTTCTTCGATGAGGCCTTTGCTGTCGAGGATGCGTATCCCGAAGAAGCGGCATCAGACCGAAAGGCAATCCTTCGGGCTTACTTAGACAGCTACGATCACGCAGACGATCAGGAGAACTGGTTCGGTAAGATTCGCGAGATTGCAGTCCGGCAGGGATATGCGGCGAAACCGAAGGATTACAAGAAACATCCGGAGGAATACAAGGGCCATGTCGGCCACGTCAGCACGGTCATTCGCATCGCGTTGATGGGAAGATCTCAGTCGCCGGATGTCTGGACGATCCAGCAGATTATGGGAGAGGACAAGGTTCGTGCACGAATTGAGGCAGAACTGAACAAATAGAAGGAGAAGAGATGGAACCAATTCTTGTAATCATGGCCGCCGGAATGGGCAGTCGTTACGGCGGGGCAAAACAGATTGATCCGATCAGCAGCGAGAACGATATCATTATGGATTTCTCGCTCTACGATGCATACCAGGCGGGATTCCGCCGCGTGGCATTTATCATTAAGCGGGACTTTGAAGAAGTGTTCCGGGCGCATATGGATGCTCGGGCGGGCAAGTGGTTCGAAACATATTTTGTTTTCCAGGAAATGAATGATCTGCCGGTTGGGTTCGAGGTGCCGGAAGGTCGCACGAAGCCGTGGGGAACCAGCCATGCGGTACTCGCCGCTCGCAATGTCGTGGATGCACCGTTTGCGGTCATCAATGCGGATGACTACTACGGCGCAGAGGCTTTTCGTGTGATGTACGATTACCTGGCACACGAGGCGGACGAGACGCACCAGTGCATGGTGGCGTTCTCCGTAGAGAACACACTTTCCGACAATGGAAATGTGACGCGCGGGATCTGTCATGTGGAAGACGGCTTGATGACTACGGTGGAAGAGCATTTCGAAGTGGGTTACCGAGAGGATGGAAAGATTCATGCACGGAACGGTGCAGGCGAGGATCGTCTTATCCCAGAGGGAACACCGGTATCGATGAACATGTTCGGCTTCGGCAAGGAATTCATGAAAATGCTGGAGGACAAGCTTTCTTCAGCATTGACGGAAATTATGGCATCCAACCCGCTCAAAGGGGAGGCGCTTCTTCCGGCCATGGTGGATGCAGAGATTCGAAACGGAAATATCACCGTTACAGCGCTTCATTCCGGCGACAAGTGGTACGGCGTGACGTACCGTGAAGACCGCGAAGGCGTGGTCAGGGCGCTCTCGGATAAGAAGGCACAAGGTGAGTATCCGGTAAATCTATGGAATAAGTGAGGTATATGATATGTGTGGAATTGTTGGATATATTGGAACAAAAGAGCCGCAGGATATCATTATTGATGGTCTGAAGACGTTGGAATACCGCGGATATGATTCTGCCGGCATTGCGGTTATCAATAACGGGCAGATTGAGCTTCGAAAGCACGTAGGTGCCATTGCCAACTTAGAGAAGCTGATTGGTAACGAGAAGCTGGGCGGACATCTGGGCATTGGGCATACCCGCTGGGCAACGCATGGTGCGCCGTCGGATGTGAATTCTCACCCGCATACCGACATGGACCACACCGTGGCCGTGGTGCATAACGGAACTATCGAGAATTACACCGAACTCAAAGAACAACTGATTCAGGAAGGTGTCCGATTCCGTACGGAGACCGATACGGAAGTGGCCACCATGCTGATCGGTAAATATTACAAGGAATATCACGATCTGAAGAAGGCACTCGATACCGCCATTTCCAAAATGAAGGGAACCTACGCACTCGCAGTGGTGGCGAAGGATCAGCCGGATCAGTTCGTAGCATATCGCAAGAATGCACCGCTTCTGGTCGGCATCGGTAAGGATTGCAACTTCGTCGCGTCGGATTTCTCTGCACTCCTGAAGTACACCAAGGATGTGTACCTCCTGGAGAATGGCGACACCGTGGTTCTAACGAAGGATTCCGTAAAGATTTTCAATGAGGACGACCAACCGGTACAGCGCGAGATCATGCACGTCACGTGGGACGTCAGTGCGGCGGAGAAGGGCGGCTACGATCATTTCATGTTAAAAGAAATCTACGAGCAGCCAACCGGCATCCGGGAGACTCTGAGTCGAAATCTGGATGATAACGGACGGGTACATCTCCAGGATACGATTAAGCTGACACCGGAAGACTTCAGGGATATCAACAAAATTATCATTGTTGCCTGCGGCACGGCATATCATGCCGGCCTGGTCGGTCGTTATGTCATCGAGAAGATGGCAAGAATTCCGGTGGAGGTGGACATCGCTTCGGAATTCCGCTATCGGGATCCGTTTGTAGATGAACACACACTCTTCATTGCGGTCAGCCAGTCCGGTGAGACGGCGGACACGCTGGAGGCACTTCGTGAGGCGAAGAGGAAAGGGGCCCGTGTGCTCTCCATCGTGAATGTCATCGGAAGCTCCGTAGCGCGCGAGAGTCACGATGTCTTCTACACGCAGGCAGGCCCGGAAATCGCAGTGGCTTCGACCAAGGCGTACACCACACAGCTGGTGTGCCTGTATCTGCTGGCATTGTATTTTGCGGAGATGAACGGTACGATTACCGAGAAGGAATATAAAGAATTCGTGACAGAACTGGAAGCCATTCCGGATAAGCTGACGAAAGTCCTGGAGATGGCACCGGAAATTGAGGCACTGGCTAACCGACTCTATGACCGCGATCAGGTGTTCTACATCGGCAGAGGCGTGGATTCCAGTGTTGCCTACGAAGGCTCTCTGAAGCTCAAGGAAATATCCTACATCAACTCTTTTGCGATTGCGGCGGGCGAACTGAAGCACGGCACCATCGCGCTGATGGAGCCGAGAACCATCGTGCTGGCATTGGCAACTCAAGAGGCGCTCTATGACAAGATGGTTTCCAACATCCAGGAAGTCAAGGCGAGAAATGCTCACATTGTCGGTCTGGCACAGGAGGGTAAGACGGAGATCGAGGCGCATTCGGATGAGGTTTTCTACATCCCGCGGACGAAAGACGAGCTGACACCGCTCCTCAGCGTTGTACCGCTGCAGCTGTATGCCTACTATGTTGCCAAAGCAAAGGGCTGCGACATTGACAAGCCGAGAAATCTCGCGAAGAGCGTGACCGTAGAATAAGAAAGGACAAATCCATGGAAGAAAGCAAAGCAATCCGGCGTTATGTCAAATGGATTAACAAGAAAGGCCTGGATCCGCTATTGCGCCGGGAGCTAATGAATATCATCAGTTCTACGGAAAACATTGAGGCTCGCTTCGGCGAAGACCTTCGGTTCGGTACCGCCGGTCTTCGGGCGCTGATGGGTGCCGGATCCGCACGCATGAACATCTACACCGTCGCATCTGCCGCCTACGGCATGGCGGTCTGCCTTCAGGCGTCCGGAGCGGCTGATGAGGGTGTGATTATTTCATACGATTCCCGCCACAATTCGAAGGAGTTTGCGGAGATTGCCGCATGCGTCATGGCCTCCGGCGGCATCAAGGTCCTTCTGAGCGACGAGATGCGCCCGGTTCCGATGCTTTCTTTCGGCATTCGCCACTACCGGACAGCCGGCGGCGTAATGATTACCGCTTCCCATAACCCACCGGAATACAACGGATTCAAGGCGTACGGCAATGACGGCGGACAGCTCAGTCCGGCCGGTGCAAGAGCGGTGCAGGAGCACATGCCGAATTTTGACGAAATCTTCGAAATCCTGCAAAAAACAGAATCCCTTCATTCCTACGTTTCCGATGGTCTGGTGACGTACATCGGGCGCGAATGGGACGAGGCATACCGAGAGGAACTTCGCAGTCTCAGCGAGGCCGATCGACTGTCTGACGAGACCAAAGCACGGCTCCGCATCGTCTACACGCCGCTCCACGGCGTAGCAGGGGACACCGTGCGGGATATTCTGCACGAATGCGGCTTTCACCGCGTCTTCGTGGTTACCGAACAGGAGAAGCCGAACGGCGACTTCCCCACACTTCGTGTGCCGAATCCGGAATATGCGGAGACCTTCGAGATGGCGAAGAAATACGCAAATACCGTCATCGCCGATGTGATTCTGGCAACGGATCCGGACGGAGACCGTCTGGGGGTAGCGATCCGGGACGACAACGGGGATTTCCGGGTATTGACCGGAAATCAGATCGGCATCCTGCTGATGGAGTACATTCTCTCCGCGAAGGCACTCTCCGGCAGGCTTCCGGAAAACGCATACTGCATCACTTCCGTGGTTTCTTCTCGTCTTGCTCGGATGATTACAAGACGCTACGGCGTCCACCTGGAAGAGACGTTAACAGGATCCCGTTATTTCGCGGAATACATCAAGAAGCAGGAAGAGGAAGGCAACAACGGGGCGTTCCAGTTCGGTTTCGAGGAGGGACATGGATACCTGTTTCACTCAAATGTGCACGAGAAGGATGCCATTGCGGCATGTCTCGCGATTGCAGAGATGGCAGCCGTGTCGAAATCCTTCGGCAGTTGTCTGTATGACCAACTTCAGTCTATCTATCGACTGTACGGTTATGCGGCAGAGAAAAACATCTCCATCGCCTGTGACGGGGAGCACGGCGTTGAAGCGATTCAGCACTGCATGGATCATTATCGGAGTCTTGGCGGCAAGCTGGGAGATGCGGGGCAGGACCTGTTCTATCGGGAAGTGAGAAACTTTATCGATAAGATGCCGGAAGCAAACGTGCTGATATATGAACTGAACGACCTCGATTGGATTGCGATTCGCCCGTCGGGTACGGAACCGAAGCTCAAAATATATTTCGGCTTCTACGGCGAGAAGACTGCAGCGGAAAGCCGCCTGAAGACTGTTTCGGATCAGCTTCTGCGAGATATCGGCAAGGTTCTGAACGATGTTTCGGAGTAACAAAGTAACAGCGTGAGAGAAACAAAGCAGAAGAATCTAGTAATGACCGGAGCTTGACATGGGCTCCGGTTTTTCGTGTGCTTTTTTAGCACCAAGGGTTAATATCTTCTGGCGTCATTAGCGAAGCTTATGGCGGAATGCGGACGAAACATACAGATGGAAGAACCATTGCCCTGATGGAAGGAAATGCACTTACGGCTGCATGGGGATACGGTCTTGCAAGAGAAAAAGAGGATCAGGCACTCACGGCTGCAGGGGGATACGGTAGGTACATTCGGACAAGTTTACCGATAAATTATTTGTTTTTATCTTGAAGTAGTTTACCGATAATGTTACAATCATTTTATCGATAAACTTATCGGTAAACTAACGGGGCGAAGAATGATGAAAATGAATACAAATAAAAGAACAGATCAATTTAAAGAAGTGATTACAGATCGGACTCAAAATCAGACTTTCAAGAATACAAAGAAGAGTTTCTCGAGGAAATTTTTCAGTCTTCTGATGTCAATCGTAATGCTCCTGATGACGGCGGTTCCTGCCGGTGCAGCGACCGCGACGAACAGTGATGGCGCATTGAATAGCGATGGTGCGGTCAACAGTGACGGCAAGCAGGTGGAAGCCGAGGCCAATTCCAATTCACGCGTGCGAAGCTTTGCACTCTCTGGTCGTGCAGTTGCCTCCAACGAAAGCAGCGCGCAGCCGACGAAGGGCTGGCATACCATCGGCGGATACAAATACTATTATTATGCAACGGGCAAATACTACAAATCCAAGATGGTTACCGTGTCCGGGAAGAAATACCTTTTCGGCAAGGAGGGGCATCTCCTGTATGGTATCAATAAATACAGCAACAAGACCTATTATTCCGGTTCATCCGGTGTGGTTAAGACGACAGCCGGTTTCGTCACTGTAGATAAGGCAATCTATTACGTGTCAACCGGCGGCGAGATTGTCTGCGGCCGCACATTCAAGGTGTCCGGAAAGACGTATAAGGCTTACAGCACCGGTAAGGTCGGTACCGGTGTATTCAAGTACGGATCCAAGACGTATTTTTACGCGAACAGCAAGGGTGTGGTTCGGACAAAAGCAGGGTTCATCACCCATGAAGGTTCCCGGTACTACGTGACGAAGGGCGGCAAGCTCAAGGTGGGGTGCACCTTCACGGTAAATAATCATGTCTATAAGGCGTTCGGAAACGGCAAACTGGGCGTTGGCGTTTTTAAATACGGTAAGAATTATTATTATGCTTACAAGGACAGCAATTACATCCGTCGAAGACCGGGATTTGTGTGGTACAAGAGTAAACGGTACTATGTCAGCAACGGCGGCAAGATTCTTGTCAGCAAGACGTTCACGAAGAACAGCAAGACTTACAAAATCTACAGCGACGGACATATCGGTCTGAACGTATTTAAATACGGCGGCAAGTATTATTTTGCCGACAAATACGGGGTAGTTCCGACCAAGACAGGGGTGCAGACCTACAATAACAAGTATTATTACGTGACTAAGGGCGGTAAGATTACAACAAGCAAGATGATTACGTCCGGTTCAAAGAAGTATTATGCGAACAGCGACGGTACGCTGAAGACCGGCTTTTTCACGATTGACAAAGTGAAATACTATGCATCCTCGAAGGGGAAGATTACCACGGACGCCGGTTTCCTGGTGAAAAGCGGGAACGTCTACTACATCCAGTCCGGTGGGGCGATCACCTGCGGAAAGACCTTCAAGGTGAACAAGAAGACGTACAAGTCGTTCGCAGATGGTCATCTGGGTACCGGTCTTTTCAAGTATGGATCTTCCTATTACTACGCGGATTCCGCAGGAGCCATCAAGACGACAACCGGACTGATTACAGTCGGCGGCCAGAAGTATTACGTGAAAAGTGGCGGTGCGATTGCCACAAGTACGACACTGGTGGTCAGCGGTAAGACGTATCAGGCGTCGGCAACAGGCGTATTGACTCAGATTAAAACAGGCGGAGACACCGTTATTGACATTGCCCAGAAGGAAGTGGGCACTAAGACGGGCAAGAAATACTGGGAAGCGTATTTCGGGACAACGTTCAAGAACGGCAACTCCACCCCGTGGTGTGGCACCTTTGTCACCTGGTGTTTTAAGAAGGCCGGCTTATACAGCTTGATTGAGGATATCGAGGATTACGGAAATCTGGGCTATGTCCCTTCTTACACTAAATATGCCAATGCACAGAAAAAGAAGGGCAATAACATGTGGGTCAGTGCCAGCAAGGCGAAGGCCGGAGACATCATCATCTTCGGTTCCAGTTCGCACGTTGGCCTCGTCAAATCGGTGGTTGGGAATATCATCACCACCATCGAGGGAAATACAGGAACTACATCCAAGGGCGAAGTGAAGGAAAAGACCTATTCCCTGACGAACAGCTGGATTATGGGCATCCTCCGCGTGATTGCGTAACGAATTATTATAGAAGCTTGAACCGAAACATTCCGAAAATGCTGCATTTGCGATTGACGATCCGGATGCAGCATTTTTTCTTGATTTGACTTCCATCAATCGGACTGCAATTGATGGAAGCAGGATAGGCTTCCGGATGCAAGTCCGTTTGTGTGTTTTTCCGGTGACGGTTGACCGGTGAAACTTGTTTTTATCGGGAATTAAGCTATAATATAATGGCAGATTGTAAAATTACGGAAACAATTACAGCCTGTTTCCATGGATTGAAAGAAGTATTATGACGAATTGGAAAGATAATGTGAACGACGTAGTGGATAAAGCAGAGCGCATTGCGGAGATGGCGGTGCTCTCGCTCGTGTATTTCTACTGCTGGCGTCTTCAATATGATCCGGATCTGTTTCCGCCGCTGCAACACCGCGGCCGTTTTGTTATTGTCGGAATCTATGCACTCATTCTGATTATCAGCTTCGTCTGGACGGAAGGTTTTCGCTGGGGGTACCTCAAACGGATGGATGTTATGATCTCACAATGGGTTGCAGTCGTGCTCGCCAATTTCATTTCCTATTGGCAGCTCTCACTGATTGCGAACGGGATGATTCCGATTGTACCGATTGTGAAATTGACGGCGGTGCAGTTCGTGATTTGCGTGATGGCTTGCTACGGATTTACGGAGACCTATTTCCTGATGCATTCCAAGAAGAATATGGTGATGATCTACGGAACGGAGAATGCGCTGAAGCTCCAATTCAAAGCGAATACGCGCCTCTCGCAGTACCATGTATCCAAAGCCATTTCAGTGGAAGAGGATTTCATCAAGATTATTTCGGAGATTAACCGGTATGATGGCGTGATTATCAACGATCTGCCGGGGAAGAAGCGGAACAATATCCTGAAATACTGTTATTTTAACGGGATTGATGCCTACGTGGTACCGAAGATATCGGACATCATCATCCGGGGCGCAGATGATTTTAACCTGCTGGATACGCCGATTGTCGTGACGAACGGTAAGGGACTGACGTTGACGCAGCGTATGCTGAAACGCGTGATGGATGTGGTACTGTGCTTGATCGCGATGGTTCCGGCGTCGATTATTATGGTGATCACCGCCATCTGCATTAAGTTGGACGACGGCGGTCCGGTGTTCTTCTGTCAGGAGCGCGTGACACGCGGCGGCAAGCGTTTCAATGTGATTAAATTCCGCAGCATGATTGTAGATGCGGAGAAATATAACAAACCGATTCCGGCAGTTGATCAGGATCCTCGGATTACGAAGGTGGGTCGCGTGATTCGCGCCACCCGTATCGACGAGCTGCCACAGCTTTTCAATATCCTGAAGGGGGAGATGAGTATTGTGGGACCGCGCCCGGAGCGCGTAGAGCACGTGGACAAGTATTCGCAGGAGATTCCGGAGTTCATCTACCGCGAGAAGGTCAAAGGCGGACTAACGGGATATGCGCAAATTTACGGTCGATATAACACCTCGGCGTATGATAAGCTGCGCCTGGATCTGATGTACATTGAGGATTATTCGTTGGTACTGGATATCAAGCTCATCTTCCGGACAATTCGGATTCTGTTCCAGAAGGACAGCACCGAGGGGTTTGACAAGGCACAGGAGCTTGATCAGCTGGCGGAAGAAGAAGTGGTGAAGATGCGCAAGGCCATCGATGATGATGAATAAGAAGCGGGATGGCTGAAATCGTTCAATTTGCATTGTTGCGCTCGATGGTATATAATAGGTGAGATTTTTGATTAATTCGGAATTCCGAGAGGAGAAATTATGGCAAAGAAAGTCTCAAGCCGGAAAACGCGCTGGAGAAGACGGGGCAGACGGATCGTCAATACGCTTCTGATTGCGCTGATTGTCGTGCTGATTGCGGCAATTGCTGCCGTAATGGCGGGGACAAAGATTCTGAGCACCGTAAACAGAGTGGAACTCGACAGCTCTGCAGATCTTTACAAGCATGAGGTGGACGGGTATACCAATATCCTGCTGCTGGGTGTCGATACTCGAGATTTGAGCGAGGTCAAGAATTCTCGTACCGACATGATCATGATTGCATCGATCAACAATTCCACCAGTGAGATTACATTGACATCCATCTACAGAGATACCTATTTGCAGATGGGGGACACATCCACCTATGACAAGATCACACATGCACATTACTACGGAAGCACGGAGATGTCCATTGCTTCCATTAACCGGGCACTCGATCTGGATATCGATCAGTATGCACTGGTTAACTTCAAGGGAGTAGCGGACGCGATTGATGCGATGGGCGGTCTTGAAATCGATGTAGAAGAGTACGAAATTGAAGAGCTGAATAAGTATGCGAAGGAAACCGCAAAGATTATCGGCAAGAAGTCGTACACGAAGGTGAAGAAGCCGGGTAAACAGACATTGGATGGATGTGCGTCGGTCTCCTATGGCCGTATTCGAAAGGGCGTCGGCGATGACTACAAGCGAACCGACCGCATGAGAATTGTATTCAAGAAGATTCTGGAGAAGGCGAAGAAGATGGATGTTCGCACGCTATACAAAGTAGCGGGAGAGATTTTACCGGAGGTTCAGACCAACCTCAGCAATAAAGATATGATGAGCCTGGCACTGAAGGTTCGAAATCTCAGCGTCGGCGACAGTAAGGGATTCCCTTACAATAAGACTTCCGGTCTCGTTGGCGGCGTGTCCTACGTACAGGCGACGAATCTGGCGGCAGATGTGAAGACGCTGCATCAGAAGGTCTTTGGCGAGAAAGATTACGAACCGAGCTCGACCGTTCAGGAAATCAGCCAGATGGCGAGCGCATATTAGCGAATACGAAACAATTGAAAGAGTAATTTCCGTGCGCAGCGACTTCAGAAGCCGCTGCGCTTTTCTGTATCCAAGAAAACCCGCGTTTAACGCGGGGGAGCATATCAGGATGCATGTATCTTGGGGGCAAGCCTTTTTCTCTACCCATCGATAGGGTGGTATGGTATAATATATTGAATTATTCTGTAAAGGGAAAAGAACATGACGCTACTCAAATATATATTTGCCGTTCTGGTGACTTTGCCGATTCTTTTTCTGGGATTCTATCTCCTGAGACGTTATTCCGGCGAGGTTCAATCCAAAAATTCAGAAACGGATTCCAACCCGAGAAAGCGCAGAGAAACAAACAGAGGAACGAAATGAGAGAAGGAATTTTCATCACACTGGAAGGCTCCGACGGAGCCGGCAAGACCACGCAGATGGAGAAGATACGGGATTTTTTTGAGGAATGCGGCGATACTGTACTCCTGACCCGAGAACCGGGAGGTACTGCTATCTCGGAGAAGCTTCGCGAGATTCTTCTGGATCGAAGCAACAAAGAGATGGCTGACGTAACCGAAATGTTAATCTATGCGGCTGCCCGCGCACAGCATGTGGCGGAGAAGATTAAGCCGGCGCTTAGGCGCGGAGAGATTGTCATCTGCGACCGATTTGTGGATTCCAGCGTGGCATACCAGGGTTATGGCAGAGGTCTCGGTGATGTCGTTCGGGAAGTGAATCAGCATGCTTTGGATGGTCTGGAGCCAGACGTAACGTTTTTTCTGGATTTGGACCCGGCAGTAGGCCGTGCACGCATCGGCAAGGATGTCCAGGATCGAATGGAACAGGAAAGCCTGCGCTTTCATTACAAGGTCTATGAAGGATATTGTGATATTTGCCGGAAGAATCCAAAGCGCGTCATTCGAATTGATGCCACCGGTACAATTGATGAGATCCAGCAGGAAATTCGCGGGCATCTTCAGAGAATTCGGGAGAGAAAGGATCCGTTATCATGCACGCACTAGAAGAAATTCGGAAGAATGTCTTCGAACAGACACTGGCACATGCGTACATCATTGAGGCCGAGGCGGGTTCATCACGAGATCAGTTGTTGAAGCGTATTGCGCAAGCGATTCTTTGTGAGGAACCGTCACCGAGATTGAGACCGTGCGGCATCTGCAGCGCATGCCGAAGAGTATACGGGGGCAGTCATGAGGATGTGGTTCTCATGGAACGAAGCGGCAAGCGGGAATATCGCGTCAAAGAAGATGCGATACCGTTCATGCAGCGACTCGCACTCACCCCGTATGGGCGTTACAATGTCGGCTTGATTCTGGAAGGCGAAGCACTGAGCGATGTGGTGCAGAACAAAATCCTAAAGACGCTGGAAGAACCACCGGAGGGGACGGTCATCCTGATTGCGATCTCCAACCGGAAAATGCTTCTTCCGACGGTACAGTCCAGATGCGTCCTCCTGAGAGAATCGGGAGAGGAGACCCCGGCAGACGATTCGGAAATGCTTGAAATGTGGAATCAGAAATACTTTTTCCAATACCGAAAACAACTAGATGGAAATATAAAGACCCCGGATGATGCCCTGCACTTCCTGGATGCGATCGAACGACTCGCATACCGGAACCGTGACGTGGAGCTGGTGCTGCGCACCGAAGAAACACGCAAGGACATTCTGCTGGACATGGGTACGAAGCAAGCGCTAAAACGCCTCTACATTGAGGCGAAGGACCCAAGCCGCTGAAGAGGAGTCAGCAGATTCCTGGACGATGTGCGGAAAGAATAGCGCAATCGCAGGGATAGGGTGCAGAACCGGGATTTAGAAACGGAGGATATCAGATCAATGACAGAAATTGTCGGAGTAGGTTTTATCAAAGCCAGTAAGACCTATTATTTCGACCCGCAAGGGGAACAATACAGAATGGGCGAGTTGGTCATCGTGGAGACCAGTCGCGGCATGGAATTGGGACACATTTCCATTGCCAACCGGGAAGTGGAGGATTCGGAGATTGTTTCGCCGTTAAAAGCAATTGAGCGTCGCGCTACCGATGACGACCTGGCGCGCTATCGGGAGAACCTCGCGAAGCGCGAATCCGCGATGAAGGTCTGCGAATCTAAGATTAGAAAGCACAATCTGGATATGAAGCTGGTGGATGCGGAATACACCATCAACGGATCGAAGGTGATTTTCTACTTCTCTGCAGACGGAAGAGTGGATTTTAGAGAGTTGGTGAAGGATCTGGCTTCTCATTTCCACATGAGAATCGAGCTTAGACAGATCGGAGTTCGCGATGAGGCCAGAATGCTTGGCGGTATCGGTATCTGCGGAAGACCGTTCTGCTGCAGTAAATGGCTCCATGACTTCCAACCGGTCTCTATTAAGATGGCGAAGCAACAGAACCTCTCCCTGAATCCGGCCAAAATCTCCGGATGCTGCGGCAGATTGATGTGCTGTCTCAACTTCGAGAACAAGACGTATCAGGAATTGAGGAAGGGCATGCCGAACGTCGGGGAACGCATTATGACACCGGATGGGCCGGCGAAGGTGGTTAATGTTGATCTTTTCAACGGAAAGATTGATGTTCGTATGTATGAGAAGAATACGGAGAAGGATGTCGACAAAGATGGAGAAAGAGATGATCGAGACGAAATCCTTTCGCAAGGCGTGACGACCTACTTCAAGAACGAAATCAATCGGGTGGAGAAGAAAGAAACGGGCGGAAATAACAACAATAAAGGCAATCATAACAATGGCAACAAGGCGAATCATAATGGCAGCGGTAAGAAGAAGAGAAACCGCAAAGGCCACAAGCGCAGCCGGATTATCGACGATGAAGATGCAGAGAATCTGGATGATGAGACCTTGAAGGAATTGGAGCGACTGGCTCAGGACTAAGATGGAGAGAAGGTCGAACATGCAACCGGACGAAATCGGATTCGGCGGACTTAAGCTGTTGCAGGGAAGCGACTTCCGGTACGGCGTGGATGCGATTCTCCTTGCGGCTTTTGCAGCCGGAGAAACCGGCGGCAGAGGGATGAAGGACGCGACGAAACATAGCAGCAAATCCGATATTCGAATATGCGACATGGGCTGCGGCAACGGAATTGTATCGCTGGTACTTTCACATAAAATCCCGAATTCGATTATCACGGGAGTTGAACTTAGAACGGAGGAAGCCGCAAGAGCGACGGGTAATGTGAGCCGGAATCATTTGGACGGACGAATCCGAATTGTCGAATCCGACATTCTCAATCTTGAAGGGGTGCGGGATTTCAACGTCATTGTGACCAATCCACCTTATTTTCGGCGGGGCGGCGGTATTCCAAGTGCAGTGACCGGCAAATACATCGCTCGCCATGAAACAACAGCGGATGCATCTGATTTCATTCGCGTTGCATCCGAACTTCTTGCGACAGGAGGAGAGCTCTTCATGGTTCATCGACCGGACCGTTTGGTCGATATCTGCGTTTCCATGCGAAAATACCACTTGGAACCCAAAGAACTCCAGATGATTATTCCTCATCCCGGTGAAGCGGCCAACATTATGTTGATACATGGCATCAAAGGGGCCGGCCCAGAACTGAAACTTCTTCCGGATATCACGGTTCGTGAGGAGGACGGACAGTATTCCTCTCTAATCAATCGGATATACGAACGGGAAGAAATATCTTTTTAACCAGATAACAAGGAGGTATGCGAGAATGAATATTTCGCTGAATCTGAAAGACCTGCTGATTTTTGTGTTGATCATTCTGGCAATCGTGTTGATTGTTTACTTGATTGCGCTAGTGATCAAGCTCATGGGAACGCTCCGCAAGGCGGATTCCTTCCTTGACGATGCGAACCGTATTTCCACGATTGCGGCGGAAAAGACGGAGCGGCTGGACGGCGTCATCGACGATGCCGCAGATGCCGTGATGGGTATCGTGGAAAGTGTGCAGGACAATTCATCTTTGATTAGCCGAATTGCGAGCATCGGTACGGGTGCGATGGCGGTCAAGGCACACTCGGACAGAAAACGCTCGAAGCGGGAAGAAGCGTCTTTGGCGAGGGCGAAAGCAAGAAAATCCCGGAAACGCAGCTAGCGTAATGGGCGCAGTGCAGTAAACACTACATCCGTCTTTGGCGCGTCCGTCATAAGTGACGCAAATCACAGGAATGGGTTGGCGCAAACGATGCAACAGGCTGCAGGAAGCGCAGAGGAATTAACTGAGAATACAGAAACCAAATCATAAGAATAAGGAGATCAAATGGCTAAAATCCTAGTGAATGAAAGCGGACCTCTTCATGGCACGGTCCAGATTAGCGGAGCGAAGAATGCGGTTCTGCCGTTAATGGCGGCGACGCTGCTGACGACGGAAACGTGCCGAATCGAGGATGTCCCGGACCTGGCGGACGTGAAGGTGATGCGGGAGATGCTGACATCCTTCGGTTCGAAGGTGGAGGAACAGACGAAAGGGGTGCTTTCCGTCACCGCGAAAGAGATTACCACCACGATTGCCCGTGCGGACCTTGTAGGTGAGATGCGTGCATCCACCATGGTGATGGGACCGCTTCTCGCTCGGTGCGGTAAGTGTGTGATGCCGATGCCGGGAGGTTGTTCCATCGGAAAGCGACCGATCGATCTGCATCTCAAGGGATTTCGAGCACTGGGTGCGACTGTGGAGATGGATGAGGAGAACGACACGGTTGTTCTGACGACCGGGCCGGAAGGTCTGGTGGGTGACGTTATCTATCTGGATTTTCCGAGCGTCGGTGCGACGGAAAATATCTTGATGGCGGCTACCCTGGCTAAAAATGTCACGATCATTGAAAATGCAGCGAAGGAGCCGGAGATCGTTGACCTGGCGAATCAGTTGAACAAGATGGGTGCCAAAATTAAAGGCGCCGGGACAGACACGATCCGAATTACCGGAGTGGAGCGCCTGTCGGGATCTGTTCATACCGTCATTCCGGATCGTATTGAGACCGGCACGTTCATGCTGGCCGCGGCCATTACCCGTGGTGACGTACTGATCCAGAACGGAATCATGGGTCACGTTCGTCCGATTGCCGCAAAGCTGAAGGAATGCGGCGTCAAGGTTGAAGTGCAGGATGATGGCATTTACGTGGATGCCAGGGAAGGGGAACTCGTATCGACGGATATCAAGACACTTCCGTACCCGGGATTTCCGACGGACATTCAGTCACCCTTCATGGCTTTTCTGACTACGGTAAAAGGTCCGAGCACAGTTCGGGAGACGGTATTTGAAAATCGATTCATGCACGTAGTTGAGCTGAATCGTATGGGTGCGGATATCACGACGGAAAGCCGGGAGGCATATCTGCCGGGCGGCAAGAAGCTTCATGGAGCGAAGGTTCGTGCTACCGATCTGAGAGCCGGTGCCGCAATGGTTCTGGCAGGCCTTGTTGCAACCGGTACGACAGAGGTCAGTGAAATCTATCATATTGAAAGGGGATATGAGAATTTCGTCCAGAAATTCAAGGGAATTGGAGCAGATCTGATGCGGGTAGACGAGGACTAGTTCTCCCTGAGAATCGAAGGAGGTTTAAATGGTTGATAGTAAATACCTACAGATGCTGGCGGAAAAATATCCGAATCACCGTTCCGTCAAAGCCGAGATTATTAATCTGCGGGCTATCTTGGCACTCCCGAAGGGAACAGAGTACTTCCTGAGCGATGTGCACGGAGAGTACGATGCGTTCCAATACTTCGTTCGAAGTGCATCCGGAACCATCAAGATGAAGATTGATGAAGAATTCGCCGGCATTCTCAGTGAGCGGGAGAAGGACTCGCTCGCAGCGCTGATATATGATCCGCGCTCGGAAATCGAACGACGGAAAGCGTCGGAACCGGATTTTGACGAATGGTGCAAAGCGGCAATCTACCGCCTCGTTATCATCTGTCGATCGGTATCCAGCAAGTACACCCGATCGAAAGTACGCAAAATCCTCCCAGATCACTCCGGGTACTCGATGGATGAACTTTTGTTCGCGGATAACGATGAGAACAGAAGTCACTACTACAATAAAATCATCGATTCCATCATTGAATACAATTCGGCGGAGACGATGATTGCGGAGTTCGCTCAGACGATTACTTCGCTGGCGGTGGATTACCTGCACATTATCGGAGATATTTTTGACCGGGGGCCAAAGCCGCACATGATTATGGATTTCCTGATGACACACAGGGATGTGGACATTCAGTGGGGAAATCATGACGTCGTATGGATGGGTGCCGCCTGTGGAAATCGCGCGTGTATTGCGAATATCATCCGAATGAACGTAAGCTACAATAATTTCGACATGCTGGAGTACGGCTACAGCATCAATTTGAGGCCGCTGGCGACTCTGTCCGAAAAAATCTACCATGACGATGAATGCAAGGCTTTCTGGCCGCATGTGCTGGATAAAAATAGATTCGATCCGATTCCGGAGGATCTGGCAGCCAAAATGCACAAGATGATTGCTATCTGTCAGTTCAAAATCGAAGGGCAGATTATTCAAGCTCATCCGGAGATGCACCTGGAAGACCGCCTGCTTCTGGACAAAATCGACTTCGAGAAAGGCACGGTCGAGGTGGAGGGTAAAATTTATCCGCTGAAGGATACCAATCTCCCGACAGTGGATCCCGCAGATCCGTACAAGCTTTCTCCGGAAGAAGAAGAGGTGATGGTTGCATTGGAAGCCTCTATTCTTCGATCTGACAAATTGCAGGAACACATTCAATTCCTGTATAGTCATGGGGCGCTGTATAAGACGATGAACGGAAATCTCATGTTCCACGGATGTATTCCTTTTACCGAGGACGGAGAATTCATGGATGTTACCATTAACGGCGTGACGCAGCATGGCGCAAAGCTGATGGAACATCTGGATCATGAGATTCGAAACGCATATTTCAACCCACCGAATGGTCAGACTACTGCGGAAGCAGCCAATCTGATGTGGTATCTGTGGCTCGGCCCGGATTCTCCATTGTTCGGTAAGTCCAAGATGACAACTTTCGAACGACTGTTCATCGAGGATAAGGCGACGCACAAGGAGCATGTTGTGCCATATTACAAGTTGATTCATCGAAAGGATATCTGTGTGAAGATGATCCGCGATTTCGGCCTGGATGCATCGCACGGCAAGATTCTGAACGGCCATGTTCCGGTCAAGATCAAAGATGGCGAAAGCCCTATCAAGGGCGGCGGTATGCTGTACGTCATTGACGGCGGCATCTCAAAGGCGTATCAGCGGACGACCGGAATTGCCGGGTATACTTTCATATTCAACTCGCGGTTCATGGCACTGTCCCAGCACCGACCTTATCAGCCAAAGAAGCCGGACGGAACACAGGTGTTCACCAGCCCGGAGGTTCAGACAGTATATACCTTGCCGCAACGAATGCTGATAATCGATACAGATAAGGGGAAGGAACTTCGAGAACAGATTGGTGACTTAGAACAGCTTCTTCAGGCGTACCGGGAAGGGTCGATCAAAGAAGTGTATACTCCGCGGGGGAAGTATTATTCCAAAAACTAAATGGTAGAGAGGTGAGAACGATGCGTACAGCAGCAACTATTTTGGGCGGACTTGTATTCGCCATGAGCATTTATTACATCATTCTTCTGTATAAAAACAATCGACACAAATTGTAGTAGAAGAAGTCCAACCGCATTAAGATCGAAAAGCCGGCAAGAAGGAGTATCCGTCCGCTTGCCGGCTTTCGGTGCCTTTGGCATTCCTTCTCTCACACATATCCGAAACACGCCCTTCTTCAATGGCAATGCTATTGTATCGTTGGCAATAGTAACGTAAGTTTTGCTATCTCGCATTTCCCGTTCCAACTGGCGGGCGTAACCTCCGTGGTAGACGCAAACCGTGCCTTCATTTCACATTTGAAGGTGATCACCCCACATTACGAAACCTAAATAATTCAAAAGATTTAACTAATATGAATATTTCTTCACAGAAATCCTATTGACAGTGCATATCAAGGGGTGTATTCTATTCAAGAAATTTAGTTAAAATATTTTATATAAAATTTTTAGCTGGATTGACAGGCACATTTTGATTTTAGAAACAAGATAGGAGAAAGCAAAATGACATTTGATAAAGTTAAGGAAGTAATGATAGAAACGCTGAGCTGCGATGAGGCAAAGATCACACCGGATGCATCCATTGCGGACGATCTCAAGATCGATTCTCTGGATTCGGTAGAACTCGTCATGGCTTTGGAAGATGAATTCGGAGTTAAGATTCCGGATACAGAGCTTTCCAATATGAAGACCGTGAATGACGTCGTTAAATGTGTTGAGAAATATCAGTAGGATCGCGATGGATATTCAGAGAATTGTCGGAGATATTCTGATGGAGTTTAAAGATTCCGACTTGAGTGAACTGGAAATTGAAACAAACGATTTTCATCTTCGCTTAGGCAGAGGGATCAATCCGGGAACTGCCTCCAGAATAAATGAAACACCCGCCGAGGCTGCTGGAGGGAATACGGAGCATGGGAACACCGCAGTGGAAGAGGAGCCGGACAGAGAGATGATCAGAGCGCCTCTTGTCGGAACGTTCTACACAGCGCCGTCTCCGGATGCGCCACCTTTCGTAACAGAAGGTCAGAGAGTGAAGAAAGGGGAGACGCTATGTATTCTGGAGGCGATGAAGATGATGAATGAATTAAATGCGCCATATGACCTTGTCGTTCGCACTGTCCTGGGAACGAACGGGGAAATGGCAGAATACAATCAGGTACTTTTTGAGGTTGAGAAATGCTAAGCAAAGTTTTGATTGCGAACCGAGGCGAAATTGCTGTCCGAATCATTCGGGAATGTCAGGACCGGGGAATTAAAGCGGTAGCTGTGTATTCCGAGGCAGACAGTGAGGCACTTCATACGCAAATTGCGGATGAAGCGGTCTGCATCGGCCCGGCAAACGCAATGGACAGCTATCTGAATGGGAACAACATTCTTCAGGCAGCGCTTTCCAAGGCCTGTGACGGAATCCATCCCGGATTCGGGCTCCTTTCGGAGAATCCTGATTTTGCCAATCTGTGCCGGGAAAACGGTATCAAATTCATTGGCCCTTCGGGAGAGGTTATTTCTAAGATGGGCGATAAATCTACGGCTCGCCGGATGATGGTGGCCGCAGGCGTTCCTATTGTTCCGGGTTCTGAAGGAACGCTTTCCGGCATAGAAGAAGGACTCCAAATCGCGGAACGGATCGGGTATCCCGTTCTGGTCAAAGCATCCGCCGGTGGCGGTGGCCGGGGAATGAGAAGAGCCGATTCCAAGGAAGAACTTCCATCGGCTGTGGAGCAGGCGAAAATGGAAGCGAAGGCGTCTTTCGGGGATGATTCCGTCTACCTGGAGAAGCTGGTCATTAATCCACGGCATATAGAGGTGCAGATTTTGGCAGATTCCAAAGGGAATGTCGTTCATCTGGGCGAGAGGAACTGTTCTATTCAGCGACGAAATCAGAAGATGCTGGAGGAAACACCTGCCTTTGGACTGAGTGATGCGACGCGAAATGCCATCTGCCAAGCAGCGGTGCGAGCTGCAAAAGCCTGTCACTACGAGGGTGCCGGAACGGTGGAATTTGTCATGGATGAAGAGGAACATTTCTATTTCATCGAGATGAACACGCGAATTCAGGTAGAGCACCCGGTAACCGAGATGGTGACCGGCGTCAACATCGTGGGTGAACAACTTCGAATCGCTTCCGGCGTACCGCTCCGCTACAGTCAGGACAGTATAAAGATGAAGGGGCATGCAATCGAATGCCGCATTTGCGCCGAAGATCCGCTTAATGATTTTGCACCTTGCCCGGGACGAGTGAATTTTCTCCATTTTCCGTCGGGCTTTGGAACCCGGGTGGAAAGCGCTTTGTACAGCGGAGCAGTGATCAGTCCTTATTACGATTCCATGGTTGCGAAAGTGATCGTCCTCGGTGAGAACAGAGTCGAAGCAGTACGCCGAATGAGAAGAGCCCTCGGCGAGACAGTTATCCGCGGCCTCAGGACGACACTGCCCCTTCAGCAAATGATTCTGTACAACCGAAACTTTCTTCGGGGAAATTATAATACGGGGTTTATCGGAGATGAACTTCACAATCTTCAGACCATGGTGGAAGCCGTAGGAATGATAAAGGAATGAAATTATGAATCCGTTTCAGGAAAGAAAAGGTGTCATCCGGGCCATTAACCGGCTGGCACGCGGCAAAGAGCCGGTTGAGAATGTCTATCGGAATAATGAACCGGTGGAATGTAAGTCCTGCAAGGAGAAATCCACCCGCGAATCCTGGAGAGACAACCTGTATATCTGTCCAAAGTGTGGAAGCTACCGAAGTATGACCGCATATGCTAGGATTCGAGCAACGGTGGATCCGGGGAGCTTTCGTGAATTCGGCCGAAGTATTCGCAGCGGAAATCCACTGGATTTTCCGGATTACACGGAGAAACTTCAGGATATGCGGGTAAAAACAGGACTAAATGATGCTGTCGTGACCGGGACTGCGAAGATTCACGGTTGTCGAACGGTGCTGGGTGTGATGGATAACCGATTCATGATGGGAAGCATGGGCATGGCAGTGGGAGAGAAAATAACCAGAGCCTTTGAATACGCTACAAAGAAAAAACTCCCGGTTATCCTATTCTGCACATCCGGCGGAGCTCGAATGCAGGAAGGGATGATGTCCCTGCTGCAGATGGCAAAGACTTCTGCAGCAGCAGCAAAGCATGATGAAGCAGGTCAGTTGTATATTTCTGTAATGACCCATCCAACGACAGGGGGTGTGACCGCGAGTTTTGCAATGCTGGGGGACATCCTGTTGGCAGAACCCGATGCACTGATTGGATTTGCGGGGCCTCGGGTTATTGAACAGACTATCGGAGAGAAATTGCCGAAGGGGTTCCAGCAATCGCGTTTCCAGTATGAACACGGATTCTTGGATCAGGTGGTGGAACGCAAGGCGATGAGAGATACGTTGGGAAAACTTCTGGAATTTCACAGACAGCACTAGAAGAAGGAGTGCAGGATGCAGGATATTACAGAGAGAACGGCGGCGGAGCGTGTGAAAATTGCACGAATGGAATCTCGGCCGACGGCAAAAGAATATATTGAGGCAATTTTCGAGGACTTCATGCCGCTGGCCGGCGATCGAACCTTCGGTGAAGATGAATCCATTATCGGCGGAATCGCCAGGATCGGAAACAAATCGGTCACGGTCATTGGCCATCAGAAAGGCAGAAGTCTGGAAGAGAATTTGAAGCGACGATTCGGAATGCCGAACCCGGAAGGATACCGCAAGGCAAGGCGGTTGATGCTGCAAGCGGACAAATTCCATCGCCCCATCATTACATTTATTGATACGCCGGGAGCGTACCCGGGAAAAGAAGCAGAGGAACGCGGCCAGGGAAGTGCGATTGCAGAATGTCTCAAGACGATGAGCAGGGTTTCTGTGCCGGTGATATCTGTTTTTATCGGAGAAGGCGGAAGTGGCGGAGCCTTGGCGATTGGCATTTGTGATCGGATGATCATGCTGGAGAATTCCATTTACTCCATTCTTTCACCGGAAGGATTTGCAAGTATTCTTTGGAAGGACGGAAGTCGGTGGGAAGAGGCCAGTGAGGTGATGCGGCTTACGGCAACGGATCTAAAGAAAATGAATGTCTGTGATGTGGTGATTCCGGAACCGAAAGAGGGGGCACAGCAAGTCGGAGAAGTCGTCTTTGACAGGGTAGAAAGAGCGATCACCGATGCGCTGGCGGAGTTAAGCCGATACAAAGGCAAGGAAATTGCAGAAGCAAGATATCGGAGACTTCGAGGCGTCGGCAGAGAGCTTCTGCGGAGCAATGTGTGGATGGAACGTTCGGAATAGACGAAAGTAAGAACAGGAGTAGGCATGGCAGGAATGAGGATTCTGGGATGGGGGAGCGCTCATGGGGAGCAGGTGGTAACCAACTCAGATATGACGGAATACGTGAATACCAGCGATGAATGGATACGAAGCAAGACCGGCATCGAACAGAGGTATTTTGCGAAGCGAAAGACCAATGCAGACATGGCGACAGAGGCCGCCCAAAATGCACTGGCAAAGATGCAGGAACAACGGGTGACTGATGATTCACAGGTGACAGAAGCGGAGCCGGAGATTGATGCGGTAATTGTGGCAACTTTTACCCCGGACCGGGCTACGCCTTCGGTTGCGGCGGAGGTTGCAGGCAATCTGGGCATGGAAGGGAAGTTGATGACGTTGGATGTGAACAGCGCGTGCTCGGGTTTTGTGTACGGGCTGATATTAGCAAATGCTCTTCTTCGGACAGGATTCCAAAGAATCCTTCTTATCGGAAGCGAGCGGATTCATCCGCTAATGGATATGAAGGACCGACGGACTTGTGTTCTCTTCGGCGATGCCGCTGGGGCAGTTGTTCTGGAGGAAGATAAGTCGGGAGAATTCTACCACGAGGAAGGAACTCTGCCGAATCTTGATGTGATTCAGTGCGATCGCTTCGATCCGGCAATAAAGATGGCCGGGCAGGAAGTCTATCGCTTTGCAGTATCCATGGTTCCGGAATGCGGGGAATCCCTTCTGAATCAAGCGGGAATGGACGCGGATGATGTGGACATGTTCCTCTTCCACCAGGCAAATCAACGAATTATTGACAGCGCCTCGAGGAAGATGGGCATTCCGGAACGGAAATGTTTTGTGAACGTAGATCGCTATGGAAATACGTCCGCCGCCAGTATCGCGGTTGCGCTGAGTGAGTGTTTGGAGAGAAAAGAAATTACGAGAGGAAGCCGAGTATTGACAGTCGGATTTGGAGCCGGGCTGTCGTACGGCGGGGTTCTTATGACAATATAGATAGAAATGGAGAAATGATGAGACTAGATCAGATGCTTGGAATTGAGTACCCAATTATGCAAGGCGGTATGGCTCAGGTGGCAACAGGGGAATTTGCCGCTGCGGTATCGAATGCCGGCGCCCTTGGAATCATCGGAACCGGAGCCATGAACGCAGAGATGATGAAAAAGGAAATTCGCAAGACGAAGGCTTTGACGGAACGCCCCTTCGGCGTCAATCTCATGATGATGAATCCGGATGTGGAAGAGATGGCGGAGGTCCTCGCAGAAGAGAAACCGGCCGTCGTAACGACCGGTGCAGGCAATCCCGGTAAATACGTTAAGATGTGGAAGCAAGAAGGAATCCGTGTGATGCCGGTAGTATCCTCCGTTGCACTGGCGAAGCGCCTTGCCCGCCTGGGGGTCGACGCGATCATTGCGGAAGGCACGGAGAGCGGCGGTCATATCGGAGAGCTGACGACGATGGTTCTTCTGCCACAGGTTGCGGAGGCGGTAGATGTGCCTGTCATCGGAGCGGGCGGAATTGCCGGTGGCAAGCAGATGCTGGCAGCGGAAATTCTGGGTGCTGTCGGCGTGCAAATCGGTACGGTGCTGCTGGGGAGTGAAGAGTGTCCAATCCATCCGAAATATAAAGAGGCGCTGATTAAGGCGAAAGATCGTTCCACCGTGGTGACGGGACGCAGTGTGGGTGCACCGGTTCGCGTCTTGCAAAACGGGATGACAAGAGATTATTTGCAGCTGGAGCAGCAGGGCGCGGATCGATCGGAGCTGGAGAAGTTTACGCTGGGAGCTCTTCGCCGCGCCGTGCTGGAGGGCGATGTAGAGCGAGGATCTCTCATGGCAGGGCAAGATGCTTCGTACATTCACGAAGTTCGTCCGCTTCGGGTGATCCTGGAAGAGATGATGGACGAGTACAGAATATCAAAATCGTATATATCGGAAAGGTAAACCCTGATGAATCAGGGGGTTGATGCAGGATCTATACAAGATTTTCGATCGAACCCTTTTGATGCGGGAATACAATTCGAGAGAAACGAAGAGGAAAATACATGAAGACAGCAGTGTTATTTGCAGGACAGGGAAGTCAGGCAATAGGAATGGGGAGGGACCTGTATCAGGAATACGATGAATTTCGGGAAGTGTTCGATTTGCTGCCGAGAAGGCAGATCGAGATTGCCTGGGAGGGACCTGAGAATACCTTGCGAGATACCGGAAACACGCAGCCAATTATGTTTGCTTTTGGTTTGGGAGTGTATCAGATTCTGGAAAAAGCAGGATTCCATCCGGACATGGGTGCCGGACTGAGCCTGGGTGAATATACCGCCCTTGCAGCGGCGAGGGTATTCACGCCGGAAGAAGGAATCCGTCTTGTCAACTTTCGTGCGGCGAAGATGAAAGAAGCCGCGGCAGGCGTGGATCCTGAGATGATTGCAGTGATGGGATTGGACGAAGCCAGCGTACAGACTTGCTGTCAGGATGTGTCCACGTCTGCACACCGTGCGGAGATTACGAATTTAAACTGTCCGGGACAGGTGATTGTGTCCGGAGATATCGCAGCGGTGGGAAAGGCAGCAGAACTCGCACTTCGAAGAGGGGCGAAGCGCTGCATGAAGCTCTCCGTTGGCGGGCCATTTCATACATCCTACATGGAACCGGCGAGCGAGGCCTTGAAGGTGAAGCTTCGGGAAGTTAACTTTCGGAAACCTGCTTTTGCCATCTTATACAACTACATTGGCAAGGAGAAGGCGCCGGAGGATTCGATTCAGGAACTTCTGGTGAAACAGGTGTCTCATGGGGTAAAGATGGAATCTATTCTTCGTAACATGTTGGATGCGGGAGTCGAACGTTTCATTGAAATCGGTCCCGGCAGGACGTTGGCGGGATTCCTTCGCAAGATCGATCGAAGTGCTGAATGCGTTAGCATCAGCACTTGCGCCGATGTGGAAGCGGTGCTGGACATGCTAAGAGCAGATATTTAGAGGATAGTAAAATCAGGGAGAACAGAGTTCCGGTGGAGGATAAAAATATGAAACCTACAGCAATTGTGACCGGTGGAAGCCGAGGAATCGGAAGGGCGGTAGCGGTGAAATTGGCCAAAGAAGGAATGAATTTGGTGATTGCTTACCGAGGCCGGACCGAGGATGCGGAAAAGACAAAGAAACTTTGCCGGGAAGAAGGGGCGGAAGTCGTCCTGTATCGGGGAGACGTATCCCGCGCATCGGATTGTCAGGCAATTGCAGATGCGGCAATAGAGGCATTCGGAAGTGCAGAAGTCCTGGTGAACAATGCGGGAATTACGAGAGACGCGTTGCTTGCACGAATGACAGAGGAAGATTTCAGACAGGTTCTCGCTGTGAATCTGATTGGATCGTGGAACATGATGAAGGCGTTAAGCCGAATTATGATGAAGCAGCGATACGGAAGGATTATTAATATTTCTTCGGTGACGGCACTCCTTGGGAATGCAGGACAGACCAACTATGCTGCGGCGAAAGCCGGCATTATAGGGATGACGAAATCGTATGCAAGAGAAGTGGCGACTCGAAACATTACAGTCAACGCAGTTGCACCGGGGTTTATTGATACGGACATGACTAAGGCCATGCCGGATGGTGTCATTCAGAAGATGACGGCGGGTATTCCGATGGGACGAAGCGGAACTCCGGAAGAAGTCGCGGAAGCTGTGTGTTTTCTGGCACGGGAAAGTGCGGGATACATTACGGGAGAAGTGATTCGGGTCGATGGCGGAATGGCGATGTGATAAGTAAGTGGGATTCTGAGAATCCAAGGCTGCGTCTGGATGACTTGATTGATCCTGAATGCATGAGATCACTCGTAATTTGAATTGACATTTTGAATTGGCATTCTGTAAGAACAGGGAGATAAGGAATGAGAAGAAGAGTAGTAATTACCGGGATGGGAGCGATTACGCCGGTAGGATTGACGGCGGAAGAAACCTGGCAGAACCTTCGAAGCGGTGTTGTTGGAATTGCGCCGGTGGAGGCGGCAGATATCGGGGAACATCAGGTCAAGGTTGCCGGACAGGTCAAAGGATTTGTCCCGGAGAGCATCATGGACAGGATGGAGGCAAGACGAACAGCTCGTTTTACCCAATTTGCGATAAAGGCATCACTCGAAGCGTTCGAGCAGAGTGGTCTTCGGCTTGATCGGGAGGATCTTCTTCGATGCGGCGTCAATATCGGAAGTGGAATCGGTGCGCTTCCGGTGATCGAAGAAGCATGTCGCAAGGGCACGAAACATGGATTTGATCGGATTTCACCGCTTTTCATTCCGATGACGATTGTGAATATGGCCGCGGGAGCGGTGGCAATCCGATTGGGATTCAAAGGGAGCTGCACCTGCTCTGTGACGGCGTGCGCATCCGGAACCAACGCAATCGGCGAATCTTTTCATGCGATTCGCGATGGATATGCAGATGTAATGGTGGCAGGCGGCACAGAAGCTTGCATCAGTGATCTCGGTCTGGGCGGATTCACGTCCATGCGTGCCCTGACCACGGAAACGAACCCATTGAGAGCATCGATCCCGTTTGATAAAGAACGCGGTGGATTTGTGCTCGGTGAGGGTGCGGGCATTCTGATTCTGGAGGAATACGAACACGCCAGGAAACGCGATGCTGCCATACTTGGAGAAATTGTCGGATATGGGGCGAGCTGCGATGCCAATCACATGACTGCGCCATTGGAAGACGGAAGTGGCGCAGCGGCATGCATGCAAATGGCGATGGCAGATGGTGATGTAAGTCCGGAACAGGTAGGTTACATCAATGCCCACGGCACAGGGACTCCGCTGAATGATCGCTGTGAAACGGCTGCGGTAAAATTAGCTTTTGGTGATGCTTCCAAAACGGTGGTGATTTCATCGACGAAATCCATGACGGGACATCTTCTCGGAGGTAGTGGAGGTGTTGAGGCGATTGCTACGGTAAAGATGCTGTCGGATCAGTTTGCGCCACCGACTGCCGGATACCGGATACCGGATGAGAATTGCGACTTGGATGTCTGCCCGAACCAGGGCAAGCGTGTCGACACAGAATATGCAATGTCCAATTCCCTCGGGTTCGGCGGACACAACGCATCGCTTCTGTTCCGCAGGATAGAGAAAAACGATATCCCTGAATGCAGAAACGTTTGAATGATCCTCTTCTGCGCGGATTTCACGATCCCATTGGAGGTTTGAGAGAAAGGCTTGAATGAAGGCCACGAATGAAAGCCTCAAGAGAATGGCTTCGTAGATAGGCTTGAGAGGAAGAATTGATCGCCAACATCAACACCGAGACGGGAATTGCAGACAGAAAACCTATAGAAAGGATAACAATGGAAAGAGATAACAAGATTCTTACTTTTGAACAGATTAAAGCAATACTGCCTCATCGAAGCCCATTTCTTCTAATCGACCGGGTTACAGATTTGGAGCCGGGAAAGTCCGCAGAGGCAATTAAGTGCATTAGCGGAAACGAACCCTTTTTCCAGGGACATTTTCCGGAGAAGGCGGTCATGCCGGGAGTGTTGATATTGGAGGCTCTGGCACAGACTGGTGCTGTCGCTATTCTTTCTATGGAGGAGAACCGAGGGAAACTCGCTTTCTTCGGCGGGGTGAAGAACTGCCGTTTTCGACGCCAGGTGCTTCCGGGAGAACAGCTGCAGCTTCGTTGTACATTGACTCGAATGAGAGGTGCGATTGGATTCGGCGATGCGGAAGCCTGGGTGGATGGAGAACTTGCGGTAAAAGCAGAACTCTCCTTTGCGGTCACCTCCGTCTAAATCTATACTGAAACCGCTTTTTCTGATATAATCACAAAAGAGGTGAAACAGTAATGCTGGAGAGAAATTTTCAACGGGTATACAATAAATTCAAATTATCCCTATATGCCAAAATCTTCCGAGACTACAAGAAGGACGCGGAATCATCTTTGACTACGCAGGAAGTCATCTCCATGGAAATCATCAACGCGCTGGGAGAACCTACGGTGAACGAATTTGCTACGATGGCGACATTGTCCGCCCCGAATGCGGCATACCGAGTGAACCAACTGGTGAAGAAGGGCTACATTGAGAGAATTCAGAGCGAGAAGGATAAAAGAGAGTACCATCTTCGAATTACGCCGAAGTACGACGAGCTGTACGGTGATGTTTTCAACTACATTGATACAGTGTGCCGGAGAATTCGGAGACGTTTTCCGGAAGAAGATGTCGATAAGCTGGATGAGATGCTGGGCGTAATTGCCACGGAATTGATGCGAGAGACGGACGTTATAAGGTTGGTGGCCGCAAGGGATAACCGCTGATGGATAGATTTGATTCTTTCATCGACCTTGGACGACGAGACTAGCCCGGAAAATCTCAATCTGCGGGTTCAAACGCCAATGGATCGATTGTTGCTGGCGTTGGACTTGGTATTTTTTCCACTAGCACAGTAGAACTGTTTGTAATCATGTGTTCTCTTATGGTCTATATAATTCTTATTTCCTGGAGATACGAGATTAGAAGAGAACAGGAATAACGCTGTAATAGTGCAGAATCCAATAAAGAGTAAAAAAATACCGAGGCTAATGCCTCGGTATTTTGGTGCGCCCACAGGGACTCGAACCCCGAACCTTCACATTCGTAGTGTGCTACTCTATCCAATTGAGCTATGGGCGCTCAAGCGACTTAGTTAGTATACCGCAGAAGTGAGTTCATGTCAACTGTTAGTCTCACTATTTTTTAATTCTGCGCGGAAGATAAGTATTTAGAAGATTTTGCGAGCATGTATGCAAGATTGATAATTTCAATGTATGACCCATTATCAAATGTGCTAATATAAACATATAATATCAATTCGATAATTGAATGGAGGGATTTATTATGTCTATTACAGCAGAAACCGCAGCAGCTCATAAGAATGATCCGGCAGTACTGTGCTGCAGAGCAGAAGCAGGAACCAAGCTTGAACCGGCTAATTTCGAGGATCCGGCTATTTTTCCGGACCTGATCGATACAGGACTTCTGAACGTAGACGGTGCATTGAAGCTCGGTCAGGTACTGAATGGTTCGACGCTGACAAAGACCGTGGACTCGCTGACACCAATCACACCGGACATCGTGGATAAGTTCGATGCAGAGGTTGAAGGTGACGATGATGAAGCATCAGAAGCGGAAGCTGAAGAAGCAGAAGTTGTTGCTGCTCCGGCAGTGGGCGGTGCAGTAAGCGGTGTAACGATGAAAGCATCTGGCGGCGTTCTGAAGCTCTACATCGGCGAGGGTAAGGATATCGCTATCGAATTCCCGCTGTAAGCTTGGATGATCGCTAATGCGTATTTTAATCGCATTACATACCTTTTAACCTTCCTCAGAGTACTCAATCTTAGAGGAAGGATGAGAGGCAAGCACAGTAAAAAAAGAGCATCCAAAGCTTTATGGAGTTTATCCGAAGAGAAGAACCGGCTGGTGACGGCCGGTTTTTGCGTGCCTGAAATCTCCCTCGGATTCTGCTTGGATTCCCCCTGGGCCGCGTTGAAAAAAAGGTTATGCCCCAAAACGAAAGCTGTGTTGGACAATGAAAGTCGCACCGGAAATAAAGAGACTAAAAAAAGCCGGGTTCTAATGAGCCCGACTTTTTTTCACATGATAATTCAACAGAGAATGATTTCTTCAATCGGCAAATGATGGATTTGAGAAATCAATGACCGATGATGCTTATTGAGGAACAACGAATCCCTTGGTCATCGGATCATCTGGATCACAGAACCATGTTGCTTCGCCGCACAGGTAAGCAGCACCCTTTACAGTTGGAATAACAGCGTCGTAATCGCCAACCTTGGTCTCTTCCTGAATTCTGCCGATGAACTTTGTGCTGATGAAGGATTCGTAAGTGAACGGAACGCCAACTTCGAGTTCGCCGTGAGCGTGCAGGAGAGCCTGTTTTGCAGATGTGCCGGTTCCGCATGGGGAACGGTCAAGCTGCGGATCTTCCGGTTCGCCGAATACAACCAGATTTCTCAAAGTCATCATATCCGGTTCCGGATTGTCGACTGTGGAATAGTTCTCAACCAGGTCAGCAGTGGTGATGTCAAGCTCTGGATGCTGAATATCAACGGTTGCGTTGACTTCTTTCAGAGCGTAACTGGAGAAGTCCTTGAGGAACTTTGCAGTATCCGGGCCAACCTTGATGCCGAAGTTCTTCTCGGTATCTACCATGATAAAGAAGGAACCGCCGAAAGAAATGTCATAAGTAACTTCTTTGCCCTGGTATTCCAGCTTCAGGTCTGTCTTGTATACGAAAGAAGGTACGTTGGTCAATGTAACGCCGGTAACCTTTCCGTCCTTGCAATCTGCAACCAGCGTAATCAGACCTGCTGGCGCTTCAATCTTAACTGTAGTCTGTGGCTCTTTCATTTCCATGAGGCCTGCTTCCAGGATTACGGTAGCTGCGCCGATAGAGCAGTGTCCGCACATGTTCAGCCAGCCGCCTCCGTCGAGGAAGAAGATACCGAAATCAGCTTCCGGGTTAATTGGTTCGCACAGGATCGCGCCGAACATGTCGTGGTGACCGCGAGGCTCATGCATCAGCATTGTTCTGAAATCATCGTGATCCTTCTCCAGATTATGCTTTCTTTCGATCATGGTGTTTCCGGCAAGTTCCGGATGGTCCAGAGCAACTCTGCAGTACTCTCCGGAAGTGTGAGCTTCGATGGTGCGTACACGATCCGTGTAAAGTCCTACGTTAATTTTAGGTTCTAAAGCCATAATGATACCTCCTTGGGGATTATCGCATGTAGCGCAGTAGACGTTAAAATATCTACAATTTGTAATTTCATTATATTCAGCAAATTGAGATTGTCAATAGCACAAATACGAATAATTAAGCATGAAAATAGTTGCTTTACGGATGCTGAAAAGTCATAGTTTAAATCCGAAAAACTCATAATAAGTATTATTTTACTTTTATTTTGTTAACAACTAGACATTGTGAGGAAAAAATGAGAAAAATAATTTTGAAGTCGCCAAAGCCTTATATATCAAGGATGTTGAAACAACCGAAAGAATGAAAACGGATTGATTTTCTCGATAGGGTGTTTTGTGGGTATCATTGAAACAAATAATTCGATATGTTAATATTTAATCGTAAATGGGTGATGAAATAAGAAAAAGGACCCGGATTTCGAAGCAATCAATAGCAATCTCAAGCTACATTTCATTGAAACGACGAAGGCTTTGTGATAGTATCTAGTTGTAAAAATGTAATAATTTGGAAAGGAAATTCAAATTATTATTGATTCAGGAATCTTAAATTTTAAGGAGAGATTGTGTTATGGAAAATTTACAGATTTTATTAAGACAACACGTAGGCAAGCCTTGTGCACCGATTGTCAAGAAAGGTGACAAGGTCAGAAGAGGAACTCTGATTGCGGAACCGACCGGATTGGGTGCCAACATCTTCTCCAGTGCAGACGGTGTTGTAGAGGATGTATTGGAAGACAGAATCATCATTAAGCCTGATGAAGAGCAGAGTGAAGATTATGAGATGATTCCGGAAGGTACTCCGCTGGAAATGGTCAAAGCAGCCGGCGTTGTCGGAATGGGCGGCGCAGGATTCCCAACCGGAATTAAGCTGGACACCCATTTTGACGGAGACGGATACATCCTGGTAAATGCTTCCGAATGTGAACCGGGTCTGGCTCACAACATCGAACAGCTTGACAGAGAGCCGGAGAAGGTAATCAAGGGCATCAAGTATGCAATGGAAATCTCCGGTGCTGACAAGGCTATCATCGCTATTAAGAAGAAACATCACGATACAATCGTTAAGCTGGACGAGCTGCTCGCAAGCGAACCGGCAATCAGCAGACATCTCCTGCCGGACATCTACCCGATGGGCGAGGAAAGAGCCGTTGTAAGAGAGTGTCTTGGAATCGAACTCGAGCCAAGTCAGCTCCCGAGTGCAGCAAGATCTGTTGTTATCAACAGTGAGACATGTGCAAGAGTGGCAGAAGCAATCGACGAGAGAAAACCAAGCTTCCTGAAGAACCTGACTGTAAGAGGAAGACTGGTAGGGGGCAGTGATGCTCACGTATTCGTAGATGTACCGGTTGGTACCAGCGTTGGTGCTCTGATTGAAAGAGCCGGCGGCATCGAGAGCGATTACGGCGAAATCGTTATGGGCGGCGCATTCACCGGAAGAGCTTGCACCGTAGACGAGCCGATTTGCAAGAATACAGGTGCAATCCTGGTATCTGCTCCTTTCTGGGATCTCAAGGGCGCTAACATCGGAATTCTGGTATGTGCCTGTGGCGGAAACCTCGAGAGAATGCAGGACCTTGTCAAGAAATACAATGCAAATCCGGTTTCCATCTGCTACTGCAAGCAGGCTCAGGAACAGCCGAACGGCTCCCGTAAGTGTGAGAGACCGGGTAACTGTCCGGGTCAGGTTGCAAACAACCTTCAGTTCAAGAAGGACAAATGTGAATATATCATCATCGGAAACTGTTCCGATTGTTCCAACACCGTTATGGCTTCCGGTCCGAAGATGGGCCTGAAGGTTCTGCATATGACAGACCACGTAATGAGAGCCGTAGATCATCCGCTGTACAGAACCCTCAAGGTTTCCAAGAAGGTAGATCAGGATCTCAACGTTGTTGACAACGTGGAAAACGACTAATCGGTGTTTAATATCCCTGGAGCGGCGTCGCATACGGGTGCCGCTCCGGTAAAAACAATATTTATTCCACCTACTTTTACCGGATAACCCCGATAATTCGGTAGAGCGGAGTGGATAAATATACATTTGCAAACGCAAGGCAAAAATATTTAAGGAGGAAGATCGATATGTCAATCACAGCTGAAACAGCTAAACAACATGCGAACGACCCGGCAGTACTGTGCTGCAGAGCAGAAGAAGGCACAGTTCTGGAGCCTGCGAATTTTGAGGATCCTGCAATTTTCCCAGACCTCATTGATTCCGGACTTCTGAACACCGATGGAGCTCTTAAGCTCGGACAGGTTCTGAACGGATCGAAGCTCACAAAGACAGTAGATTCCCTGACTCCAATTACTGCGGACATCGTAGACAGATATGATGCAGCAGAGGAAGAGGCAGAGGAAGCAGCTCCGGCAGAGGAAGCAGCTCCGGTAGCAGCAGCTCCGGTAGCATCTCCGGCAGCAGCAGTAGCCGGTGGCACTATCAAACTTCACATTGGTGAAGGTAAGAACATCGATATCGAAATCCCGACTGGCGTTGGCGCAGGCGCAGCAGCTCCGGCTCCGGTAGCAGCAGCTCCGGCAGTTGCAGCAGCGGCAGTAGCTCCGGCAGAAGAGGGCGAGGAAATCGTTGTTAGAGAGATGACCAGAGAGCACTACAAGATCGACAAGGTAGTCCTGGGTGACGAGACCAAGATCGAAGGTACCACATTGTACATTCGTGAGGCAGCTGCAGCAGAAGGTGCGGAAGCTCAGGCACTGGTTCAGAGCATGAAGATCGAAATCATTACACCGGAGAATTATCACACTTATTCTCAGACTGTAATGGATATTCAGCCGATTGCCTGCAAGAAAGATGCAGACATGGATCTGGGCGAAGGTGTTACCATGGTTCTGGATGGCGTTGTTACGGTTGTAACCGGTATCACAGAAGAAGGCGTTCAGGTAGGCGAATTCGGTTCTTCCGAGGGTTACCTCGATGAGAACATGCAGTGGGGTCGTCCGGGTGCTGTAGACAAGGGCGAAATCATGATTAAGTACGAAGCCGTTGTTCCTCGTAAGAAGAACATGGAGAGACCGGGACCGATTGCGATTCATACCGCAGTAGATCACGTAACTTCGGAAATCAGAGAAGCGATGAAGAGAGACCTGACCGATGAGCAGATTGTTGACACACAGGTTCTTCAGCAGACCAGACACCCTGGTAAGAAGAAGATCGTTGTTGTTAAGGAAATCATGGGCCAAGGCGCTATGCACGATAACTTCCTGTTCCCGAACGATCCGGTTGGCGTTCTGGGTGCAAAGCCGAACGTAGACCTCGGTAACGTTCCGGTTGCTGCAAACCCACTGGAAGTAATGGATGGATGCATTCATGCTCTGACCTGCATCGGACCGGCTTCGAAGGAAATGTCCAGACACTACTGGAGAGAGCCGCTGGTTCTGGCAGCAATTCACGATGAAGACGTTGACTGCGTTGGCGTAATCTTCGTTGGTTCCCCACAGGCGAACGCTGATAAATTCTACGTATCCAGAAGACTGGGTCAGATTGTAGAATCCATGAACGTAGATGGTGCTTTCGTAACGACCGAGGGCTTCGGTAACAACCACGTTGACTTCACATCTCACATCGAGCAGATTGGTAAGAGAGGAATTCCGGTAGTTGGATTCTCCTTCTGTGCGGTACAGGGTGCACTGGTAACCGGTAACAAGTATTGCGATGCTATGATCGACAATAACAAGTCCATGTCCGGTATCGAGAACGAAGTACTGGCTTGCAACACGCTGTGCGAGGAAGATGCTCTCCGTGGTCTGGCTATGCTGAAGGCTAAGATGGCCGGCGAGGAAATCAAGGCTCCGGAAAGAAAGTACAACGCAAACGTTAAGCAGAACAACATCGAGCTGATCGAGAAAGCTACAGGAACTAAGATTGAACTTGTAGAGAACGAGCAGAGCCTGCCGATGAGCGAGAAGAGAAAGGCTAAATACGACTAATCTATATTATGAAGGAGATATACGAATGAAGTATGGTGATAAGATAATCAAGATGGAAGGCATTGTCGTAGAAGTTCATGATGAGGGAGTCGGAATTGACCTCAAAGGACGACTGGGATACCTGCTGATTCCGATGAGAATGATTATCTCAGACACAGAACTCAAAGTTGGTCAGACGGTTAGCTGGAACATGAGTTTCATCGAACAGGAAGGACCGGAAATCAACGAGAAGTATATCAGTAATATAGATGCACGTAAAAGACGCCCTTATGAAACGGCGTCAACCAATAATAATGAGGAGGAATAAATACAATGAGTATGGTAGTTGTAAAAGGTCTCCAGTCTGAAATCTTTGTACCTATTACACCGAAGTCGGTATGGGCTCCAGTCACCAAGCCGCTGAAGGACATGGTAGTAGCTCTTGCTACAGCTGCTGGTGTACATACTGTTGATCAGGAGAGATTTAACCTGGCCGGCGACTTCACATTTAGAGAGATTCCAGATGACACACCGGAAGACCAGTTAATGGTAACCCACGGTGGTTACGACAACTCGGATGTTAACAAGGACATCAACTGCATGTTCCCAATCACCAGACTTCATGAGCTGGCTGCGGAAGGCTTCATTAAGGGAACCGCACCTTACCACTATGGATTCATGGGTGGTGGTGGAAACATCGAAAGATTCACCAACTACACCGGTCCGGAAGTTGCGAAGAGACTGAAAGAAGAAGGCGTTGATGCTGCTATGATGACTGCTGGATGAGGAACTTGCCACCGCTCTGCAACAATCGTGCAGAGAGCGATCGAGGAAATTGGTATCCCTACGGTTATTATCGCAGCGCTGCCACCAGTTGTTAGACAGGCTGGTACACCTCGTGCCGTTGCTCCTATCGTACCGATGGGTGCTAACGCAGGTGAGCCACACAATGTTGAGATGCAGACAGGTATCGTAAAGGCAACTTTGGAACAGCTGGAGAAGATTCAGACTCCGGGCAAGATTGTTCCGCTGCCATTCGAATATCATGCAGTAATCTAATTCAACTGAATAGGACATCGGAAACGAAGATGGGGCAGAACACGTTCTGCCCCATTTATTCTAATGTGAGGTAACATTATGGCTGTTAAAGAAATAGATTTGAGAAGACTCGTCATCAAGGCATTCCACATGAACGAGGTAGAGTTCGGCGATGCATGCTCCATGAACACGGACGGCAAGTTTACAGTTTCGAAAGACATGATTCCGAATCTTGAACAGAAATACGAGACAATTCACAAGATTGACATTCAGATTATCAAACCGGGCGAGCATGATCGTTGGACGAATACGATCATGGATATTATTCCGATATCGACGAAGGTTCTTGGAAAATGCGGGGATGGTATTACACACACTGTTACCGGCGTCTATGTAATGTTGACCGGCGTAGATGTCAATGGAAAACAAACACACGAGTTCGGATCTTCCGAAGGAAAACTCAGCGAGCAGCTGGTTCTGGGAAGAGCAGGAACTCCGGATGAAAACGACTACATCATTTCTTTTGATGTCACTTTTGAAGCAGCAATGGGTCAGGAACGCAAGGGTGCATTCCAGGGACATGCTGCGTGCGATGATTTTATCCAGCAATATCGTGAGATTTTGAAGAAATTTAATGGTAATAAATGCACGGAGCGTCATGAATATCATGATGTGATCCGTCCGGGACAGAAACGTGTCCTCATTATCCGTCAGGTGGCAGGACAGGGAGCCATGTACGATACGCATCTGTTCCCGAATGAACCATCCGGCGTAGAAGGCGGGAAATCAATTATTGAAATGGGTAATATGCCAGTGATGTTGACACCGAATGAATATCGTGACGGCGTCATTCGTTCGATGCAATAAGGAGGTACATTATGGGAATTGGACCATCTACAAAAGAAACAAGTCTGCATCATTTTCGGGATCCGCTGGTAGATATTGTTAGCCAGGATCAGGGAATTGATTTGATGGGGGTATTACTTTTCGGTACCGCCGATGACAACGTGGACAAGATTCGTAACAGCACGCGTGCAGCTATCGTAGCGGAATGCATGCGTGCAGATGGCGTCATTGTCAGCTCAGACGGTTGGGGGAATAGCGATGTCGATTATGTCAATTGCGTGAAGGAACTCGGAGAGAGAGACATACCGCTTTCTGGACTGAACTTTAGCGGAACAATGGCAACCTTCGTTGTTGAGGATCCGAATTTGAAGAATATCGTCGATATTAATAAGAATCCGGAAGGTCTGGAGTCGAATATCGTGGGCGAGAACAACATGGTGGCAGAAGATGTCAAGAAAGCGTTGATGATTCTCAAGATTCGGATGAGAGAGAAGGAAATGCGGAACCGTAAATAGTCTGCTTTTGATTTAATCCTTCTATGTATAGGATGAGAAGCCACCGACAGCATATGTTCCGCCATCATCAAGCGGAAACTTAAAAAAACCAAGGGCCCTGTCCACAGAGGACAGGACCCTTTTACGTTCTAGATGACGAACTCCGTTACGTTCCCGGGGGGAGTACATCAATATTAAGCTGATGCCAGAGGCTTCTTAGAGTCTATATGATTGTTTTTAACTCGCCTCTCTTTCGCACGTATCTTGTCCGTACGTGTTCTACTTGTACGCATCCTTCTTCTACTTCTCTTTGGTATCCCCGTTTTCATCCTTGTTGTTATCAATGAAGTGTACATTTTTCACAACCATGCGGGTCAATGCGAACAGTGCGATAACGTTCGGGATAACCATCAGGTTGTTGAACATATCGGACAGTTCCCATACAAGGTCGTTGGATGCCAGCGTACCCAGGAAAATAAATGTAAGGGCCAGCACCATGTAGATCTTATTGGCCTTGCCTTTGAACAAGTATTCCACATTCACCTTCCCGAAAAGATTCCATCCGAGGATGGTGGAGAAAGCAAAGAAGAAGAGTGCAATTGCGACAAACATGGAACCCAGAGATTCTCCCATCACACTGCCGAATGCGGTCTGTGCCAGGTTGGCTTTACCGATCGTCTCCGTAACAGCACCGGTATATCCGTTCGCCAGAATTCCATCAGAGGTATACAGGGTGGAGATGATAACAAGTGCGTTCAACGTCAGTACAACGAAGGTATCGATAAATACGCCAATCATAGCTACGCACGCCTGTTCATGCGGATTCTGGACATTCGCGAGTGCGTGTGCGTGTGGTGTGGAGCCCATTCCTGCTTCGTTAGAGAACAGCCCGCGCTTTGCCCCCTGTGACACTGCAATTTTAATGGCTGCACCGAAGCCTCCGCCGATGATGGATTGCGGCTGGAATGCATACTTGAAAATCATGGCAAAGGTTGTCGGAATGTACTGGATTCGAATCACCAGGACGATAAGACCACCCAAGAGGAATAATGCTGCCATCAGCGGAACCAGCTTCTCGGTTACAGAGGCCAGGCGGCTGACGCCACCGAGGAAGATGATGGCGCAGATAACAACGAGGATGACACCGATAATCCAGGACGGAACGCCGAATGCATTCTGGAAGGTGGAACCGATGGAGTTGGATTGCACCATGCATCCAAAGAAGCCCAACGCCAGGGTAATGGCGATCGCAAAGAAGCCGGCCAGGAAACGGCCAAATTCGCCCGTAAATGCGGTGCGAATATAATAGACAGGGCCACCCTTGATGGAACCGTCTTCGCCTTTCTGACGGGTCATAATGGCCAATGTAGCCTCTGCATAGATCGTTGCCATACCGAAGAATGCGATAACCCACATCCAGAAGATGGCACCCGGACCACCAGTCAGAATGGCTCCGGAAGCTCCGATGATGTTACCGGTGCCGACCTGAGCAGCAATGGCAGTAGCCAGTGCCTGGAAGGATGTCATGCTGTGTTCGTCCTTTGCGCCTCGTAGCGAAAGACCGCCGAATACGCGATGCATGCCTTCCTTGAAGTATCGAACTTGAACAAATCTGGTTTTAACCGAGTACCAGATGCCTACCGCGATCAGCAGTGTGAACAGAATGTAATCCGATAAATAGGCGTTAATCGTCTGTACAATAGGTAATAACGTCATATTCTTTCTCCTCCTCGTAGAAACAAAAAAAGTGACCGCATCGGTCACTCTGAAAAACGCACACAAAAAACAAGATCTCCCGCATCATCCAATCATCATCTATACAACCAAATAGAATCATCAGATAGAGGATTCAAGTTCACCGTCCGTCTATTGGATGAATCTCCCTTGCATTTCAAATCTTCATCCAACCGCATCCTCATGCGGATGCTTTCCAGAGTGTCCTCATCTCTAGCCTTTGATTAAGTTTAAAACCTATATCAATCCTTCATCATGTTAGCACAAGGCATTAACCCCGTCAAGGCAAGAATTTGTGATAGCATATCAATTTTTCTTTCATATATTTGTTACGATGCACAATATTTATGGGCGGTTTTGTTAATTAAGATAAGTTAATGCAATCATTGATCTGTTTGGAGCATAACGAAAATCCACATTTTGTAATTGCCTTTTTTCAGGCTCCCATCTTTCGCTACGTTCATTCAATTACTTCTTGCAATCCGGTTGCGTGGATATTTTACGCTATAGTATAATCAGGGCAAAGGTTTGCTTTATTTTAATCCTTACCTATGCAGCCGGATGGACAGTGCGGGAACGGTAATCCGAGCGTCTCGTTGGTGCAAAACGCGAAATCATCGAAACGCTGTAAATGTTACGATAGACACAAGGAAAAGAAGAAAACAAGGGAATAGAGCGAAGTCCGCAAACATGAGAGGAACCGATATGATTAAAAATATAATTCGGCGGCGAATACTCCTGATTCTGCTGGGAGAAGTTCTTCTGGCGGGTATTTTTTCTTATGCCATCATGTCGGAGGCATACGCATATAATAAGAAGAAAGTCTTCGATGAAACGAAGACGGAACTGGAGCTTGCCGGTATTATAACGCCGACGCAAGCGACGGCAAAGGAGACTGCGGAAACTATTCAGACGAATGCGGATGAAACGTTTGTGGAGCCGGGAACTGTCAATTACGCCGACAAGTGGTTGGGGTATCCTTACAAGCTGGGAGGGAGAAATATTGAGACAGGACTGGATTGTGCGGGTTTTGTGAATTATGTATTCACTCATGGCCCTGCAGGAAAGAGTTGGAGCAGTATGAACGTGGGCGGTCTATACAATGAGATTGGTGGGAAATCCGTCAGCGTGAAGAACATGAAGCCGGGAGATATTATTTTCTTTGGAAGCAGTTTATCCCACGTGGCCATCTATGCCGGAAATGGCGAAATTGTACATGCCATGGATGAGTCGCATGGCATCTGCCGAACGAAATTGTTCCGGTCAGATGGGAATACATACAGTGGCAAGACCATCAAGGACGTGCGCAGAGTTCTCTGATTCTAAACAGAATAATAACGAGAAAATGCGAAATGAATGAGCTGCGAGACAACAGATAAGACCATAGAAAGGAAGTATTATGAAGAATCCGAACAGAAAAGCCGATGTGCGGCGTGCCGCGGACGGCATACAGAATCGCGCAGATACCTTGTTGATTGTGGACAGTAAGTCCGGAACAGCGGCGAAGTATGCGGAATGGATCAGCGAGGAGTTGGATACAGACATGGTGCCGGCGACGCGGAAATATCTGGGGTATTCGTCCATCTATCGGAATGTCATCTACATCGGAGGAATTCGCGATGGTGTATTGAATCATCTCGGACTTCTGCAGCAGAATTACGAGAATTTTAACCTGGGCGGTCGGCACATTATTGTCGTTGCAGTTGGTGTCGGAAATCCAACCGATGAGTACCTGAAGAGAATCATCGGATACAATTATCTGGAAAGGTTTGGAGACAGCTTCTATTATCTTCCGGGAAAAGTCAATACAGAGAATCGCAAATCGATGGAAAACGCATTAATTGATAAATGTGTGAGAAATCTCCCAAAGCTCTACGCCAAAGCGGATGCGGAAGTGATCTGTGACCGCCTCGTCAATGGTTATAACGGAATGGCACGCCACTGTATTCAGCCGATTGTTGATGAAATACGATCTATTCGCGATAACGGAGGCATTGCTTCGGAAGAAAAGACCCTGTCTGAAGAGAACCCGTCCGTAGAAAACATCGCCGAGGATGGGAAACCGAAGGAATAACGCAGGAATAACAGCGAACCATAAATGTCTACACTTCAGTGGTTCAAAAGACCCCTTGAATAAATATAAACGAGTGTCTACCTCACGAAGAGGGGGACGCTCGTTATTGTTTTATGCTTTCAATATGCTATCAAAGTGAGTGTTTGCGCTGTAATATGCGTGTATGTGATGTAATAAAAACATGTAACAGAAACATGCATTTCATGACGGCAATAAGAAACGGAAGCAGCTTTCGCTGCTCCCGTTTCTGTTGTTCTTTTCAACCACCCAAGGGAATTCTGTTTTCCAGTCCGGAGAATTGATGGACTAAACTGCAGAACCCTTCTTAATAGCGTCATGCAGGAACATGAACGAAGTTATGTATACAACGCATACAACGATGATGGTCAGAACCTTCAGAGGAAGCGATTTTACGAAGAGATAAGCAATTGCAACACCGACAGCGCCACCGATTGCCTGCATCCAGGATGCGGCCATGTCATATCTACCTTCTTTGATGAACTTAGGACTATTACCGAATGCCATCAGGAATGCGCAGGAACCCATCATAGCCGGGAATGCGCAACTTACGTTCAGTCCCATCAGTGCACAGAGTGCCATACAAGGTGCGTACAGACCTACGCCTACGCTCATCAAAGCACCGAGGACGAAGTTGCAAGCAACGATAACAACCAGCTTCCAACCGCGGAGTCCAAGCTCATCTCCAACAACGCCGAAAGGTCCAACGCCCAGTACTTTGCACAGCATTACAGTGCCCAGAATGAACAGACCAACGAACATCGCGTAACGTACTTTCTTTCTGTCGAACTTGGATACAATGCCTGCCATCAGGTTAGCACCAAGAACGGAAGCAACGATCATCGAAACAAGAGTCAGAAGATCCATCTCAACGAATCCGAAGAACAGGAATGCCTCAGCACATACCGGAACAGTATCTCCTACGTTCAGGGTTCCCGGGATCAGGATATCGTCTACGGACTTACCGAATTTGAATGCTGCGGAGGATCCTGCAAAAGATCCGATTCCCAGCGTATCGAAGAAGTTTGCCACTACGCCAACGCCGAAGTTCCACTTGTTGTGCTTAACCTGTTTCTGCCAGATTTCCTCACCGGTGAGCCCATAGATATCATCCGGCTCTGTGTTAGCACGAACCTCTTTCATCTTGAGATACATCTGAACACAGCTGAGAATAATACCGATTGCGGCAATTCCTTTAAGAACATAAACGCCCATAACTACCTCCATATAGTGTAAATAATAGCAAATAGTGAAAAATAATTGCGGTGAGAGGAACCCCGATTTCCTCTCTGATAATGCGATTATATCAGCCCAAAATCAGATGTCAAACCTTTGACAAACGCCCAAAAGGCCTGCGTGTGAGAAAAAAATAACACGTTTCCTCACATGATGTTCACACAACCACCATACAAAGCCTCGAAATCGTTAATAATAAAGTAAAGCGCTTTTTTCATAATGTAATTCTTACTATGAGAAAACGGGATGGGTGTGAGATTGTATTAATTCAAAAACAATCCTGCATTTATGGATGCGCCTATCTGTGGTATAATCAGACGGTAAATAGGTATACATAACAGAGGTCGATCTTAGGGGAGATCCTCTTATAATTATAAGAGAGGAAATCATAAAAGGGGTAACCGGGGACTCTATATGGATTACCTATCGCAACATTGAAAAACTGTTGCATTATCCATTTGAAGAGAATGAAAGGATATGGTTTCGGAACGATCGGAAACCGGAAGAGGTACATAAATTGGCTTTTACCCACTTGCACGTACATACGGAATACAGCCTGCTGGACGGTCTGTCGCGAATTCGTGATTTGCCGGCTTATGCACAGGAGCTTGGCATGGATTCCCTCGCGATTACGGATCACGGGGCCATGTTCGGTATTATCGATTTCTACAAGGCGTGCAAGAAACAGGGAATCAAACCGATTATTGGTTGTGAAGTGTACACGGCGGCACGGACGATGCATGACAAGGAACCGGACAAAGACCGTTACAGCGGGCATCTCATCCTGCTGGCGGAGAATCAGACTGGTTACAGGAATCTCGTCAAGATTGTATCTGCCGGATACGTGGAGGGATTCTATTTCAAGCCGCGCATCGATAAAAACATGCTTCGGGAGCACAGCGAAGGCATCATCTGTCTGTCGGGCTGTTTAGCCGGGAACGTCCAACGGATGCTTCTTCGAAATGATTACGATGGAGCGCGACGGGAGGCGGTGGAGCTTCAGATGATTTTTGGAAAGGGAAATTTCTTCCTGGAGATTCAGAATCATCTGCTGACGGAAGATCGACCTGTCATTTCCGGACTGGAGAGATTGTCCCAGGATCTCGGAATTCCGCTGGTTGCCACCAACGACGCACACTACATCAGACGAGAGGATGCGAAAGCACAGGATGTCCTGATGTGTATTCAGACCGGTTCGAAGGTGAGTGACACAAACCGGATGAAATTCGAGAATGACGAATTCTATTTGAAGTCCGAAGCGGAGATGCAGGCACTTTTTCCGGGACATCCGGAATATCTTGCGATGTCGCAGGAGATCGCAGACCGGTGCAATGTCGAATTTACTTTTGGCGAATATCATCTGCCGGAATTCATTCCGCCGGAAGGGTTAACCAATGACCGGTATCTCCGGCAGATCTGCTATGACGGCCTGCGCGAACGCTACGGCGACGAGGCGATGGAAAGCGGCAATTTGTACCGGCAGCGGCTCGAACAGGAAATTAGCGTCATCGAGGACATGGGATATGTGGAGTATTTCCTGATTGTCTGGGATTTTATTCATTATGCGAAGACGCACGATATTGCGGTTGGACCGGGACGAGGCTCTGCAGCCGGAAGTATCGTGGCATACGCTATGCACATCACGGAGATCGATCCGATTAAATATAATTTGATTTTCGAGCGGTTTCTGAACCCGGAACGGGTCAGCATGCCGGATATCGACGTGGATTTCTGCATTGAACGTCGGCAGGATGTGATCGACTACGTGATCCGCAAATACGGCAAGGACAAGGTCTCACAGATCATCACATTCGGGACGCTGAAGGCCAAGGCAGCCGTGCGCGACGTCGCTCGCGTGCTCGATGTACCGTATGCGGAAGGCGACGCGCTGTCGAAAGCGATCCCGAATGAACTTGGAATTACCATTGCGAAAGCGATGGAAATTAACCCGAACCTTCGAGATCAGTACGAGAACGATCCGAAGGTCAAAGAAATTCTGGATATGTCCATGGCAGTAGAGGGATTGCCGCGTCACGCCTCTACACATGCGGCGGGCGTTGTGATCAGTAAGCTTCCGCTCGATGAGTATGTGCCGCTCTACGCTTCCGACAAAGGTCCGGCGACACAGTTCAACATGACGACCATCGAGGAGCTCGGACTTCTCAAAATGGATTTTTTGGGTCTTCGGAACCTGACGCTTCTTCGAAATGCGCTGGATCTCATTGAAGAGAATTACGGGCTAAAAATAGACTTCTCCGGCATGGACTACGATGATGCCGAGACGTACGCGATGATTGCAGAGGGCAATACCGGCGGCGTCTTCCAGCTTGAAAGCGGCGGGATGACGGATTTTATGAAGAATCTGAAACCGACTTGCTTCGAGGATATCGTCGCGGGAATATCTCTCTATCGACCGGGTCCGATGGACTCCATTCCGAAATACATCGAGAACAAGAAACATCCGGATCAGATTCAGTATGTGGATCCGCACCTCGAGCCGATTCTTGGGGTGACCTACGGCTGCCTGGTGTACCAGGAACAGGTAATGCAGATTGTGCGCGACCTTGGCGGGTACTCCTACGGGAGGTCGGATCTGGTGCGACGTGCCATGAGTAAGAAGAAGATGTCCGTGATGCTCGAGGAGAAGGAATACTTCATCAACGGGAAGAGGCGAGCAGACGGAACGGTTGAGATTCCGGGGTGCATTGCAAACGGAATTCCAAGAGAAGCCGCGGAAATCATCTTCGAGGATATGGTCAGCTTCGCGCAATATGCTTTTAACAAATCCCATGCGGCGGCATATGCAGTGGTTGCCTATGAGACGGCGTACCTCAAGTGCCATTATCCGAAGGAATTCATGGCTGCTCTGATGTCCAGTGTGATGGGACAGGCACAGCACATCTCGCTCTACATCCGAAACTGCAACGAGATGGGCATCGAGGTGCTGCCGCCGTCGGTGCTTCGGAGTGGAAAGAATTTCACTGTAGAGGGGGACAAACTCCGGTACGGCCTCGCCGGTATCAAGAATGTGGGCCTCGGAATCGTTGGGGCAATTATCGATGCCAGAGCATCGAACCCAGTGCCGACGGACATCTACGAGTTTGTCAACCAATTAGATCCGAAGGAACTCAACCGGAAATCCATTGAATCGCTGATTCAGGCAGGAGCTCTGGATGATATCAATCCGAATCGTGCGGCTTTGATGGCGCTATGCGACGAGGCGGTCGCGGCAGCGCAGAAGCGAGGTCGGAATTCTTCGTCGGATCAGATTTCTTTTTTCCAGCTTGATGAAGGGTTGATGGAAGAAGTTCGCACGACACCGGAACTGCCGAAAATTGCAAATTTTGAGAAGGACAAGCTGCTGGCACTGGAGAAAGAAATGCTTGGCGTGTACCTGTCCGGACACCCGCTCGACGATTACCGGGAGCTGATTGAGAAGAATACGTCCGCAACGGTGGCGGAGATTCTGGCGGATACATCGATAGATATTGAAGGTATTCCGGACGATATTCAGGAAGTACAATCATCGTATTCGAAGTTTCACGACGGGGATCGCGTGATTATGGCGGGAATACTGATCGGTGTGCGTACGATGATTACGCGGAGACAACAGGAGATGGCTCGGATTCAGTTTGAGGATTTCAGCGGCGTGATGGACGGCATTGTGTTCCCGAAGGTCTATGAGAAGTTGCGGCATCTGGTGCAGCTGGACCAGATTGTGGCAATTTCGGGGAGGCTTTCTCTGAAAGATGACGCGGCGCCGGAGCTTCTGGTAGAAAGTCTGTCCGATATTCGGCAGATTGAAAATTTCGCGCGAGAAAGCTCGCGGGATTATAACCGGGGACGCGAACCGGGGATGCAGGGTTATGGCAGAGATTGCGGGAATCCGTATTCTGCCGGCCCGAATCATGGATACGGAAATGGATCATCGGATGCGTCCTCACAGAGAGGTGGCGGGACGAAGCGTGTTACCGGAAATGGTGATCCTGGGATGAATACGAATGAGAAAGGGCATACCGCCGGCGGATCAAATGCTGAACCCATGAATTCATATGATGATCCGGTCAAATTACGAGTACCTTCAGAATATGTAGAACGACTGGGCGGACAGAAAGAAGTTCTCGAAGAAATTATGAGTCTTCTTTCGGAATATCCGGGTGAGAGAGATGTCCTGGTGTTCCTTCCGGACGGTCGGAAGGTTCGAACGAGCGAGCAGTACTGCGTGGATTACAGCACAGAACTTAAGCGGAGACTGAGAGATCTGTTAGGAAACGGCAATGTGAAGGGTTAATGGGAGATATCGCAGCGGGTGAGCGGAAACTTTCCGATGAAGAAATCATGGACGAAGAAATCACGGACGAAGAGCAGAAGCACGCCATGCGAATATGAAACCGAAACAATATAAATCAAAAGGGTATTGACATAAGAAAGGAGACAAGAGATGAAAAAAATCGGTGTACTAACCAGCGGAGGAGATTCCCCGGGAATGAATGCGGCCGTGCGTGCGGTCACCCGGTTCGGCATTGCACGTGGCATTCGGGTATATGGGATCTACCGCGGCTATGAGGGCTTGATTGACGGTGATATGGAGGAATTGGAGCGCCGTGACGTAGGCGATATCCTTCAGCGCGGCGGCACCATGCTCAAAACCGCTCGAAGCGAACGGTTTCTGACGGAGGAAGGACGTCAGAAGGCTCTCACAACCATCGAGACATTTGGCCTGGATGCGATTGTGGTCATCGGCGGAAACGGATCTTTCGCCGGTGCGCTGGAACTCTCCAAGCTCGGTGTCAATGTGATGTGCATACCGGGCACGATCGACAACGACTTGGGATATACGGAGGCTACAATCGGATTTGATACCGCAGTGAACACGGTGCTCGACGCGATCACTCGCGTTCGCGACACGTCCTCCTCTCACGAACGAACCACGGTCATCGAGGTGATGGGACGCCACTGCGGTGACATAGCGCTCTATTCCGGCATCGCCGGCGGTGCAGAGGCGGTGCTTCTGCCGGAGGATCCTTGCACCGTCAAAGACGTGTGCCGTAAGATTCTCGAGGGCAGCCGGAAGGGCCGTCAGCACAGCATCATTATCAAAGCGGAGGGCTATCCAATGGAGTCCTCGGATTTGGTAAAAGAAATTTCGGATCGCACCGGACGTCCGGTGCGCCTGGTGGTGTTGTCGTACTTGCAGCGCGGCGGCTCGCCGAGTCTACAGGATCGCATGCTGGCAACGCGCTGCGGTGATGTAGCTATCGAGCTATTGGAATCGGGATGCACTAACAAGGCAATCGGCCAAAAGGACGGCAAAATTGTTGGCTTCGATCTGGAACAGGCATTGGCGGAGGAAGGCGTTTTCGACCAGCACCTGTATGAATGCATCAATCTTCTGAGTCAATAGGGGTTGAAAATGAACGGAAAAGCAATTGTGTTATATACATCGAAAAGAGGATCGACGAAGCAGTATGCGGAATGGATTGCGGAGGATCTCGGATGCGAGGCGGTAGCGCTGCGGGAATTTGACAAAGCGCGCGTCTTGGAGTACGACCTCGTGGTCTACGGATCATGGCTCCGCGGAAGCGGTATCGTGGATTACGATAAGCTGGATCCGTATCTGGAGGGCATGAAAGACCGGACGGTGCTGTTCGTTACGGGCGTATCGGAGTACAACCCGGCGAATTATATGCAAATATGCGAGATCAATTTCGATGGACGGGAGAATATGAATCAGATGCAATTGTATTTCTGTCCGGGAAAATATGATCCGGCGAACGTGAAAGGCCTCGATCGCATCCTAATGGGCATCGCGAAGAAGGTGCTGAAGACCGGGAAGACGGCAGATGACGGCGGTGCGGCAGACAAGATGATTGAACGCATTGAGAACGGGGTGAATCTGGTCGACCGCCGGTACACGGAACCGATTCTCCGAGCCGGAAAGAAAATTCTGATGCGATAAATACGATAAAAAAACTCGCCGAACCCATTGAGTTGATATGCTCCCTCTGAAGCAGACACTGAAAAAACAGTGAACTTCAGGGGGAGCATATCGCATATCCCATCGCGGTTCGACGAGTTTTCCTTTGATCTGTTTATTCTTCGTATTCGAAAGAATCCATATATCTTAGCTTGAAGAGATTCTTCTCGTGGAGAGAGTCGATGCGTGCCTTGATTGCCGGATCGTCGATCTCGCCAGTGCGGATGTAGTGATCCAGCACAGCGTAGGTGAATCCCAGCTTGTCTTCGTCGGTCTTGCCGCTGAGACCGTCCGTCGGCGCCTTCTCAATCAGCACTTCCGGTACGCCAAGCTCGCGTCCGATCGCGCGGACCTCTGCGGTGGTGAAGCAGGAAATCGGACTGAAATCGCCGGCTGCATCACCATAGCGGGTGGAATATCCGACCCAGTCCTCCGAGAGATTACAGGTGTTTGCCACGCGGCCGTTTCGGCTCTGTCCCACCGCATAGAGGGTGGACATGCGAAGCCTTGCCGGCAGATTAATCTCGCTGTCTCTGGAAACCTCGCCCAGAGATGCCTTGATTTCCTCCATGAGTGCGTCATATGCGCTGCCGATATTAATAATGTAGTGTTCGATGCCAAGATGCTGAACCAGCAGCTTCGACATGTCGATATCGGATTGGGTGGAGTTCGGCATCAGCACGCCGATTACCCGGTCCTTACCCAGCGCCTCTACCAGCAATGCTGCGGTGATGGAACTGTCCTTACCGCCGCTGATACCGATAATCGCATTGCATCCCGGGCCGTTCTTCTCAAACCAGTCACGAATCCATTGTACCGTTGCGTCTTTCGCTTTCTTTGCGTCAAAATCCATAGTCCTCTGCCTCCTTTATAATCACCAATAATAGCACAATTCCGAATCATTGGAAATACGAAGTTGTCCGGATAACGGGGATCGGGTGCATAATCTCCGATGCAAAGACGCCTTCTATGGCACGCAGACAGCGGATAGAGAGTCCGTAGTTCCCAGGTGGCAGAATGCCATGAATCCTCGCATAAGCCTATCGGGGAGGCTTCTCATTGCCCGCACGGAAGAGATTCCCAGCTTGCCGGATGCAGGGCGCACGCTACTCCGCGTTGCTTGAAGGCGCAGGATGGATGGGGTATAATGGCAAAGGCATTGTAAGCAAAGGAGATAAACAATTACATGAAACAACACTATGTTCTGCAGCTTAAAGTAAATGATGATTTTATGGATTTCTTCATGGTTCGGACCATTCAGATTCGTACGGATTCCAACCGGAGGAAGTATCTCGATATGACGTTGGCGGACTGCACGGGCGAGGTTTCCGCCAAGAAGTGGGATCTCGCGGACGGAGAAGTGGAGGCGATTGATCGCATTAGCGTTGGCGACATCATCAAAGTGCGTGCCATTGTATCGGAGTACAAGGGTTCCAAGCAACTCAAGGTGACCCGGATACGCCATGCCAACGCGGACGATGGATTGAAACCGTCGGATTTCTACAAATCCGCACCGGAAGATTCCATCGATATGTACAATTATATTGTCGGTAAAATTAACGATTTCGAGGATGAAGAACTTCGCCGTCTCTGCCGCACCTTATATGAGGAAAATCGCGAGAAGCTAATGTACTATCCGGCGGCGATGACCAACCATCACGCGGAATACGGCGGACTTCTGTATCATGTGAAGCGCATGATGATGATGGGGGAGCAGGCTTGCACCGTCTACACCAATCTGTCGAAGGATCTGCTTCTGGCGGGGGTCGCCATTCACGACATTGAGAAGCTGAATGAAATTCTGTCGGATGAACACGGCGTGTCGCCGGGATATTCGTTCGAAGGACAGATGCTGGGGCATATTGTGCAGGGCGTGACGTTGATCCATGACAAGTGTATTGAACTCGGCATTGATAACGAGAAGATGGTGCTTCTGGAACACATGATTCTGAGCCATCACTATGAACCAGAATTCGGCAGCCCAAGGAAGCCGCTATTCCCGGAGGCGGAAATGCTGCACTATCTGGACATGATCGATGCGAAAATGTTCGATATGGAGGCGGCACTCGAGAAAGTGGAACCGGGAGAGTTCGGTGAGAAGATATGGACGCTGGATAATCGGAAACTGTATCGGCGGAAATTCTGATTTTAGCGGCGCATGACAATAACGACACAGGGAATGAGGCGGAATGGAGAAGTTCGGCAAGCTGGAACACATTATTTTCCATAATGATGAGAACGGGTACACGGTGGCAATCTTCGAGACAGAGGAAGAGCAGTTCACGGTAACCGGGAGTTTTCATCACCCGAATCCGGCGCTTCAGTACCGAATCATCGGGAATTTCAAGGTTCACAAGAAGTACGGCGAACAGTTCAACGTGGAGAGCTACGAGGAGATGATGCCGGAGGGCACGGACGGGATCCGGGATTTTCTGGCGGCGGGAACGATTAAGGGAATCGGACCGAAGATGGCGGAAACAATCGTGGAGAAGTTCGGTCAATCCACCATGGAAGTTATGGAGAATTCGCCGGAGAAGCTGCTCGAAATCAAGGGAATCGGCGTGAAGAGACTGGCCGTCATCGTGAAGTCGTTCGGGGAAACCATTGAATTCACGCGAGTTTCCTTTGCACTCCAGGAGATGGGCATTTCAACCGGTCAATCGGTGAGAATTTACAAGGCTTACGGAAACGATGCCGTGACTGTAATCAAGGAGAATCCTTATTGTCTCGTGGAAGATATCTACGGAATGACGTTCCAGCGAGCGGACGAGATTGCCATGAAGCTGGGATTCGAGCCGGATTGCCAGTTTCGACTGGAGAGCGGGGTGGCGTATGTCCTGTCGCAATTCGCAATGAGTGGAAGCACGTTCATGCCGAAGAGTGAACTGGTCGATGCAACAGTTCACCTTCTGGATGTGAGAATTGAGCAGGTGGAAGATTGCCTGGTCCAAATGGTCTTCCAGGGGTCGATTCAGACCGACACCGTCGAAGACCGTCAGGTCATCTATTTATATGGGTATTATCTGGCGGAACAAAGCGTCGCGTGGCATCTGTCTCAGCTGATGGAGGCACACGTGGAGGCGTTGCCGGTGGATCTCGAAAATGCTATATCGGAATCTGAACGAAGAAGTCGGAACGGCATCCATCTCTCTAACGAGCAGCGGGATGCTGTCCGAAAAGCCCTTCTCAGCAATGTGTGCATTATCACCGGCGGCCCGGGAACAGGCAAGACGACGATCATTAACACAATTGTTCGCATTCTGATGGATCTTGATGTGAAGACGGCACTGACGGCACCGACCGGAAGAGCGGCCAAAAGAATGAGCGAGACTTCCGGAGTGACCGCCACGACCATACATCGACTCCTGGAATACACTTTTCTCGAGGGCAGCACGGAGATGCATTTCGGGCGGAATGAAGAGAATCCGCTGGATTACAAGGCAATTGTGGTGGATGAGGCGTCCATGGTGGATTTGATGTTGATGGACGGACTCTTAAAAGCCATTCGCCCGGGAACACGTCTGATTATCGTGGGCGATGTGGACCAGCTTCCATCCGTCGCTGCGGGAACGGTGCTCCGAGACATGATTCAGAGCGAATACATCCCGACGGTTCGTTTGACGGAGATTTTCCGGCAGGCCGGCGAGAGCCTGATTGTTGTGAATGCTCACAGGATTCAGCAAGGGGAGTACCCATCCTATAACGAGCACAACAAGGATTTTTTCCTCATGAACCGGGATAGTGACCAGAGCATCCTGTCTACGATGGAAGAGTTGTTCCGGGGGCGGCTGCAGAATTATTACGATTTCATCCATGATGGTTTTGACATACAGGTCATCACACCGACCAAGAAGGGTCTGCTGGGAACGGTAAATCTGAATCAGGTACTCCAAGAGGTGCTGAATCCGCCGGAACCGGGTAAAAGAGAAAAGAAATACATGTCCAAGGTCTTCCGAACCGGAGACAAAGTCATGCAAATCCGAAACGACTACCAGACGGAGTGGAAAAGTACGGACGGAGATACAGAAGGACGCGGCGTGTTCAACGGCGACATGGGGAGAATCACCGGCATTAGCGAGGAAACCGGACGGATCTCGGTGGCGTTCGATGACAAGCAGGTTATTTATGAAGAAGATAACCTGCAAGATCTCGAACTGGCATACGCCATCACGGTGCACAAGAGCCAGGGCAGCGAATTTCCGGTGGTTGTTATGCCGATGACGTGGTTTCCGCCGATGTTGATGACGCGGAATCTTCTCTACACCGCAGTCACGAGGGGGAAAAGCCTCGTTGTTCTGGTTGGGAAGAGCGATCGCCTGAATGCCATGGTGGATAACAACCGAACGGAGGCACGGTACACGGGATTGCAGCAGAGGCTTCGTCAGATGGATCAGGGGCAATTCAACCTTTAAAAAAACATCTTTCTTATGTTAGAATGAAAAGACCCAAGTGCATTCGGGAAAGGATATTTCTGGGATGGACAGAAATAACATAAATTCGTGGAATGCAATCATTCATAAAACAGGTCATACGCTGCTGGATTTGATCTATCCGGAGGCGCTTTACTGCGTCTGCTGCGGGAAGATTATCGACAGCAGCCGTCCATATCGGCTTTGCAACGAGTGTATGGACGAGATTCGATGGGCGACCGGACGAACCTGCCGGAAGTGTGGAAAGCTGCTTTCAGCCAATAATCCGATGGAGGAGTGTTACAGCTGCAGAGAACACGAGCACCTGTTCGACATGGGATTCACCTGCTGTGAATACGGAATGAATCCAAGAAGCATGCTCTTTGCACTCAAATACAAGGGACGGACCGATATCGGCGTCACCCTGGCAGAAATCATGCATGACCGGATGAAGCAGATTCGAAGTGAGTCCGGCCTTCTCTATGATGCGGTGCTTTCCGTTCCCATGAACCGGGAGAAGGAGAAGCAGCGCGGATACAATCAGGCCGAAATTATCGGTAGGTCCTTTGCCTTCCGGGAGAAGACTCCTTATTACAGGAATGTGCTTCGGAGAGTGAAGGATACGCCGCCGCTTCGCGGGCTTACGCCAGCAGAGCGAAAACAGATACTGACCGGCGTGATGGCCGTGCCCGAGACAGAGCGGGTGTGGATTGCCGGCAAAGATCTGGTATTGATCGATGATATCTACACCACGGGCGCAACCATGGACGCGGCAGCAGATGTGCTGCTGAAGGCCGGTGCCGAACGGGTGTATATATTCACATTTGCCGCAGGGGCTGATGTGATCAAAAGTGAATAGGGGTTCATTTCCCTGCCATGTTCGTGGTTGCAAGTCCAGGCCAGCTGCGGGCAAAGGGATCCACGTAAGCCGTCAGCAGGATGCGGCGGTGATCATGGCGCAGTTTAGAAGTAAGTCCTCCGGGAAACCCGGATCAAGGCAAGTGTGGGGTCAAAGACCAGGTCGAGTGGCAGGGAAATGAGCTTCTATTGAAAACAACAAGGGACATAGGGAGTAAAGATGACAGAAGAAAGAACATTAGCACTGAGAAAGCACAGCGAATGGAGGGGCAAGCTTGATATTGCCCTAAAGGCAACGATTGAAAACGACGAAGATCTGGCAATTGCCTATACGCCGGGCGTTGCAGAGCCATGCCTCGAGATTCAGAAGAATGAGGATCTCGCATACAAGTATACCGGTAGGGGAAACATGGTGGCAGTTATCACGGACGGAACCGCGGTGCTGGGTCTCGGCGACATCGGACCGAGTGCAGCCATGCCGGTTATGGAGGGAAAATGCGCGCTTTTCAAGCGTTTCGGCGGTGTGAATGCGGTGCCGCTCTGCGTGGACACCAAGGATGCAGACGAAATCGTGGAGACCATCTATCGAATCTCCAAGAGTTTCGGTGGAATCAATCTGGAAGATATCAGCGCTCCCCGTTGCTTTGAAATTGAACAGAAGCTGGTAGAGAAGTGCGACATTCCGATATTCCACGATGACCAGCACGGCACGGCCATCATCACCTGTGCGGCTATCTTGAACGGCCTCAAGGTGGTGAACAAGGAACGCGGATCTCTTAAGATTGTGGTGAACGGCGCGGGTGCTGCCGGTATCGCGATTACCAAGCTGATTCTGGATATGAATCTCGGAAGCGTTATTCTCTGCGACAGCAAAGGCATCGTGAACCCGGGCAATCCGCGGAATAATGCGGCAAAAGAAGAAATCGCCGGACGGACGAATCCAATTCACCAGAAGGGAACACTGGTGGATGCGATTCACAATGCGGATATCTTTGTCGGCGTCTCTCAGGCAAATATGGTAACACCGGAGATGGTGAAATCCATGGATCGCGATCCGATTATCTTTGCCATGGCTAATCCGACGCCGGAGATTATGCCGGATGTGGCGAAGGCTGCCGGGGCTGTTGTTGTGGGCACCGGTCGTTCGGATTTCCCGAACCAGGTCAACAACGTGCTGGTTTTCCCGGGATTCTTCAAGGGACTGCTGCGTGTGGGTGCGACACGAGTAACGAAAGAAATGAAGATTCGGGCTGCAGAGGCCCTTGCCGGGGTTATTACGGACGAGGAACTGAATGCCGATTACGTACTTCCGGATGCGTTTGACGAGAGAGTGGCCGATGCAATTGCGGATGCTGTAGCGGATGCCGCGATTGCAGCCGGTGTCTGTCGATCTTTCCGGGAATAAAGAAATACAAAGAAAATACAGGAGGAGATATTCAAATAGCGATGGAATACAGAATCGAGAAAGACACCATGGGCGAGATGAAAGTGCCTGCCGACCGTTACTGGGGTGCACAGACACAACGGAGCTACGAGAACTTCCGGGTTGGCCGGAAGATGCCGATTGAAATCATTCATGCTTTTGCCTATCTGAAGAATGCAGCTGCCTGTGCGAACCTGGACCTTCAGGTTCTCGCGCCGGAGAAAGCCTCGTATATTTTCATCGTCTGCGATGAAATCCTTCAGGGAAAGCTTAATGATCATTTTCCGCTGGTTGTGTACCAGACGGGAAGCGGTACTCAGACCAATATGAACGTGAACGAAGTCATTGCCGGCCGTGCGGCGGCACTGGCGGGAAGTCGGGTGCTACATCCGAACGACGATGTGAATAAGTCGCAGAGCTCCAATGACACGTTTCCGACCGCGATGAGCATCGCCTCGGTTACGGTGCTGGAAGATAAGCTGATTCCGGCGATTCAGAATATGATTCATACGTTGGATGGCCTGGAGAAGAAACATCAGAAGACGATCAAGACAGGAAGGACGCATCTGCAGGATGCTGTGCCGCTGACTTTCGGACAGGAAATCAGCGGATGGAAGTCCATGATGGAGCATAGCCTTGATAATATTCGGCGGAGCATTCCGCCTCTCAAGGAGATTGCATTAGGCGGCACTGCAGTGGGAACCGGACTGAATGCACCGAAAGGATTTGCCGAGAAAGCGGTAGAGAGCCTGAACCATCTGACAGGCAGGGATTTCGTTACTGCACCGAATAAATTCCACGCACTTTCTTCGAAAGATGCCTATGTGGCGGCACACGGAGCGCTCAAGGGACTCGCGGCGGATCTCATGAAGATGGCGAACGATATCCGCTGGCTGGCAAGCGGTCCAAGATGCGGACTGGGCGAGATTACAATTCCGGCAAACGAACCGGGAAGTTCCATTATGCCGGGCAAGGTGAATCCGACGCAGACGGAATCTGCGACGATGGTAGCGGTTCGTGTGATGGGAAATGATACGGTCATCGGCGTCGGAGCTTCTCAGGGCAACTTCGAGCTCAACGTATTTATGCCGGTGATGGCGGATGCCTTCTTAGAATCGGCAAATCTGCTCTCAGAGTCCCTGATTTCCCTCGAGAAGAATTGCGTTCGCGGCATTGAAGTGAACGAGGAGAAGATGAACGAGAATGCGGAGAAGTCCCTGATGGTAGCGACTGCATTGAATACGCACATCGGTTACGAAAATGCGGCAAAGATTGCGAAGAAGGCACATTCGGATAACAGCACGCTCCGGAAAGCGGGCATTGAGCTTGGAATGTATACCGGAGAAGAGTATGACGCATGGGTGAATCTGCTCCAAATGACAGGGGCAGTAAACGAAGAGAAGGCATGATGCAGCGGATGATAGGAAAGCAATACGTTACAGCGCAGCATAGAGAGGCCGTGCGTTAAGATCCTGCCGCTTCGGAAAATTGCGGAGATATGCGGGGGAATCTAAATAGAATCGAAGGAAAGGATTCATTATGAGCGGACAGAACAAAGGTCTGTATATTGACCAGAATAACGACAAATACTTAAGCGATCTCGGCACATTGAACCGTCGAAAGAATGAGTGGTATGAGAAGCATCCGAAGCATAAGATGTATAAATCTTTCGCTTTTATCGCACTTGGCATTGGATGCGTGGTCATTTGGCGCATGTATCTTCTGACGAAAGACGCGACCACCACGAAAGGCATGCTGCCTCTGCATCTTGCCATCTGGGGAACCGCTCTGGTGACGTTTCTGGTCAACCGTTACGGAAAGAAAATTTACGAGAAGCCTTTCGGCAGTCTTCATTCTGCCAGACTGGAGGCTGCACCGAAGGGGATCTACTACATCTATCAGCAGGGCATGATGCTGGTGACGTATTTCATCAAGGATAAGGACCTTCGGGAAATCATTCGGGATGATGAAGCGAATTGTCTCTACTTCAGGGGTAAAGGCATGTTGGAAGTGCAGACTCGGAATCAGTCGGCGCAGCATTCCATCGATGGCATCTATGCATTGATTGGCTTTGACCGGTATGATCTCGATGACCTCCTCGAACCGTACGGTGATATCGTAACTGTCGCTCCGGGAACCCTTCGCCGGAAGTATCTGGAGGAGGGATCGGAACAGTAAAGATTTGAAATTGTGTCAAGATTGATAAATCGGGGCACAATTTTTATTTGTTCTTTACAAAAAACAAGAAGGTGCACGTTGACTTGCCAGTAGTCACATGCTACAATGTTAGCGTGCTAAAGTGCGAAGCGGGGCTTCGCAAATAAGTAACCGATACGAAGGATGGTTAATATGAACGAAAGAGATGAGAAAGACAGGCGTTACTACGACAATTTTATTCGCGCAATTCTCTGCCTGGAGACGGAAGACGAGGTCCGGAGGTTTCTGGAGGATATCTGCACAATCAAGGAAATTCAGGATCTGACGCACCGCCTGGAAGTGGCAAAATTGCTGTCGGAAGGCATGGTTTTCAACGAGATTAGCCGGGAGACGGGGACAAGCTCGGCAACCATCGGTCGCGTGAACAAGTGTCTGACGTATGGCCCCGGCGGTTACAGAGTGGTATTGGATAGATTAAAGGGTAAAGGGACGAAGGAAAATGATTGATTATGACAAGATTCTCCGCAATGACGAGCGGGCGATCATGAAGCTGAGGCAGTTGTACGGGCAGTATGGCTACCTCCGCTTTAAGACGGGTAAATTTGAACCGTATGAGCTGTATGCACGGAACAAGGATTTCCTGGGTAACGATGGGATTCTGACGTTTACGGACTCCAAGGGGAAGCTGATTGCTTTGAAGCCGGATGTGACGTTGTCCATCGCAAAGAATGCCGATGTGATTCCGGGGGAGGTGCAGAAATTCTGCTATGATGATGAAGTCTATCGTCTCTCCAAGTGGAGCGGCACGTTTCGTGAAATAACGCAGACCGGAATCGAATGCATCGGTGATATCGGTGCATATGACATCTGTGAGGTGATTCTTCTTGCGGTGCGAAGTCTCGAGCTCATTAGCGATCGTTACGTGCTGGATCTTTCCCACATGGGTATTGTGCGCGGCCTCACATCCATGCTGAACCTCACCTCCGAGGCGGAGGCGCAGGTGCTGAACTGCATCGAGGAGAAGAACCTGCACGGTGCGGTGGAAATCTGCACTCAGCACGGTGTGTCTCCTAAACTGATTCGCCGTCTCAAAGACCTGATCGTCACCTACGGGCCGATTGATGAGGTGGTGGGAAAACTGAATTCTCTGGCCGCAAACAACACCATGAAACGTGCGGTGGATGAGCTTAAAGTTGTGGTTTCCGCCCTCAAGGCGCAAGGACTCGAGAAGAACATTCGATTTGACTTCTCCGTGGTGAACGATATGGGTTATTACAATGGCGTTATTTTCCAGGGTTTCGTGGAAGGTATCGCGGAGTCGATTCTTTCCGGCGGTCGATACGATAACCTGATGCGGAAGATGGGTCATAAGACGGCGAGTGCCATTGGATTTTCGATCTCCATGAACGATCTGGAGGAACTGAACCGGCGGGCGAAAGATATCGATGTAGACATCGTTATTCTGGATCAGCCATGGGAGGATCTGAACATTCTCAACAACGTAGTGCGAAAATACACCGAGCAGGGGTATAGCGTCTCGGTACAGAAGAAGATACCAACCAACATCCGATATCGTCGGTTGGTAAGAATAGAGAACGGAGAGGTGAAGAACGTTGAAGCAGACGATTAACGTAGCACTTCCCAAGGGACGACTGGGATTAAAGGTATATAAGATGTTCGCGGCCACCGGCTACGAATGCCCGGAGCTCCTGGAGGAGAGTCGGAAACTTATTTTTGAAAACGAGGAGAAGCACGTTCGCTATTTCTGGGTGAAGCCATCCGACGTCGCTATCTACGTAGAACGCGGCGCCGCAGACGTTGGCGTGGTCGGGAAGGATATTCTTCTTGAAAGTGAACCGGAGGTCTATGAGATGCTGGATCTGAAGTGCGGCAAGTGTCGCATGATGGTGGCAGCGCCGAAGGCCTGGCGGGATGACACGGAGCACACACTCCGCGTGGCAACCAAGTTCCCGCAGATTGCTCAGAATTATTATGCGGATAAAAGCAGAGATATCGATATTATTAAATTAAACGGCTCCATTGAGATTGCACCCATCTTAGGCTTGTCGGATGTCATCGTGGACATTGTGGAGACCGGAAATACTTTAAGAGCCAATGATCTGGAAACCAGAGAGACCATCGTGGATATCAGCGCCCGTTTCATTGCGAACAAGTCGAGCTTCAAGTTCAAGACGCACGAAATCGAGGAAATGGTCGAAGATCTGGCGACCCAGATTAATCGAGAATAACACGCCGCATCCGGGTCACTGCGAGTACGAGTAATTGAAGCGGACGAGGATTGCGGAATGGCAAGCGAGGTGCAGATGTTCTGCGGAGACACTCCGCAAGGTGCAGTCAGCAATCAACAGTCAACGATTAACAGATACAGGGAAAGGGAGTACCATGATTAAGAAATACAGATTTGGTGAAGTGGCGAATGAGGATGTTTTCGCCCGCACCGAGATGCCGGCCAATGTGGAAGGCATCGTGACAGATATCATCGAGAATGTGCGCACCAATGGTGATGCAGCGCTTCTCGAATACAACCGGCAGTTCGACCACTCGGATGCACCGCTGGAAGTGACGCAGGAAGAAATCGAAGACGCATATGCATCGGTGGATACGGAATTGATTCAGATTCTGGAAGAAGCAGCTGCAAACATTCGGGCTTTTCACAGCAGACAGAAGCGAAACAGTTTTATCATCAATGAGAATAAGGGAATTGTCATCGGCCAGAAAGTGATGCCGATTGAAAGAGCGGGTCTTTACGTACCGGGCGGCACGGCCGCTTACCCGTCCACGGTGCTGATGAACTGTATTCCGGCTCAGATTGCAGGGGTAAAAGAAATTATCATCACCACTCCGGCGACCGGCGGATCGATCAGTCCGGTTCTGCTGGCTGCGGCGAAAATCGGCGGGGTGAACCGAATTTTTCGCGTTGGCGGTGCACAGGCCGTTGCGGCGTTGACCTACGGAACAGAGACGATCCCGAGAGTGGACAAAATCGTAGGGCCGGGCAACGCGTTTGTGGCGGAGGCGAAGAAGCAGGTCTACGGCAGAGTCTCCATTGACATGATTGCCGGTCCGAGCGAGATCCTAATCGTAGCAGACGGCACCTGCAATGCGAAGGTGGTGGCTGCAGACATGCTGTCGCAGGCGGAGCACGATAAATTTGCTACGGCGGTGCTGGTCACCGACAGCGAGACGCTGATGGATGATGTGGCGGAGGAACTGGAAGCTCAGCTGAAGACGCTCCCGAGAGAAGAGATTGCCAGAGCTTCCATCGAGAACAACGGAAAGATAATCCTGGCCGGGAACATCGAGGATGCCATCGATATTGCCAACGAAATCGCACCGGAGCATTTTGAGCTCTGCGTGGACAATCCATTCGATTATCTGGATCGAATTCGTCATGCGGGATCGGTATTCCTGGGCAAGAATTGTCCGGAAGCACTGGGAGATTATTTCGCCGGACCGAACCATACGCTGCCGACCAGCGGCACTGCACGGTTCAACAGCCCGTTGTCTGTGGACGATTTTACTAAGAAAATGCAGTATTCCTATTACACCGAGGAGGCTCTTATCGGCGTTGCCGATAAGGTTGCCCGCTTTGCGGCAGAAGAAGGGCTAGATGCACACGGAAGAAGTGTACTTGTCAGAAAGAACGGAAAGGAACAATAATTCATGAGCAGATATATCAGAGAACGTTACAAGAACTTTGAATCCTATACACCCGGCGAACAGCCAAAGGAGATGGAGTACATCAAACTCAATACGAATGAATCTCCTTTTCCGCCGGCACCGGGTGTCAGCCGATGCCTGGAAGAAGTGGATATGAAGCGGCTTCGGCTGTATCCGGATCCGACGGGCTACAGCCTGAAAAAGAAAATCGCAAAGTTGTATAACGTGGAGCCGGAGAATGTCTTCCTCTCCAACGGATCAGATGATATTCTGAACTTCTCGATGATGGCGTTTAACGACGATGATGATCAGCTCCTCTTTCCAAGCATTTCCTACAGCTTCTACGAAGTGATCGCCAATCTTCATGCGGTGAATTACCGTAAAGTGCCGCTAAAAGAAGATATGAGCATCGATTACAGGGACTACTGCCAGGAGGACTGCAACATCATCATTCCGAATCCGAATGCGCCGACCGGGATCGCACTTTCACTGGAAGAAATCGAGGAAATCGTAAAGAGCAACCCGAATCACGTCGTTCTGATCGATGAGGCTTACGTGGACTTCGGTACGGAATCCGCGGTACCGCTGATCAAGAAATACGATAATATCTTGATTTCTCAGACCTTCTCGAAATCGAGAAGCTTTGCGGGCGGTCGGCTTGGCTTTGCCATCGGAGACAAGGGCTTGATTCATGACCTGGCTACCATGCAGTATTCCACCAACCCGTACAACGTGAACCTCATGTCTTTGATTCTGGGGGAAGCGGCGATTGACAATGACGATTATTACCGGGCAAACAATCGTATTATCGCGGAGAACCGCACGTACCTCACGGACAAGCTGGAGGAACTGGGTTTTACCGTACTTCCATCGAAGGCCAATTTTGTTTTTGCCCGGCATGATAAGGTGGATGGCGATTCTCTTTATCAGAAATTGAAAGATAAAGGGATTCTGGTTCGCCATTTCACCACAGAAGAGATTCGGGACTATGTTAGAATTACCGTAGGACTCAAGGAGCAGATGGATATGCTGCTCGAGAAGTTGGGAGAAATTCTGCAGGAGGGTTAGAATATGAGAAGTGCAGAGGCGAACCGAACCACCGGTGAGACGAGAATTCACCTGTTCCTCGATCTGGAGGGAATGGGTAAGAGCGATATTGATACCGGCGTGGGATTTCTGGATCACATGCTGGTACTGCTGGCAAAGCACGGCGGCTTCGATCTGGTCGTGAAGTGCGACGGCGACACGTACGTGGATGACCACCATTCGGTGGAGGACATCGGAATCACCTTGGGACAGGCTTTTGCCGAGGCCATCGGGGATAAGCGCGGCATCACCCGATATGCGGATACGACGCTTGCCATGGACGAGGCGTTAATTCTGACGTCTGTGGACATCTCCGGCCGGTCTTATCTGGCGTACAACCTGGAGATTCCGACGGAGAAGGTGGGCACGTTCGATACGGAACTGGTGGAGGAATTCCTGTTGGGCTTCGTTCGTCACGCCGGAATTACGCTGCACGTCCGTCAGCTCGCCGGGAAGAATAGTCACCACATCATTGAAGGAATGTTCAAATCCCTGGCACATACGCTTCGAAAGGCAGTGGCAATGGATGAGCGCTTTCGCGACGAGATTCCGTCCACCAAAGGCATTCTGACGGAGAACTCCTTCGAGGAGGACCGGATTATTCCGAACGCTCGGAACAATTCGGCACCCCAGAAGACAACGACGGCACAGAATGCGCGGATAACGCAGGCGAGGAATTCACAGGAGCCGTACGGCTCGGCGATGCCTCGGAAGCAAGCTGCTCATTCGGGACTTGTTGGGACAGAATCCGGGCCAAAAGCAAGTTCGTCCCAGCCGGTTGTCTCCCGAGGGCTCGGAGACGGAAGCTACGCGAAGGGAATTGCCAAAGGCGTGACCCAGGCGCTGAACCGGGAGGAATACGAGCAATTCTCCCTGATGCAGGATAGTAACACGACAAGCACTTCGAATGCCGGTGCTGCGCAGGCGAAAGCAATGAGTGATCGGAGAAACAGCACAGATACCGGTGTCGGTGCGACCAGTGCGAGCGCTTCTTCTGTGACGCAAGAAAAGCCCTCTCTAAAGGACCGCGTACTTCGGCGCGGTGGTGTCGATGATGTGACGATGGTACAGAGCTCCATCCTGCAGAATTCCGGGTCCCAGCGGGTACAGAACCGGCAGCCGATAGGATCAGGAAATCCGGATCAGACGAGGGCAAACATTTCCGGCAATGAAAGACGGGCAACCGGTCGAAAGCTTTCGTCGACGGAGGCGCTGGAGAAGGAACTTCAGGAGAAAGGATTACTATAATGATAAAAATCATCGATTACGGTGTGGGAAATCTCTTTTCGCTGAGATCGTCTTTGCATGCCATCGGAATCGAAGCAGATTACACCGGGGATCCCTCGGAAATCCGGGCAGCCGATAAATTGATTTTACCCGGAGTCGGAGCATTCCGGGACGCACGTCAGGCGCTTCGGGACACGGGACTGGATCAGGTGGTCATCGAGGAAGCCGCGAGCGGTAAACCGCTGATGGGTATTTGCCTGGGGATGCAGATGCTTTTCGAGAAGAGCTACGAATATGGTGAATACGAAGGCCTTGGCTTGATTCCGGGCGAGATTGTCGGTATGGAAGGGCGGATCCCGTCGGATCTGGCGATTCCGCACATCGGTTGGAACGCACTTCACAAGAAGCAGGAGAGCGATCTTCTGAAGTATACGAAGGACGGGGATTACGTCTATTTCGTCCATTCTTATTATGCGGAAACGGACCCGAGTTACCTGCTGGCGACGACGGATTACGGAATTGAGATGACGGCAGCGGTGCAGAATGGAAACGTGTATGGTTGTCAGTTTCATCCGGAGAAGAGCAGCGAAGTCGGATTATCGATTCTGAAGGCTTTTGGTGAGCTGTAAGAGAGACGACAACGAGAGGACAGAGCACAGCGAAGGGGAGGTATGCGAAATGAATATTTTACCGGCAATCGACCTGTATGAGGGCAAAGCCGTTCGACTGTACAAGGGCGATTACGACCAGATGACGGTCTACGATGAGAATCCGGTGAATACGGCGACGAAATTCAAAGACGCCGGAGCGAAATGGATTCACGTGGTGGATCTCGAGGGCGCGCGGGATGGCGGAACACCGAACATGGAAGTGGTGAAGGAAATTATCGATGCCACGGGACTCAAGGTGGAAATCGGCGGCGGAATCCGCAATATGGATACCATCGAGAAATATATCGAGCTGGGCGCTTCTCGAATTATTCTGGGAACATCGGCGATCACGAACGAGAATCTGGTGGTCGAGGCGACACGGCTGTACGGGCGCCGAATCGCTGTCGGTGCGGACGTGCGGGACGGTTATGTGGCCATCAAAGGCTGGACCCAGAAATCCCTGTACACACTCCATGATTTCTGCCGAAACATGGAGATGAAGGGTGTGAAATACATCATCTGCACGGACATCTCCAAGGACGGCGCAATGCAGGGAACCAACTGCGAGATGTACAGCAAATTGATTGACAAATACAATATGCGTTTCATTGCGTCGGGTGGCGTCAGCTCTCTCGATGATGTACGGGCGCTGAAGGAAATCGGTCTGTACGGTGCCATCATCGGTAAGGCGTATTACCAGGGAGCGATCGATCTCCGAGAGGCGATTAAGGAGGCAGAATGATTACGAAACGAATTATTCCCTGCCTGGACGTCAAAGACGGCAGAGTCGTGAAGGGTGTGAACTTCAAAGACTTAAATGACGTGAATTCCCCGGTGGAGCTGGCGGCCTATTACACCAGGAGCGGTGCGGATGAGATGGTATTCTACGACATCACGGCCTCTGCAGAGGGGCGGAAACTCTTTGCCGATGTGCTGACCGAGGTGGCATCGAAGGTGTTCATTCCCCTGACAGTAGGTGGCGGCATCAACACGCTGGAGGATTTCGACCGGGTGCTGAAGTGCGGTGCCGATAAGGTCAGCGTGAACTCCGGTGCAATTCGGAATCCTTCCCTTATCACGGAAGCTTCTCGAAAGTACGGCGACCAGTGCGTTGTGCTCTCGGTCGATGTTGCTCGCGTGGATGGCAGGTATTGCGTCTTCTCGAAGGGCGGACGGGAGAATACCGGCATGGAAGCCATCCGCTGGATTAAAGACGGTGTAGCGCGCGGTGCCGGCGAGGTCGTCGTCAATTCCATCGACACCGATGGGGTGAAGAAGGGATTTGACATCGAAATGCTGAAGGCCGTCTGCGATGCGGTCTCGGTACCGGTTATCGCCTCCGGCGGTGCAGGCTGCGAGCAGGACTTCATTACGCTGTTCGATGAAGTGCCGACGGTCAGTGCGGGATTAGCTGCATCCATTTTCCATTTCGGAGAGGTGGATATCCGCGATCTTAAGAAGACGCTGGATGCACATGGAATTAACGTACGTCTGTAATGTCAGACTGTAAGGAGAAATTATGTTAGATATTAATGAATTAAAATTCGACGAGAAGGGACTGATTCCGACGGTCGTCATCGAAGCGGGAACCCATCGGCTTCTGATGGTCGCATACATGAATCGGGAGAGCCTTAAGATCTCCATGGAGACCGGTAAGACCTGCTTCTGGAGTCGCTCGAGGCAGGAACTCTGGACCAAGGGCGAGACCAGCGGCAACTTCCAGCACATCGTCAGCATCACGGCGGATTGCGACTGCGATACCCTGGAGGTCATCGTGGAGAAGGATGGACCGGCCTGCCACACCGGTGCGGAATCCTGCTTCTTTAACCCGGTATACCAGAGCGAGTCGCTCTCTGATTTTACCCTGGAAGGATTGATGGAACTGATTCGCGGACGCAAAGAGAATCCGAAAGAGGGGTCGTACACCAGCTATCTCTTCGAGAAGGGAATCGACAAGATCTTGAAGAAAATCGGGGAGGAGTCCACAGAGGTCATCATCGCGGCCAAGGACGAAGAACCGAAGGAAGTTATCTATGAGGTTTCCGACCTCGCATATCACGTGATGGTCATGATGATTGAGCAGGGAATTTCCCTCGAGGACATCCGTCGCGAGCTGGCTTCCCGTCATGTCATTGACCACAAGGTGAAGCAAGAGAAAAGCGTGGCCAAATAGAATGGAGTGGCGCAGAAATTATCACACCCATTCGGTGTATTGCGACGGATCCGATACACTCGAAGAGATGGTGCAGGAAGCGGTCAAAAAAGAATTCATCGCCCTCGGTTTCTCCGGCCATGCGTACACGGCATTTGACACCAGCTACTGCATGGATCACGAGGCGTTCGAGAACTACTGCAGGGAAGTCAAGGTCTTGCGGTCTAACTACGCAGGCAAGCTCGAAATCCTTCTGGGCCTCGAGTACGATTTCTACTCGGAGGAGGATTGTTCCTCGCTGGACTACCGAATCGGATCCGTGCACTATGTCTTCCGGAATGGGAATTATTACCCGGTGGATGAAAGCCCGGAGCGTACGAAAGAGGCGATTGACGCCTTCGGTGGGGATCCGTACACTTATGCGGAAGCGTATTTCGATACGGTGGCACAAGTGGCGGCGAAGACGAGCTGCGATATCATCGGGCATTTTGACTTGATCAAGAAATTTAATCGAAACGACGTGGTGCTGGTAGACGAGAGTCATCCGCGTTACGTTGCCGCATGGAAAAAGACCGTAAGGCAGCTGATACCATACGGAAAACCGTTTGAAATCAACACATCTCCGATGGCGTGGCGAACAGATGAATTCTATCCTTCTCGGGGCATCCTGGAGGAAATTCACGCGCAGGGCGGCCGCATCACGATTTCGGGAGATGTCCATCAGAAACAGAA
>CAVKJB010000003.1:0-108299 GCA_963656785.1 Acutalibacteraceae bacterium | reverse complement strand
TTTAACTCTTGGCTCTTTTATTTTCGAATTTACACCATTATATGGGCATTACCGATTTGCTGCAGAAGATGCAACAATAGCACCATGGAACTATTCGCAGGAGTTTACGTTTAAAGGAACGACAGGGGCAATGAGATGGGTCAACAAGAAGGTCTTCAAGGCAAGGTTCATGGAAGAAGTCTATCACAATTGTGATATAGATGTTGAGTTACAAGAGCTATTGATTAACCGGATTATCCTGCAACCGAAATACTTTTGTGTAAAAAGCGGTACAGATACCAACAAAGGAGGAAATTCCTCGAAGACGAGAAAAGAACAAGAAGATTGTGTAACGGAAATGCAAATTAAATGGGGCAAGCACTTTCGCTATAACTTTGATAATAACAAGCCCCAAATTAATGTATCCAGATAAAAAACTTTTGACAAATGGAATAGTCATGTTACCGTATCATAACAAGAAAAACAAGGAGGACGACAATGGCATATCCATATACAGAAAGCGGATACAATATGTACGACATGTTTAGCATGATGCAAAAATCAATTAGAAGGGGATTATACGATCATGCAGCTTTTTCCGCAAATCAACTAAAGAATGAATATCGAAATGCGATGTGGAATAGGCTGCTTGTTATTTCGGCAGAAGATTGTTACGGAATAATAACAAAAGAGATAATTTCGTTAAGGGAAAATGATCTAGCCAAAACGGAGGATAGTAATATAGAAAATGCGATAGCATTAATGTGCAGAGCGAAAAAAAACAGAGATGCCTGCTATTTTGCGTGTAATTTCGTTTTAACCGCTAGAAATCCGAGGAATATAACCGTAACAGATGAAGAAATAGATGAATTCAACGATGTTGTTGGCTTTGATGAAGCTGGTTTCCAAATCACTTTTTCGTCTGCTAACAAACATAAGGAAGAAACAGTTGATGCGGCAAAACTGGTAAAAGCAATTAGACACAGAGATTGCGATATGTCAGGCTTCTATATCGACAGATTAAGAGAAAGTAGCAGATCATTATTGTGGGATGCACTCGAAAAAACAAGCAACGCAAATACTACGGATGAAATAATTGCACTTCGAAAAGCAGATTCTATAGTCAATAAAAGAAAGAAAGAAAAGGATGAAATATTTACAAGCAAAGCATGTATATTATCCATGTATAGTTGTGATGAGGAAATAACAAATTTGTCTGCCAGCGAAATTATAAGAAGTAAAGAAAACATCAACTGGAAAGAATATAGAGTAAAAGAATTAAGGAAGTGCAATGTAGAACGTATTCCTAAATGGGTATATGATTGCCACACGTTAAAGGGGAAACGAGAAGGGAAAACCGATTGGGATATGACGATCGTTGAGCAAGAAGCATTACGTCCAAAGCAAGTTGGTTATTTTGATTCTGCAAGTTGGATATACACATACGAAGACGATTACAAACGTGGGTTAATAAGTGTATCAGAGATAAACCTCATACGCGAATATGCATTAACGCATGAGGCGAATCCAGTTAAAAACATAGAATATTGAAAAACAGCGATGGTGAAGAAAGGATACACAATGGCTAGCGGTCAAAAGAAGCAAGCACAGGAAAAGATAGACCAAAGACAGTTCGAAACATTATGCGGGATGCAATGTACAGAGGATGAAATCTGTGCTGTTTTCAGCGTGTCTGAGGACACATTGTTGCGTTGGTGCAAGAGAATTTATAAGAAGAACTTTGCGGACGTTTTCAAGGAAAAAAGAGCATATGGAACCGCATCACTGAGAAGAAGTCAATGGAGAATGGCAGAAACAAATGCATCAATGGCTATTTGGTTAGGGAAGCAATATCTAGGACAAAGAGATACACAATTCACTGATATGAAGGTCAGCGGAGATGATGGTTTTATAGAAGCACTAACTGGCACAGCAAAAGAAGATTGGAAGATGTAGGAATGTTTAAATGGGAACCACTCAGCAAGAAGCAAAGGCAGGTAATGAATTGGTGGACGAGTGAAAGTCCAGTAAATGCCAATTATGGAATTATAGCTGATGGAGCGATTAGAAGTGGGAAAACACTCTGCATGTCGGTGTCTTATGTAATGTGGGCAATGGAAACGTTTGATGGTTATAACTTTGCAATCTGCGGGAAGACGCAAGGATCCATCAGAAGAAATGTCCTGAACACCTTGAAGGATGCGTTGCATGGTAGAGGATACATTATCGAGGAACACAGGGGATATAACCTGTGGATAGTCCATCGAAAATCAAGAAGCAATACATTTTATATGTTTGGCGGTTCAGATGAATCGTCACAAGACCTCGTGCAAGGAATAACCCTTGCCGGGGCATTTTTTGACGAAGTTGCATTAATGCCGGAATCATTCGTAAATCAAACAACAGCAAGATGTTCTGTAACAGGATCGAAGTGGTGGTTTAATTGCAACCCGTCTACGCCGTATCACTGGTTTAAGCAGAATTGGATCAATGAAAAAGAACGAAAGAAACTGGTTTATATACACTTTGACCTAGAGGATAACCTGTCGCTGGATGAAGAGATTCGTGAGCGATATTACAGAATGTATAAAGGTGTGTTCTATCAGCGATATATTCTCGGTGAGTGGGTCGCAGCTGAAGGAATAATCTATGACATGTTTGATGAATTGAAGCATGTCATAGATATTGAAGCACCAGAAAGTGAAGACATGTACGTATCTTGCGACTATGGTATTCAAAATGCAACAGTATTTCTCATGTGGGTCAAATGCGAGGGGAAATGGGTCTGCTGTAAAGAATATTATTACAGCGGAAGAGAGCAATTAAGGCAAAAAACAGATGTGGAATTTGCTGAAGATATGGAGCTGTTTTTAGATGGAACGCAGCCGAAGCGGATTGTGGTAGACCCTTCGGCTGCGTCTTTTATTGCAGAATTGAGAAAGCGTGGATACAAGGTAAAGCAAGGTGATAATGCGGTCTTGGACGGAATAAGATTCACTTCAAGCATGTTAGAAAACAACATGATCCTAATATCAAGAAGATGCGAAAGAACAATCAAGGAGTTTCGTTCATACATGTGGGATAACAAGGCAATGATGCACGGTGAGGATCGTCCACTGAAAGAGCATGACCATTGCATGGATGCCATGCGGTATTTCACCTATACCATCATGAGGCAGGAAAAAGTAAAGGTAAAAGGATTCAAGGGAGGTATCTAGTTGTTAACCAAAAGACCATATGCACTGCCGAAACCTATCACCGATGAAGCAAGCATCGTGGATAAGGTAACGGCACCGATGATAGAAGCGTACATCGCAAAGCATGAATCAAGACTCCAACGGTACAAGTATCTGGGGAATCTGTACAAAGGGTTCCATGACGTATACAAGCTACCGGAAAAGGAGGACTGGAAACCGGATAATAGATTAGCGGTCAACTTCCCAAGGTACATTACAGATACATTCTTAGGATATGCCTATGGCGTGCCTATCAAGGTATCGGCAGAGGATGAAGCCACAGACGAGCAGATTTACGAGTTTTACCGAGATAACGAAATGACCGACCACGATGCAGAAATGGCGAAAATGTGCTGCTTATATGGGCACGCATTCGAAATGTTCTATCAGGATGAGGAAACCAAGACAAAGGTAGTGGCATACAGCCCGGAGGAATGCTTCTGCATCTACGATGATACCGTAAAGCGGCGTGCCTTGCTGATGATTCAATACGGCAGACACGAGGTAGACGGCATTACCAGCGGCGTTATTTACGGTCAAGCGGCAACGGCAAGCACGCTATATCTGTTCGACAAGGGAAAAATCATTGAGGAAAGACCAAACCCATACGGCATGATTCCATGCGTTGAATGGAGGTTAAACGAAGAGCGGATCGGACTGTACGAGGGCGTAACCAATCTCGTTGAAACGTACAATCGCACCATCGGTGAAAAGGCGAACGATGTGGACGCATTCGCAGAAGCATATCTAGCGGTGATTGGTTCCGAACTGGATGATGAGGACGTATACCGCATCAGAGACAATCGAATCATCAACCTTTACGGTACCGACAACGCAAAGGACGTATTGGTATCCTTCCTCACCAAACCAACAGCAGACGGCACACAGGAAAACCTTTTGAACAGACTGGAAACCCTGATATACCAGATAAGCATGGTGGCGAATATCAGCGATGAATCATTTGGCAGTGCATCCAGCGGTGTAGCTTTAGCGTACAAATTGCAAGCAATGTCGAATCTGGCAGTGACCTTTGACCGGAAGATAGAAAAGAGCCTCCGAAAAAGGTTCAAGATTTGGAGTTCGCTGTCTACCAATACACCGAATCAGGACGCATGGAAAGATGTTGATATTAAGTTCACTCGAAACTTGCCGAAGAATGTACAGGAGGAGGCACAGACAGCCGCACAGCTGGAAGGAATTGTCTCCAAGGAAACGCAGCTGTCGGTATTGTCCATTGTCAGCGATGTAAAGGGTGAGATTGAGAAGATGGAAAGCGAGGAGCAAGAACAGATTGAGCAAGCTAATATCTATCAGCAGTGGAGTGTAAACAATGGCGAAGCTAACGCAGGAAGCGTTCTTGAGGGCAACGCAGAAGAGTCGGGAATACTGGCGAACTAGAGAGGATACGCAATCCATCATCACCGAACAGACGATGGATCAGTTCGATGCAGAGGTTCAAACCATCTACGAGTCAATGATAGCGGAGTGTGAGAAAGAGATTCAATCCTTCTACCAGAAGTACGCAAGCAGTCAAAACATATCCATTGCAGAGGCTAAGAAACGGGTATCGGCAATGGATGTGAAAGCCTATGAGAAGGAAGCGGAACGACTGGTAAAGACCAAGGAGCTGACCGCAAAGGCGAAAGAGGAACTAAAGTTGTACAACGCAACCATGAAAATCAATCGCCTGAGACTGCTAGAATCGAACATAGGTTTGCATTTAGTGAATGGATATAGTGACCTTGAAAAAATGATAGGTCAGCACTTGACCGATGAAACCATCAAGGAATACGAACGGCAAGCCGGGATTCTAGGGAAAACCATCATGGATACCGAGACGAGAGCGAAGAGCCTTGCCAACGAATCCTTTAAGAATGCAACATTCAGCGAAAGGATATGGAGCAATCAAACGGCGTTACGAAACGCTTTATCCACGGAACTGATGCAAGGTCTTATTGGTGGCAAGAGTGCTGCAACAATCGCAACGAATATCCGCAAGAGGTTTAATGTATCCGGCACGGAAGCCAAACGACTGGCAAGAACGGAACTGGTACGCTGTCAAACAGGAGCACAGATTGATTCCTACAAGGAACATGGCTGGAAGGAGTTTGAATTTCTGGCATATGGTGCAAGGTCTTGTGAAATCTGTCAATCTTTGAACGGAAAGCATTACCCGATTAAGGATGCAATGCCAGCTGAGAATATGCCGCCGATGCATCCGAATTGTCGATGCAGGACGGCACCGTATGAGGACGAGGATGAATATCAGCGGTGGCTGGATTCGTTCGAAAATTCGGGAAAAACCATTGATTCTACCGGAGAAAACAATATAATAAACGTAGTGAAAACTTTGAGTGCAGCGGCAAGAAGATATCCGGTAAAAGATCTTGATACAAATAGTCATATTGCACTAGCAGAGGGGCAAAGTGTCGTTGGGAAACCGTTTGCAGGAAAGGGAACCGACAAAGAAATCAGAGTTCGATACATACTAGAAAGTAGATACAATATTCCAGCTGATGAATGGCAGAAGGTTAGCGGTAAAGGGTATGTCGTAAAGAATGGAAAGCGTGTATTAGCAGAATTGCACTGGTATGAAGCCGATGGAGAAATATACGAATTGAAAGTAAAGAGGTATCTCGATGAAAGTTAGATATATAGGGGAAAGCGATGTATCATTAACGAACGGGAAAATTTACGATGTATTATCTATAGAATCTGACTGGTACAGAATCATTGATAACACCGAAGATGATTACTTGTTTAACCCGGAAGAATTTGAAGAAGTGGAAGAATAATAAGCACCTACATTCTAGGTGCTTTTTTAGTACACGAAAGGAGCGAAAACGTGGCAAACGGCAATAGAGCAAAAATTACATATTTGATTTTGACAGAAATAGAGGAAAGCCGCAGAGAAGGCAGAAAGGTGAACAAGGAAGAAATTTCAGCGGAAAGATTTCAAGTTCACGAAAGTTACCTTCTGGATATTCTCGAAGAGTTGGTAAAAAATGGATACATAGACTGTTTTAGTATAAGACATACTAAAGGTGGGAGAGTAACAACGGACATAGCGGATGCACGAATTACAGAAAGTGGATGCGAATATTTGGAAGAAAATTCAACCATGAGAAAGATTGCAAAAATTGCAAAGGAAGCATGTGACCTAATTCCAATTATCAAGTGAAAGAGGAGCATTTATAGCGGTGATATCGGGATTAATATCCACGCTGAAATAGCCATAAAAGGCTAAAATTTGCGATTTAAGAGGTTTTTATTCGCAAGTCAATAAATTATACCTAAGTCATAAAATCGTTCTGAAAAGGGCGATTTTTTATTATGCCGATTTATTCGGCTGTCCAAGCATTGACGACATTAAAAGCTATGGAATATCGAGCATTGAGATGTAAAACATATGGAGGTAAGAAATGGCAGACGATATGAACAAGGCGAACGTTAACGGCGAAGGTCAGAGCACCGCAGAGGGCGAAAATCAGACTAATCCGAATGGTCAGAACGAGGGCAACCAGAATAACGACAGCGATAAGAAGTATTCGGATGCGGATCTGGACAAGATCATCCAGCAGAAATTTGCAAAGTGGCAGGAAAAGCAGGATAAAGCGGTAGCGGATGCAAAAGCGGAAGCGGAAAAGCTGGCAAAAATGAATGCAGACCAGAAGGCACAGTATGAAGCCGAGCAGAAGGACAAACAGATTGCGGAGATGCAGTCGCAGCTTCAGGCGATTGCGATGGGGAAGGTCGCAACAGACATGCTCCACGAAAAGAGCATTGACGCAACACAGTCTATGCTAGACTTCATCGTTGCAGATACTGCGGAAGAAACCAAGGCTAACGTTGAAAAGTTCGTTGAAATCGTTGAAGCACAGGTCAAGGCAAACGAAATCAAAAGAGCGACAGGCACAACGCCAAAGTCGTACACAGGTGGAGAGCCAATGACCGAAATTCAGAAACGCATTGCAAAGTACAACAAATAAGGAGTTAAGAAATGGCAGAGAACAATCAGAACATGGCAGTAAGAAGCTTCACTAAGGATTTTAAGGAGCTGATGCAGGTAGTATTCCAGAATCGTTCGTATTTTGGGGACTTCTTCGGTGGCGGTATCGAGGCACTAGACGGAATCAGGGAGAACGATGTGGCATTTTCCGTAAAGACTTCGGATATTCCGGTCGTTGTTGGTACCTATTCCACCGATGCGAATACCGGAATGGGAACCGGAACAGGTAAGTCTAGCAGATTCGGCGATAGAACTGAAATCATCTATACCAACACCGATGTAAAGTATAGCTGGGGCTGGGCCTTCCACGAGGGTATTGACCGCCACAGCGTAAACAACGATTTTGATTCCGCAGTGGCAGACCGTCTGGAGCTTCAGGCTAGAGCAAAAACGGACCAGTTCAATACCCATCACGGCAAGTTCATCAGCGATTCTGCGGGCAAGAGCATCGAAGCAGCGGCATTGACCGAGGACGAGGTAGTAAAGGCGTTCAACGAGCTGGCAAAATACTTCGTGAACGTGGGTGCAACCGGAACAAAGGTAGCAAAGGTAACGCCGGATGTGTGGAACATCATTGTTGATTCTAAGCTGATGACCACGAGCAAGGGATCTTCCGTTGATGTGGACTCGAACACCGTAAACAGCTTCAAGGGATTCCAGTTGGAAGTAGTACCGGAGTCTCTTTTCCAGACCAATGAGTGCGTATATGCGTACATCACTGGCGTTGGCAAGGCATTCACGGGTATTCAGACCGCAAGAACCATCGAATCCGAGGATTTTGACGGTGTTGCACTTCAGGGAGCTGGCAAGTCTGGCGAGTACATCCTTCCGGACAACAAGAAAGCCGTGGCAAAAGTAACCGTAACAGCAGCATAAGGAGGTAAGCAATGGGGTTTGTAGTTTTGCACCGATTCGCAGATATGCAAGACGTAACGGAGACGAAAAGCGGAGCGGTTCCGTACATCTACGAAATCGGGGATGAATACCCGAGAAGCGGAAAGAAGGTATCCAAGAACAGACTCGAGGAGCTGGCAGGAAGTTTGAATAGAGTTGGATATCCGCTAATTGAATGCGTCAAGGAAGAATCTGAAGATAACGTGCAGCGGTCAACGCCGAGAAAGAGAAAAACCAAGTAAGAGGCACACAGCATGATGGAAGATTTACTAAAGCTGCTGAATTTGGAGAATGCAGACGATGAACTGCTGGCAAGGCTACAAACCATTGTGGATATAACAAGCGATAGGTTAAAGAACCGTCTAGGAACTGAGGAAGTTCCTAGCGGTCTTTCCTATATTGTAACGGAAGTATCCATTATTCGGTTTAACCGCATTGGTTCAGAGGGTTTATCGTCACATACGGTGGAAGGCGAGTCTATGGGCTGGACAGAAGACGATTTTGCCGCCTATGAAGCGGATATCCAAGCATGGATAGACGAGAACAAGGACACGTCAAGGCGAGGGAGGATACGATTCATATGAGATATGACAAAGCCGTGTACTTCCAGAAGATTGAAACATCGTACAACAAGGAAACGGGTGATTATGAGGTAGTCAAGACCACGGAAAGCAAAAGGCAAGCGTCTATCACGCAGACCGGAATCAAGACAATCATGATGGTATATCAGCAGATACCGGAGGAATCGCTTACAATCCGGGTGCAGAACCATTACACGGATGATTTTGACTATATCCGTATCGGGAAGACTCAGTACAAGGTGGATCGGCGGCTAGATTTACCCGTGAAGCAAGTATTTGTGGTGTCGGAGGTGCATTAATGGGTGTCAAATGGGAAGGATTGGACGAACTGCAATCCTATTTAACAAAGATGGGAAGCATGGAACCAATCAAAAGGGTTGTTGCACATCAGGAAAAACCATTGATTGAGGAATTATCCAAGAATGCGGTACGTTCCAGCGAAGGCGGCGTATTTGCGGGTGGTTATTCCGGTGAAGAGCAATCAATAGGCGGTATCAAGAATTCGGCGGTATGCGAATTGAAAGACGGCGGTTTGGCAATTCAGCTTGGCGTGTCGGCGGAATATTCGGAATACGTGGAACTTGGCACAACGAGAATGCCCGCAGAACCTTTTATGCAGCCAACGGCAGAAGTATGCGGTAACAGATTCTTAAAGGAACTAGGAAGGCTATTTAAATAATGGATGCACAACAGGAGCTGTTTACATCGCTGAAATTGGCGATAGAGGAAACAGGATTGACCGTGTATGAAGGGAACTTGCCACCGAACAAGGCTACATTTCCTTTTGTATTGATGGCGGATACAAGCCAAAGTGACCGGATCACAAAATCAAGAGATGCGTTTTTAGGGCGTGTTACGCAGAATATTCACGTTTGGCATAATCAATCGACAAAACGAGGTAGTTTTTCCAAGATTCTGGACGATATCAAGACTTCTTGCAGAAATCTGGAATGGGAAAATGGGCGTTTTACGATGAAAAGCCTAGACTTGAAGATTCTGGCAGATAACAGCACGTCAGAACCGCTTATGCACGGGATAATCACAGTAGAATATTACAGCAGCTAAGGAGAAAGGAACGATACTATGGCATCAGCAATCGCAGGAAAGAAAATCATCTATCTGTACCGGATTCTCAAAGAAGCAACCACGGAAACAGGTACACAGATTGCATTTGTAACGGAAAACGGTAGAACAAAGTCGAAAGATGCAGATTCCACCGCAACGAAGGACGGCACCATCAGAACACCAGCAACCGCAGAGGTAGAAATTACTTGCACTTCCATTTTGGCAAAGAATGATACCTTGATTGACAAGCTGGAGGCGGCACTGGACAATGACGAGCTGGTAGAAATCTGGGAGGTCAATCTGGACGAACCAGCAACCACAAACAACAAGTATAAGGGAACATATTTCCAAGGCTATCTGACTGAGATTGAAAGAACGGCATCCGCAGAGGACATGGTAGAAATTTCCTTGACGTTCGGCATCAATGGTGCTGGCGTGAAGGGTGATGTAACCGTAACAGACGAACAGGCGGAGACTGCATCTTATGCGTTCGTTGATACAACAGTACAGGAAGCATAACGGAGATAGCAGAACAAAAAATGGGGCTTTTAAGCCCAATTTTTTGACGATAGAGAGGTTTTTAACATGAATACGATAGATATTATGGGTACGGCATATCCGGTGCGTTTTGGCATGAATTTTATCCGTGAGATTAACGGAAGAGTTACCACGGAAATTGAAGGATGGGGAAAGACAGAAGAGAAGGTCGGACTTCGGTATTACATCGCCCATCTGATAGACGGAGATTTAGAAGCATTGCAGCAGATTATTTTTGTCGCTAACAAGACGGAATCGCCAAAGCTTAACATTTCCCTTATCAATGATTGGTTCGAGGATGAAGAAACGGATATTGATGCCGTATTTGATATGGTAATGGATTTTTTATCCAAAGCGAACTGTACGAAAAAGACATTAAAGCAGGTGCAGGACGCAGTGACGGAACAGCAGAACAAGTAGAAACAGAAACCTACGAAACATTGATAGAGAAAATCACGGAGGATTGTTTCCGTTTTTTTGGATTCAAGTCGTTTGATGAAGTAGACCGCTTAACATTTCCCGAATACAGCTTGTTATGTAAGGCGTACAAACTAAGTACGGTCGATAAGGACATGTGGATACACAAGCAAGCGTATTTGAACTTCATGGCGAACGCCAAAAAGAAGGCTGGCAAGGACAAAATGAAACCCGTCTATGAATCGTTCGACAAATTCTACGACTACAAGAAAGAGATTGAGAAGGTGGAGAAGGAATACGGCACGAAACAACCGAAATTCACTGCACTGGCAGAGAGATTAAGCAAAGAAAGGAGGGAACATGGAATATCCGGTAACAGCGATACTGGGAGTGAAGGATAACGGATTTTCGTCTGGAATGCAGAACGCCAATTCGGCAACGGAATCGCTAGGCTCGAAGATTAAAGCAGGACTGGGATTCGGTGCACTGGCAGGAATCGGAAGTAAGGCTGTCTCCGTGGTAGGAAGCTCATTAAAAGGGCTTGTATCTGAATTGAACAGCACAACGTCTTCATGGAACTCATTCACAAGCAACATGCAAATGTCAGGAATGAAAAACAATCAGATACAAAAAACCAAGGAAGACCTTCAGGATTTTGCGAAAAAGACAGTGTACACGTCAAAAGACATGGCATCCACCTATGCACAGCTTTATGCCGTTAACAAGAAGACCACAACGAAGCTGGTAAAGGGATTCGGAGCCGTTGCGGCAGCGGCAGAAAACCCAACGCAGGCAATGAAAACTTTATCCACACAGGCAACACAGATGGCGGCGAAACCAACGGTTCAATGGCAGGATTTTAAGTTGATGCTGGAACAGACACCAGCCGGAATCTCTAAGGTTGCAAAGGCAATGAAGATGTCCACGACAGACTTAGTTGCAAACGTACAAGACGGAAAAATTGCAACGCAGGACTTCTTTGATGCAATGGAAAAGCTGGCAGACGATAAGGACCTCATGGGCATGGCAACCACGTATAAAACGATTAACGAGGCGGTGGACGGATTAAAGGCTACACTTTCGACAGGGCTGGCTCCTGCATGGGAAGTCGTAAACGATATCGGTATTAGTGCCGTATCGAAGCTAATGGGGACTGCATCAACGGCAATGGAAGGACTGAAAAAAGCCTTTAAGGGCGTTGGCGGTCAGTTTAAGGATACTGCAAAAGCACTGGGGGATCTGTTCAACACGATAAGCAAAAACGAGAATGTGGTAGGGATTCTTCAGACGTTTGCGGAGACAATCGCCGCAACCATGAAATATGCGGCAAAATGTACGGAACTATTGGCAAAAGGTTTTAACAAGCTATTGAAGGTATTCCCGGACTTTCCAGCCTTTGCGATGGGTTTTTTGGCTCTAAATGCAGGATTTAAGAAAATGACGGGTGCCGGATTTGTTACCACGGCGGTAAAGAAACTGCTGAGCTTCCGAAAAGCGGCGAAAGCGGTCGGAGATACGGTACCAACGGCAACGGAGGCAGTCGGAAAATCCGCAGAGACAGCCGGAACGAAAACGGCAGCTTCTGGCAGTAAGTTCATGCAAGCGGCAAAAGGGTTCCTTGCACTAGGGGCGGCAGTTCTGATGATTGGTGCAGGATTCTGGCTACTAGCACAGGCGGCAACAGCCGTTGCAAGTGGTGGCGGTCTGGCAGTTGGAATATTGGTAGGCATGGCAGTTGCGGTCGGTGCACTTCTTTTAGTATTTGCTAATTTTGGTACCGCATTGGATGCGGCGGTTCCGGCGATGGCAACCTTCGGGGCGATGATCCTGATGATTGGTGCAGGATTTGCACTAGTTGGAGTTGGTGTATATCTGGCATGTACTGGTATTACTAAATTGGTCGGCGTACTTCCCGCAATCCAAAAGAACGGAGCTGGAGCAGGACAAGCAATGAAAGCGTTGGCAGTAGGTTTGCTTGCGGTTGTCGGTGCGGTGGCTCTGGCTGGCGTTGTCCTTGTAGCACTCGGATTGTTCTCGAACGTGGCGGCGGTTGGAATTGGCGTACTGATGGCGGCAGGGCTGGCAGTCGTGATGGTCATGATGGGATTTGCATTAGCTTGTAAGATGGTAAAAACGCAAGTGCAAGGTATTGCATCATCGGCAACAACGGCGGCAAAACAGCTGAAGGCGATGGTATCCAGCGTTAGTATCGTCAAGGAAGGCTTGAAAGCACTCGGTAGCCTTGCAAGCGGAGCAATCAGCAAGCTAAAAAGTGCTTTTAGTGGTTCGACAGGAGCTTTAAAATCATCAGCAACGGCGATGGGACAAGCGGTATCCAATGGCTTAAAATCGGGATTAAATACCGCATCAAACCACGCAACAACAGCGGTGCATCAGATTAAAACGGAGCTAAACAAGGGTGTATCTTCCGCAAGAACAGTCGGTATCAACATCGGTAAAGGACTGGCAAACGGTATTCGTGCGGAAATCCCAGCTATCAGAGCGGCGGCGGCTGCTGCATCCAGTGCGGCAACGGTCAAGATGAAAAAGACCACGCAGGAGCATTCGCCGTCAAGGGTGACCAAGAAGATCGGTGCGTATTTGTCGCAAGGCTTGATTATCGGTATGGAGTCAGAGAAGCGGAATATTAGCCGTGTTTCGGGGAAGCTGGCAGAACTGGCTACATACAGCCCTAGCAGATTGAGTTATGCGGGCGATTATAGCCTTAATGACAACTGGGATTATTCCAGCACGGCGAATTACAGCGTTACGGTCGTATCGGAACTGGACGGCAAGGTGGTATCACGACAGCTTGCACCAACCATGCAGCAGGAACAGAACCGATTAAACACAAGGACGAACAGAAAGCGAGGTATTCGATAGAATGTATCAATTTCGTGATGTTTCGGAGGTAGGGACAGGAATGTCCCTACCATCTGAGGCGGTGATGATAAACGGCGAATACATCGAGGATGAAAATTCGGCAATCTATATCAAGGGATATCGAACCCTTTACACAAAGGGTCGAGAAAGCCTAAAAAAGACGATTTCAGCGGAGGAAATTGGCTCCATGGACGGGACTAAGGTGACCTCCACAAAATACCCTGAGAGGGAAATTATCGTTGGTTTTCAGCTAATTGCAGAGGACAGCGAAACCTTCCGAACGGCATTCAATGACCTGAATAAAATTCTGGACGGTGAGGAGGCACAGTTCATTTTCCATGATGAAGAAGAGGTATTTTTTACTGGAACGCCATACATGGAACTGGATGCAGAAACCGGGCGAAATGCAATCACGGGGGAATGGACAATTTACTGTGCAGATCCTTTTAAATACTCCGTGGAGGAATTTTCGGCGGATTCCTTTGTAGACGCAGACGGCAAAACAACAATGCTGATTGATTACGGCGGCACAGTACCAGCACATCCGAAATTCAGGGTAGATTTTTACTCACAGACACCGGAAGTGGACGAAACGAATGCAGGATTGACCGATTACACCGGAAACGAGAATGAAGCTATCGGAAATGCGGGAGATTGTGGGTATGTCGCATTTTTTGACAATCAAGAGCATATTTTGCAATTTGGGAATCCTGATTATTCAGTTGAACAGCCGGAAGAGTCACCGGAACAGGTGATTGCACAAAGCTTTGAAATGGCGGGCAATTATTCTAGTGCCATACAGCAATTGTGGAAGCCGAACCAATCCGGCACGAGTTACGGTAGCTACAACATCAATGGAGCGTTTGCGGAAGCATACGGTGCTTATTCGACACCGTCTGCAACGACAAACGGAAAACTAATCGGCTGGAAGTGGAGTGGCGGTAAATGGGTGGAAAGCCGTGTATCGGATTCCTCCAGTTCGGCTCCGGCAGTCTCATATTGCGTATCGTATCGAGCATATGAACGTACCGCAAGCACGGTAAGATTGGAGTTAACCATCAAAGCACAGGTAGGTACCGTCTCCAGCAAGGTTAAGGCGAATTGGAAGAAGGCAAAACTGGAAGCGGTATTTACTATCAAAGACAAGTCTTATTCGAAGGTTATCAAGGCGGCAAAGAAGACGTGGAAAAAGGGAGCACACGTCACGACATTCAATTTTAAGGTATCTGACCTTGGAAGTTCTACGATTGACCTTGGATGCACCATGAAGGTCAACGAATCGGGGGCAAAAGGTTCTGCGGGTAAATTGACCAGCAGAAGCACCAACACCATTACGATACCCGTATACGTGGATAAAGATCCGTCAAATTACTTCTTGAAGCCGTCAAGCTATGGCACGGTTGCAAATAATGCATGGCATGGAACAACGATAGCAAGGAATATCGGGACGGCAGGAGCAAGTGTATTTAGCATTGGCGGTACGCTGAGATTCACCATCGGGAGCAGTGCAAACGATGTTCTCCAGCTGGGGCTTTTGGATATCATGGCACTGGATGCAAACAACAAAGCAGTTGCGGGCATTCGGATGCAAAAGGTAGCAAAAGGGAAAGACGGAAATATTCTGTACATTGCTGATGGCAGTACAAAGATTACGAAAAAGAATTACAGCGTGGCGTACAAAGCTGGTGAAAAAATATCTATCAGCATTCAGAAGATAGGGAAAACGGTAACGTGGAAAGTCGGAAGCGATAGCCAAAGAACATATTCCAGCGGCAACACGAACACGGCTACACGGCTGATTATTGCTTGTTATCAGTACGGAGCACAACCGCCAATGGATTGGATTGGCGTATCGCAGATTAATTGCACGAAATACCCTGATGGAACAGGAGCGGATAATACAGCACCATTTGTTGCAGGGGATATTCTCGTTGCGGATGGAAAAACGGCAACCATCATGCTGACTAATAGCAGTAATACAGGCGGCGGTACAAGTAGGCCGGACTTAGGAGCACTCGGCAACGATTGGGAAACCTTAGTACTAAAGGAAGGTCAAAATCAGATTCATTCCGCATATTCTGATTGGGCGGGAGAAACCTTGTATCGAAAGTGCAAGAGTGATGATGTTTACGGCAGAGATTATTACTTGCAGCTCGATGCAGAGGTTCCCTATGACGAGAATATGGAGTATTACAATGCAAGTCATACACAGGTTTACCCAACAGAAGAAGAGTATAACGCAAGCCCAACCAGCTACTATCAATTCATGGATGCGGGAACGGATGCAGTCACGTACTATAGCAGTTCCGGCACGGCATTGACCACGCAGCCAACCTATGAGCAGTTTACTGCAAATCCGGCGAATTACTACGTGAAGGAAACAACGGAGCCGAAATTCTCTATCAGCTATCGAGAGGTATTTATATGATTCTATATTTTTGCAATCGTGCTTTCGAGGTGCTAGGTTGTGCATCAACGAGCATGAGGGACGGATATACCATCGTTGATGATACGAAGAAAGAAGCAACAGATACGGGAGTATCTAGCTTGGATGCCACGGTGGCTTATACGGATGATGCTAGAAGTAAGCTGGAATCTTGGTGTACCGCAGGGAATTATGTCATTTCGTACAACGGCGATGAAAAGACGGAGACAAAAACAGCGATTGATTGTTTCTTGATTGTGGATACGGAACTATCGGTGCTTGACCGTGAAATTTCCTTTTACGCTGAAAATTCCGGTCTTGACCTTCTTAACAATCTGGCAGAAGCGTACACGGGTGATCCAAACATGACCGCAGGGGATTATGTCAGTCATTTCCTTGAAGGAACTGGCTTCGTACTGAGAAACGACACGGTATCTGCTAATCCGCAAACCCTTGAATGGACAAGTACGGAAACGGTGACAAAGCGATTACAGAGCGTTGCGTCACAATTCGATGCGGAATTGTCCTATGGCTTTACTATCAGCGGAATGAAGATAACCGAACGATTTATTGACATTGTGGACGAGGTCGGACGTGATACGGATCATGTTTTGTTCCTCAATAAACAGGTGAACAATATCACGGTCAAAAAGACCATCGAGAACCTAGCAACGGCGGTTTATGCAAAGGGTAAAGATGATATAACTCTAAAAGGGTATATTGTACCGGATGCAGACGCAGAAAAATACGAAATAGATCCTATCGGAAACCTTGTATCTCTGGAAGCACTCGAAAAGTGGCGGCGGCTTGATGTCAATTCAGATACAGAGTACACGGGCAACCTTTACTATCAATTTGATGACACAAGTTGCACCAAACAGGAGGATTTATACAATGCTGCTAAAGCAAAGCTGGACAGCATTTCTGACGTGGAAATCAACTACGAGGTGGACATTGCCGAACTGCCACAAGGGGCAGGCATTGGCGATAGGATTACCATTGTAGACGATGCAGGAAAGACATATGTATCCGGCAGAATCCTAGAACTGGAAACATCGGTAACAACGAACAAGAAGAAGGCTACACTCGGAGAATACATTATCGAATCTGCTGGAATCAGCGAAACGGTGGAGCGTCTAGCGAATGAATTTGCGAACATGTCAAAGGCAAGAGGGCTGTACACATGGCTTTGCTATGCGGATACCATTGACGGCGAAGGAATCAGCCTTGAATCTGAGGGTAAAGCCTATCTCGGCACAGCGGTAAATCAGCTTATTTCCGAACCGTCTATTGAAGATCCATCCATTTACACCTTTGTCAAGGTTAAGGGCGATACAGGCGAAAAAGGGGATAAGGGGGACACTGGAGAGCAGGGTATCCAAGGGGAAAAGGGTGAGCAAGGCGAAAAAGGCGAAACCGGAGCACAGGGTGTATCTGTAACCAGTGTAACATCGACCAACAATACAGAGGATGGCGGTACATCAGTAGTAACTATCACAATGTCGGATGGTCAGACCATGACGTTCAATGTAAAGAACGGTAATAAGGGTTCCACAGGCGATACTGGGGATACGGCAGAGTGGTTTTACGGTACAGCCTTGACGCATACAAGCGGAACAGCGGAAGCCTTGATTGACGGTGCAGTCGTTGGATCAATGTACCTGAACACAAGTACGGCACTAGTCTATAAATGCACATCGGTAAGCGATACAACCATGACGTGGACGTATGCAGGAGACTTGACCAAAGGTGTAATTGAGCAAGTAGAGCCGCTTGTGGAAGAAGTCGCCTCCGACCTCAAGGATGCAGTAGACGGAGCATTATACTACCAGTACACCACAGGCGGCGTAACGTATGACGTTATCAAGAATGACAATACGTACTATTACATTGATGGCGATGAGCAAATAGAGGTAGCAGAATCAGACTTAGACACGGACGATTCCGGCAATCTGGTGACGATCCGGAAGAATGGATTGAATGATGCGATTGTCCAAACGAATGACTCCATTCAATCCCTTGAGGACGTTGTAGACAAGAACAGGGAAGAAGTCGCTTCAAATGTCTCTGCAATGGGCGACACAATTCAAGGTGCCTATGACAAACTGGAAGAACTGAACAGCTATTTGGTGAGCATTCAAGGCAAGGTCAAAATCTCGGACGGCATCCTTGTCGGAAGTGAATCAGGGTACAACATCCAGATAACGGACACCGCAATCAACCTAAGAGAAAAGCAGACCAATCTGGCATCCATGGACGGCGATGCACTAAACATTCCGACCGCAGACGTCACATTCCTGAGACTCGGAAAGTACATCCTAGAAGCGATGGAAGACGGCTCTCTGGTACTGAAAGCGAGGTAGTAAATGGCAGCATCATTAACATGGTCAGTGAGTGTCACGAACACGTCCAACACAGCGGCCACCGTCAAGGTAACGCTAAAATGTAAATCCACATATGGCTCGTACAATGCAGATAAGTGCTCCGGTTGGATTAAGATTGACGGAACAAAGTACAGCTTCAGCCATGCGTTCAGTGCTAACACGACAACCACGCTGGCAACGAAGTCGAAAAGCATATCGAGGGGTACATCTTCTAAGAGTATATCTATATCGGCATCATATTCCACGGATATCTCCTCCGGAACAATTACTAAGAGCGGTTCGGCTACGGTATCCGCAAGACCGAAGTACACGGTTACTTTTAACGGAAACGGGGGAACAAGCAGCAGTGCGACCGTTTCCTACGGGTACACCACAACGTTCCCATCATCCTCACGGACAGGTTGCACGTTAGCAAACTGGGGTGCCAGCTCGTACACAGCCGGATCAGCGACACCAGCCATCACGGCGGCAAAGACCTTCACAGCATCATGGACACCGAACAAGTATACGGTTGCATTTAACGCCAATGGAGGAACAGCAGGAACGGAAACGCAGCTGACCCGGACGTACAACACAGAAATGACCATCGAGGACAGTGTAACACCGACACGGTACGGTTTTAATTTCCTCGGATGGGCGGATTCCAGTACGGCGGAGGAAGCACAATACACATCATCCTATCCGGCGAGTACATCCACGGCAGGAGTTACACTATATGCGGTGTGGAAAGAATCCTTTATCGCTCCAGCTTTTAATCTGAATGCGACTAAAGCGAGTCGGTGCGATTCTTCCGGAACGCTTACGCAGGATGGTACTTGTGCTCAAATATCCGTATCGTGGGCGAATGGTCAAAATTCTGATGGTACGACCGCACAGGTAGGCACGGTGATGTATGAATACAAGCTTAGCGACAGCGAAGAATGGGCAACGCTTACCACACAATCCATCACCAGCGGAACAGCGGCAAGCACTATATCGGGAAGCCTTTTCACCACGAGTTTAGCTTACGATATCCGCATCACGCTGACGGATGATAACACCAGCGTGTCTTATACGACGTTTATTTCCAAGTCGAGCTATATTTGGAAGGTACCAAGCGATGGGAACAGCTTAGATTTAGGCGTTCCTCTGACGCTGAACGAGGATGCAATTCTGGTGATAGATGAAAACGAAGGTTCGGGAACGGATTATGATTTGAGGACGGCAATAAATGCTCTAGGCTGGACAGATCTAGAGGGATAGGAGAAATTATGTATTCAATCATTGAACTTCAGACCACGGACGGGCAAACCGTCCACAACTACAACACGGCAGAAACGCAAGCACAGGCGATGAGTATCTACCACACGACATTATCCTATGCAGCGTTATCCGAAGTGGAGTATCACGCTTGTGTCGTCATGGACGAGAAAGGCAGGTATATCGCCCGTGAGTGCTACGAGCATCCGAAAACCGTAACAGAGGAGGTAAATATAAATGAATCTATCGCTGAAGAAACTGCTGAGTAAGATTTTAAGTGCGATTCAAGCATCCGAATATAGAAAAGGGGACTCTGTATCATTAGAGCGATTTTGGACAGCTGGATTTGTAACCTCGTCTAAAACCGCGGTTCGTTTTTGTATTCCTCTGGCAAAACCAGTTGCTAAAGATGTGACAGGATGTACTGTTACCGGAGTAAAACTGACACTTAGGCAAAACGGTGCGTATACCCACGAAAGCTCTTCAAGTAGCGGTGTTACTCCTTCGTCGGTAAATCCTTATATTAGTGGGAATATTGTTAACGTGAGTTGTATAATGAGTTCCACCACAAACGCAGTTAATAACGAGCCAATTGGCGTGTCTACTTCTGAGGGGGGGGATACAATACTCATTACCTTTTATTAGGAGGCAATTATAGCTGTTGCGGAGAACCCGGAAAGTGAGGGAGAAAACGATGAAAGTATCGCTAAAGAAACTATTGAGTAAGATTCTGACTACGATTAAGAGCATTCAGGATACGCTATCCACCCTCAGCTTATACAAAACCGGAACAGCGACCTACACGCTTTCGAAAGGCTCTTGGGAAACCGTCCCGACATATCTTCAAAGAGGGTATGTTGTGCAAATGACAGGGACGATAAAAGCCACTGCAAGTATTGCTAGTGGGAGTAACATTGCGGAAGGTAATCTTAAAAATATCCCGAAACCTGCAAAAATTTGCAGAACAGCGGACTACTATGGCGACAATGCCAATGTAACACAGCTTGACACAGCGGGACATTTTATTAGTCGTAATTGTGGTGATGATGCATTAAGCAGTGGTAACACCGTTACATTGTCTTTTGTATACATCACGGACGGAACAATGCTATAGGACGCCACCCTTCGGGGTGGTTTTTTAGTACCAAAAATCAGAGGAAAGGAGGGACACCATGGATCAACCCATCGTTTTTACACTGGCGGATATTTTGTGGCTTGCCGGAGCCATCGTGGCGATTGCCGGAGCAGCGAAAGTTATTGCCGGAACCATAGAAAGATTGAGGCTGCCGAACATGACGCAGAATAAACGCATTGAAGAGCTGGAACGCAAGACCAAAAACGACTTCGAGCGTCTGAACAAGATTGAAGAAGGAAACATCATCACGCAGAAGGCAATACTGGCACTCCTGTCACATGGCATTGATGGAAACGACATCGAGTCGATGAAGCAGGCGAAAAAAGAGTTAACCAATTATCTTGTAGAGAACAAAAGTATGCTTTAGAGGAGGAAAAAGAACATGGATATCAATTTTGTAGATGAGTATTTTGTACCGGGAATCGTTGTACTGTGCCTTTGTATCGGCTACGTGCTGAGAAACTTCGCACCGACAGATAACAAGTGGATTCCGCTGATCCTGCTGGTGCTGGGCGTTGGCTGCGGCGTATACATTGGCGGACTGAATTTTGATAGCATCGTGGGCGGTGCGGTATCCGGCCTAGGTGCCGTGGGACTGAATCAGGCATTTAAACAGGCGCTCGGCTTGAACGTGCGTGCAGATATCGAAATGACAGAAGCGGAAGCCATCGAAGCAGAGCTGGAAGAGGAAGACGAGGAAGCAGAAGAGGAGGCTTAACTATGGCAAAGAAGATTGCGGTACAGTGTGGACATGGAACAAGTACAGATGGAAGCTGGGACAGCGGCTGCACGTATAACGGTTACACGGAAGCGGGATTGATGTTAAAAATAACCAAGGCAGCCGTGAAGTATCTCCGTGCATCCGGCATCAAAGTAATCTCGGATGCAGATTCCGGAAACAACAAGAACATGATTAAAGATGTTCAGTGGGCGAACTCGGAAAACGTGGATCTTTATGTTTCCATCCATTGCGACTACAGCAAGGCTCCGAAGGGCGTTATGCCCTTGTATGTATCCTCCAGCGGAAAGAAGCTGGCGACCGCCTTAAACAATGCCATCAAGTCGGGCATGGGAATGAAGTCAAGAGGCGTCCAGAAGAGAACCGACCTGTGGGAGTTAAACGGTACCGACATGACCGCTTGCATCCTCGAAACGGGAGCCATCAAGGCAGACCTTGCCATCCTGAGGGATAAGCCTGACCAATACGGTAAGTGCATCGCTAAGGGAATCTGCAACTATCTCGGTGTCACCTTCAAGGAGACTGCGGAATCCGTCACCCCGTACCGTGTCCGGAAGACGTGGAAGGACACCAAGAGCCAGAAGGGAGCCTTTAACGAGCTGAAGAATGCGAAAGCGTGTGCCGACAAGTATAACTACAACGTCTACGACAAGAACGGCAAGGAGGTCTATAGTGGCAAGTAAGAGCATCAACAGAACGTACAAAGTAACCCGTGCCGATCCGGTGCGGGTGAAGGCGAACTGGAAGAGTAAGAAGCTGAAAACACTGGCGGTAGGCACGAAGTTTACCGCCACCAAGATTGACGGGTACTATCTGTATGTTCCGGCGTATAAAGGTTGGACACTATGGAAGGACTCAAAGGGACAGAAGTACGTCACGCTGGTAAGCAACAACGAGACTACGACCGCATCGAAGTTCCTGAGTATGCTGAAAACCGTGGCAAATAAGTTCATCAGTGGCGGCGTGAAGTACGATGCGAATAAAGCGAAAAAGAGCCTTGCGGACATTCTGAAGTACAAGAAAACCAACTGTGCCACTTATGTGAGTGCAGCACTACAAGAAATCGGCATTTTGCCAAAAGGAAAGTACATCTGGCTGAATACATCCATTCACGGCGATAAGGCAGCCATTACGGCAATCAAGAAAAAAGCGAAAATCACGTATCCGAAAACAACGTGGAAGAAAGCCGGACTCAAGAAGGGCGATATCTGCGGATTTGCAAACGCAGCACATACTCAAGTGTACGTCGGCACATCTTCTAGCGGGTATCCGCTATGGTACTCTTCCGGGGGGAGTGATATCAAGGCGAAGAATCTCGGACCGAAAAGGAAGAAAAGCTATGAGAGCAGAAAAATCTATGTAAAGATCCGGCTGAAATAGCACGAAAAAACAATCGTATTTATTTGCGTACAGGAGAAATCATGACAAACGAAGTAATCTGGACAAAGCTGATTCTGGAGAGGTTCATTGAACAGGCGAACTTGACGCAAGATGAAGAGATTGTGATCCGCACTAGAGTAGCTGGCTGGTCAAGAATCAAGCAGGCAATGGAGCTGAATTTGTCCATTTCCAGCATCGACAGAATCATTAACAGATTGAAAAGGAAGTATGACGAAGTTCAGAAGGTAGATCCAATTCTTCCGCCACGGAAGAAAGGCGTATATCACTGATAGTTTTGCGGAAGTAAAAGGGTAGTTGTTCGAAAGAATGGCTACCCTTTTTTCTTTTATCCTAATTGCAGGAGGTAAAGAAGTATGTACGGATATCCATTTCAACCAGTCGGAAATCCCGACAAGTTGGTACGAGTAACAGGAATTGACGGGGCAAAGGCATATCAGATGATGCCAAACAGTATGGCGGTTCTGTTCGATGGTGGAGAGGATCTGTTTTATCTCAAGTCAACGGATGGTGCAGGATTCCCAACAATTCGAGTGTTCCGGTTCGAAGAGGTTAAGGAACAAGCTACACAGACAATGGACTTCTTAACAAGAGCAGAGTTTGAAGCGTTTAGAAAGGAGCTACTCGATGGCAAGCAGCATATTCCAGAAGCCTAACAACAACATCATGCAGCAAGCAAAGGCAATGATGAACAATCAACAAATTCAATCCGTCATGGCTATGTTATCGAATAAAGGAATAACAGCGGAACAGGCGGTGCGGTCAATGTGTAAACAACAGGGAATAGACGTTGACGAGTTCATGTCAACGATAAGAAACGGTTAAGATTGCAATCTTTATATATTTCATCACAAGGAAGGAGAAACACTATGGAAAACATGAGTTTATCGGACATTGCGGCGGTAACAGAGAAGGACAATGTGTGTGGCGGTAACGGCGGTATGTGGATTTTCGCATTGCTGATTCTGATGATGCTCGGCGGCGGTGTATGGGGAAACCGAAACAGCGAAACATTGACAGAGGCAGGACTTTGCAACGCTATGAACTTCAATGCGTTGGAAAATTCTGTAGGTAGATTGGGGGATACCATGCAGTCGGATTACATCGGCTTGCAGAACGGTCTTTCCAATCTGGGATACGAAACCTTGCGGAACTTCAACGACACGCAGAACAAGATATCAGAATGTTGCTGCACGACTCAAAGAGCGATTGACAGCGTGAATTACAACGGTGCAATCAATACGGCAAGCATTAACGCCAATACAACGGCACAGACACAGAAGGTGCTGGATGCCATCAGTCAGAACAAGATTGAGAATCTTCAGGCACAGGTTAATCAGCTTCAGCTTCAATCTGCGATGTGCGGGGTAGTTCGTTATCCGAACGCAACAACCTATTGTAGTGGTGCTAATCCGTTCGCCAACTGCGGAGGATATGCCAATATTTAGCCAATATTTAGCCAATAACAGCCAATCAGGCAAGGAGTAATATAATGAGTTGCAAGAGTGCGATATACGCCGTAAATACGGCAAATACGGCGATTTCAGAGGGCGGGACATATTCACCTACCACAATCATCAGAAGATACGGTCAGTGTTGCCAACTTGCGAATAATGCAATTACGCTAAACGGTGCCGGATATTATGACATTGCGGTATGTGCCACGCTAACCGGAACGGCGGCGGGAACCGTGACCATGACGGTTTACCAGAACGGATCTGCGGTTGCCGGGATGAATGCTACACAGAGCATCGGGGCAAGTGGCGATGTTGTTACGCTGGGGACAAGTGGAATTGTCCGTACCTACTGCGGTACATCTACTTTGACCATCGTTATCAGCGGTCAGGCGGTGACTGGAACGAATTTAACGGTGGATGTAACGAAGCAGTAAAACCAAAAGGGCTGTTGTTATCAGCCCTTTTTACTCGTTTTATGGGATTATTTCAACCTTATCTACGAAAATAGCGGTGTAAATGACATTCCTTGTAATCAGGTTGCAGAGGTGACCGATGATCCTGAGATAAGAATGTATCGGTATTTCGGATGTATCAAACCCAACGCATCGAACGAAACAATTATCAGAGTTAACGTAAAAAGAATCTTCGTCTCGATGTGCGAGTATGCAAGTTATGCGTACTGAGTTCTCCATGATTTTTCTCCTTTCTGGAATAGCTGTAGCATGATTCTATCAAAAGGAAAATAGGATACAAGAATGTTAGTTGGCTCAAGGTTTTGTTAGACTGAAATCATGTGTGCAAAATGAAATAGAAGGGCAAAAAAAATAAGCGTGTTACATATTCAAAAAGTGTAACAAGCGTGTAACAAAAAATAGTAGTCATGAGTATACATGAGTATTCATTAGTTCTCAAAGCTGTTGATAACTAAGGAAATTTTGAAACTAGTGTATACTGGTGAATATTATGACTGTTGATTCGACTGCAACGCCTTTAAGTTTTGGAATTCTAAGCGTTACGTCGCCAGCCGTAGTAGTAAATCCACGTTCATAGTGGCCTGCTCGATAGCCTTGACGATGCTCATCTCGAACATACCGCTCAGCATTTACCAGCTGATCCGCTTCAGCATCCAGCATGGCATTGAGCGTTTCTTCAATGGAGGATTTAACAAGGTCTTTAATTTCAGTGTGGATTACTTCCTGATTAAGCTGTAAAATATTGTCGGACATGGTTTCGACTCCTTTCAGAATTAAGATGTTGCAACTCAATTCTAATATTCAGTCGAAACTATGTCTATTTTCTTTTTTGCGCAAGATATTATACGTTATCTACCAATGCAGAATATGCGGAATATATTGCAGCTACCGGTGCGGAAACTCCTTCAAATTGGACAGACGGCACTTATCCGAAGGGGGAAGAAGACTTCCCTGTCAATTACGTCTCATATGAAGACGCACAGGCTTATTGTGCGTGGCTGACGGAACAAGATGGGGTAAACACGTATCGCTTGCCGAATGAAAGCGAATGGGAGCTGGCGGCCGGTCATATGCCGAAAGACGCTGAATTCAATTGTGGCGTGAACGACGGCAGAACGCCTGTTGATCAGTATGAGGGAATCACCAGAGGTGCGCACGGAGCGATTGATTTCTGGGGCAATGTCTGGGAATGGACCTCTACTGTAAGGTCGGATGCTGACGGCGTCACCACCTTGGGTGTGAAGGGTGGATCGTGGTCTTCCGCCAGAACGGACTGCCGCACGGAACACCGCAAGGAAGGACGGGATGCATCCAGTGGATATGAGGATGTGGGATTCCGGGTCATTCAAGTGCTGAAAGGGCAGGAACCGGAGCAAAAGGTTGAACTGGCAACTCTTGATTCTCCGGTAGTATCGGCGAAATCCACTGCACCGGGAAGCATTACCATATCATGGCAGAGTGTTCCTAAGGCTGTGGAATACCAGCTTTTCGAATATGATACGGATACCGGACTGGTTGAGATGTTGGATACTGTAAAGGGGACATCCATCACAATGGAAAATCTGGAACAGGGAAGCACTCACACCTACATTGTACAGCCGATCTCCTATGTGGAAATCGCAGATAATGTATCGGCTAAAAACAGTGTGACGGTTTCCTGCGGAGAAGCTCCGGATGCAGCGGTAGCCGCTGAGGTATCCTTTGATACGGAGGCAAATTGCCTGACCCTATCTTGGGAAGCGATGGACGGAGTAGATACCTACTACATCTACAAGTACCATCCGGATGGGAATTTCCTTTCTTCCGCGAAAACCGTGACCGGAAAGACAAGTTATTCCTATCGTAAAATAGATTCGGGAACATACGGTTATCTTGTTGCAACAGAGCAAATCAATCGAAAAGGGTATGCCGGATCCGGAGTCGTTGCCTTGCTGATTCCGGAACAGTAATAGACTAAATTTCACCTGCGGGTGGTGGACTCACTCTAAAAGAAAATGGTATCATCGTACCGGAAATAAGTTAGAGATAGACCTGCGAGCTTCCATCATATAGGAAAGAAGTTCTCTAAAGGAGGTCTCGGAAGAAACTCTCTTATGAAAAAGGAGGAATCCACCATGCAGGAACAGAAACAGAATATATCGATATTTCGGATTATCGCCGCCGTGATGGATGCAGTAATGGTCGTTTATGTCGGACTGTATTACTACTGGGCATTCATCGCCGGTACTGCGGGAACCGGTTTTCTATCCGATCTTTTCGATATAATCAATCCGCTCACAACCGGTGCCTATTTATATGGCGCGGTAGTGTTGCTTCACTTCAGTGTGTTCAGAAATTTATGGGGGCGATCTCTGATGGCTGTTCCGTATCTGTTCACCGTGATCTCCTCAGGGTTGATGATTATGAGCGTGGCAAATTGGAGTGATTGGCTGACACTGATCCTCCTCTTTGTGCCCCACATCATCGTTATCGTCCTGACTTTCATTATCATTTGGATGCAGCAAAGGAAGAATCGAGAACATCGGAAACAGAAATAGCAGGGAATGCACCCGAAAATAAAGCACCTGATGTTTGATGCATAAATTCATACAACCTCCCGCAAGCGGGTGGACGACTTCGCAGTTGTGCACCCGCTTGCATTTTTTTATGTCGAAGAAAAAAATGCCAACGAATTCAGAGATATGGTATAATTCAACAAGTCTGCACAATAATCCTTTTCTCGTCACCGCGTGCACGCCATCAATAGAAGAGGAAGTATGAAATCGCGAAATTCAGACAGAGGATGCGGAAGGAACAGAGGCAGTATGTTTTCTTTGTAACAAACATCAAATTTGGAGTGGATGATGCAGGAAATGTATTGCTATTAAGCAGATTTATAACGATGTTTAAAAATAATAATCAATAATTTCGGAGGAGTACCGACTCCCCATTCGCGAGATTGTAAAGGAGCTATTTAAAATGCGCAGGACGAAAGAGGATATGCTGATTACAAAGGAGCAAATATTGAATGCAGCTTTTGATTGCTTCTTTGAGAAGGGATACGAAACGACGTCGCTGGAAGAAATTGCGAAGCGTGCCGGTGTGACACGGGGGGCGATTTATTGGCATTTCACCGACAAGAATGATTTGTACCGAGCGGCGGTACACCTGACAATGGAGAAGGGAGATGTCGCGAAATTTGCTCGGTCACTTCCGCCGGATATGACGACGCGAGAACGACTGGAAGAGGTATTCTGGATGGCAATGAACGAGAATCGCTATGTAGATTTCGTCTTCAAGACAATGAGTTACATTGTGGGAAGACCGGATTTTGATGACATCTTTCAAGATCTTCGGGACGTGAAACGAAGCTTGCTTCACTATTTTAACGAGGAGATTCGCGTTCACTTCCGCGTGAATCGGATTACGGGGAAAAAACCGGAAGATTATTCGATGGGATTGTACCTGTTGTTTGAGGGAATGTTTCTGACCAAGAATATTCCGATCGGAATCCAACTGACGCGGGAAAACATCGCTCATTACGTAGAAGTGATTTTGAATGACATGGACGATACAGACGACACCGGGGAATAGTCGCGGCAACGCTGCCGCGTGAAAACAGCATGCTTTTATGAGTATAACACTGCCTCATGCGGTATAGCGGCAGCATATATGTACGGGATCAACCAGGGTGATCGTATCTCGTCGGATAAGAAAGATACATGCAACTGTGTCTGTATAACAGGAAGAATCGAAAACGGGAGGGGAACTGTCAAGCAGTTTCCCTCCCGTTATTTTTATCCTTAAATTCATAAGGTTAGACGTGCGTTTTCGAACCAACTCGAATGCATAAAACGCGAAAACCGCATAAATGCAAGTGTTTAGGCGGGGTGTATCCTATTTGTTATTTTACAAACACTGATGTATGTAAATTGCGGTTTGTCAAAAACAAAACGGTTGACTTTAGATTTTTCGAGGAATAACATGCAGGTACAAAGACATACAGCTGTGTATGTATAATTCAAAAATTCACACACTCTAACGAATAAGGGAGGCAAAGACATGTTAAACTTTCAGTTTTATCAGCGCGTAAAGGTGCTGTACGGCAATGGCAGTGTTGAACAGATTGGAGAACTCGTTACTACTGTAGGATATAAGAAACCGCTGATTGTCTGCGACCCCGGAATCATCGCCACCGGATTGGTGGACAGAGTGGCGCAGAGTCTGAAGGACAGTGGCTGCGAGTACGAGATTTTTGACCAGGTTCGTCCGAACCCACCGGATTATGTAGTAGAAGCCGGCGCAGAGATGTGTCAGCAGGCGGGCTGTGACTGCGTCGTTGGCGTTGGCGGAGGCGGTAGCATTGATGCAGCGAAGGCGATCAACCTGATGCGCTTCAACGAAGGACCAATTCTGCGATTTGCAGATCCGAGTGTGCCGATGAACCTCTCCCCGGGTCTTATTATCATTCCGACGACATCCGGAACCGGGAGTGAAGTATCGGATGGAATTGTTCTTTCGGATAAGGATCACAACAAACACCCGATTCTGGCAACCAATGCGATGTCCGATTACGCCATTCTGGATCCGGAAGTTATGGTAGGAATGCCACCAAAACTGACCATCGCTACCGGCCTCGACGCTTTCTCGCACTGCGCGGAATCTATGGTAACCAATGTAGCAAACGGACTCGTCGACTTCTTTGTAGAACAGGGCGTTCGCACTTGCGTGGAGTACCTGCCGAGAGCAGCGAAGGACGGCAAAGATCTCGAAGCGAGAGGAAAGATGGCAGTAACATCCATGGTCGGTGGATGGATGCTCGGATATGGCCATACACATGCAGGTCATTCTTTCGGGCACGTTATCGGAGGACTGTTTGAAGTTCCGCACGGTATTGCAGTTATGGCGGCAGAGCCATACGTTATTGAATTCAATGCATCGGCTGTACCGGAAAGAACGAAGCGGCTTGGTGAACTGCTGGGAGCTGAGTTCAGCGGAGATGAAACACCGGAGCAGATTGGTGCTATTGTACGTGACGCGATGATTGATTTCCGCGACAACAAGGTAGGCATGCCAAGCATCAAGTCCTATGAATACGACGAAAGCCGTTTCGAGGAGATGGCGGATCTTATTGAGAATGAGCTGTTCCAGGTTTTCAATCCAAAAAAGATGACAGCTGCAGACGCGATGAAGATTCTGAAGAAGATTTACGCGTAATGGACACATCACGGTTATGCAGAATTCTGCGGAACTGTCTCGTAAGATGGCAGCGTTTCTCGGGCAGAGCCGTGCTGAAATAGCGAAAGTCGGAAAACACTGAAACAAGGAGGAATTTAAACCATGGATAATCAGACCAGATTGGATCAGATGATCGCAAACGGCCGCAAGGCCCTTGCGGAATTAGAGTCCTACACGCAAGAACAGATCGATGAACTGTGCCGTGTTTGCTGTGAAGCATTTAAGGAGCACGCGGTAGAACTGGCCGAGGAAGCCGTTGCTGAGACGGGACTCGGTAACGTACCGGACAAGATTGCGAAGAACACGGGATCTGCAGATGGCGTATGGTATGCCATCAAGAATAAGAAATCCGTCGGGGTCATCGGGCATGATGAGCGCCACCACCTGACGCTGGTAGCTCATCCGAAGGGGATCATTTCCTGCGTTATCCCAACCACGAACCCGAACATCACCATTCTGTACAATGGGGTGTACGGCCTCAAGGGACGTAACGTAATCCTCTGCTCACCACATCCAAGAGCAAAGAAGTCCACGGCACACACCTGCCAGATCTTCAACGATGCACTCAAGGCAGCAGGTGCACCGGACAACATCTTCCAGTGTGTGGAGGATCCGGACATTGAAATGACTCAGATGATGATGGCGGCATCGGACACCGTGCTCGGTACCGGTGGCCCGGGCATGGTGAAAGCCGCATATTCCAGCGGCAAGCCGGCATACGGTGTCGGACCGGGCAACTCGCAGACGATTTTCGATGAGGAATACGATAACCTGAAGCTTGCGGTAGAGCAGACCATTTTCGGAAATAAGTTTGATAACGGGATCATCTGTGCTTGCAACCGTTCTTTCATCACACCGAAGTCCATCTCAGACAAGGTTGTCGAGCTGATGAAGGAGCAGAAGGTCTACTATATTGATAATGATGAAGAGCGCGATAAGCTCCGCGAGATGATGTTCCCGAACGGCTTCGGCAAGATTAACGGTAAGCCGGTAGGTCAGAACGTTCTTCAGGTGGCTGAAATGGCAGGGCTTCAGATCCCGGAAGACACTTCCATTATTGTGGTAAAAGTAAATTCGTATGGCAAAGATGAACCGCTCTGCCGCGAGAAGATGATGCCGGTCGCTGTTCACATTGAATGCGAGGATTTCAAAGACGGTGTTCGCATCGCGAAGGAAAATCTATTCGCTGAGGGTGCCGGACACTCCTCCGTTGTTCACACGAACAACAAGGAATATGTGGAATACGCGGGTGAGACGCTCCCGGTATCTCGGCTGTTGGTTAATTGCCCAGGGGTGTTCAGTGCCAACCCGGCGCTGGCAGTTGGAATGGTGCCAACAGCAACACTGGGCTGCGGATCCTGGTCCGGATGCTCTGTATCCGAGAATCTTGGGTTCGAGCACCTCATCAACATTTCCCGCATCGCTTATGTATATCCGGAGAATGAAATTCCGACAAGTGATGATGTATGGAATGGAGATGCGGAATTCTAGAATTCTACTCACAGTTCTGACTGAATTCTCATATCTCGCCTGTAATTTACATGGAATTGGTTTTCAATTCGTATACCATTCAGACAGCATTGAGAATTCAGTGATGGGACTCAGGATTTTCCGGATGTCTAATCGCCGTAGATGATTCGGAACTCTTCCATAGTGCGGCATGCGGATTCTCCACATGCCGCACTGGCATATAAGGAGGTAAACCCATGAATAAGACGAAAATAAAAGTGGGTATATATGGCATTTCTCTTTTGATGATGGGCGTAATCGGCATTTCCGGAGCATTGGCAGTCATCGGAGCGCACTTCCCGAGTGCTTCGCAGACCATGATTCAGAACATGATATCCATCCCTTGTCTGGTGGTCATCCCCGTGACACTGGTAGTGGGGAAGATGATGGATGTTGTATCCAAGAAGAACCTCGCTATTATCGGTATCCTGGCGTTCCTGGTAGGTGGCGTCGGTCCTGCATTCGTCGATTCCCTTCCGGTCATCCTGGTGTTACGCGGAATCTTAGGAATCGGCGTCGGTGTAGCACAACCGGTAGCTTCCGCACTGGTTGCGGAAAATTTTGAAGGCGCAGAGCGGGACAAAGTTCAGGGCAACGTGACATCGGCACAGATGCTGGGTTGTGCCGTGATGGTATTTGCCGGCGGCTGGTTGGCAAACCTCTCATGGGAGAAGGTATTCTACGTTCACCTGGTTGCAGTGCTTGCACTCGTGTTGGTGGTGATGTGTCTGCCGAACGTAAAGCCGCAAAGGCGCGAAGCGTCCGGCAAACCGGATGAGAAGCTTGAACTTCGTGAAGCAACGGGGCGGGACAATACGAGTCCGTCCGCTACGAAGAGCGGGCTGACGGTCGGTTCCTGGATATGGGCAGCAACAATGTTTCTGCTGTTCGTTGGGGGGCAGATCTATTCCGTGTACCTCGCTTACATTGTGGATGAAAAATCCCTCGGCACTTCAGCGGAGTCCGGTAATGCCATGGCGTTTTTCGCTATCGGCGGTTTCCTGTTGGGATTAGTGTTCGGGAAGCTCTCTGAGAAAGCACGAAATCTGACGCTGGCCGTTGGTCTCATCGGCGTTGTTGCAGCTTATCTGGTCATCGCATTCGCCTCTTCGATGTTCTTTATCTATCTGGGGGCGTTCCTCTTCGGCGTGTCATTGTCCGTCTGCATGCCGTGCATCATCGTGGGCACCGCAGGATCGGTGCCAATAGCGGCATCTGGCATGGCGATATCCATCACCATGTGCGGGCAGAACCTTGCGCAATTCGTGTGCCCATACATCGTCAATCCGCTGACCGCATCCCTGGCAGAAGCCGGAAATACCAACCGGATGGCATTTCTGATCGGAGCGGTTGAGCTTGGTATTATGGCATTCATTGCCATCCTTTGGGGTGTTCGACAGAACCGCAAGGTGGCCTGATATTTAAATGCCTATCCATTTCAGCGTTCTAACGGTTCCGAATCGTGCTTCGATGTCGCCTGTGTTTCAATGAAGAAATTGTTTCGAAAAAAGAACAGGATAAAAAACATTTTTTTCGAAAAATGCACCATTTCAGGTCGATAACGTGGGTGAAATGTGGGTATCCGTGTCGTACAATTCCAAGTGAAAAGACTAATGCTTTTTCACTTAAATTCCCAAACAAAATGCGTCTGCAGATGAAGTCTTGCAGGCGTATTTTGTTTGGGCTTTTTGCTGCGAACAACGATCAAGACTCAGGAGAAGAGGGCTCTCGGTTCAAAGCATTGGGAAGCTTTGAAATCAGATGGGTTCGTTGTGAAATGTTTGAACGTAAGAATTACAGAACAAAACAAAGACGGATATGTGCTCGCTGAAGTCAAGAATGAAAAAAACACCGGATCTCAGGGAGCGCACATCGTGTTTCTCTAAAAAAACATCGGTTGTTTTTATTTTAAGGTCGGAAAAAGGCTCGAACCGTTGGTAGAGCGTTGGTTTCGACTCTGTATAATCACAGGAAAGTTCTGACGGTTGAATAACATGCCATCAATTTTTGATGAGACACATAACAGGAGGTTCTAGCAGTGCTTACAACATCAGTAAAGAAGAGGTCAAGAAGTGTTATGGGTACACTGGCACTTATTATGATTCTCATTGCGGCCACGTCGACATCCGCAATGGCTGGAACTCAGATTCAGGAGGCACCTGACTGGATCGGAACGCCGGACACTGGCAGCGAGTGGCAGATTGTATCGCAGAAATACACCGGACGGAGTCAATCGGATAAGAAGGGATACGATCTGGATAAGGATGGAAGTAATGACGTCTATTATCAGAAGAATGTCGTGCCAACTGACACGGAGAATGAATTTCTCGTCTATCTAAGTGTCACCAAGAAGATGACATGGGATGACCTTCTGGCTGAATCGGATTTTGGCGTAACCACAGCCAACAAATATCATGATGCAATCGGATCTTTGGAAGAATCCATTGTCGGCAATCCGAGCGTCATAAAGCCGGGTAAATCTACCGACGGGGGAAATAATTATCAGGCCGTTGTGACATTCACTCGGGGTGGCAAAAGCGTGCACACGTACAAAGGATGGTATCACGGAACCACGCCGAATTGTTCAAACGGAACCGGATTCATTGTGCTGAAGAACCTGGGCTTAAATCTGATCGCATCGACGTCAGTGTCTTTGCAGAATAATGATAGCGGATCCGGAGGACAGCTCTCTTACACTATCGATCTCGATACGATGTCGAAATACAATATTAATTTCAGCCTTGAGGAGGTTGCAATTGATTCCGTGACAGACAAGATGGGGAATTACATTACCTATGAAGGCGTCGAAAACTGTGACGGGGAGTATGGCTATAGTGACTCGCAAAGAACATTGACTTGGAAGCCGGCCTCCAACGGGGTAAAGGGTCAACAGGTTCGGGAGAACGGTGGCTTGACCGGGTTTTATTACAACGTTCATCAGCTTGTGTATAAAGTGCAGTTGAATGTACTCCAAGACGGATTCAACAGCTGTGCACAGAACATGAACAGTGTTGTTGGAGATGCGGAGAGCTATAAGGTGAACGAGAAGGCTGTACTGGAGTGCCACATGGCGGATTACTCCGGATCCGCGGAATTCCAGGTTCCATACGTAAGAGGATTGTTGTACAACGCGGAGTTTCAGAAAATCATCGAGGACAGCAAAGTTCCGGTGGCGGGAATTCAATTTACGATCGTGCGTAAATCCGATGGGCTAACGTTCACACAGAAGGTAAAAAGCGGAGACGATGGATGGACAAAATTCCGAAACATGCCGTGGGGAGTTTACGAAATCAAGGAAACCTCCTTCCGGGATAGTAGTACATTGGGGAGCAATTACCTGGACGACAGCAATTTGACCAAAACCTATACAATCCAAATCGGAAAAACCCTTAATCCGGATGCGTTGACGCCGGATCACAGCAGTGGGCACTCTGTAGATCAGAAGTCTGATGTGAAGAATTTGCTTTTTACCGTTGAGGACGGAGTGATTGAGAATACACCGAATCGAGCAACGGTTACCGTTGTGAAAAATATTAATGAATACGACAGTATTTCTTCCGATCTGAAAAGTCAGAAATACACCGTTCATACAACAAGTTCCGGCGACCTCGACGTGTATACAAAACCGGGAAGCCAGCAAACTAAGCTGGATACACTGAATAAGCAGGCAGCGCTGGGGTATCAGGACACTGTCACATATGAGTTGATTGTGCCGAAGGACGGCGGAAAAATCAGCATTGAAGAGACAATTCCGGAAAAGATCCGGGAGAAAATTGTCTTTGATTCGGTTGACGTCAGAGCAGATTCCGGAAGTACGGCGTTGGGCGAGGTGAAAGAAACAGCGGGAGGATGCGAGGTGAACGTTCTCCCCGGGAATAACATCATTGTTGTCATCAATAACAGCCCCGTTGCCACGGTGTCGATTCGGAAATCTATCGACAATTATAGGGCAGAACTGTCGGAAGATGCGTTCGTGATTCGAGCGAAGAGCATTTCAGACAAGGGAACTCCGGTAGACACGGAGACGGTTCTGAAGCATCAGGAGACGAGCGGAATTATTAAGATCACAAAGGCAACGACTTTGGAGATATCTGAAATCCTTCCGAAAGAATATGCGTTCTCCGGAATTACGCTGTCCGGAGGCGGAACGTTGAAGGACAACAAGGTTTCTGTCAAACCGGGAGAGAACGTAATCGTTACGGTACACAACACCTATTCGGCAGAACCGTATTTCCACTCATCAGATTCTCTAAAGAATATCTTCAAGAACGATTAGAAAGGAGCAGCACATCATGATAAAGAAAAATCATACCATGCTGTTCATGATCGGATGCCTGGCAATTCTCGTGATCGGCACCAGCTATGCACTTTGGTCCGGACAGATTGGACACACGAACCAATTGAAAGCAGACACCGTGACTGCGGAAATCAAGGAAGTCTTTAAGCAGAACACTGCCCCGTCCGGAAGCGTACAGAAGCAAGTTTCTTTCAAGAATGACAGTTCGAGTTCGGTATTTCTGAGAGTGTGTTATGCGGAAACCTGGCAAAGTACGGAGAATAACAAGTCGATTTTGCTGAACAATCAGGTCAACGGATCGGATGTTGCCGTCAAGAAATGGAAGAACGGCTTCGGTGAGGAAAGCAGTCTCTGGGCAGACGGTGGTGATGGCTGGTTCTATTACAAGAAGGTGCTGGAACCGGGGAGCGCAACGGGAAATATCCTCGAAGAAGTTACTTTCCCGGACTATACCGGCGATTATGTCAGTTACAAAGATGCGGATTACCAACTATACTTCCGAATGGAAATTTTGCAGCTCAGTGACAGCAGATCTACGTTGAACAGCAGTGAAGTCAATCAGGCGGCATCAAAGACCGTGTTCGGCAAAGAGGCTGCAGTGAACGGAGATTCCGTAGCGTGGAAGTAAGGAGGCTCGCATGAAGAATAAGAGAAGAATGATATTAATTCTGGGCGTGCTTATTCCGCTCGTTATTGGAAGTACATTTGCCTATTTTACAAAGACGGTGAAGATGGATAATCGATTCCGGAGCTCGGAGGCAAAAGTCTATCTGAACGAGAAGTTCGATCCCAAAGACAGATGGGTTCCCGGTGAGGAGAAGCAGAAGGAGGTTCGCTTCGGTAATGAGGGTCAGATCGCAGCGGTTCTGCGTGTGCGATTTACTTCCGTACTGAAAAGAAGTGATGGAACCGAAGATGCCGAGGCCGCGAAGAATTTCAAGCTGAATTTCTCGGATGATTTTGATAAGAATTGGATTCGCAGCGGAGAATGGTACTACTACACCAAGGTTCTGTCCGCCGGTGACTTGACGGATGTCACGCTTCAATCCGTCACAATCAGTGATCAGATCGGAAACGATGAACATGGAATACAGCCGGATTATTCGAATGCTTCGTATGACGTCAAAATAGAGGGAGAATTGCTACAGGCTTCGTTGGCATCAGAGGGAGCTGTTCAGCTGAATTGGGGAAAGATCCCGACGGTAACAGGAGATTCCGTTACCTGGAAATAAGATTAAAACAGAAAAAGGGTCTGTTTTGATAGATATTCACATTCAAGAATGAAGGAGGACAAATTTATGAAGAAGAACAAGAAGTTGGCGGGAATTATCGGTCTCGCCCTCATCATGGTTGTGGGAGGAACATTTGCCTATTTCAATCAGACGATGAGTGTAACCAACCCGTTCGACACCGGAAAATATGACACCACACTGACGGAGGACTTTAATCCGGGCGACGGAGATAATTGGCAGCCGGGAGCAGAGGTGAACAAGGATGTCACAGTAAAGAACACCGGTGACTACGATGTTCTGGTTCGTGTGAAATTCAGCGAGAAATGGGCCAACAAGGACACAAAGGATGTCTTTAAATCGCTGGATAATCTGCAGGAGGGCACTTATCAGGAAAGCGCGACAGACGGACTGGTTGCGAATGATGGATCTGTTGTCAAGAAGACGCTGAACAAGACAAACTGGGTGTTCAACAGTGCCGATGGTTATTGGTATTACAAGACCAACCTGGCTGCTGGAGCCGATACCGGTAAATTCCTGGATGCTGTGACATTGCTGGAAGATGCGGATATGGGCAAATACATCGTTAAGAATTACTACACATCCGCAGATACGAAGCCTGCAGAGGATGAAATCGGTACAGATCCGGCAACTCAGTGGGTAGAATACACCGGCAATGTTCCGGATAAGGCAAAACATAGCATGGCAGTTACCAAGCAGGACCCGAATGCATCCGGATATGCAAATGCGGATTACACACTGACGATTACTGCTCAGACCGTACAGGCAACAGAAGCTGCCATGAAGGATGCTTTCAGCCTGACAGCTCAGCCGGATGGATGCTCCTGGACTTTGGGTAAGTAATCTGCAGAAATCTATTTTTAGCGGAGCAAATTATAAAGAAGTTATCATCTCCGATAACCGATGCTAATGTATGAAAAGTGAAGACAGAGGTATAAGAATGAAAAGCAAAAGAAAAGTGAAGGCTGTGGTAGGTCTACTTGCGCTGACGCTGGTGGTGGGTTCGCTGGCTTATTTCTCCAAGGTGATGTCGATTGATAACCCATTCTCCACCAAACAATACGGCGGTGAGACCATCGAGAAGTTTACGCCTAAGAAGGATTGGGAACCGGGCGGACAGGTAACGAAGGAAGTCCAGGCGAAGAACACGGGCGACTATGACCTGTATGTCAGAATTAAATTCGATGAAAAATGGGAAAGAAACGGAAAGGTTATCGACGGAACCGAGCTTTCCTCTTCGGACAAAAGCAAATTTTTCCCGACCAGCGAGGACACGAGTGTAAACGGCGGATCGTCCGTATATAAGCATTTGGTGGGCGTTTTAGATGGATCCTGGAAAGAGGGAACGGACGGATATTATTACTACGACACGACGCTAAAGGCAAAAGATCATCAGATGACAAGCAAACTGCTGGATTACGTTACCCTGTGCAAAGACGCAAATATGGGTACATACACCGTATCTAAGATGATGTACGCTCTGGTGGACGAATCCGTAACTGCGGATCAATTAAAGGACTCGGATTACACGCTGACAGACGCTCCGGACACGATTCCGGATGGAAAGGTTTTGTATCAGAAGAAAGTTGTCAGCCTGGATTCCCAGAATGCCGGACTGGCAGGCGCCAACTATACGTTGACCATCACGACTGAACTGCTCCAGGCGAATAAGGACGCAGCACAGGAAAGCGGATGGACAATGACACCTTCCAAGTAATAAATAGGTAAGATGAAGATAATAAATTATGCGTTTAAACTACTTTCCTCAATAGTGATTGCAGCAATCGTCGTCTATGTGGCGATTGCTGCACCGATTATTCTGGGATACCGGCCGGTAATTGTTCTTTCCGGCAGCATGGAGCCAAACTATCCTGTTGGGAGCATCATCTATTACCATAAGTGTGATTTTGAGAAACTGTCAGTGGGAGATGCGATTACATTTAAGGCGGAGGATTCGCTGGTTACCCACCGAATTACGACGGTGAACGGACTGTCACGAACCGTGGTGACGAAAGGGGACAGCAACTTGTCGGAAGACCCGGTTCCGGTGGAGGAAAGTGATATTGTCGGAAAGGCGACGAAATTTGCAATACCGTATGCCGGCTATTTTGTCACCTATGGTAAAAAACCGATTGCAATTGCAGTGATGGCGGCCATTCTTCTCATCAATTATGCACTGGAAGAGTTAGTCCAGCGGCAGAAGGGAGAGAAAAGAAATGAAGAGAAAAGGGAATAGAATATACTGGATGATTGGGCTTCTGCTGCTGATCTGCATCGGGGGAGTCTTTGCATATTGGACGCAGGAACTTCTGGTTCATAATGAATTTAAGACGGCACGGTATAAGACGAGCCTGGAGGAGAAATTTGTTTCCCCGGACAATTGGGAACCCGGACAAGAAACCAATAAGGATGTCTGGCTGACCAATACAGGTACAGTTCCTGCATTTGCAAAGGTGTGTCTGCATCAGGAGTGGATTCGGACAGAGAATGTGACGGATTCGGATGGAAACATCGTCTTGCCGGTGGCCGGAGACAAATTCCCGCTTTCTTTTAGCACAAAGAACGGAATGGAATACGCTGCGAAGATTACCTGGGGGGAGAATGTGGTGTTGCTCGCGTCCGGGAAGACAAGCACCATTGATCTGGGTCTGAAGACTGTGGATCAGATTGATGAGGCGAAAGGGAAATGGCTTCTGGTATCGGATGTTCCGGATGGGAATGGGGATTATCTTCTCTATTACATTGGCATTGTAGAAGCTTCCGGGAAGTCACCGCTGCTGGTGGATTCTGTGACGATGAATCCGCAGATTCAACCGGCCGTGATACAGAAAAACACTTATTATGACGAATCCGCAAAGAAGTGGGTTACGAAGCTGGAGAGAAATTCAACTTACGATTATGAGAATGCAAAATATACCCTGGTGATTACGGCGACTACCGTGCAGGCAACTGCAGATGCAGTGACGGAAGTATTCGGAACGAACGACGATGACAGTGCCATTGTGAAATACCTCGCAGGGCATGCAAAGGATCCGGCGGACTTCTAGTTTGCTGTGTGGAGAAATAGGGATACGTGCGGAGGATTGGGTAAGGAGGCAATCGATGTATAAGAGAATGAAGAGAATAGGAATGCTGATGCTGGTGCTCTGCTTTCTTACAACCTGCGTACAGCCGGTTCATGCCGATACAGTGAAGAAACTGTATTTCGAATCCAAGGGCGGGAAGATGGTCTGGAACAATGTCCGCGGAGACGATGGGAATTGGTTCATGAGCTTTACCAATATGGTTCCCGGCGGAGAGTACGAGGATGGTCTGCAAATCGAGAACGGATCCCGGAAAAAATATGCTCTGTACATGCAGGTGGTGCCGGTTGAACAAAGCGATATCTCTGATGAACTTCTGGAGCTGATTTCCATGAAGGTCACGCTGGGAAAGAAAGTCCTGTATGAAGGAACTGCCAGTGGGAAGAATTACAATAATGGAAATTTACAGAAGGTAATTTACCTTGGAACCTATGGCCCCGGGGATACAGATCAGATTCGTGTTGTACTTCAGCTTGATAAAAGTATCGGTACGGAGTATTGTGATCTTCTGGCTCGAAATGATTGGAAATTCATGGTGACGGAAGTAAAGAATCCGGATAAGACGGTGCCGTTGGAACCACCGGAAACGGGCGACTTCGAGAACCCGGGTGCTTATATGCTGATTATCCTCGGAGCAATTGTGACGCTTGTTCTGATAAGACACCGCAGGAAACAACAGTGTGAATCTCCGGTAGGATGTGCGGATGGACGAAGATAATTTGAAATCTTTTGCATTTGATATACAATAAAAGTTGCGTCACTGCAGAGATGCAGACGAATGCAGGTCGCTTGATATATGCGGCCTGTTTGTTGTATCCGGTCTTCCCCGCTTATTTCGAACAGGAAAGTATAAATGAAGATTTTTAAGAAATTGAATCGTACCCGGAAAGGCAATCTAAAGATAACCCTTTCGATTTTAGTTGTCATTATTATTGTAATGGTACTGGTTTCTGTGCTGATGTACCTGACCATCGAGAAAAATGTCCGAACGAGAGTGAAGGACGAATCCCAATTTCTGGCAGAACAACAGGTGGAATTTGTCGATGGAAGTATTGAGGCACAATTCAAAATTGTATCATGCATTGCTGGCCTGGTAGAGCGGGGACTTTCATTCTCGGACGAGGGGAACAGGGCAATTCTGGATACATTGGTGAAGAAGAACACACTGTGCATGTTGGCATACGCCGACGAGAACGGCGATGTTATGAATTACCAGGGAGAAGTTTTCGGTAATGTTTCCGATCGGGATTACTTTCGCGATGTTTTTTCCGGTAAAAAGAAATTTGATTGTCAATATTTGCCGACAGCAGGAGATGATCAAACACCGAGATTGATATTCTCAACCGCAGTCCGCAGCTCGGGGAAAATTAAAGGCGTGGTCTTTATCAGCAAGGAAGTCGGGGTCCTGCGCAACTCGTTATTTGGACATTCCATGTTCGAAGGAAAGGACAGCTCCGTCGTTGTAGACGGTGAGGGAAACATTTTGGTGCGAAACAGTCATGCGGAGGAGAAGTACGGCAAGATAGATAATATTACGGAGATTTCTTCTGATGTTGACTGGAAAGAATTTCTCCGAAAAAAGAATGGAAGTGTAATCGTTGGCGGAAATGAGGGCTTTGTTTTAGCGAGTGCATCTATTGATCAGGATGATTGGAAACTCGTATGTTTAATTGATATGAACTCCGCTCGTCAAAAATATGCGGCCAATCTGATTTCCATCCGTCATCTCGTGCTGCTCTCATCGGCTTGCTTTATATTAGCCGGGAGTTATTTTGTTGTTCTGGGTGTTTTGCAGTTCAGAAAGAATAAAGAAAGCTATGAAGTTTCCAGGATGCAATATGATCGTGTGATTCAATTACTGGAAAAAATGAAATGCATGATTTTCGATTACAGCATTGCGAACGGAAAAATCAAATCAAATGATCTGTTTGAAAAAAACTTTGAATTAAAAATGGACGATAATCTTCTGAGCTGGATCGAGGAAAGAAAAAAGGATCATCAGGAATTTGATTTCGACGGTTTAATTCGAGAAGCGAAATATGCCATCAAGAACAAGGAACCGGTTTCGATGGGATCGATTTATCAGACGGATGATAACACCTATAAAATGTATTCCGTGGTTATGATGCCAATTATGGATGCGAATGGCCAGACGACAAACATACTGGGTTGTATCAAAGAAAGCAGTGATGAACACCATCAACTGAAAGAAGAGGTAGAGTTGTTCCATCAAATCCCCGGAGGAATTTACAGGATCTATCTGGAGAATCCTGTCCACGTGGATTATTTGAGTGAGCGTTTATGTGAAATGATGGGATACAGCCAGGAAGAGTTTAATGGTGTGACAGGACGATATTACAAAAACAGTATTCTGGAAGAGGATAGAGAGAAATACTTAGAATTCATTGAGGAGGCGGCAACAAATCCGGGCGTTCGGAAATGTGAATACAGACTTCGCCACAAGAATGGAGAAGTTATTCCTATCTTAGAGACCATGGAAACCATGAGAAATGATTCCGGTTGTATGTATGGTTACTCTGTTGTTGTAGATGTTACCGAATATGAGAAAAGACAGAAGCTCGTTTTACAGGAACTGCATCAGTTGGAAGAAGGCCTGCAGACACTGCGGATCCAGAATTCGGCGAGTCAGATGCAACCTCATTTTCTGTACAATGCACTCAGTTCCATACGAGAGATTGTACTTCTGGATTCGCAATATGCATCGGATTTAATCTATGACTTCACGACATTTCTCCGGGCGTGTATTCATTCGATGGACGACGGCACACTCATCTCCATTCATCAGGAAATGGATAATGTACGTGCCTACGTGAATATCGAGAAAATGCGGATGGGAGGACGTCTGGAGGTTACGTACGATCTGAAATCAGAAGACTTTAAGATTGCACCGCTTAGCATCCAACCCATCGTGGAAAATGCTATCCGGCACGGCGTCTACAGAAAAGGAAAGCAGGGAGGCACTGTCAGAATATCTACGAAGACTTTCAAGAAGTGGCATGTTGTAACGGTGACGGATGATGGCGTCGGATTCGACTATCAGAAACTGCGAGATGATGTTGAGACGGGGGTTCGAGATTCCATCGGCCTGGATAATGTTATTTTCAGATTGAAAAAACAGCTTAACGGAGAGGTTATCATACGCAGTCGGATCGGGGTGGGAACCGTAATTACCATTCGAATTCCAAAAGAAAATGGCAAGGAAGGAACAGAACGATGAGAGCAATAATTGTGGAAGACGAACCATTCATGATGACCGCATTCGAACGAATGAGTGCGAATATTGAGGAGCTGCATATTGTAGGCCGATTCGACTGTGCGGAAGATGCCGTAACTTTTTCTGAAGTCAACGAATATGAAATTGCGTTCCTGGACATTGAACTTCCGGGAATGAACGGGGTGAAATGTGCAGAAATCCTTCGAGAGAAGAATCCGGATCTTTTGATCGTATTCATAACGGCATATGATAAGTATCTTCGCGAATCCAACAGGATGGAAGCAGATTATTACCTGCTCAAGCCGTATAAAGAGGAAAATCTCCGGAAAATAATGGAAAACATGAAGCTGCTGGCTCAAAGGCAGAAGAAACGCGTCTACATACAGACTTTCGGGAGATTTCTGGTGATGAAGGACGGTGTCCCGATTCCGCTTGTCGGAAAGACGAAAGAAATCCTTGCACTTATTGTTGCAAATTGCGGCAAGGAAATCAGTAACGAGGAGATTTACGGCACTGTCTGGGAATCGAGAGAATACAGTAATGTGAATATGAAGGTCTATTACAATGCGCTCAGTCGTCTGAAGAATAATCTGGAGAAACACGAACTGCAAGATCTCATTATTTCTACCGCACGCGGACAAATGGCAAATGTAGCGGCATTTGATTGTGATTATTATTCCTGGCGAGAGAACAGCAGTTCCTCGGAGGATTTTAACGGAGAATTCCTGAAGGAATACTCCTGGGGAGAATACATCCTGGGAGACATTGTGCAAAGAGATCGGGAAAGAAGCTAGGAATTCTGATGGAAAGACTGGCATCGGATCAAAAGAATCCCTTCCGGCCTAAGGCTGGAAGGGATTCACTGTTTCATCGGTCACGTTTCGCCGTCCACCGATCTGTCGCATACAGGAATCCCGGCAGAACGAACAGAACGGCAAACATGGAGCACAGCGTTCCCCGGCCGAGAAAGTATCCAAGCTGCGATAGCAATTGATGGCTCGAGATGATTCCAAGCAGGAAGCCTACAACCGTCATGGTGATGCCGGATGTCAGAATGGATCCCGTGACGTTGTGAATCGTTTCCTCGATGCTTTCGCTTCGATTCAACCGGAGACGATTTTCCCTGTATCGGTCGGTCATGAGGATGGCGTAATCCACTGTGGCACCGAGTTGTATGGAACTGATAATCAGGTAGGCGATGTAGAACACCGGGGAACCCGTCAGATTCGGAATCGAAAGGTTAATCCAGATGGCGGTCTCGATCGTCATCACCAGTACAATGGGCAGGAGGAGAGACCGCATGGTCAGCACCAGAATCAGGAAAACGGCGGCGATGGCAATGAAGTTCACCTTGACCATATCGTCAGTGGTGGTCTCCATCAAATCGTACGTACTGACGCCTTCACCGGCCAGATAGCAATCGCTTCCATAATAATCTCGGGCCAGCTTTCGTATTTTCTTCACCAGGCTGAAAGTTTCTGATCCTTCGTAATCAACGGTTACGTTCAGAACCATGCGATCATATTTGTCGGATTGGAGCTTCTGAAGCAGTTTATCCGGCACCATCCCGGACGGAAGAGAATTTCCCAGCATGCCGCGCAGGGCGGTGATGGATTTTATTTCACCGATCTCCTGGAGTTCTGTGATCAGCTTTTGCTCCTTTTGGTCATCACCACGCGGTACCATCAAGACATAGTTGTCATTCTTTCCAAAGACCCTCTCAATCTTTGCCTTATCCTTCCCAATCCGAGTATCCGCACCGAAGATGTGGGAGGAGCCGTAGTAATACGAATTACAGTTGCTCAATATGCAGCTTGGAATCATAACGAGGATAAAAATAATCGCAAGCGGCCGCATTGTCTTTCGGATTCTCTTACCGAATCGTCGGAAGGAGGGGAGAAAAGATCGGTGTGCTGTCCGGTCCATCCAGGAATAGGTAAGAAGAATCAGTCCGGGCATGAACAGGAACACGGTGAGAAGGCTGATGGAGATGCCTTTGGCAAGTGCCAGGCCGAGATCCGGCCCAATCCGGAATTTCATGATAATCAATGCCAGAAAACCGATGACCGTCGTCAGTCCGCTCGACAGGATAGAACTGGTCGAGAGTGCCAGTGCATTTTTCATCGCCTCCGGTGAATCAATTTCATGCCGGCATTCGTCAAACCGGTGAATCAGAAAGACGGAATAGTCCAGTGATACCGCAAGCTGCAGAATGTTCCCCGCAGCGTTAGTGACGAAAGATATCTCCCCGAAAATAATATTGGATCCCGCATTAATGATGATGGCAATGCCAAGCCCAGCCATTATCACCAACGGCTCCAGCCAGGATGTCGTGGTCAGGATTAGAATTACCAACAAGAATAGGACGGAGAACCCGGCAATCTTGCGAATTTCCGTGACAGTACTTTCCGTGGCAACTGCAGTGCTGACAGCACTCCCTGTCAGAGCACCGCTTTCTCCCACAACCTCGTACATCGCGTCCACAGCTTCTGTGCGCTTGTCCTCCTCAACAGTTACGTTGTACAGCGCATATCCGTCTTTGTAATATTGTTCCAGCGTTTCCTGTGGATACATTGCGAAAGGCACATCCAGCGAGACCACGTCATCCAGCCAGCTGACGGACTCGACGCCGTCAATCTCCTCCAGCTTTGCCTTTGTCTCCAACGCTTCCTTGCGGTCCGTGGCCTTTACCATAACGCGTGCATTAGGAATACCACCATCGAATTCATTGTTCATGACGTCCAGTGACACTGAGGATGGGGAGGCGGCCGGCAAATAATCTGTCATATCGTAATTGACTTGAATGAACTGTATGCAGAACGCGCAGACTACCGTCACCACAGCAAAAATCGCCATGATCCTATATCGATACTGAATTACTTTCCCGTAGAATTTCCTCATCGAAAACTCCTTAACCATTGAATTTAAGACGAAATGCACTTATCAATCAAATTGATGATAATTGACATTCGTCTTATATTTTATTATCTTAGTCATACAGGAGGAAAAATCAACGTACAATGCACTTCATAGCGAAAAATAATTGACATTCATCCGGAAATGTCCGATTACAGCGACCTCATCCGTTTGCGAAAGATTCCCGGAGTCCTTTCGAATCCGGATGCGAACGAACACTTCCTTAAAGCATCTTGTATGCTTTATCGTATACCCGTTAACTGCACACTGAACCTGGAGGAATTCTTATGTCCAAAGAACAAGATTTTCGCTTCCGACGAACGAACCAGATGCTCTGCGCTGCGTTCACCGAGCTGCTGAGTCGAAAGACCTTTGAGAATATCACGATCAACGAACTCTGCGAGAAGGCACTGATCCGAAGAGCGACATTCTACACCCATTTCATGGATAAATACGATTTCTTTGCGTACTTTATTCGGCAGAATCGGGATGCTTTTGCCCGAACATGGGCGATAGAGGGAGAAGTGCGGAGTATTTCCGGCTTTTCTATTCACATGTTTCAACAATTGATTCATTATCTGTCGGAGCACATGTCCATGGTGCACAATATCATGAATAGCAACGCCTTCCCCATCTTGCTCGATATCCTCGCTGAGGAGATCCGAGCTTACTATCGGGCGGAGTTGCTGCGGTACAACGATGGGGAGAACTCGGTAGACGTCATGTCCGCGTATCATGCCGGTGGCATCATCCATTTGCTTCGTTATTGGCTGACGCATGCCGACAGTATCTCGGATATCGAAATCATCCACCAGTACGAGGCACTGGTGGATGATTTCTGGGACTGACAAGGGTTTGTGGAATCATAAGATTCGGTATACATTCTCCTGCGATATTACAGCGTATCTTTCGCATCCTGCATGAACTGGATGAAGGATTTATAGATTCCGTGGAATTCTCGTTCCTTTGAATATACAAGATAGGTGTTGTACGGGACCGCAGGATCCAGGGGCAGGGCAACGGTATCGGCACTGTCCAGGGCTTTTGCCGTGGATTCTGTCAGGAACATGACACCATCAATACTGGAAATGAAGTTGATATTCAGCTCATAGTTGAAAGTATTCTGGTAAGCCACATTGAAAGGAATCTGACGCTCATCGTAGATATCCTTCGCATCCTGAAACAGGTGAGTTCCTTCCTCCCCGGTCATCAGCGGGGTTTTTGCCAAATCCTTGGCAGTGAGTTTCCCCTTCTTTACGGCGCGATTTTCCCTGCGTACCAGTCCGAGCATCTGTTCTTCCAATAGAGGAATGTACTCAAATTCCGATTCTTGCTTCTCCGGACGAACCTTAATAATGGCGAAGTCGAAGGTTTCGTCTTTGAGTCCTTCATAAGCGGTGTAGTTATCCGTCATTCGAATGGTGCCGAGGACGTTGACGTGGTCTCGATAGAAGGTCTGAAGCCATTTGGCTGAGATCGACTTCTGAAATGCCGGAAAGACGGCAATGTTCAGGATCGCCTTTTTTTGTGTTGTCTGATGGTGAAACTCCTTCATTAGTTGATCCAAATCATTCAGAATCTGCTGTGCCCGCAGGCAAAATCGTTCTCCGTCTTCTGTCAGTTCCACTTTATGAGGGTTCCGAATAAATAAGGTAATCCCCAGTTCGTCTTCCAGAAGCTTCACCTGCTTGGAAATATTTGGCTGGGTGATATACAGTGCCTCCGCTGCCTTAGTGAAACTCCGGTATTTCGCGATTTCTGTAACGTAATATAGTTGTCTAAACTCCATGTAGTCACCTTATACCCTTAATATGTCCGGCCATACCCGGCTGCAGTATTTTTCTTTTACGTTGTTATATGAGACGGTTTTGTCTCATCAGTACAACTTATTGTAACAGAGTTTTTCGCGAAATGAAATTACTATGATTTGTGATTATGTTAAAAACAACTATTATTCATTTCCAAAACTTATCCGGATCCACTAAAATATGTGCATAAGAACAAAAAACTTTAGATATGAGTAAAATAATTCGTGCTTATGAACATTTACTCTTATCTGATGGATGAGAATGAACGATGGAGGGAACGTAAGGTTATGAGCATAATTATGAATCAGGCCGGCGAGATTTTGGAGGAAATCGTGGCAATTCGTCGAGATATTCACCAACATCCGGAACTGGGGCAGGATCTTCCGAGAACCTCTCAGATTGTTATGGACAAGCTGAAGGAATATGGTGTGGATGAAGTCTTGAATCCGGTCAGCACAGCAGTGGTAGGGGTAATTCATGGAACGAAAGGCCCTGGAAAGTGTGTCGGAATCCGCTGTGATATGGATGCGCTTCCGGTGCACGAAGAGACGGGACTGCCGTTCAGCAGCGAGAATGAGGGCGTAATGCACGCCTGCGGACATGACTTACATGCATCAATGATGCTGGGTAATGCGAAGATCCTCTGTCAGCACCGGGATGAATTTGCCGGAACAATCAAGCTGATATTTGAACCGGGAGAAGAACTTCAGCCCGGCGGTGCACGATTGATTATTGAATCCGGCGCTGTCGATGATGTGGACCTGTTCCTCGGAATGCATGTAACGCCATCTGACGGGGATGTGGGGAAGATCGGAATTCGGAAGGGTCCGGTTACCACATCGGCGGATGAAGTAGATATTACGGTACACGGAAAGGGCGGTCACGGGTCAGAACCGAACAAGGCTGCGGACGCAATTCTGGCGGCGTGCCAGATTAACGTACTCCTGCAGCAAATTCAGGCCCGCAATATCAATCCGCAGGAGACGGTGATTCTCACAATCAATGAAATCGAAGGCGGTATTGCGACGAACATTATCGCAGAGACTTGCAGGCTCCTGGGCGGATTCCGAACTTATACGCCGGAAGCGAGGGAAATCGGAACGCGTAAGATTCATGAAATCTGCAGAGGCGTAGAAGCTTTCTCTGACTGTAAGATCGATGATCAGGTTAAGATAGGCTACGATGCATGCTTCAATGATCCGGAACTGGTGGACACTCTCACATCTGTCTACAGTGCCGAATTCGGAGAAGACAGCTACTATATAATGGAGGAGCCGCTAAAATTCAGTGAGGACTTCAGTTTCTTCTCCACTGTCACCGGCAAACCGGCCGTGCTGATGTTCTTAAATGCAGGTCATGCAGAAGGTCATGAGAAGGGGGTTCTTCACAATGAAACCTGCACATTCGATGAGAATGCAATGCAGTACGGAATGGCAGCAATGAGCGTCGGAGCACTGGGTGCGCTGAAATAGAGATTTCGGCTCAAGAATTTGTAGAGTGTTTGTTTACTACAAGAAGAAAATGAAAGGAGAACGATATGACATTCTATAATGCTTTCCTCGCACTGGTTATCGTTGCACTCGCATACGTAATCGGTGAATGGGTTTCCGACCTTTCCAGGGCTTGGATTCCATCCGTGCTGGTAACCGCGATAATTTTCCTGATCGGCTACTGGACGGTCTTTCCGAAGACGCTGTCCGATGATTCCGGACTGTCGGCTTTCGCCGGAACCATCGGTGTCATGCTGTTCATCACCCACATCGGAACAGTTATCAGTCTCAAGCAGCTGATAGAACAATGGAAGACGGTAGTCATCTGTCTCGTCGGACTGGTCGGCATGGTCACGCTGTGCTGGTTCATCTGTCCGCTCGTGATGGATAAGGTTCTGGTTATTGCCGGACTTCCGCCGCTAACCGGCGGTATCGTTGCCGCGCTGACGATGCAGAATGCAGCGACCGCAGCCGGTTATAAAGAAGCCGCAGTATTCGCAATTGCCATGTATTCCGTACAGGGTCTGGCGGGATATCCGATCACCGCACTTTGCCTCCATGCGGAAGGCAAGAAGCTGATTAACGAGTGGAGCGAAGTCAAGCTGACATTGAGCCAGGCAGAGATCGACAAGATGAAGACCATCGGTCTTTCCACCATCGGTGACGATAGCGATATCAAGAAACCGATTCCGCCGCTGCCTGCAAGATTCAACACACCGGTATTCATCATCGCAAAGCTGGGTCTGAGCGTATGGATTTCTTCACTGCTGGGACAGGTTGTTACCCAGGTTCCAACCATCGTGTGGTGTCTAATCGTATCCGTTGTTCTGACCAGACTGGGATTCCTCGATACTAGCTCGCTGTCCAGAGCAAACTCTTACACGATCATCATGTTCGCTGCAATGCTGAGCGTATTCTCCGGATTGAAGGACTGCACACCGGCAATGCTTAAGGAACTGATCGTTCCAATGCTGATCATGATTATCATCGGCGTTGTCGGCATGGGTATTGCTGCATTTGTCATCGCAAAGATCTTCAAGATGGATTTCCCGCTTGCTTTTGCAAATGGACTGACTGCACTGTACGGATTCCCGTGCGATGCGATTATCACCGAGAATACATGCAACTCTCTGACAGATGATCCGGATGAAAGAGGATATCTGATGAGCAAGATGTTCCCATCGATGGTTGTTGGCGGATTCGTTACGGTAACCATTACATCGGTAATTTTCGCCGGATATTTCGCAACATTGCTGGCAGGAAGTGTAACCTTCGCCGTTAGTTAGAGAGAGATGTTTATCCATTCATAGATTTACGCAGAGAGAGGAGGCGCTACAGTGCCTCCTCTCTTGCTGTATAACAGAAAACCCCGCGTTAAACGCGGGGATGGTTTTTTTATTCTTTTGGTGATATAAACTTATATTTACCCTTTCCAAAGCCGCTGACAGGCTCAATCAAATCCGCATTTTTCAGTTTTGTAATGAGATTGCCTGCGGCAGTAACGGAATCCTTTGTGATAGCAGCGATGTCGGAGCGACCAAACACACCATCAACGCCCATATTGGCAAATACCGCTTTTGCCTTTGCAATCGTACCTTGGCTTGCGTTCAGCCGATCAATCGCAACCTCAATCGCAACATTTTCGTCCTCAATCGTAACCTTGCTTGCGGTTGCAGCGGTTCCGTAATTTAGATTATAGAGTGTAACTTGAAAAGAACTGGCATCCGAATAGAATTTAGGCTCCAGCTCGTCGCGGTAATTGTGAGCGGCGCGGTAGGTCTCCGTGATTTTCTTAAAGCCGCTGCCCTGACGCTCCATATAACCCAGCCGTCCGAAAATATCTGCAAGGATGGGGTTGCGGCGCGTGGAGGAAATGCTGGCCAGATCCCGCTCCTGTATCCGCGTGCCATCTGCCATACCGCCGGGAGAATATATGGTAAGGCGGTCATCGTAAATGTCGATATGAACCTCGCTGCCCAAGATCAAATAATCCCGATGGATCAGTGCATTGACAAGCGCCTCAAAAACGCTCCGCTCGCAGTAGTCGGGCATTTCAACACGAGAATCGGCGGTTTTCTTCCAGCGCGCTTTCATATTCCGCTTGACAAAGCTGACGCCCTCATTGAGCAGAATAATCAGGCTGCCAGAGTATTCCGCGCTGTCAAGTGCATCTACCATGCCGCCGCTTTTATCAAGGCCGTTCCAGCGTGTGCAGAACAGGCGGGAATGCCGGATGGGAGAGTCGTCTGCAAGCAAAGCGCCTGCATTGGTCAGCTTGCCGTGTTCGTCCCGCATATCGAAGGAATCGAACAGCTTTTCTTCCATGCTGTTGCCTGTCCAGGCCTTGTACCGTTCGCGCAGCTTGGAAAAAGCGTAATCCTTGAAATCATACTCGGAGACCAGTTCGTCATAGGTGCGGTGCATCCCCTTGAGAATCAGTTGATTCAGTACATAGGACGGGGCGATCACACTTTCATTGCCGATGCGGATATACGCCTCCATAATGCCGTCTGCTTTGTAGTAATACGGTGTGGAGCGCCCTGCGGACACAGACAGCACAAGAATATCCTTGTTGTCCTCCCGTTCTGGTGCGAGGATAAAACTCGGATAAGGCGTGATACGCTCTTTGATCAACCGGCTGATCGCCTCCGCATCGGTCTGTGCCTCAGCTAAACCGACAGCATTTCTGTCATTATCAATCCCAAAAAACAGTGTGCCGCCAATGCCGTTTGCAAAGGCACTGACGCTTTTGAGCCAGCTTTTTGGCTTCTTTACCTCCAGCGCGACCTTGAAATCACATTCGGTCGTTTCTGCGATCCAGCGGTCAATCATCATTCTCACCGTCCTGTCTCTTATTCTTCCCTCTGCTTTTATAGACATTATACTGATTCTTGCACCGGGCGCTGCAAAATGCGGAGTTGGCCCGGCTGCCGAGGAATACCTTCTGGCAGTGCTTGCACAGCCGCAGGGGTTTTGCATCGTCCACCAGCATAAAGCTGAACATCATCTGGATGCCCAGCAGCAGCGAATGGAAGTCCCAATAGATGGTCGGTTTCTCCAGCAGCTCAATATGATAACTGGGCGCAATGCCGCCGAAGGCAGCCATGGCCTTGCGGTAGAGATTTCTTGTATCCTCGTCAATGCTGTCGTAGTCGTTATAGTACAAAATAGAGGTGGTCAGCGTAAACGCCCAATCCTTGAACTGCTGTGCTACCCAGTCATAAGGTTCGGCATATTCCCGCTGAAAGTTCATGTTCTTCGCCATCGGCTCATCCATGAAGGTCATGGTCAGGGCAATCATCATATTATCCCCGGAAACATTCCAACTGGATTCCACTCCTTTTTTCACTACATCCAATTTGTCAAAGGGATAGAACAGAGCAAGATAATCCTCTGTTGCCATGCTTTCTTCCTTGATGAAGTGATTCTTCGGCAGATAAACCGCTTCATAATCCATGAAGGACGGCGTGGTGGGCAGCGCTGTCATCAGCCCCAACAGACCGTAATGGGTCACAAAAGCCAGAATTGCCTTTTCAACCTTGTCTGCTGGGGCGCGGTTCATCATCAGCATCCCCACGTTCAATGCCTCCAGCACCATCTCTGAGGACTCCTTCAGCGGGTTATAGACATCGGGCTTCGCCGTCTTATTCGGTGTGATATAGCGTTTTCCATCCTTGCCGGTCTTGATCTCATAGCGGTCATACCGCACCCAATGGGAACGGGACTGCGCAAACAGATTGTTCATGACGCTGTTCCTCTCAATTCGTAATCCATCTATATATTAACCATATTACTATTGTATCAACCGTCCTTGGCATCGTCAAGGGCGGCTTTCTGTATAACAGAAAACCCCGCGTTAAACGCGGGGTTTAGTGAACGCTATGCGTTTGACCAGAACTTCTCCAAGCGATAGGATAAAGATATGGAAAAATAATTTCCCGTTGCACCTTCGCTTGCCCGAAAGCTATTTCATTTCGTTTTGTCCCATGATAGAATCACAGCGAATTAAGAAGGAATGTAGATAAGAGAAGGCGGATCGGAAGCACAAGCGTTACACTTGGCAGCTTCTGTGGAAGATTTGGTCAAAAGCAAAATTCATCGAAAGGAGGATTCCGATGAGCAGAATTTATTTCACAATTACAGGCACGAAATACAGATACGGTTCTGATTTCTTCCGAAAGGGCGATAAGGTAAAGCTGGTCAAAGAACCGGATAATCAATATGACAATGAGGCTATTCGCGTCGAAGTGGAGGGCTTGGGTCTGGTCGGCTATGTAGCCAACAGCGTATATACCGTTCTGGGGGACAGCTATAGCGCCGGACGAATCTACGATCGCATCGGTTATGTAGCCGGTGGCAAGGTTGTGGCGGTTCTGCCGCAGGGTGTAATCTGCAAACTTCGGAAGAAGGACGTGTTCCCAACGATGGATGAATTCTACGAGGATCTTGTGAATGACATCGAGGATGTCACGGACGATTATGAGAATTCTGAGGATTCCGATGATGAAGATGCATTGGGTAATACCTCCAAACGAACATTTCACCGGGATCACCTGGACGAACTGGACGATGCGTACGAATCCAAGCTCCACAGTGCTTTGAAGGAATATGGAAAGAGGTATGCGAACAAGAAGTACGACACCAATCCGATGATCGAGATTCTGAAGAATACAGCCATGGGAGACTGTGGCATGGATGGCGGAGAATGATCATCGTGTCGGTGCATGAATGGTATTTTCAAAAATAAGTATCTCCTTTCTTTGATATGCCGACGGCGGCCGTTTCTTTGAAGCGATGACTGACGATTGTTTCATGGGCGGACGTCGGAAAAGGTATCCTGAGGGTGGATGCGCAGAGAGAAACTCTGTGCATCCTTTTTTCCTTTTTTGGATCTTTGCTAAATGGTGTTGATGAAGAATGAAACAGAATCCGGATCGGGAATCCAATCTGCGTGTTGAATGGGTGGCGTTGCGATATATCTGTAATGTCGAAAAGGCGTAAATTTCTACATTATGTAGCCCGCAGAGGCTTTCATTGGAGAGCGTTATTTTGTCGGATGAAATTCGGTCACAAGTCCGTCAAAAAATGTGAAGAAAAGTTCATATTGCATATTGCATTTTGCAATATGCAATGCTACAATCTAGATACACAATCCGGATAAGTAATAGAAGTTGTTTCGTTACATAATCGAAAGAGAGGTTTGCAAGAATGAGTCAACACAAATGGCCTTACGCCAATGAAGTGGGACAGGAAGAGCATCTGGAGTGCGATGTCCTGGTTCTCGGCGGCGGACTTGCCGGTTGCTACGCTGCAATCGCAGCTGCTCGCAAGGGACAGAACGTAATTCTGATGGAGAAGGGCGCAACCAAGCGTTCCGGTTCTGCGGGAAGCGGATTTGACCACTGGGAATCTGCCTGCACGAACCCGGGATGTCAGGTAACACCGAAGGAAGTTACAGAAGCTTACATCGATGAGCAGGATCATTACAGCAATGGTATCGCACACTACATCGAATGTCGCGAAGGTTGGGATCGTCTGCTGGACATGGAGAGCTTTGGCGGCAAGATTCGTGACACGGAGGACGAGTTCAAGGGTGCGGAATTCCGTGACGACGAGACCAAGCTGATGTACGCGTATGACTACACCAACAGATACACCATCCGTATTTGGGGATCCGGTTTCAAGCCGGCACTGTACAAGGAGTGCAAGAAGCTGGGCGTTAAAGTCCTGGACCGTACGGAAGCAACCGCACTGCTGACCAAGAAGGACGGCGAGAAGATTATCGGTGTTGGTGCGTGCGGTATGAATGTTCATACCGGCAAGTTCTACACGGTATCGGCGAAATCCACCATCCTGGCAATGTCCAGACCGGCCAGAGTATGGCTGTTCAACGCAGACCTGCCGGGTCTTTGCGAGTTCCGTCCGTTCAACAGTATCGGCAGCGGACACGCAATGGGATACAGAGCCGGTATGGAATTCACAATGATGGAGAAATCCGTTCGCGGTGAGTTCTCTGCAGCCGGAAGAAGCTTCCCGGCTTACAGTACCGGTAACAACCACAACACCTGGTACGGTGCAACTATGGTAGACGCCAGAGGCGTTGAGATCCCTTACCTTGACAGAGACGGAAACGAACTGAAGACGGTTTCCGAGCGTTTCAACCCGGTAAAGGGACAGAAGTTCTTCCTCAAGGGCGGCGTTATCGACGAACCGAAGTATGAATACCGCGGACCGGAGACGATGCCTTTCGACGAACTCGATAAGAGAGGATACAAGCTCCCATTCTATGCGGATCTGAGCAAGATGCCGGAGATGGAGCGTAAAGTTATCTGGGGTATGATGGTCGGTGAAGAGGGTAAAACCAAGATTCCGGTACTGAAGTACTACACCGAGAAGGGATTCGACCCGGAGAAACATATGCTTCAGAGCTATGGTACCGGTTGGCAGTCCGCAAGCTTCCTGGGTCAGGAAAGACAGCTGTTCGGCGCACCGGGCGGAGTTATCACGGACTGGAACCTCATGACCAACCTGGAAGGCGTGTACGCAGCAGGAGACCAGCTCTACGCAATGGACTGCGGCGGTGCGGCATCCGCAACGGGTTATTATGCCGGCCGTAAGGCAGCAATCCACGCGAGCGAAGTAGAGCTCAGCGATTATGACAAGCAGCAGGCTGCAGAAGAGAAAGAACGTCTTCTCGCTCCGATCAAGACAGAGGACGGATATTCCTGGCAGGAACTGAACTTCGCGATTTCCAAGTGCATGCAGAACTACTGTGCGGAAGTGAAGTGTGAAGAGCTTCTGAATGAGGGCCTGGATCTGCTGGATTCCTATACGAAGAACATCGTTCCTCAGCTCCACTGCGAGAACCCGCATGATCTGATGAGAGCGCACGAAGTACTGGATATTCTTGATGTATCGAAGATGATTCTCGAAGCTTGCAAGATGAGAAAGTCCAGCTCTTCTCCGCTGTGCTTCCAGAGAAGCGATTATCCTGAGATGGATCCGGATGAAGATAAGAAGTTCATCACCATCCGCATGGAGAACGGCAAGGCAGTTCGCGGTGAGATTCCACATGACTACTTTGGCGATGTAGAAGAGATGTACGAGAAGTATAATCAGGATTATATCAAAGAGGAGGCACCGAAGTACTATGAGTAATAAAGAACTGTTTGCATCGGAAGTACCTTGCAGTGCAAGACCGATTACATTCAACAAAGAGAAATGCATTGGCTGCAACTCCTGCGCCAATGCCTGCCCGATTGATGTGCTGATTCCATCCGAAAACAAGGGCGAGCATCCAATCGTGATGTATCCGGGCGAATGCATCTACTGCGGCGCATGCTGCATGGAATGTCCGGTAGAGGGTGCTATTCATCTGGAACACCCGCTGATCAATCGTACCAAATTCGTGCCGGTAAAGTAATGACGCGGATGATGTGATTTTATACCAAAGGATAATAGGTGGAAAAATGGAAGATAAAAGTAATGCAAAGAAACTAGGTTTGCTGGCCTGCATCGCCACCGGTATCGGTGCGATCATCGGATCCGGTATTTTCGGATCGTTACCTTCAGAAATTAACGAAATCGGCGACGCGGTTGTTATTGCCTTCATTCTGGCAACAATCTACAGACTGGCAGCAGCTTTCCCGGCTGTGTATTCATCGTCGATTATCCCGGCTTCCGGAAGCTTCTTCCTGATGCCGACCAAGCTGATTCACCCGGGAGTTGGTCTGTACATGGCAGTACAGAACCTGCTCCAGCCGGTACTGATTTCGGTATTCGCGGTGCTGTTTGCGGACTATTTTGTAACACTGTTCCCGGGTCTTCAGGGCAAGGAACGTATGGTTGCCATTGTTGTCCTGATTGTCTACGGAATTATGGCTTACCTGGGGAACTACATGTTCGCGTCGATCAATTCGCTGATTGTAATTATCATGTTGATTGCGATTTTCATGTACATCGTGATTGGTCTGCCACATGTCGATTCCAGCCAGATTTCTGTCAGCGAAGCGATGGGTGCCGGAGTGAAATTCACGTCCATCGGCGCAGCGGTGTCCGTATTTGCATCCTGCCTGTCCGGCGGATCTGCAGTATCTCAGATTGCGGATGACGTTAAGAACCCGAGAAGAGATGTGCCGCTGGCACTGATTCTCTCCCCGATTCTGGTTGCGTTTATTTACATCCTGATGGCTATCGTTACATTGGGTAACATGACGGGATCGGAAATCACCACACTTGCTGATGTTGGTGCGACATTCCTGGGCAAAACCATGGTAACATTCTTCATCGTCGGCGGACCGATCTGCGGCGTATTGACCTCCATGGTACCGGTTATCATGCTGACATGCGCACAGATCCAGGCGGCAGCAGAGTGCGAGGTATTCCCTTCTGCATTGGCAAAGAAGAATAAGCACGGCGTATCCACCGGAATTCTGGTGTACACAATGGCATTTGCAGCGGTATGCGTTGCAACAGGATCCTCCTTCGGTGTGTTGATGACGGTATTCTCCGCAGTTAATGCGCTGGCAGATATCCCGACTTGTATCGTGCCGTTCTTCCTCAAGAAGAGATACCCACATGCATGCAATTATGCAGGAATGAATTTCCCGTATCCGTTCATCGTTGTGACGTCAGTCTTCGCTGCATTCGTGGCAGCATACCTGGCATTCACCGCGTTCAAGTCTCTGGGTGCCGGCGTGTACATGATCATCTTCGCTTACATGGCAGTTGCGGTTATCTACTTTATCGTTCGTATTAAGTATCTCAAGGGCAAAGGAATTGATCTGATTGCTGACCTGAAGGTGCCGTACGAAGCTTGGGAAGAAAGAGAGAAGGAATGCGCTGCGATGGACGCTGCGAAGTAGTTTGAAGCAGTTATTCAATTAAAACCAAATGGTTTCCTAAAATTTTTACCTTACAATACCTTATTCGACGTAGCGTCGGAAACCGGGCGGAGCCCCATCTCCGCCCGGCTTTTACTATGTATAAATTTTTCGGTGAAAGATGAAAACATGTTATAATGTGTGAGTATAAGAATTGGCGGCATATTATAATTCCCGGGAATTTCCGGAACAGGAATCCCCGGAACTGGAAGTCCGAAAGGAGAAACCGGCATGCATCCACTCACAGAATTAATTCGAAATGATATGAAACCGGCACTCGGAGTCACGGAACCGGGGGCCATTGCTTATGCAGTGTCCACTGCGAAATCCAGAATTTCGGGAGAAGTGCGAAAGATCCGCCTGGAAATGAACAGCGGTATGTACAAAAATGCGTACACCTGCGGTATTCCGCACAGCAAGCATTACGGAAATCTGTATGCGGCAGCGTTAGGAGCCGTGGCCGGAAGGCCGGAGCTTGGACTGGAGTGCTTGCGGGATGTAACAGAAGACGACAATCTCGATGCGGAGAACCTGGTCAATTCCGGCAGAGTCGAAGCGGTGATGTCCGAGGTGAGCAGCCGGATTCATATTGTCGCGGAGGTCACCACGGATGCGGAGAGCGCCCGCGTGACCATCTGGGATTCGCACACGAACATCACGTCGATTGAGGTGAACGGAACGGAAATCTTTGCATCGGAATGCCTGGAAATGCACGAAACGCAAGATAAACGCAATAAGATCGGATGTTCGCAGGAAAACGAGATGGAATTTGCCCCGTCTCACAAAGAAGAAATACCGTTAATCCACCGGTACACGTTGGAGGAAATCTTCGAATACGTGCAGGAGGTTCCTGCGGAAGAACTCGAATTCATTGAGGCTGCTTTTAGCACAAATTACGAGCTCTTCGAAGAGGGGATGCGAAGTGACCGAACCACATATCTTCACTATCTGCTGGAGAAGAATGGTGGGGAAGTGATCTCGGCAGATGAGTTGGCGACGGCGTCCCTGCTCTGTAACGGTGCAATCGAGGCGCGTGTGCTGGGACTCGACAAACCGGCAATGAGCATTACGGGATCCGGTGCGCATGGCATTATTGCGGTGATGCCGCTCTACGGCGTGGCACGTATACGCGGATACAGCCGGGAGAAGCTGCATCGGGCTACCGCACTGAGCTACCTGATCTGCATGTATATTAAGGAGTATTCCGGAAAGCTGTCCGCTTTCTGCGGTTGTGCGATAGCGGCAGGAAGCGGAATGGCGTGCGGACTGGTGTACATGAATGGCGGCGGGACAGAAGAGATGAGTCTCTGCCTCAAGAACATGGCGTCAGGAATCACCGGCATGATTTGCGACGGGGGCAATCACGGCTGCACTATGAAGGGAATTGCGGCCTGCGATTATGCATTTCGCTGTGCGGATCTGGCGATGAACGGCATCAGCATTGAGTCTGTTCATGGTATCAACGGGAGAACGCCGGAGGAAACCATGCGGAACATGGGACGAATTGCGTCGCCGGGAATGGTGAAGACGGAAGAAACGATCGTCGAAATTATGAGTGAAAAATAGAAGGAAAACAGAGGGAGGAAGGGACTAAATGAATATACCTGTTAATTTTACCACTTGGATGATGGCCATACTGCCGATTGTGGTATTGATCGTGCTGATGATTTGGTTCCACTGGAGTGCCAAGGCAGCAGCACCCGTGGGACTGCTGATAGCGATCTTTTCCGCAATGGTGTTCTACAAGGCGGGAATTTTTGTGGTGGCAGTGGAAGCAGTCAAGGGAATTTGGAATGCACTGGTAATCGTGCTGGTAATCTGGACGGCAATCCTGTTGTATCAGGTGGGCCGGGAAGCGAATGCGTTTGCTGTTATCAAAGTGGGCATGAGCCGATTGCTGCCCAATGAACTGATGCTTGTCCTCGCAATCGGCTGGGGGTTCGAGAGCTTCCTGCAGGGAATCACGGGCTTTGGCGTGCCGGTTGCTGTCGGTGCTCCGCTGTTGATTGGAATTGGTGTTTCCCCGATGTATGCCATCATCATCCCGTTGCTCGGACCGGCATGGGGCAACACTTATGGCACGCTTGCCTTGTCCTGGGATGCACTGGCGTCCTCAGCGGGTCTTGTGCCAGGCTCCCCGGAATATCATTTGGCGGCATTCTGGGCATCGATCTTCCTGCTGGTGTGGGACCTACTGATCGGACTTATCATCTGCTGGCTCTATGGGCGGGGCAAAGCCTTGCGTAAAGGTCTCCCGGCTGTACTGGTGACGACATTGATTGGTGGAGGCGGCGAGCTGGTGATGAGCCAGATTAGCACGACACTGGCGAATTTCGTACCGTCTGCGGCGGCGTTGGTTGTATTAATCCTGATGAGCCGAATGAAGATGTATCGGGACGAGTGGCGAGTAGAGGAGTCCAAAATCATGATTCGCCGGACGAACACTTCCGGGGAAGCGGAACTGTCAGAAAGCATGACGTTGAAACAGGCCATCCTGCCATACGTGTTGCTGACCGTGGTGGCGATTGTAATCCTGACTGTAACGCCGATCAATCAATTCCTGAGCCGGTTTCAGGTGAGCATATCCGTACCGGAGACAGTAACCGGTTACGGTCTGGTAAATGAGGCATCGGATGCATTTTCACCAATGACACCGTTCACCCATGCGAGCATGTTTCTCTTGCTGTCTGCCATCGTTGGGCTTGTTTACTACCGAAAGCGCGGATACATTCGAAGGGAAGGTGTGAAACACATCTTCACCCAATCCATTTCAATGACCATGCCGCCGGGATTGGCGGTCATTGGCCTCGTGATGATGTCCAAGGTTATGAGCGGCACCGGACAGACGGTAGTCCTGGCACAAGGCATTGCCGGTGTGCTGGGTAATAAATATCTCATTCTTGCACCTTTTGTTGGAATGCTGGGGACCTTCATGACGGGAAGCAACATGAGTTCGAACATCCTGTTCGGTAATTTCCAAATGACGACATCCTCCCTGCTGGGCGTGAACTCTGCGGCGGTGCTGGGGGCTCAGACTGCGGGTGCTTCCGTTGGGGCAGCAATCAGTCCCAGCAACATCATGATGGGTAGTACGACAGCGAATTGCCCGGGCAAGGAAGGGGAGGTATTGAAAATTATGCTGGGTATTTCGATTCCAATCGCGATTGGAATCGGTCTCTTCCTGTTCTTTGCGGTCGGACTCTGAGTGTGGCGGATGCGTCCGTTCGGGATATATCCCTTTGCATCGGATTCACTTGGAATTCATTCGGAATCGATCGGTCGGATTTACACGTCCGGGCTCGGAACTTCAAACGGATGAACACAGGCATTTGGAGCACAGGTATTCAATCGGCGGGCAAGGAATCGATGATGACGGAGGATAGATGATGATAAAGGATAGATACAATCCGGTCTGGAAGAAGGAAAACGTCCGTCAGGTAAGGCGAGTTCTGAAGATGACCCAGAAGGAGTTTCTGGATCATTTCATGAAACAGGCGGATGGAAAACCGTCCATGAGTGTGGCTACTTTCTCTAACCTTGAATCGAAGGGGGGCGAACGGATCGGAGAGGTTATTGTCGCCGTGTGTGTCAAAATGCAGTTGGATAGCATGATGTTCTCCCTGGAACCGCAGGAATTCCTCCGAAACCTGGAAAGTTCGTTGAATACCGGCCGGACCGATGAGAGAGTATTGTACGAAAGCGATAAGAAAGGAAATATCAGCCGGTTGGTAAACCGGCTGACCATGTATTTTGCGGATGAAATCCTGGAAGGACGCCTGAAGAGGGGGGATCGAATCGAATCGGATCGAGAATTGGCGAGGAAATTGAACGTAGGTCGGTCCGCCCTGCGGGAGGCGATGAAAGTGTTAGACGTGCTGGGGCTGATTGATATCCGCCTGGGACAGGGGACATACATTGCGACGCACGAATCGAATTTCTTTGCCATTCCGCTGTCGTGGTCGATATTCCTGGACGGAGCTCAGATAAAGAACATCCTGGATGTTCGTGAAGCCCTTGAAATGCAGGCAACTCGACTGGCCGCACAGACTTTTGACGAGAAACGCCTGACAACGTTGACCGATATCTACCATCAGATGCGAGAGGTGTTCCGAGAGAGCAAAGGTGCGGATGACCTTCAGCAATACCTTCAGGACATCCTGGAGTCGGATATTAAGTTTCACACTTGTATTGCCGAGTGCTCCGGGAATCCGATCCTTCTCTCCATGCTCACCACCATTCGCAACTTCATGAAACGAGTCACAAGCACCGGCCTTATGAATGCCGATGAGATGCGGTGCGTAGTGGAAGAGCACCGGAAGATCTATGAGGCGATTCTGGCTCGTGATGAAGAGGCCGCGGCACTTGCAATGAGAGCCCATCTGACGAATTCTCGAGGAAGATATCGAATCTGATGATGTGTTTCGGCTTCCCGTCTTGACCTTATTCCTTCTCCTCTTTGCGGTTCAGAAACTCATCAACAATTTCTTCCGGCGTTGGATCCTCGTCCGGACTATGATGGTGGAAGAGTTCCAGCAGATCAAAGATTTCGTCTTTACGGGAATCCAGCGTTTTGAGCGTGAATTCCGGATTTCGAACTTTGAGACCGCGGTAATCGTTCATCATTGCAGTAAAGACCTCAGCGGTGGACGGCGGAGTGTATACGACGGCATTTGCACCAGCTTCAATCGTGGCTTTGATCGTCTCATTTGTCGGTCCGCCGCTGGCAATAATCGGAACCTTTGCGTTCTGTTCGCGGATTTCCCGAACGACTTGCGACGTCTTTGGACCGGCGGCCACGTTGAGGATGGTAGCTCCGGCTTTTAACCGATTCTCAAAGTCATCCGAATCAACCACGGTGGCCACGACCGGGATGTCAATGACGCGCTTAATCAGAGCGATGTTCGTGTTGCTCATGGGGTTGTTCACCACCACACCGAATGCACCCTGCGCTTCAGCGTCCTGTGCCATATAGACGGAACGGAGACCTTTGGTCGTGCCGCCGCCGACACCGACGAAAACCGGAATGGAGGATGCGTTGATAATCGTCTCCGAGATGATTTGCTGCGGCGTGAAAGGATAGACGGCCAGTACCGCGTCTGCGTCGCAGTTTCGGATGATGGCGATGTCGGTGGTAAAAATCAGGGAACGAATTCGGCGTCCCAGCACAATCATGCCTGGGGCGTCCCAGATCGCTTCCGGCATTTCGATGGAATGTGCGCGAAGCGTTCCTGTTATTCTTGGAATGGAATCCTTCATGGGGGTCCTCCTTCTTGTTATAACGATTTGGTGGCGAGATCAGCGTACGACATATCGGCATAACGATTGCGTGTTTACTGTCTCACCACTGAATTTAGACTGCTATATTATACACGAGCGGCGGACGGGAAAAAATACGCATTTGTGATTGTTTGATAAAAAAATAGGCGTTATTTTGCCTTGTGCCGACTTCGCGGAGATACTATAATAGGAACGTTGCGAACGCTGAACGGAAAGCGTCTTTCGCCGGGAAAGAAAGTGAGTGCAATTTACGCATGGAATCAATGCAGAAAACATGCATCGAAGAAGTGCATAAGAAAGGATACAGAGAAACGAATGTTAGATGTAATCAACGTAAGTGTAAATTTTAGCGGACAGCCCCTATTCAAAGACGTGAACCTGAAGTTCACTCCGGGGAATTGCTATGGTGTCATCGGAGCCAACGGAGCGGGCAAATCTACTTTTCTTCGCGTCCTCTCGGGAGATCTTGAACCGACCACCGGTGACGTCGCAATCAAGAAGGGTGTCCGCATGTCGGTACTCAAACAGGATCACTTTGAGTACGACGAATATTCGGTCTTAGATACCGTCATCATGGGAAACAAGCACCTGTACGATGTGATGAAGGAGAAGGATGCGCTCTACATGAAGCCGGATTTTTCAGACGAAGACGGCATCCGCGCTGCAGAGCTTGAGGGGGAATTCGCGGAAATGGACGGATGGGAGGCCGAGTCCAACGTGAGCAAACTGATTCAGGGTCTGGGTCTTTCGAACGACATTCTCTACTCGCAGATGAGTGCTCTGACCGGCAAGGAGAAGGTGAAGGTGCTCTTGGCACAGGCCCTTTTCGGAAATCCGGGTATTATCCTCCTGGACGAGCCGACCAATCATCTGGATATCAAGGCGATCAACTGGCTGGAGGATTTTCTCCTGGAGTACGACGGTACGGTGATCGTCGTATCCCATGACCGCCACTTCCTGAACACCGTCTGCACGAATATCGTGGACGTGGATTACGGTAAGATTAAAATGTATGTCGGAAACTACGAATTCTGGTACGAATCCAGCCAGATGGTTCAGAAAATGATTCGCGATCAGAATAAGAAGAATGAGGATAAAATCAAGGAGCTGCAGGCCTTCATTCAGCGATTCTCCGCCAATAAGTCGAAGTCCAAGCAGGCAACTTCCCGTCGGAAGTTGCTGGACAAGTTGTCGGTGGAGGAGATGCCATCCTCTTCCCGCCGCTATCCATACGTCGGATTCACCATGGATCGTGAGGCGGGTAAGGATATCCTGACCGTGGACGGCATCAGCAAGACGATCGACGGGGTTAAAGTTCTGGATAACATCTCCTTCATGGTGAACCGGGATGACAAGATTGCCTTCGTCGGCGAGAACGAAATCGCAAACACCACGCTGTTCAAAATCCTGATGGGAGAAATGGAACCGGACGAAGGTTCCTTCAAGTGGGGAGTTACCATCACCACATCGTATTTTCCAATGGACAATTCCGCCTATTTTAACGACTGCGATCTGAACATGGTAGAGTGGCTCGGACAGTACACCGCCGAGACGACGGAGACCTTTATGCGGAGTTTTCTTGGCAAGATGCTCTTCTCCGGTGACGATGTGTACAAGCCGGTCAAGGTTCTGTCCGGCGGCGAGAAGGTTCGCTGCATGCTCTCGCGGATGATGTTATTCGGTTCCAACTTCCTGGTGCTCGATCAGCCGACTAACCACCTGGATCTCGAATCCATCACGGCGGTGAACGATGGACTCAAAGCCTTCAAGGGAAATATTCTGTTCGCCTCGCATGACCATGAATTCATCAGCACGGTGGCCAACCGCATCATGGAGATCGATGCAGAGGGGCACCTGACGGACAAGCTTTGCACCTACGATGAGTATGTGGAGATGCAGGCGTAGGAAACGCATGACTCGAAAAAATGATAGCGTAAATGAAGTTCATGATACATCATTTTTGTATTATGTAGAAAAGACTCGGAGAAATCCGAGCCTTTTTTGTGTGATTTCAATGGAAGAGAATAGGGCGGAGTATTGATCGAAGAAGCGGGTGCATCCGCTATGCACGGTATAAGGATTGGAGAGGGGAAGGCGTATTGTTCTGCTTTTGTTGTACGGGGTATTTCAATACAATTCGAATCATACTGGGAGATTATTACAGATTGCACTCCAACAGAATTCCTTTACAGGGGGGGTAATGATATTAAAATAGCAATAGAGTGTTTGAGCAGAGGGTATGGAAGAGATTGCACACCGGTGCTGGAATTATGCACAATGCAAGAAGTAAGAATGAATTGAAGCTGAAAAATAAGGAGAGAAATGGTGATGGATAATAACGAGCTAGAGGAATTCAAAAAAGAGATGAACGAAGAGAAGGAAACGTGGAAAAAAGAATGGAATTCAGCAAAAGGCAGTTTGCTCGAAGAACTGGGTCTTGAAGAGTTTTCTCCTACCCTCAATAAGATTGGCAACGGTGCAGCAACAGGAATTGGGAGATTTTCCGCGAAGCTCAAGAATGCAACCGATTCCGCAATAACTGCCACAAAAAAGTTGTCCGATAAAGCGAATGAATCATATCAGATGACGATGAATCAGATTGAAGAAGATAAGAATGCAAAAAGACAATTCGCGGCGAGCACAGAGCAAGAACAACCGAATGATGCTCAGCCCAATAATATCCCATCAAACAACATCGCATCAAATGACACTCCAGAATACTGTTCAAATTGTGGTAGCAAGATTGATGCTGGCGCGAAATTCTGTTCCTCGTGTGGATCACCTTGCAATTCACCGCTTAAAGAGTTGGGAACTACAGTCAAGGCGGAGTCATCAACGATTCCGGTGAAGCAGGCGACTCAGACTGCAATCAAGGAAAAATCAGAGAACAAGCGTACTGAATTCGCAGGGAAAGTCTTTAAGTGTCCAAATTGTGGGGAACCGATCAAATCTTTTTCCCCTCAGTGCCCAATATGCGGATATGAACTGAGAGATGTGGTTGCCTCTGGTGTTGTTAAGGAATTTGAATCGGAACTGAGAAGAATTGAAGCAGGTCGGCGCAATGACGGAGAAAAGGGAATAAAGAAGCTTTTTTCAATGGCCTTCCAGGAAACGACGGATTATAAAATTGATCAGGAATTGGCAAATGCGATAACGAATTTCGCTATTCCAAATACTCGGGAGGACATTTTTGAAATCATGATTCTTGCAGCTTCCAATATTGATCCGATTGCCCATGATACAAGCGGTGATGGATATACTGGGGCCCAAAGAGAGGGAAAATTGATGATATCGACTGCTTGGGAATCGAAATATAATCAAGCACATCAAAAGGCGATAATGATGTTCCCGGACGACTCCAGACTTAACGAGGTTGAAAATCTGTATGAGAATAAGCAAAGCCAGATTAAAGTCCGAATGAAAAGAGAAGAGGAAAAGGAAGAGAGAAGAAACCGAAAAGAAACTCGAGGTTTTATAGTTTGGATCGTAGTAATGGCAGTATTAGTGGGCACGCTCTATGCTATGGGACAGGCTGAATCGAGAAAGGAAGAAAAACTGGAAAAACAACTAAATGCCACCGTGACAGAAATTCAGGAAGATGTCTTGGCAGGAGATTATGATGAAGCATTAATTAAAGCAAATAACTTGAAATTTGATTCTGGATTAGATGAGGACAAAGCCAAGCAGTGGGAGAAGGAGAGAGAATATCTGATCAAAATGATTAACGAGAAGAAAGAAGGAAAGTAATGGGATTGTTTGGTTGGAAAAGCAATAAGGGCGGGCTCATGGATGTCATCCGTTGTGACGAGTCATCCTATCTGATTTGGAAATGGCATCCCGCAGACTCTCCACAGGGGAAGAATAACCGGGAGAATTTCATTCGATGGGGTTCATCTCTGCGCGTCAGGGAAGGCGAAATCGCGGTATTTGTCTACACCAGCCCCAACGGCATTGTGTTGGATTTCATCGAGGGACCTTACGACAAAATCATTGAAACAGATAATCTGCCTGCTCTGTCAGAGATTATGGGACTTGCGTACAACGGAGGCACACCGTTCCAAGCTGAGGTCTATTTTATCAACCAGGCGAAAATTATCCAGACGCCGTTTGCAGTCCCATACTTCGATTTATATGATCCTCGATACCCAGATATCGGCGTTCCGACAGCTGTTAGAGGTAAAATTACTTTTAACATTGCGGACTATCGCGAGTTCATCAAACTTCACCGGCTGGCGAATTTCGACTTGACGACATTCCAAAACCAGGTAAAATCGGCTGTGTCTCGATATGTCAAAACCGTGTGCGCTAATTATCCGATAGAGAATGATGTGTCCGTAATTCAGATTGAAAGGAAGATTTCGGATATCAATAATCTGATTCAGGAGAATATAAAAAATCGTTTTGAGAAGGATTACGGGGTTATTGTAACAGCTGTAGATCTTGACGCGATTGATGTTGATAAGACCAGCGAGGAATATGCTCAACTAAAATCTATCACGCAGGATGTTGTAACGACAGCCACATTGGCATAAGCCGAGACTAATTTGAAGAGGAGAGAGGATATGCAACGTACTACAATCGAAAACAGGGGACGACAGCTTGGATGAATGCAGCGATTCTTCTGAAATATTCTTATCTGTTCAACGCTTAAAACGTCTTGTTATCGCCAATTTCACCGCTTATAGAAGCCTTATCTGAATAAATAGTAATGCATATTTCGACATATTTCGACAAAACCAAAGGGAGGGTTCAAAGTAATCTGAACCCTCCCTCGTACTATGGATCATCCCGCCTATTTCGCGAATAATCTCAGTATTTCCAGTACAATTTCCACCATTTTGTCCATTCCTTCGACAGTGACGTGTTCATACGGCCCGTGGAAGGCATATCCGCCGGTACCAAGATTCGGGCAAGGAAGCCCGCGGAGACTGAGAATTGCGCCATCGGTAGCGCCGCGGATTGGAATGGAAACAGGATCCACATTGCAGTTCTGACAAGCCCGTCGGGCGATGTTCAGAAGCTCCGGGTAATCTTGAAGTCCGGCGGCCATGTTTCCGTATTGATCCTGTAGGGCCAGTTCGACTGCTCCCTTGCCGTATTTCTCGTTCAGGTATTTGGCACTGAGTGTCATGACATTCTTCATGGCATCGAGTTTCTCGCTGTCATGATCTCTTAGAATATAGCTGAGATGAGCTTCTGTCACATTTCCGGACATGGAGGTGAGGTGAATGAACCCTTCGTAATCCTCGGTGTGTTCCGGACGCTGAGCCTTCGGCAGCATCTCGTTGAATTCCATCGCGACCAACGCCGCGTTCACCATGACGTTTTTGGCAGAACCGGGATGCACGTTGTTTCCATGGAAGTGAACTTCTGCGCCTGCGGCATTGAAGCTCTCATATTGGACCTCTCCTTCGGCTTCTCCATCCAGGGTAAAAGCAAATTTCGCCCGTAATTCCTCTGTCCGGAAGTCATCCGTACCGCGGCCGATTTCCTCGTCCGGCGTGAATGCAATGCAAACCGGCCCGTGTGGAAATTCAGACAGTCGCTCTACGGCGGTCATAATTTCTGCGATACCGGATTTGTCATCCGATCCCAGAATCGTGGTTCCGTCAGTGGTGACCAGCGTTCTTCCGGTTAGCCCCCGGAGATGAGGAAAATCCTTCGGACTTAATACTCTCCCGTTGTCTCCCAGAGGGACATCTTCTCCGTTGTAGTTTTCAATAAATTGAGGGTGCGGCGTGTGATCGCAGAACTCGGACACCGTATCCATATGGGCAATCAGTCCGATAGCCGGACAATGCTCCTTGCCGGGCGTTGCCTCCAGATGCCCATATACGTAGCAGTTTTCATCTACATAAGCATCCAAAACGCCCAACGATTTTAGCTCCGCTACCAATTCTTCCGCCAGGTCGAAAATCGCCGGATTGGAAGGATGGGTTTCAGAGCTTTCATCGCTGGGCGTCAGGATACCGATGTATTTGATAAGTCTATCAATCGCTTTCATCGGTAATTCCTTTCCAAATAAATCTACTTTTAGCTGGGATTCCGGGTACTTTGTAAGTACACCGTGCAGACTCTACCAATCTTCTTCGAAGATGAAGTCGCGGATCGAGTATTTCTCCACAAGATCAATGGCACACTCTACGTCGTGCATAGAGATGATCGAACTCTGGCTGTGTGGGAAGCGATCCACGATGGAAATTCCTGCAACTCTGGTTCCGTAATAAGCCCGGTTCATGCTGGAGGCATCCGTGCCGCCGCGATCCATAATATCTCTCTGATAATCAATATGGTTCTCCTCGCAGGTCTTAACCATCTCGTCTACCAGGTATTCATCCAGCATGGCAGACGGGTTACCGAAGGTTACGCCGACACCTTTGCCGACTTCGTTGCATCCTACCAGATCGGATGGATAATAGTGGTCCGGGGTTACGTCAACGGAAACACCGATATCCGGCTTGATGCGCTCGGCAGATACCTCAGAACCTCTGCATCCAACTTCTTCCTGTACCGTGAATACATAATATACATCGTTCGGGTAATTGCCGGTGTTTCTCTTGATCGCCTCGATGAGGATGTAGCAAGCGACTCTGTCATCCAGGGACTTGGCACTGATGCGATCATTCTGGAGCTCGTAGTACTGACCGATGAAACCGCAGTAATCCCCTGGTTTAACGTACTTCATAGTCTCTTCCTTGCTGGTGCAGCCGATATCGATGTACAATTTCTGGTGCTGCTGCTTCGCATCTTCGATAGGGCAGTCACAGCCCACAACGCCCACAACGCCGTTCTGGAAAATAACCTTGTCGTTATAGATGGAACTTGTCCATGTCCAGCCGACACTGCATACTTTGACTCTTCCGTCACCTTCGATGTGAGTAACCTGGAAACCGATCTCGTCCATGTGAGCCGTGTACATAATCTTCTTATTGTTCTCAGATTCTACACCTTTCTTATAGGCGATCAGGTTTCCCATTGCGTCTACAAAGTAGTCATCTACATAATCTTTAATTTCTCTCTTGATGATGGCACGGACTTTCTTCTCTCTTCCGGCAACACCCCAGGCCTGAGTGAGTTCTTCAAGTAACTTCATCTTGTACTTCCTTTCATAAATGGAAACTTCTTCTCTAAATAGGTATGATTCTACAGTTGTGATTTCGATTCTTTGAGATGAGAGAATAATATCACAACGATTAAGATTTTGCAACATTTTACAAATAAATACAAAATAATTGAAAATCATTGACATACTATTAAAGATTTTATAATATGCAATTAAAGATTTCGATTCGATCACATATTACACAACTATACCTGATTAAGAAGAATTTCAAATGCACATGCATTTGAAGGGGGGAAAGAAAATGGAAAAAACACAGAAGCTACCCATTCGCATCAAGTTTGCCATGGCCTATGGCGATTTCGGTAAAAGTACGCTGAACATTCTGAATGCGTTCTTCCTGCTGTGGTTCTATACGGACGTCGCAAAGATTCCTGCAGCAGCAGCTACTGCAATTATGATGATTGCCAAGATCTGGGATGCAATAAACGACCCGATGATGGGTGTTATCTTGGACAAGACAGCATCCAAGGAAGGTAAATGTCGTGCCTGGCTCAAATACCTGTCTGTTCCGGCTGGTATCTGCGTAGCGCTGAGTTATTATGCACCGCACCTGAAACAGAATCACCTGATTATCTTCGTTGCCATCACTTACCTGTTCCAGGGAATGGCACAGACGGCAACGAACGTACCGTTCAACACCTTGCTGGCAAGAATCACCTCGGACAGAGAAGAGCGTGTAAAGCTGAGTCAATGGCGCGGATACGGAAATACGCTCGCCAGCGTTGCCGTTACGGCAAGCGCACTTCCTTTCGTCAACTGGATTGGCGGCGGAGACCAGACGAAGGGATTCTTTACATTTGCCATCATCTGCGGCGTGATCTACGCCACCTCGTTCCTGACCGTGTATTTTGCAACGAAGGGATATGAAGAACCTTCTTATAAACTGGATAAGAACAGCTTAAATGCAGTGGAAGCGGAAGAAGCAAAGAAGATGAGCGTCGGCTCTATCCTGAAGGCACTGACTTCGAACTACTATGCGCTCTTCGTTTGCTTCGTCAACATTCTGTTCATGATCTACAATGCATTGAACGGTGCCTCCATGGTATATTACCTGCAGTACAATCTGCATAACACGAACCTGATGGGTGTGTATTCCACCATGTCATCCGTTATCAGCTTCATTGCAATTCTGGGCATGGCTTATATGGGAAAGAAGTTCGGGAATGCACTGTCCTGCTCTATCGCCAGTGTTGCTCTGGTGGTCAGCTTCGGACTCCGTTTCCTGACTCACGATGCCAACCTTGCTATCCTGTTCTTCTGCTGGGGATGTGAAGGAATCGGTACCGGACTGTTTGCCCAGATGATCTATCAGTGTGCACTGGATTCCATGACCTATGGTGAATGGAAGAGCGGTGTGGACAATGGCGGAACCGTAATGTCCATCTTCACCTTTGCACAGAAAGCCGGACTGGCCGGTGGCGGAATCCTGGCAAGCTATCTGTTGACAGTATTCCATTACCAGGCATCCGCAACGGAACAGACTCAGGTGATTCAGGATCTGTTCTTTGCAGAAATCGTTACAATTCCGCTGATTATTTTCATCATCCTGGTATTCGCATTCTATCGCCTTTCCAAGCTGGAGAATAAGCTTCCGGAAATGCAGAAGGAAATCGACGAAAGAAGAGCCGCGGAGGCTATTGCGGAGAAGGAAGCAGAAGCTCATCCGCAAGAAGCCGATGCATCAAAGGCAGAGGATGATCTTGAAAAAGTTACGGAAGAAAAGTAGCTCCATACACTATAACATTTAGTGATAATCTTACAGAAAGTGCGGAGGGGTGACTCTCTGCACTTTCTTCGTTAATAATCATGTATTCTTTGAGAGGGCTAAGTCAGATGAATGCGTCTTTCAAAGAATGAAGGAGATAAGAGATGAAAATGATTGAAGCGTTACAGAAGCTAATCTCATACCCGAGTGTTTCCGTTCCGGAAGGGGCGGATTATCCCTACGGGAAAGCCACTGATCAGGCAAAGAATTATGTTCTTTCTCTTGCTAAAGAGATGGGAATGAGGACGGTAGATGTTCCCCAAAAGTACGCTTATGTCGAAATAGGCGAGGGGGACGGGCTCATCGGCATTCTATCTCACCTGGATGTCGTGCCGGCGGGAGAGGGATGGCATTACGACCCTTTTGGCGGAGAAATAACATCGGATCGGATCTATGGAAGAGGTTCCACCGATGATAAGGGTCCTACCATTGCAGTGCTGTACGCCATGAAGGAGTTGATGGATGCAGGGAAGTGTGGCGATAATAAACTGACGAAGCGTATTCGATTGATATTAGGTCAGTGCGAAGAGAATGGGGACTGGGAGGATATCAAGGCTTATACGGAAACGGAGGAAATTCCGGATTATGGTTTTACCCCGGACGGAGATTTTCCCGCCATTCAGTGCGAGCTGGGGGCGATGGTCTTCAATGTAACCATGCCGATTGAGGGGAGCGGCATTCTGAGTGCCAGCGGCGGAACTGCCGCCAACATGGTTCCGGCCCATGCAGAGATTCATACAACGAAAGGCGAATACAACGGTCAGGGATTGGCTTGTCACGGATGTGCGCCTTGGCTTGGCGTGAATGCGATTTCCAAGGCGATGCATCAAATCGCCCAGGAAGAGAATTCCAAATTTGCATCCATGTATGATGCATTAATCGGAGAAACCATCTACGGAGAGAAGATGGGAATCGATTGTGAAGATGAAAGTGGTCGCCTTTCTCTGAATGTGGGAAAGATTGAGAGCGATGAAGCGTATGTGACGCTTGTCATCGATGTGCGGCACCCGGCTTCTGTTGACGGGAATGAAATCATCCGGAAGGTGAAGCAGAAGTTTCAGGAACAGGGGTGCCATTGTCAGTGTGTATACTGCGTGAATCCCCTCTACACCCCTTCGGACAGTCCGGTTCTCAAAGCCCTGGTGGATGCGTATCGGGAAGTGTCCCATGACGACAGCAAGCCGATCTCCATTGGCGGCGGAACCTATGCCAAAGCGATGCCGCATACGGTGGCCTTCGGGCCCAATTTCCCCGGCCATGAGAATCGGGAACATATGGAGGACGAGTATATTTTAATCTCGGATTTTCTCATGCTTAAAGATATTTATGTAAAAGCAATGGAAAATTTGCTGGAAATTCCCGATGAGTATTTGAGTCGGTGCCAGCCGGGCCGCTGATGGGACGATCCCGGCAATTCCCTTGCATCAAAAAAGCTGCGGCGTTAATGCTGCAGCTTTATGCTTATGCTATTGTGCACGCTGTATTAGTTCCAGCGCTCTTGTGTAAGCTGCTGCTACGTGATTTCGCAGCATCTCTTCCGCATCCGCCAGCTTGCCCTCTCGCAGAATTTCAAATATTTCTTCGTGCTGTTTTTGAATTTCCTTACGATTCTCTTCTGCTGCCTCATATTGATTGGAGAAGAAGGTGGATTGAATGCGAATCTTATGAGTCGCATCCGCCAGACGACTGTTGTTGGTCTGCTCATAGAATACTTCATGGAATGAATCACTGTAGTGGTTCCATTCCGGTGTATCAATGGTATTTCGCCCCTTTTCGAGACAGATTTCCAGTGCGACCAGCGTACCGCTCCGTTTCTCCGGCGTCATGGACATGCGGAGCGCGATCGCGTCGAGCTCGGTCAGAAGCATGTAGATCTCGTCTACATCCTTCTTCGTAAATTCCATAACGCGCATTCCGGCGTTGGAACGGTATTCAATCAGCCCATCCTGCTGCAGACGAAAGAGCGCCTCTCGAATCGGGGAAGAGCTGACGTTGTACATCTCATGAAGCTTCTTGATGGTCAGCTTCTCGCCGGGCACCAGCTTCTGCTCGAGAATATCTTTACAAATCGCAGAGTAAATTCTTTCGCTGACAGTTGCGTTATTCAGATTCATATGGTTGTCCTTCTCCTTGAAATAGTTGTGATCGGGAAATTTCTATTCGTGAGTACATGGTCTTTGATCTTATAATCCCATGGAACTTCATTCATTGAATTGCAGGATTGTCTTCACGGCAACAGAGCTTTTGGAATGCGTGTATGATGCACATTCCCGAACGGGAATATTCGGAATCTCCGTTGCTGCAGAAATTACGACTCTTTTCGAATCTCATCCAGCACCCGCATCATGCTGAACTGCAGGTGAGCCCGAATGCGGTCGGCGGCCAATTCGAAATCCTGTGCTTTCACCGCCTCATAAATTCCGGTATGTCTGGTGTAAATTCTCATTTCATCCCCGGGACCGGAATAGACGTAAGACATCAGTTCCATTCGCGCACCCATTCGTTCGGCGGTTTCGTTTAAGAAACGGTTATCGGAATAGCGGTAGAAAATATTGTGGTAATGTCCGGAAATTTCCGACCAGCGTTCGAAATCATCGGCATCCAGTGCTTTCTTTTCTTCCGCCAGCATGGTTTCCAGTTCGTTCACCAGTGGTGCCTGGGTGAAAGCCCCCCCGCAGAAACGCAATGCCAGCACCTCGAGTTCAGCTGTGAATTGAAAGAGCTCACGAATTTCTGTCTCGGAGAATTGCACCACCTTCATCCCTTTGTTCGGCAGGTAGGTAACCAGACCGTCGGCACTGAGTCTTGTCAGCGCTTCCCGAATCGGCGTATGACTGACGTTAAATTCCGCTTTCAGCGCAGTCAGTGTTAAGTTCTGTCCCGGCTGAAGTTCGTGCTGCGTAATCTGGCGATAGAGTTCTTTGTAGATGCTCTCAGTGATGGTGTTGTCGTTCGACATTTTGTTTCTAATTCCCCCATTTGATAATTACTATGCGAATATTTCGAACTGTAAAACAAATACTTTAGAATTATATAACTTATCTCTGAATGTTGCAATTATTTGACGGAAATTATTTCTAGTGACAATCGATACCGGAAGGGATTTATTGATGTGGACTCGCTGTAATCGTTGGGATTTTTATAAATTACATTAGAAAACTCATTCACCAACTCACTTTCGGATTCATTGCGGATCTCTTATCCGAGAAGCATTCGAGCCTCATCAAATCTATTCTTCCGAATGAGGGAATGGATCTTCGCCTCGGTTTCCAGCCGTCGCCGCTCGGTTTCAAAGATATCGCTGCCGAAATACTGCCGATAGATCGATTTGCGGTACGCCCGTCCGCTGGTCTCTCGAAGCGTGCCGTTCTCTAGAATCAGAATGCGGTCCGCACAGTTCGTCACCGTAAAGAAGTCATGAGAAACCATGATGATCGTTCCGCGGTATGCCTGAAGTGCCTTTTCTAATGCCGTCTGTGCGTAGCAATCGAGATGGCTGGTCGGTTCATCCAGGAGCAGAATCGAACAATCGGACTCGCAGATTTCCCGAAGCTGTCTTAGGTTCTGTTCGCCTCCGGAAAGGTTTTCCGTTCCCTCACTCTCCACAATCTGTCGGAAGAAAGCCGTCTGACTGTCAAGTCCTCGGTCTTGAAGCATATGATAGATGTCCCGGAGCAGGCTGGATTTTCCCGTGCCGTTTGCGCCCACCAGAGCAATGCGGTCACCGCGATGTATGGAGAAGTTTACGTCCTGAAGGAGGATTCTGTCGTCGTAGGACAGGCAATAATTATCCACGGCCAAAAGAAAGTCCGCCTCGGCGGAAACCTCCGGCAGTGCAAACTCGTATTCGTGATGTTCGAGAAACGGGTCCGCGCCGCGCAGATTTCGCATGCGTTCCACCAGCTTCTTCCGCGCCTGGAGCTGTCGACCTTTCTTCGGATCGGATGTGAATTCCGCACTCTTCCGAAGCTTCTCCACCAGTTTCTGCTGTGCATCGATGTAGTTGCTGTAATCTAATGCCCGCTCGAACAGGTCTATGCGATTTTCGAGCAGCCACCGGTCGTACTCCGCAAAATTTCCGGAATAATCCTGAAGCTGCCTGTTCTCGATATGAAGAATTTGATCGAAGCACTGACTCAGAAGCAGCCTGCTGTGGGTGACGGTGAGCAGAGCACCGTCATAGCTGTTGATCAATTTCGTCAAGCCGATCAGATTCTCGAAATCTAAGAATACATCCGGCTCGTCCATGATGAGAAGCTGAGGTTTCAGGAGCATGCTCTTTATGATGTAGAGAAGCTTGAACTCACCGCCGCTGATTTCACACATCGAATTATCCTCGATATCAGAAAGTCCGGCAGCTGCGAGCTGCTTTCGGATATTGACTTCATAGTTGTATCCGTCTTTGGCTTCCTGCCAGTCCAGGATCTGCTGGAATCTCTCGTAGAGTGGTTCCGGATCCTCGGCCTCGCCCATCTTTGCCGCCAGTTCGTCCGACTCCCGCTGTTTCATCTCGAATGGCTCGGCCAGAAAATCGAAAACGCGGGTATCCGTCATCTCGTGCTCGATGAACTGGCTTACATAACCGATTTGAAGGTGATCTGCGCGGCGGATGGTGCCTTCGTAGGTGTATTTCTCTTCGGTCATCATCAGCCGGAGTAACGTGCTTTTACCCGTACCGTTGCTGCCAATCAGGACGGTGTGGTCGCCGGGTTCGATGGTGAAGCTGATGTTGTCATATAAGTCTTTGTCTGGGTAGCCAAAGGATACGTTATCAAATTCGATGAGGGACATGGGTGTTCCTTTCTCTATAGGTTAAACTTGCGCTCGGTCCGCAACATCCCATAACGACTCGTAGGTTTCGATCGGATGCGTCGACTTACGCTTTTGATTCGTGAATGGTAAATGTGTGTGCCACGGATTATTACGATGTTATCGCAATAATTCGTGGACGGCAGTCAAAATGATAGACATGCGGTTATTATACCAAAATTCCATGCGGGCTGGGGAGAAATTTGCTATAATAATAGGGCCGTTTTTGGGAATATGTGGCACCACGAGATGGGACGCAGAGCGGAGAAACAAGCGGATGGAATCAAAGGAAACGGCGAATAGAAGCGGAAAAGACGAGGAGACGAAATGAATCGCAAAGAAATTAGAGAGATTAAGAAAAGAATCCGTCCGGAGATGGACAATTTCGGTCACATCTACGGATGTTATGTGAATGCGGGGCGCGAAATCGTCTCGAACATGGATATGCAGATTATTCAGATGACGGCAGAGGAGAAGGAGATGTATTCGAACATCTTCCGGAAAACGCTGTCCGGTGGGCTCGGACGAAATCTCATGGATATAGAGTTCGCCACGTCGCAGGTGGAGAACAGCGATGAGCACCGCCTCCTGCAAGGCCTCCGCATGTCCGGACTGGAGGATATCAGTCTTCGCAATGTGTTATATCAGCGCATCATCGAGGTGCTGGATCCCGGTGAGACGGGATATGTCATTCTGCTGCTGGCGGATTCCTACGATGTACCCTACAAGGCGAATGGCGATGAGGCGTGGGATGAGGATTCGACGGATCAGTATGATTATTTTATCTGCAGTATCTGTCCGGTGAAGGATTCGAAGGCGACGCTTCGCTATCTGGCAGAGGATCGGCAATTCCGCGGCGCCGGCACTGGCAGTGTGTTGGGATTCCCGCAGTCCGGCTTCCTGTTTCCGGCATTCGACGGACGTGCCACCAACATCTACAGCGCACTCTATTACAGTAAGAGTTCTTCGGAGATTCATGAGGAACTGATTCAGACGATATTCCGCACGGATCATATGCCTATTGCAGCTGAGAAACAGCACGATAGCTTCGGCAGTGCGCTGAGCGACGCCCTCGAAGAGGAATGCAGCCTGGATGTCATTCAGACATTGCACGCTGGCATTCGGGAACGAATTGCCGCACACAAGGAAAGTAAGGATCCGAATGCACCGGCGATTCTGATTGAAGAAATTGGAGATATGCTGAAGGATGGCGGCGTTTCGGATGCACGTATTACGGAGTTCAATCAGACATGCCGGAAGTATTTCGAGGACGAGGACGTCCTGAATCCGTCGAACATCATCCCGAGCGGAAAGTTCAAGATACATACACCGGAAGCCGATATCGCCGTGGATCCGGAACAAATCTATTCCATCCGATCGCAGGTGATTGACGGCAGGGAGTACCTCCTGATTCCGATGTGTGAGGGTGTTACGGTGAACGGCGTGGATGTGACAGTGAAGGAAGATGTGGCGGAGATGCGAGACGAGCACTGACGAAATAACTGCGATTCACTAGCCCCTATTAGGATCATCGGGCAATTATCACCGGACAACAAGTACAAATGCGAAAAGGGAGCCACAGGCTCCCTTTGTTTTTGGCTTAATTTCGGCAAGATCTTCGCCTTGTGTTATACCGAAGTTTCAGACGAAACAGGTGTTGTATCCCCATCCTCTTTCGACTCCACCGGCGTGCTGTATGCCGCTAGCCTTGCGACACTGTTGTTGGCACCGATGATCCAGAGTACGTCACCCTCCTCGATTCGCATATGTGCATCCGGCATGATAACCGGATAACCGTCCTTCTGGATGCCCAGCACCATACAGTGCGCTTTGCTCAGAATGCTTGAATTGACAATGGATTGACCGCAATAGGGCTCGTTTCCGTTAATCTCGATGGCCGCACAGCCAAGTGCGTGCTGGGTATGCTGGTAGTCGCTGGCCATGAATTCATCCAGCGTGCGAATGCGGCGATCGACATCCGGAAAGAGGAGCTTCTTAATCTCCAGAATGTCATTCATCTGTCCGGTGAGGTATATCTTATCACCGCCCTGGATGCGGAAGGATCCGCTTGGAAGCGTGTAGGTGTGCTTGCCGCGGCGAACCTTGGTTACCAGGATGTTGTTGTATTTACCCCACGCCAGATCCTCCAGTGTGCGGCCGATGTACCCCGCATCCTTCGGGACGTAGTAGGAGACGATGTGGATGTCTTCGTCCAGCCACTCCTGCGGTCCCTGTGTCTGCACGACGTGGGTCAGGGTATTCTCGTTCAGGTTGCGGAGGAATCGCGTCTCCAGCTGCAGATAGAACGTGGCGACGAAATCGGTCTTGCTCATGGCGAAGATGGCAATCAATGCTACGCCCAGCAGCAGGAATCGCCGGGCACCGAAGAGGTGATGAATTGGTATGAAAGCGATGTACGCAATCACCAGAATATTGACCAGCGCCAGAATCATCAGCGGTGGTCGATTTGCGCGGTGTCCCAGCCAGAGGCGGGTAAAAGTAGTATCCCGCATGCGCAGCATCGGCCGGGCGAATATGATAATCACGACATAGATGGCAATGCATGTCAGAACCTTTGCCAGGATCCCCGGAAGGATATCTTCCAATGCGGGATGCAGAAGCCGTACACCGGCGATTGCTGCAACCAGCATGATGATTCCGTACATGATAAGACTTCCGGTAAAATTTCGAATCATAACGATCCAGTCCGGCGTGTGGTCCTCTTCGTCCTGATCCGCTGCCGTGTAAGCCTCCATTTTGTCCAGCAGCTTCTTCGGAAGGTGCTTCCGGATGAATACCGTGACTGTGTTGGAGTTCTTGATCAAAATCGGCGTAATCAATGTGGTCAGGATGGATGCCGCCACGATAATCGGATATAGGTACTCATCCATGATCCCGAGCGAAATACCGAGGCTCGCGATAATGTAGGAAAATTCGCCGATCGGAGCAAGACTGAAACCGCTTTTCAATGCCGTGCTGATTTTCTGGCCGGAGAGCAGCATACCCAGGGTGGCAAAGATGAGCTTCGCTATCACGGCGATGATGGAAATCGGAAGGATGGTCTTCCAGTGTTCGACGATAATAGCAGGATCCACCTTCATACCGACAGAGACGAAGAAAATAACGGCAAACATATCCTTGATGCTTTCCGAGGCGTGTTCTACCTTCTTCGCATGCTGTGTCCCCGCAAAGAAGGAGCCCGCAAGAAAAGCACCGAGTTCCACGGAGAAGCCGAGCTCTTTCGCCAGCACGGAGAGCGCGAAGCAAAGTCCGAGCGACAGAGCGATAAGCATTTCCCGGTTCATCAAATCGATGATTTTGTTCATAATCGTCGGAAGCAGGTAGATCCCCACTAAGAGCCACACCAGCAGGTAGCATCCCATCAGCAGAAGCTGCGAAACGACGGAACTGGTGCTGCCGCTCTGTCCGACCGACAGCGAGGACAGGATGACCATCAGGAATACGCTGATGAGGTCTTCCATAATCAGCTCGCCCATCACCAAGGAGGCGTATCGCTCTTTGGTGATGCCCTGATCCTCGAAGCATTTCTGGATTACAACTGTTGAGCTGATTGCCAGCATGATGCCGAGGAAGATGCAGTTCATCTGCGTCAACCCAATCAGACTGCCGAACAGGTAGCCGACAGCCGACACGCCGCCAACCTTGACCAGTGCCGTGACGATGGCGGTGCTCCCGACACTGAGAAGCTTGTGAAAATCAAATTCAAGTCCAATATGGAACAGGATGATGATGACGCCGACCTCACTGAGAACTTCAATAATCGGAGCGTCTTCCACCTCAAAGAACATGGGGAAATACGGGCTGATGAGAAAACCGACGATGATATATCCGAGAATGACCGGAAGTTTGATCTTCCGGCAGATGACGCTAACGACGCCAGCAGAGAGAAGCATCATCGCCAGATCGATTACGAGAGATGGTATATGCATGGATCTCCTTTCGGTATGGTGCGATAACTTTGTATACCATTATAACAAAAAACATGCTGCAATTTATATTCCAATTTGAATTCATACGGAATTTTCATATTTGCAGCCGCAATTTCACGGCGTGTTCGGATGCCTAACGAACCTGTATTACCGGTCGTACATATATGGAAAAACAGAATATGCTTTTAGAAAATTATTCTAATTTGTAATAAGGTACAAAATAGCATGTGAAAAACTATTTACTTCTATAAAAAAGTATTGAAAATACTCGGATTGTTGAGTACAATAAGTGACGTTATAGGTTTTTTGGGATTAGATACAAAGATTCTGTAAGGTTTATGGGTTCAGAATCTGCGGTTAAGGTTTTTGATTGATGAATGTTGGAGGATTTTTATGTTACAAATGGTTGAACAAGTTAACAACTCTGTGAATGCCTTTATCTGGGGTGTTCCATCCATGATCTGCATCATTGGCGTGGGACTCCTGCTCACGTTACGTACAAAGGGGCTTCAGTTCCGAAGATTCGGATACATACTGAAGCATACACTGGGGACAATTTTTGAGAAGAAGGAAGCTGCAGAAGGGGCGTTAACGCCATTCCAATCTGTATGTACCGCATTGGCCGGTACAGTGGGAACCGGTAATATTGCCGGTGTGGCCGGTGCGATTGCGCTGGGCGGACCGGGAGCCGTGTTCTGGATGTGGGTTTCTGCACTTCTGGGCATGTGCACCAAGTTCGCAGAGGTTACGCTTGCGGTTCATTTCCGGGAGAGAAATGCGAAGGGCGACTGGGTCGGCGGACCGATGTACTATATCAAGAACGGTTTGAGCCAGAACTGGCAGTTCCTCGCGGTACTTTATTCACTGCTTGGTGTACTCACTGTATTCGGTACCGGCAATGCGACACAGGTGAATACCATCGTTGCGTCCATCGATTCGGCATTGTTTAACTTCAATGTAGCGAATGAGAATAGCGTAGGAACCATTAATCTGGGAATCGGAATCCTGATTGCAGCGCTGATTGCACTGATTCTGATTGGCGGAATCAAGAGAATCGGAAATGTAACCGAGAAACTGGTGCCTTTCATGGCACTCTTCTACATTGCACTGGGAATGGTGCTGATTATTGTGAAGATTGACACGATACCATCCGTATTCGCTTCTATCTTCGAAGGGGCATTCAACCCGCGTTCCGTGACCGGCGGCGTGGTCGGGTCCCTCTTCATCAGCATGCGCCGTGGCGTATCTCGTGGAATCTTTTCGAATGAAGCCGGCTTGGGTACCGGATCAATTGCTCATGCCAGCGCAGACGTGGCACATCCGATTCAGCAGGGTATGTGGGGCGTGTTCGAGGTGTTTGCGGACACCATCGTCATCTGCACTCTGACTGCATTGTCCATTCTGTGTAGCGGAATTGATATCGATTACGGCAATGCGGCCGGTGCGGAGCTGACGATCAGCGGTTTCACCACCACGTTCGGCGGCTGGATTTCCATTCTGCTGGCAGTGGCACTGTGCTGCTTTGCCTTCTCCACCATTCTGGGGTGGGGACTGTATGGTTCCCGCTGCATCGAATATTTGTTCGGGAGCACACTGGTACGCCCGTTCATCGTGGTCTATTCTCTTGTGGCCATCATCGGTGCGACCATGGATCTCGGGCTTTTGTGGTCCATTGCGGACACCTTTAACGGGCTCATGATTATTCCGAACCTGATTGCGGTATTCCTCCTGTCCGGTACAGTGATCCGCCTGACAAAAGATTACTTCAGCGCACCGGAATCGGAGCGCGAGGCAATCGATCAATAAGTCATCCTTCTATTTGTTATAGAGTGTGTTAAAACGGGCAGCGGCAGCTTCGCATTGCGAGGCTGCCGTTGCCCGTTTTTGAGTTTTTGATTCATGCGCATTTGAGCCATTCGCCATCCCGAATTTAATCCGGTTCACCTGACATTCTTACCTGGCATCTTCACACAGCTACGTGTGAGAACTCAAATTCTAATATATTCCTTATGTCCTCTTAAGAGTTCCTTAACAATTTCTTGTTACACTGAAACAGATGAATTGAAATCAGAGGAGACATGAATGGCATATAACGTTAATTCTTATTATATATTCCTCCCGGTGGTAATGCTGATCTATCAACTGACACCGAAGCGAAAGCGTTGGTACGTACTCCTGGCGGCGAGCCTCGCGTTTTTCTGGATGATCAGCAATCAGCTGATTGCCTGGGGCTTGATCACCGCCGGCATTACTTACGGGACGGCAATTCTCATAGACCATTATCAGGGAGCAGTAAAAAAAATAGACCGCCGCGACAAAGAAGCCCGAGGCGCTGTACAGAAACGGTCGAGAAGAGTTCTGCAGATCGGAATCTTTGGTGTCGTCGGAATTCTGGTGGGATTAAAGTATTCTGTTTTTACCCTGGAAACCGTGCAGCAGGTGACCCATCACCTCGGTGGAAACACCTCCTTCTCTCTTCCGAAAGTTCTGGTTCCGGTAGGAATTTCATTCTACACTTTGCAGGCGGTCAGCTATCTGCTGGATGTGTACTGGAAACGAGAGAAGGCGGAGAAAAATTTTCTTCGTGTGGTGCTGTTCCTGACGTTCTTTCCGACACTGATGGAGGGACCGATTCTTCAATGGAACGATACGAGGGAGACGCTGTACGCGGGAGAGCCCATTACCGGGGAGAGCATTGCGCAGGGTGCCCTTCGAATTATATGGGGGCTTTTTAAGCGCATGATTGTGGCAGATCGTCTGAACACGGTCGTGACCATCCTATATCTTCCGAAGAAAGAATACACGGGAGCAATGATTCTGATGACTGCCGTCGTCACCACGGTACAACTGTATTTGGAGTTCGCGGGAACCATCGATATCGTGATCGGATCCGCTCGGATTTTTCAAGTTCGGGTGCCGGAGAACTTCCGACAACCGTTTGAATCGCAGAGTGCCGCAGAATTCTGGCGGCGATGGCACATCACGCTGGGCAGATGGTTCAAGAATTATATCTTCTATCCGGTGACAACTTCGAATCTGGTGAAAAAGTGGAATAAATGGAGCAGACCGAAATACGGGAAATACATCACCACGGTGGGAACCAGTGCGATGGCGCTCTTTCCGGTATGGATCCTTAACGGGCTCTGGCATGGACCGAAGTGGCCGTACATTCTCTACGGTGTCTATTATTTCGTTATCCTGTTGGCGGAAGTGGCGCTGCAGCCGGTTGGGGAGAAGCTTCGCCGCTTGATTCATGTCAGCGATGACAATATCTGGATCCAGCGGTGGCATTGCGTTCGAACCTGGGTGATTATTCTGGCAGGGGAAATGTTGTTTCGGGCGGAGACCTTCTCGCAGTTTCTGAAGATGTGCAGAAATCTTTTCCGCGGGCCGTTTTTCAGCACTGATATGGTCGTTACCCTTTTACATATGAAGCTGGATCTCGGAGATTGGTTTGTCGTGATGGTGGGAACCGTCATTGTCTTTGCGGTGGAATATTTCCAGGAACGGAAGCCGGATTTACTCGAGAAGGTGCCTTCCCTACCGATTATTCCTCGCTGGGGGATTTATTACGCGCTGATTATCTCTATCCTCGTTTTTGGCGCTTATGGTGCGGGATATCAGACGGTGGATCTGATCTATGCGGGCTTTTGAGGCGATAATATTGAGGTGTTCCTATGAAATTAACAAAGGATATGAAAAGAATCACGGCGTTTATTCTCATCCTGATTCTGATGATCTTTCTGCCCGGATTGATTCTGACGCCGACGTTTGTGACGAAGCATAACCTGGGCCTTGGCAGGAATGCGGTATATTCTCGGATTGCCAATGAACCGGAAAATACGATTGATGTGCTGGTGATGGGAGACAGTGAGAGTTATTCCAGCATTTCCCCGATGCAGCTATGGAAAGATAAGGGGTATACCGCGTACGCTGCCGGACAGCCCGGTGCGAATCTGGGCGACACGCTCAGTGTTCTGAAGGTAGCCCTAAAGACCCAGACGCCGAAGGTACTGCTGCTGGAAAGCCACAGCCTTTTCCGAAATCGAAAGAGCAAAGGCGTGCAGAAACAATCTGTGATTGCGGAGAAAATGTATAGCATTTTTCCGGCTCTTCGCTACCATAACGGATGGAAAGTGCTGTTCCCGCAGCGTCTGAACAAGCACTACAAGGGCTTTAATGTAAGCGGCAAATGCCGAGCGTATCGCGGAAACTCGGACTACATGACGGAGGGCAAAGCGAAAGGAAAGAAGAAGCTGAAGGATACGGTCGAATCCGCGAATATCCGGGATCTGGAACGCATACAGGAAATTTGCAAAAGAAACGGTATTCAGTTGGTACTGTATTCGGCACCGTCCCCGAAGAATTACAATTATCGTCGAACGGCGCGAGTGGAAGAGATTTGCAGGAAATATGATCTGAAATACGTGGACCTCAACGCGGTGGCGAAAACAATAGGGATTGACTGGAACAAAGATACCCGGGATAAGGGGGATCATCTGAATCTTGCCGGAGCTATCAAGACCACGACTTACATGGGTGCATATTTGGAGAAGAACTTCGAACTTCCGGATCATCGAGGGAATGTGTTGGTTGCTGAGAATTGGGACAAGATGTATCGCGCGTATGAAGCCGTAGCGGTGAAGAAACTTCGGAAAATACACGAAGGACCGCCACAGAAAGCGAAGGTCTCCAAGGGTAAATCTCCCCAAAATGCGAAGAACCAAGGGGAAACCCGCAGAGAGAAAGAGTCGGGGGAGAAAATGCAAGGTGATAAATCACACGATAAGGAAGGAATTTAGGAAATCCGATGACAAAGAATATACACAATGCGAATTTCGGAACAGATGATCTGACAGATGATCTGAATGAGGATTGCCCTGCACCTCAGGAATTAATGTCAAAGAAGCCGGCAGTGACAGATTATGAGGAGGCCAAAACGATTCTGGACTGTTTCGAACAGATGGCGGTCTCCTATGGACGTCACACCGCGGTAATCGATCCGAACTGCAAAATGACTTACGGGGAGCTTTTCGAGACGGCGCAGCGGATGGGAGTGGAAATCGCGAAGCGGCTTCACGGACGAGAGGAAACCTCTTCACCGGAAGATCAACATCCGATAGAAACCGGGAAGCCGGTGGCTGTTTTTACCGACAAGAATTGCAACGGACTGGCGGCTCTGTTGGCCACCATCTACGCCGGTGGTTTTTACGTGAGTATCAACCCGGAACAGACAGAAGCTCGAATCCATAGCATTCTGGAAGTACTTGAACCGGAGTTGATAATTGTTTCGGATGATTACCGGGAGAAGCTGAATAACGCCGGATACAATGGAAGTGTGATTTCGCTGGACGAGATGGTGGCGAGGCTGGTCAGTGAACCGACTGCGGAATCGGATATGGCTTTCCTGCGCGAAGTGCGGAAAGAAATCCGAAAGAGCGATCCGTTGTATGGTATTTTCACCTCCGGATCGACCGGAACACCGAAATGTGTGCTTGTAGAACAGCAGGCGGTCATCGATTTTGTTGGTCATTTCGTGTCTCTCTTCGGCTTTGGTGCGGAAGACATTATCGGGAATCAGGCTCCGTTCGATTTTGATGTCTCGGTAAAAGATATTTATACCGCATGGTTCACCGGGGCAACGATCGTTCTCATTCCGCGGGAGTATTTCTCCACGCCGGCGAGACTGCTTGACTATATCTGCGACAATCACGTTACCAGTCTGACCTGGGCGGTTTCCGCGCTTTGCATCGTCTCCGGACTCAAGGGGTTTGGTTATCGCGTGCCGACGGAAGTGAAAAGAGTCCTTTTCTCCGGTGAGGTCATGCCGATCCGGCATCTTACCATCTGGCAGGAGAACCTTCCGGAGGCGGAGTTTGTGAACCTGTACGGACCGTCGGAGATTACCTGCAATTGTATGTACTACCGGGTTGACCGCAAATTTGACAGAGACGAGAAGTTGCCGCTTGGAAACGTTTTCCCGGGGCGTCAGGTACTACTTCTGAATGAAACGGATCAGCCGATTACGAATCCGGATGAGCCGGGTGAAATCTGTGTCCTGGGAGAATCGCTGGCGCGGGGTTATTACCGCAATCCAGAGCAGACGGCGGCTCATTTCGTCTGGTATAACGAAAACGGGAACTCCTCGGCTTCAAATCCTGCCGAACCCCGTCGAATGTATCGCACCGGAGATCTAGCCGTTCTGGATGAAGAGGGACAGATGTTCTTCGCCGGTCGAAAGGACTTCCAGATTAAACACATGGGTCATCGAATCGAGTTAGAAGAAATTGAGCTTCAGCTGAATGCATTGGATGGCGTAACTCGAAGCTGCTGCAGTTATGACGCTACGCGAAGTCGTCTGACGGCTTACTATACCGGTACGGCGGAGAGCGAGTCGGTGCATCGTCGGCTTAAGGAGAAACTGCCCGCTTACATGATACCTTGGAAATTCATACATGTCCGGGAGTTCGAACTGAACAAGAATGGCAAGATTAATCGTCAGATTCTGGCGGAATTGGAGGTAGCGGAATGAAGATAGTAAAGACAGCATCCTCTGCGGCGGAATCGGTGGAAGAAGCGGTTAAGAAACGAGCCGTAAAAGGGGAAATGCCTTTTCGCATGGCGGAAAGCGCGCTGCGTGAAGCCATCCGATCGTATTCAACACCGCTCTACATTTTCCATGAAGATGAATTCCTTTCCCGATTCGATTATTTCCGTCAATATCTGGGTGACGATATCGGACTGACATTCTGCATGAAGACCAATCCGTTCCTGACAGGTGTATCCCTGGCGAAGGCAGAGCGGATTGAAGTGTGTTCTTTCGGTGAATTTCAACTCTGCAAGGATATTAGAATTCCTCCGGAACGCCTTCTTATTTCCGGTGTTTTGAAGCAGGAATCGGACCTTCGTGAAATCATCCGATATGCCGGAGACAGGGCGCTATACACTGCGGAATCAGAATCCCAATTTCAGCTTCTGGATCAAATCGGCCGCGAGGAGGGGATAAGGCTGTCGGTTCTTCTCCGTTTGTCTTCCGGGAATCAGTTTGGTATGGATGAAGCGGCAATCCTCCATCTTGTACGGCGAAAAGAAGAATTTCCGAACACAGAGATTGCCGGCATTCATTACTTCTCCGGCACGCAGAAGCACCGACTCGCCAAGCACCAAAAGGAACTGGAGAAACTGGATAATTTCTTCCGGCGTCTTCAGACGGAGGCAGACTATCATGTGCCGATGCTGGAGTACGGGACCGGCTTCGGAGTGCCGTATTTCGACGGGCAGGAAGAGAACGTGACATCGCCGGCATCTCTTCGGGAATTTCGAAACATGCTGAATGCCATGAAATGGAAGGGAAAGGTCACGCTGGAAATGGGCCGTGCACTGGCCTATAGCTGTGGTAGTTACATTACCGAAGTGTGTGATACGAAGTCGAACGATGGAAAAAACTACATCATCGTGGACGGTGGCATTCATCAGCTTCAATACGACGGACAGATTCGGGGAATGTATCAACCGGATCTGCTGATATTGCCAGGCGTTTGGGTTCAAGGCACCGTTTTTTTCGAGCCCCACAGTCCGGTATTGCCGCCCCTGAAGGAATCGCCATCACCGAAAGCGTATGACGAGGAAAACCCGCCCCACAGTCCGGTATTGCCGCCCCTGAAGGAATCTGCCTTCCATTCACCGCCGATTCCGCAGAAGGCTCAACCTCTTTCGGATCCGAAGAAAAGAACAGGAAATGCGAAGACATCGCCAGATTCCGGCGAGACGCATTACGTTGTCTGTGGATCGTTATGCACCACAAATGATGTGCTAATTGCAGATTATGCCGGTTCGGAAATCCACAACGGGGATTATCTTATTTTTGGCCGGACAGGAGCGTATTCGATCTATGAGGGAATGAGCCTTTTTCTGAGTCATGAACTGCCGGGCGTTGTGCTGTATAGTGAACTGGATGGGTTTAGTAAGATGCGTGTGCGGCAGGAAACTTATCCGCTGAATACCCCCATGTGTGGAATCCGTGAGGAGTACGAATCACGGGAAATGGGAGCGTTGGAAGAAGTCGGTCTGCAGCGAAAACAATAAATAATATTGCCCCATAAGTTATATGAAGATAAGATCTAATGAAAAAAGCGCGGAAGCGCGGGAGGAAAAAATGGAAGAATTACTGGAAATTCTGAACGAAATCGACGATACTATTGATTACAGTACAGAGAAGAAACTGGTGGAAGACCACCTGCTGGATTCTTTTTCTATTATTTCACTGGTTTCGGAGCTGGAAGAGACCTTTGACATTTCAATTGAGGCGGCAGAGATGACTGCAGATAATTTCAATTCCGCGGAAGGCCTGTGGACGATGGTGCAGAGACTGCAGGAAGAAGCGTAGCGAGATATGCATCCTTTACTTGGACGCCGAGAACAAGGTCGCGGATACGACGCATTCCATGGTAATCGGAAACAGTATCGGGAAGATACCGGAATCCCGCAATGGAAGGAAGGCGACGATACGAAACAGGCACATCGAGAAACAGACAAGACGAAACAGAAGGAAAGGACCGAGAATAGCATGCGGACAGAGAACGAGAACAACGTCAGGACGGTGCTGATTGCGGAGGATGATGCGGATATTGTGCAGGTACTTCGTCTCTATCTGAAGAATGAGGGGTACAATGTGCTCGACGCATCGGATGGAGAGAGTGCGCTTTCAATTGTGCGGACACATAAGGTGGATATCGGCATTTTCGATATTCTCATGCCGAAGATGAACGGCTACGAGCTGGTTCAGAAAGTGCGGGAATTCTGCAACATGCCGATTATTATTCTGTCTGCACGAAAGGAGTATTCGGATAAGATTCTAGGGCTGGATCTGGGTGCAGACGATTATCTGACGAAGCCTTTTAATCCGCTGGAGGTGGTTGCCCGGGTAAGATCCGCACTTCGCAGGTTCTATCACCTCAACAATGCTGCGGAGACTCCGGAATCAGATGAACTTATCTATGAGCCCTTTCGGCTTAAATTATCCGAAAGAGCTTTTTACCGGGATGACGTAGAAATACCCATCACTCCATCGGAACTCAAAATCTTAACATTGATGATGAGAAATCCGGGACGTGTATTTACGAAAATTCAGATTTATGAGCATCTGAACGGCGAATACTTCGATCATGACGAGAACACCATTACCGTGCACATGTCCAATCTTCGAAGTAAGCTGGAGCGTGACAGCCGAAACCCGGAATACATCATCACGGTGAGAGGAATCGGGTACAAATTCGGGGAAGGAAAGAGAGCATGACCCAAGAGCGAATACCTGACGTTGCAAAAGGAAAACAGCACAAATACAGGCGCATGGCCCGAGGTAGGAAACCCCAGAAGAGCAAAAGCCTCTATACCTTCCTGATTCAAAGCTTTGTGAGCCTTTTTGTGATTGTTCTTCTGATCTTGTTAATTCTGTTTGGATTGAATTTGCTCTATAATTATAATTCCGTGGTGAAGCCAAAATCCTACCGGATTGACGATTATAGCAAGGCGTTGGAGTCGGAGAACTATCAGAGAATTCCGGTTCAAAAGATTTTCGGAAGAAAAGGTTACATCGAGGTACTGGATAAAGATGCCCATGTTATCTATTGCAGCAATTCGAATATTCACACCAAATATACGAAGGAATCTCTGAAATGGATTTCTGGAACATATGACGATACCGGCTACAGCATCGAAACGATCGGATCCCAGTTCGGAATTCGGGACGGGGGAACGCTTTTAATTCATTATGCCTGGAATGAGGATGATTCCGCAAGACTGATGGGAATTGCCATTCTGGACTCGGATAGAAATGTGAAGTATTCCACGCTGCCGCTAGAGCAGAAGAAGCTGAGCCGAACCGAACTTGATTTTATCAGCCACAGTGACGCGAGCTACGATTACCAGGGCATCGGCGTTTCAAAGTACGAGTTCACGACCTCAAAGGGCGAGGAACGTATCGTGCTGGTTCATACCGAAAGTATCACTACGCAGATGATTCAGCGTTCGAGATTCGCGACGCATGTCAGTGGGATTCTGTTTCTGGTATCCGTCGTTCTGGCAATTGCGCTGATGGCCATTCACGTTGTAAGAGGCATCAAAACGCCTCTTCGAGAATTACAGAATGCTATCACTGAATTCGGAGAAGCGGACGAAAATACGGATATAGAGAGCGGCGTGACGGAATTCTCGCAGGTCATTGCCAGCTTTCGCCACATGGAACGACGGCTTCGGGAAGAAGAGAAGATGCGGGAGGATCTTCAGATGCAGAAGCATCAGATGCTGGCGGGGATTTCACACGATATGAAGACGCCGATTACTGTTATCAGCGGCTATGTTGATGCGATTCGCGATGGCCTGGTGTCACCGGAAGAACAGGATCAATATCTGAAGATCATTGAGGAGAAGGCCAACGATATGGCATATCTGATCAACAGCCTCAGCGAATATAACAACCTGGAACATCCGAGCTTTGCTTATGAATTCCGGACCGGAAATCTGACAGAATATCTCAGAGAATACGTTGCATCCAAGTATCAGGAATTGAGTTTGATGGGATATTCCGTGGAGGCGGACATTCCGGAGGAGCGAATTTTCGTAGACTTCGACCGACGGCACCTCAAGCGGGTCTGGGAGAATATTCTGGGAAATTCCGTGAAGTATACGCCGCCGGGAACGACGATATATGTCTCGATTCGAACAGATGAGAAATGCAACACGGCGATCATTGAAATCGGGGATAATGGGCCGGGGTTGCCGAACAACATTCGCGAACAGGTTTTCGAGCCATTTGTCGTCGCGGAAGCAGCCAGGAGTAATGGCCAGGGAACCGGATTAGGATTGACGGTTGCAAAGGAGATTATTGAAGCTCACGGCGGAACGATCTGTATTGAAGACCGGGCCGGAGAAAAGAAATCCGGCGGACTTTTCTACCGGATCGTACTCCCAAGGAAATAACCAACGAAAAAACATTGACACAAGTGGAATGCTATGATATTATTCCATTTGTTATGCGGAAGTGGCTCAGGGGTAGAGCATCGCCTTGCCAAGGCGAGGGTCGCGAGTTCGAATCTCGTCTTCCGCTCCATTTTTATTTTTTGATAATTTCCTTTGCGTCCTTGCGACAAGTGACGCGAATTGTGCGAATTCGGGGCATTGAATGCATCGATTAAAAAACTTCATGAGAGCCGACGACGGAGAGAATCGCTGCCAGTCATGAAGGATGCAGATCGTTGCGAAAGCCCCTTTTTGCGTGTTCAAAGTTAATTTGCCTTAACGCACTTGATAAAAACTAAACGAAATTCCAAACTGTGAAATTATTTTGAAATGTGAAATATTATTCCAAAAATTCGTTGACCGTTACAAAGCGGAGTGCTATTATTTTCTTGCAAATAAATTTCATAATGAAAAATTATTGAAACAATTTAGGAGGTAATTAGATGGCCGAGAAAGTAATTATGTCGGGTAATGAGGCAATTGCTCGCGGCGCTTACGAAGGCGGATGTCTTTTCGCATCTGCGTACCCGGGAACGCCAAGTACTGAAATTCTTGAGAATATGCCTCAGTACAAAGAGAAAATCTATTCCGAATGGGCGCCAAATGAGAAGGTTGCAGCGGAGGCTGCGATCGGCGCATCTATTGCTGGCGTAAGGTCCTTCTGTGCAATGAAGCACGTAGGTCTGAACGTTGCAGCGGATCCAATTTTTACATTCGCTTATACCGGCGTTACCGGCGGATTCGTTCTCGTATGTGCAGACGACCCGGGACAGCACAGTTCCCAGAATGAACAGGACAACAGAAACTACGCAAAGGCCGCTAGACTGTTGATGCTGGAACCTTCTTCCAGCCAGGAGTGCAAGGACTACATGAAGATGGCATTTGCGCTGTCCGAGAAATTCGACGCACCGGTTCTGTTCCACGTAACCACGAGAGTATGTCACTCCAAGGGCATCGTAGAGCTGGGTGAGCGTGAAGAAGTGGCTCAGATTCCGTACGAAAAGAAGATTACCAAGTATGTAACTGCTCCGGCTAACGCAAAGAAACTGAGAGTGAACCTCGAGAGCAAGCTGGCTGCAATGGAAGAATATGCAAATACTTGCGAAATCAACCAGCCGGAATGGCATGATAAGAAAATCGGTGTTGTTACCTCCGGCATTTCCTATCAGTATGCAAAGGAAACATTCGGTGACAGCGCTTCCTACCTGAAGCTCGGTATGACATTCCCGCTGCCGAATGCGCTGATCAAGGATTTCTGCTCTCAGGTAGAGAAGGTATACGTTATTGAGGAAATGGATCCTTATCTACAGGAAGCCCTGGAACGCCTTGGCATTGAGTGCGTTGGCAAGCCGGTAATTCCGAAATACGATGAGCTGAATTCGGACATTGTCAGAAAGGCATTGACCGGCGTGGAGGCTGAGAATTACACTTCCGATATGAAGGCAGTTGTAAGACCTCCGGAACTGTGTGCAGGATGTCCTCACAGAGGCTTCTTCCAGACCATCAAGAAGAAGAAGGATCTGATGATCAATGGCGATATTGGATGTTACACTCTGGGTGCAAATGCTCCTCTGAATGCCCTTGAAACCACAATCTGCATGGGTGCCAGCCTGTCCATGGCACACGGTGCCTCCCAGGCATTCAAGATGGCCGGTGCGAAGACCAAGGCTGTCGGCGTGCTGGGTGACTCCACATTCTTCCACAGTGGTGTTACGAGCGTGATGGATGCCATCTACAATCAGGGTCACAGCATCAGCGTAATTCTGGATAACAGAATTACCGGTATGACCGGTCACCAGCAGAACCCGGGTTCCGGATTCACGCTGATGGGCGATCCGGCTCCGGAAGTAGACATCCCTGCACTCCTGAAAGCAATTGGAATGAAGGAGGAGAACATCTATATTGTTAACCCGAACAAGATGGATGAGGTTGATAAGGCTCTGGATGCATGCATCGCAAAGGATGAACCGACCGTTATTATCACAAGATGGCCGTGTGTTCTGAAGAAGTTCAGCCAGCAGGATCTGGATGAATTCCCAACCATGAACAAACATCAGTGTGAGATTGATCAGGACAAGTGCAAGAACTGTAAGCTTTGCGTAAAGAGCGGCTGCCCGGCATTGATGTCCTCGAAGGATAAGGTTGAAATCAACAAGACAAGCTGCAACGGATGCACAGTCTGCATGCAGATTTGCCCATTTGATGCAATTTCGGAGGTGACAAGATAATGAGTAATGTTAAAAATATTCTCCTCGTAGGCGTAGGTGGACAGGGAACCATCCTTGCCAGCAAGATCCTGACGAGCGGCCTGATGGAAGCCGGTTATGATGTAAAGATGAGTGAGATCCACGGAATGTCTCAGCGCGGCGGAAGCGTAAGCACACAGGTTCGTTACGGCGATGAAGTGCTTTCCCCGATCGTTGGTATCGGCGAGGCAGACCTGATTGTTGCCTTTGAGAGAATGGAGGCACTGAGATGGCTCCCTTATCTGAAGAAGGGTGGCGCGATCGTCGTTAATGATTTTAAGATCAATCCATCTCCGGTAAACCAGGGAATGGCAGAATATCCGGAAGGCATCATTGAGGAACTGGAGAGCAAAGTTAAGGTTATCTCCATGAAAGCCGGGGATATCGCTACTGAGCTGGGTAACCCAAAGGCAATGAACGTTGTACTGCTGGGTGCACTGGTTAAGGCCATCGGCGGACTGGATGACGTAGACTGGATGGCTCAGATCGATCAGAATGTGAAGCCGAAGTTCGCTGAGCTGAACAAAGCTGCATTCAAGGCCGGTTACGACTTCAATTAAGCACGCAAGTGGCAGAACTGACTCGTAGATTTGCCGAGTCAGTTCCGATTACCTCAAACTGGGGGTTGTGGACAGCTCCTAATAAAAAAGCACGAATGCCGGCGTAAGCCGGTGTTCGTGCTTTTTGGCGATGCAGAGGGCTTCGGCTTAAGATCAAATGATGGAAGCAGCGAAAAAAGGGCGGGAACTCTTTCTTTTCATAGAGAATCCACGGAGAAGCGCTCTTGAATGAGTCCGGCTCGCACAGAGGATATGCATACTCCATGCATATCATTACGAAAAAGCAATGTATTAATTCCAATATTTCAGGAATAATGCTGAATTTTTATTGACAAAACTGAATAAATATGTATAATTGTACACGTGAAATCAAGCAAAGGAGTATTTTGTCATGAAAAAAGAAGATATTAAGAAAGTAGTTCTGGCCTATTCCGGTGGCCTTGACACATCCATCATCATTCCTTGGCTCAAGGAAAACTACAACAACTGCGAAGTCATTGCAGTATCCGGTAATGTAGGACAGGATGATGAACTCGAAGGACTGGAAGAGAAGGCACTGAAAACGGGCGCATCGAAGCTGTACGTTCTGGACTTGACCGATGAATATGTGGATGATTTCATCATTCCGACGATGCAGGCCGGTGCTATCTATGAGGAGTATTTGCTGGGTACCAGTACCGCAAGACCTTGTATCGCCAAGGGACTGGTCGAAATCGCGAAGAAGGAGGGTGCGGATGCCATCTGCCACGGTTGCACCGGAAAGGGAAATGACCAGGTGCGTTTCGAACTGACTATTAAGCATTTTGCACCGGAAATGCCAATTATCGCACCATGGAGAGAATGGGACATCAAATCTCGCGAAGAAGAGATTGATTATGCGGAAGCTCATAACGTGCCGCTGAAAATCAATCGTGAGACCAACTATTCCAAGGATAAGAATCTCTGGCATCTGAGCCACGAAGGTCTGGATCTGGAGTTCGTGGAGAACGAGCCGAAATACGAAGAGAAGGGATTCCTGGAAATGGGTGTTTCCCCACTAGATGCACCGGATGAACCGACTTATATTGAACTCGAGTTCGAGCAGGGCAAGCCGGTAGCACTCGACGGGAAGAAGATGAGTGCAAAAGAAATCATTCTCGCACTTAACGAACTCGGCGGCAAGAACGGTATCGGACTTCTGGACATTATCGAGAATCGTCTGGTTGGTATGAAGTGCCGCGGAGTCTACGAGACACCGGGAGGAACCATCCTGTACAGAGCACATGAATATCTGGAATCCGCAACACTGGATAAGATGACGTTGCACGAGAAACAGAAGCTGGCAATCACTTTCGCTGAAGTTGTATACAATGGTCAGTGGTTTACCCCGCTGAGAGAGGCTCTGTCTGCATTCGTATCGAAGACGCAGGAGAACGTGACCGGTAAAGTTCGCATGAAACTCTACAAGGGTAACATTATCAAGGCCGGGCTATGGAGTGATTACTCCCTCTATTCGGAAGAAATCGCAACGTTTGGAGAATCTGATTACGATCAAACGGATGCCAATGGCTTCATCAACCTCTTCGGCCTTCCGATTACCGTACAGGCAATGGTAGATAAGAAAAACAACAAATAACTCACGCAGAAGACGATGCTACCCGGAAGGAGAGATCGGAAGGCTGATAACCGGGAAAGAAATCAGCAGGAAGATGGTCTCCCGAATACAATCAAGGTAACCGGGATGCATTGACAGAATAGAATACAGAAAAACAGGAGAAATAACCGTAATGAAGAAAATGTGGGCCGGCCGCACTGCCGGAGAACTGAACAAAATCGCAGACCAATTCAATGCATCGATTCCTTTCGATCAACGACTTTACAGACAAGACATCCAGGGATCCATCATGCATGCAGAGATGCTTGCGGCACAGGGAATTATCCCGGCGGCGGCCAAGGACCACATCATTGCGGGATTAGAAGAAATACTAAGCGAACTTGAGAACGGAACGATGGAAGTGGATATGTCTGCTGAAGATGTTCACATGTTCATCGAGGCTGCACTCACCGAGAAAATCGGAGATGAGGGCAAAATGCTTCACACGGCAAGAAGCCGGAACGATCAGGTAGCACTGGATCTTCGGATTTACGTCAAGGAAGAGATTGAAGAACTGAGTCAGCTCCTGAAGGAGATGATTGAGTCACTGACAGACAAGGCAGAAGAATACAAGAAAACCGTAATGCCGGGATATACGCATCTTCAGCGTGCTCAGCCGATCACATTTGGACATCATCTGATGGCTTATGCAATGATGTATCTCCGGGATTTGGATCGTCTCAAGGATGTCTATAAGAGAACGAATATATCCCCAATCGGATGCTGCGCGCTGGCAGGAACCACGTATCCAACGGATCGCCGAATGGAGGCTGCCGGACTTGGCTTTGCGGATGTCTGCCGAAACAGCTTAGATGGCGTGTCGGATCGTGACTACTGCGTAGAGCTTCTCAGCGCACTCTCTATTCTGATGATGCACTTCTCCAGGTTGGCAGAGGAGGTTGTTCTCTGGTCCAGCTGGGAATTCAAGTTCGTGGAACTCAGCGATGATTTTACCACCGGTTCGTCTATCATGCCGCAGAAGAAGAATCCGGATATGGCAGAGCTTGCCCGTGGAAAGACCGGGCGCGTCTATGGTGACTTGATGGCACTTTTGACCGTCCTCAAAGGAATTCCGCTAGCGTACAACAAGGACATGCAGGAAGATAAAGAGCCGGTGTTTGACGCGATTGATACAGCGAAGATTTGTCTTCAGGTGTTTGCACCGATGATTTCGGCGATGAAAGCCAACGAGCAGAACATGATGCATGCGGCACAGAAGGGCTTCATCAATGCCACAGATTTGGCGGATTACATGACCAAGAAAGGGATGCCGTTCCGAGAAGCGTACAAGATTACCGGAACCATCGTGTCGGATTGCATTCATGCGGGTACCGTGCTGGAGAAAATGTCCATGGAGGAGTACAAGAAGTATTCCGATATCTTCGAAGAGGATCTATATGATGCGATTGACCTGATTAATTGCGTCAAGAGAAGAAACTCTGAGGGGGGCACTTCGGTGGAATCGGTAGAGGCGCAGATCGCGTATGTGAAGAAGGAATTAGAGAAAGAATTGGGGGAATAAAGAATGGGAATTGATTTGAAAGGACGGGATTTCCTGACTTTGCTGGATTTTACACCGGAGGAGATCCAGTATCTCCTGGATTTCGCTGCCGAACTCAAAGCGGAGAAGAAGGCGGGAAAACTCCACAAGACCCATGAAGGAAAGAATATTGCGTTGATTTTCGAGAAGAGCAGTACAAGAACGCGTTGTTCTTTCGAAGTAGCAGCCAGCGATCTGGGTATGGGAAGCACCTATCTTGCCAGCGGATCTCAGATCGGTGTGAAGGAGACACTTGCGGATACTGCCCGCGTGCTTGCCGGAATGTTTGATGCCATAGAGTATCGCGGCTTTGAGCAGGCGAGAGTAGAGACGCTCGCGAAGTATTCCAATGTTCCGGTTATCAACGGCTTGACCAATGAGTACCATCCGACGCAGATTCTGGCGGATTTTCTCACCATTCAGGAACATTTTGGACACCTTAAGGGGATCAAGCTGGCTTACATGGGAGATGCCGGTTATAACATGGGCGATTCGCTGATGATTGGTTGTGCAAAGATGGGACTTCACTTTGTAGCAGGTGCACCGGAGGAATACTATCCGCCACAAGAATTGATCGATCGGTGCCGCGAAATTGCCAAAGAGACCGGTGCTATCATTGAGATGAATGCCGACCCGTACGATGCAGTAAAGGATGCAGATGTCATCTACACAGACGTGTGGGTTTCCATGGGTGAGCCGGAAGAGAAGTGGAATTACCGTTTCCATGACCTCTATCCGTACCGTGTGACGCAGGAATTGATGGATGCAGCCGGTCCGGACTGTGTCTTCATGCATTGCCTGCCGGCTTACCACAACACGGATACTGTGGTTGGCAAGGAGGTCTGTGATAAATACGGGATCGATTCGCTGGAAGTTACGGAAGAAGTCTTTGAAGGACCGCGCTCCATTGTCTTCCAGGAGGCGGAGAACCGCATGCATACTATCAAAGCCATTATGGCGGCAGTGATTTAGACACTGCTCCATGACAATACTCTTGCAGAAAGGGAGCTGTTAAAAGCTCCTTTTTGCGTGCGAAGATTTCCGAGCATGCTTATATCCTTCGGGTACCTGTGCCCTGTGGGTGCACATGCCCCGAGGGAGCACGTGCCCTGTGGGTACAGGTGCCTTGCGGGTGCACATGCCCCGAGGGAGCACGTGCCCTGTGCCCTGCGGATGCAGGCGTCCCGAGTGTGCATATGCCCTAACCTTTCGATGATGTAGCGTTAATTCCGGGAAAGCGGGACATAATTTCACTGCTTTCTGTGGAAGTGTGGTCTCAAAGCTGATAAAATAAATTCGTTGTGTCAGATGAATCTTTATGGATGAATGGGAGGAAAAATGAAGACAGACGTACAGATCGCACAGGAAGCTAACATGAAACCAATCACCGAAGTGGCTCAGAATCTGGACATCACCGATGATGAATTGGAACTTTACGGAAAATACAAGGCAAAGATCAGTCTTGACGTCCTGGAGCGTCTCAAGGATGCCCCGGACGGCAAACTGGTGCTCGTCACCGCCATCAATCCGACCCCTGCAGGGGAAGGAAAAACGACCACGAATGTGGGACTTTCAATGGCATTGAACAAACTGGGGAAGAAGACAATTACCACGCTGAGAGAGCCATCGCTCGGACCGTGCTTCGGCATCAAAGGCGGCGCGGCAGGCGGCGGGTACTCTCAGGTTGTTCCGATGGAAGACATTAACCTGCATTTCACAGGGGATTTCCATGCTATTACTGCAGCTCACAATCTGCTGGCAGCAATGCTGGATAATCATATTCATCAGGGAAATGAACTGAATATTGAGACAAAGAAAATCGTGTGGAAACGCGTGCTGGACATGAACGACCGCGAACTTCGGCATATCGTTATCGGCCTTGGAAAGAAGGGTGATGGCATTATGAGAGAAGCCGGGTTCGACATTACTGTAGCATCAGAAATCATGGCTATTCTGTGCCTTGCGACCAGTGTGGATGATCTCAAGGAACGTCTTGCGCGAATGGTGGTGGCCTATGACAAAGAGGGGAAGCCGGTTACTGCAGACGATATCCATGCAACCGGTGCAATGGCGCTTCTGCTGAAGGATGCCATCAAACCGAACCTCGTACAGACGTTGGAAAACACTCCGGCAATCATTCATGGTGGCCCGTTTGCAAATATCGCTCACGGCTGCAACTCCGTTCTGGCGACGAAGACGGCGCTTAAATTAGGCGAATACGTGGTTACAGAGGCCGGATTCGGTGCGGATCTCGGCGCAGAGAAGTTCTTTGACATCAAATGCCGTTATGCCGATTTAAAGCCGGATGCAGTCGTCGTTGTTGCCACTGTACGCGCACTCAAGATGAACGGCGGCTTGGATAAGACAGAGCTGGGAGAAGAGAATCTAACCGCCCTGAAGGCCGGTTCCGCGAACCTGCTCCGCCATCTGGATAATGTTGCTAAGTTCGGCGTCCCGGCAGTCGTAGCTATCAACCAATTCCCGACGGATACCGAGGCGGAAATCGATCTTCTTCGAAGCCTCTGCGATGAGAAGGATATCGAGGTTGTGCTCTCCCGTGTCTTTGCGGAGGGCAGTGAAGGCGGCCTGGATCTGGCAAGGGCTGTTATTGATATCTGCGAGAACCGCAAAGCCAATTTCCAGCCGCTCTACAATGTAAAAATGTCCATTGAAGATAAAATGACGGTCATTGCACGCAGCATTTACGGTGCAGATAAAGTTTTCTTTACGAAGGATGCACTCCGTCAGGTTCGCGAACTGGAGAAGCTCGGCTTCGACAAGTTGCCGATCTGTGTGGCGAAGACGCAGTATTCCTTTACCGATGATCCGAAGAAGCTGGGTGCACCTTCTGGCTTCGACATCACCGTTCGTGAAGTGAAACTGTCCGCCGGAGCCGGTTTTATCGTCGTGATGACAGGAAACATCATGACCATGCCGGGCTTGCCGAAGGTTCCGGCTGCTAACGGAATGGACTTCCTTTCGGATGGCACGATTGTGGGACTTTCGTAATAACAGATTGAATCGTGGCTGGTCTCGGAGGAAGATGCGGCTTGCGTCCATGGGAGAGGAGCGCGGTATCGGCCTATGGTAGGTGTTCTAATGGATTATTATGTTGTTTCGTTGAATATAAAGCGTTTCCGCCGATAATCCGACCTTGGATTGCGGTGCTGCATGCGAACGCAAGGGTAGGCACCGTCGGAAACAAGTGAACCAAAAAAACAGGAGCGTCAGCTCCTGTTTTTATCTGTCAAAAATAAATCCTCGTCCGCCGATTTTGACCGGCATAGCGGCGCTTTCGCAAACGGTGTCGCGCGCAAATAACATGGACTTGTCATACGGTTACTGTACCTGGATGTGGAACTTGGTTTGAGATCAGAACGTTCGTCCCTGCGCTGATGGCATGCTACTCTTTCGTTCGGTCATCGCAGGCCGGTGCCTGTACGTTGATTCGCGGGCATCCGGACATGAAGTTGTCGACGTGATTGCAGATGGCCTCGAAAGTCTCATTACTGATATCGTGTTCGATGTTGCATGCATCCTCGTCCGCGGTTTTCTGATCTACACCAAGAAGGGTCAGAAATTGGGACAACATCTTGTGACGATCGTAGATTTTGGAGGCGATTTCCATTCCGGCATCGGTGAGGGAAATCAGACCGTCGTTATTCATTTCAATATATCCATTCTCGCGAAGGCGCTTGGTGGCGTAGGATACGCTCGGCTTGGTAACGCCAAGATGCTTGGCGATATCGATGGAACGAATGTATCCGTTCGTTTCCTTCAACATCAGCATGGTTTCCAAGTAGTCTTCCGATGATTTTCTTATTTCCATAGTGATATTCCTCCCGTATATCTCTTTAGAACACTTACATAGAATATCACAAAAAACACAATCAAACAAGAAATTTAAGAGATAAAGTTAAATAAATCTAACCACATAAAGGCCACTGATGATAGGAATTCTCAGGGACTGGGAGTGTATTTATTACAGCGTCCTTGCGCGCCTTTTCTCCGGTCCGCATTCCGTTTGTGCGTTGTGAGTATCCAATGCCTTCTCCGAAGTCGGGGGTGAGAAAAACGTTTTTTACAGAATAGAAAATTTGAGTTGACTAACCAATTGCATTTTGATTATACTATCTTTACAAAATAAGTACAGATAAAGTCTGTTTGAAAATATTTCTAAAGATAATAGTAAACGAGGTGGAAACTATGAGTAAATGGGTATGTCAGGTATGCGGTTATGTTCACGAAGGCGATCAGCCACCGGAAGAGTGTCCGGTATGCCACGTTGGCAGCGATAAATTCACGGAACAGACAGATGAGATGTCGTGGGCAGCGGAGCACGCGGTAGGAGTTGCAGCCGGTGCCAGTGAAGATATCCTTATGGACCTGAGAGCGAACTTCGAGGGAGAGTGTACAGAAGTTGGCATGTACCTTGCGATGGCGAGAGTAGCACATCGCGAGGGATATCCGGAAGTAGGTCTTTACTACGAGAAGGCAGCTTATGAGGAAGCAGAGCATGCAGCGAAGTTTGCAGAGCTTCTGGGAGAAGTTGTAACGGATAGCACGAAGAAGAATCTGGAGCTGAGAGTTGCTGCGGAGAATGGTGCAACGGCCGGCAAGGTAGATCTGGCGAAGCGTGCGAAGGAAGCGAATTTGGATGCAATCCATGATACCGTACACGAAATGGCCAGAGACGAGGCTCGCCACGGAAAAGCTTTCAAGGGACTGCTGGAGAGATACTTCGGATAGTTTCCGCAGAGCGGATAAGGTGCGAGATTTGGCAGCGGACTAGTGGTTTCGAAGCTGGACGCAATGCGGGTGAACGCATTTTCCGATGGAGCAATTCCGAGAATTGAAAGATGCCCGAAACGATACACGAATAACCACAAAAGAGCATGTTTTTCGAGAAAACCTGCTCTTTTTTAATGGATGAAAATCACGAGGCGAGGTTGTTTTTTTCTTGACAAATGCTATAGTAAAGTGTATTCTAAACGTAAAGTAGACTGCGGTCTATAACATGGTCAGAAAGGAAGGAGCGGAATGCACGCGATAACAAATATTCAGAAATTCTCGGTGCATGACGGCGATGGCATTCGCACAACGGTATTCTTCAAGGGGTGTCCGCTGCAGTGTGTGTGGTGTCACAACCCGGAGACGCAGAAGTTCCACCCACAGTTGCAATTCGATGCAGCCAAGTGCGTGGGATGCGGCTTCTGCATGAGAGTCTGTCCGAACGGGGCGATTCGTATTGATGAAGGCAAGGCGGTGACGGACTCAGCGAAGTGTACCCTTTGCGGCAAGTGTGTTAAGGCTTGCCCGTCAAGCATTCGGGATATTGTTGGCAGAGAGCATGAAGTGAAGGCTCTGGTCAAGGAGCTTCTCAAGGATCAGATGTTCTACGAACAATCCGGCGGCGGGGTCACTTTGTCCGGCGGAGAGGTCATGAGTGTCGATCCGGATTATATCCTGAGCCTTCTGAAAGAACTTCATCATCAGGATATCGATGTTACTATCGACACATGCGGGTATGCACCGTATGAGAGGTTTGAGGCAATCCTGCCGTACGTCAGCACATTCCTGTACGATGTGAAGTGCATGAACAATGAGCTTCATGAGAAGTACATGGGAGTCGGCAATGAACTCATTCTGGAGAATCTTTGCAGGTTAAGTACTGACGGAGCGAGGATTTATATACGCATACCGGTTATCAAGGAAGTGAACGGAACGGAAGAGAACATGCAAGCAACCATCGATTTTCTCCGGGAAAAACAGATTCGTGTTGCACAAGTGAACTTGCTTCCGTACCACGATACAGGATCCAGCAAGTACCCGAGAGTGGGAATGACCTACGAAGGATCCGACCTGCATGCCCCGGACAAGGAGGAAATGCAGGCCTTCCAGACAATGTTTGTTCAAGCGGGTTTTACCAATACCAAGATAGGAGGATAGAACAATGGCAAAACGTGGAATGAATGCGCGAATTCAGCGCCTGAGAGAACAGAGTGTAACGACACCGGTTCACATCGACCTGGAAAGAGCGAAGATTGAGACGGATTTCTATAAAGAAAACGACGGTAAATATTCCGTTCCGGTGATGAGAGCACTGTCTCTGAAGGAATACTTCTCGAAGAAAACACTATATTTTGGCGATGACGAACTGATTCTTGGCGAGAAGGGCAAAGATCCCCAGGCATCTCCTACCTTCCCGGAACTCTGCTGCCACAGTGAGGAAGACATGGTAGTAATGAGTGAAAGAGATCTGGTTTCCTTCCACACCACCGACGAAGATCGGGAACTTCAGAAGAAAGAAATCATTCCTTACTGGAGTGGCAGAACCATTCGCGAGAAGCTGCTGTCTCGCATGACACCAGAATGGAGAGATTGCTACGAAGCCGGTATGTTTACGGAGTTCATGGAACAGCGTGGCCCGGGACACACCTGCGGTGGTGAACAGGTATTCACAACCGGTTATCTGGAATACAAAGAAAAGATTAAGAAGACCATGGATGAGCTGGATTGGATGAACGATCCGACCGCATCTGACAAGATGGAAGAGCTGAAAGCAATGGACATCTGTTGCGATGCCGTTATCATCCTGGGCGAGAGATATCATGAAATGGCCGTAGAGAAGGCCGCTGCGGAGAAGGACCCGAAGAGAAAGGCCGAACTGGAACAGATTGCAAAGAATCTGGAAGTCGTTCCGGCACATCATCCGGAGACGTTCTGGCAGGCAATTCAGCTGTACTGGTTTACGCACCTTGCCGTGACCACGGAATTAAATCCTTGGGACGCATTCAGCCCGGGCAGACTGGATCAGCATCTGATTAAATACTATACCGCAGATGTGGAAGCCGGAATCCTGGATGATGAACATGCCCTGGAACTCCTCGAATGCCTGTGGGTGAAATTCTACAACCAGCCGGCTCCGGTAAAAGTAGGTATCACCCTCAAGGAGAGTGCAACTTATACGGACTTTGCCAATATCAACACCGGTGGCGTAACGCCGGAAGGTAAGGATGGCGTTAACAACGTAAGCTACCTGATTCTGGACTGCATGGATGAAATGAAGCTGGTTCAGCCGAATTCCAATGTGACCATCAGCAAGAAGACTCCGCAGAAGTTCCTCAAGAGAGCCTGCGAGATCTCCAGAAAGGGATGGGGACAGCCTGCATTCTACAACACCGAAGCGCAGATCATGGAGCTTGTTAATGCCGGCAAAACTCTGGAAGATGCCAGAAGAGGCGGCTCCTCCGGTTGCGTTGAGACTGGTGCATGGGGAAGTGAAGCATATATTCTGACCGGATACCTGAACATTCCAAAGATTTTCCAGCTGACACTGTTCAATGGGTATGATGAATACTCCGGCAAGCAGCTTGGCCTGAAATTGGGATATGCGAAAGACTTCAAGACATATGATGAACTGTGGGCAGCTTTCAAGAAACAACTGGAGCATTTCGTAAACATCAAGCTTCGCGGAAACAACGTCATTGAACGCCTTTATGCAGAGGAAATGCCGGCACCATGCCTGTCCGTTGTAACCAACGATTGCATTAGCAAGGCGAAGGACTACAATGCCGGCGGTGCAAGATACAACACCAACTATATTCAGGGCGTAGGTATCGGAACGGTTACAGATTGTGTCACTGCAATTAAATACAACGTATTCGACGAGAAGAACTTCACCATGGAAGAGTTGATTGAGGCTATGGAGCATAACTTCGAGGGGTACGATTACATCTACAGCCTGGTTCATGATAAGACACCGAAGTACGGAAACGATGATGATTATGCAGACAGCATCATGAGAGACATCTTTGATCTGTATCATGACACCATCACCGGTCGTCCGAACATGAAAGGCGGAAAGTACGGCGTTGACATGCTGCCGACCACATGCCACGTATACTTCGGAGATGTTATCCTGGCTACAGCAAACGGCAGAAAAGCCCATAAGCCGGTATCGGAGGGAATCTCCCCGGAGAAATCTGCAGATACCAACGGACCGACCGCAGTGATTAAATCCTGCGCGAAGATGGATCATCTGGCAACTGCCGGAACGCTGCTCAACCAGAAGTTCACACCGAACGTTGTTGCCGGTGAGGCTGGTATTAATAACATGGCCAGCTTGATTCGTTCCTACTTTGCAATGGACGGCCACCACATTCAGTTCAACGTAATTGATCGCCAGACTCTGATTGAAGCACAGAAGCACCCGGAAGATTACAAGGATCTGATTGTTCGTGTTGCCGGCTACAGCGATTTCTTCCGCAACCTGGACAAGCCGCTGCAGGACGAAATCATCGAGCGTACGGAGCAGTCGTTCGAATAGAACCTGTTTTTACCCGGATGGAGTACCGGGGCGCATGAGAATATATTGCAGGCGTTTTCGATATCGGGGTATCGGAAACGCCTGTGGTGTATATATTGGTTGTTAACCATTTAACTAGCTCTCATAGAAGAGAAAAGGAGTATGTTTATGAAGTTAGGATTTATTGGATGTGGAGTTATGGCGAATGCAATGATGGGCGGCATTATCGAGGCCGGTCTGTACAAACCGGAGGAAATCTGGGGTGCGGATCCGTTCGAGGGAAGCCGTCAGAAGACGAAGGAAGTGAACGGCATCAATGTGACGGATAATAACATTGAAGTGCTGGAGAACTGCGATACCGTTTTCCTGACGGTTAAGCCGCAGTACATTGAGGGTGTTATCGACGGAATCAAGGATCACGTAACCGACAAGAATCTGTTCATCTGCATCGCTGCCGGAATTACACTGGATTACCTGGCAGAGCATTTTGGCAAGCCGGTAAAAGCAGTTCGCGTAATGCCGAACACCCCGGCCCAAGTAGGTGCGGGCATGTCGGCAGCTTGCCCGAACGAAAATGTAACGGAAGAAGAGAAGAACCGCACGCTGGAGATCCTTAGCTCATTCGGAAGAGCGGAACTGATGCCGGAGAACCTGTTCGATATCGTTACCGGTGTAAGCGGAAGCGGTCCGGCTTATGTATTTATGTTCATCGAGGCCATGGCAGATGCTGCAGTTAACGGCGGCATGCAGAGAAAGCAGGCATATGTATTTGCAGCACAGACTGTACTGGGCGCAGCAAAGATGGTGCTGGAGACCGGGAAGCATCCGGGTGAGCTGAAGGACATGGTTTCTTCTCCTGCCGGAACAACGATTGCCGGCGTCAGAGCTTTAGAGCAGGGTAACCTGAGAAGTACGGTTCTCGAAGGGGTTATGGCTGCCACGAATAAATCAATCGAGATGAGCGAGACAAAATAGAATCATCGGAGAAAGACAGGATGAGAATGCCGAAGGTTCCATTCTCGGTTCGAATAATCGGGATATGGATCTTATCTAGTATCTTGGGGTGGGGAGTTTCAAGAAGTGAAATTCCAAGAGGCAGGGCATAATCGTAGATCTCATAATTATGGAATTATATAATTGCGGGGAAAGCGGCTGCCGGGAGGTGGTCGTTTTTTCCGTATTCATTCTTCTGGAATCAAAATGGGTATGTGCAGAGTTTTTTTAAAAAAGTGTTGACATGAATTCGTAATGCGTGTATACTAATGAAGTCGCGAATAAGGGACGAATGATCCGAGGTAGCTCAATGGCAGAGCAACCGGCTGTTAACCGGTAGGCTGTGGGTTCGAGCCCCACCCTCGGAGCCATTATTTTATAGGCCGGAATGGCGGAATTGGCAGACGCCCGGGACTTAAAATCCCGTGAGAAGTGATTCTCGTACCGGTTCGACCCCGGTTTCCGGCACCAATATGATATCGCGGGGTAGAGCAGTTGGTAGCTCGTCGGGCTCATAACCCGGAGGTCGCAGGTTCAAGTC
>CAVKJB010000002.1:0-136926 GCA_963656785.1 Acutalibacteraceae bacterium | reverse complement strand
CGTGCAGGGTCTTTGTGATCGCTGCAGTCAGAGTTGTCTTACCGTGGTCAACGTGACCAATTGTACCGATATTAATATGCGGTTTGGTTCTTTCATATTTCTGCTTAGCCATATCTTTCCTCCTAATATGGTTTTAATGAATTAAATTACTTTGTTACCTTCTCCAGCAAGCTTTCCGGAAGCTTATCGAAGTGATCGAACTGCATTACATAAGTTCCGCGACCCTGTGTCTTCGAACGAAGGTCGGTTGCGTAACCGAACATTTCAGACAGTGGCACGAATCCGCGAACGATTGCGGCGCCACCTCTCATATCCGAACCCTCGATTCGGCCTCTTCTGGAACTGATGTCACCGATGATATCACCCATGTTGTTCTCCGGAACGGTGACTTCAACCTTGAAGATCGGCTCCAGCAGAACAGCCTTGGCCTTCTTGCAGGCTTCCTTGAATCCCATGTTTGCAGCGATCTTGAATGCCATTTCAGAAGAGTCGACTTCGTGGTAAGAACCATCATACAGTTCAATACCGATATCGACCATCTGATATCCGGCAACCGGACCGGTCTGCATCGATTCGATGAATCCTTCTTCAATCTTTGGAATGTATTCCTTCGGAATTGCACCACCAACGACTGCATTCTTGAATTCGAATCCGGAACCGGCTTCTCTCGGATACATTCTGAAGCGAACGTGTCCGTACTGACCGGAACCACCTGTCTGCTTCTTGTGCTTGTAATCCTCGTCTACTTCCTGCGTAATGGTTTCCTTGTAGGATACCTGTGGCTTGCCGACATTCGCCTCTACCTTGAATTCTCGCAGCAGTCTGTCTACGATAATCTCCAGATGAAGCTCACCCATGCCGGCGATAATTGTCTGACCGGTCTCCGGGTTCGTGTAAGTCTTGAACGTCGGGTCTTCTTCTGCAAGCTTAGCCAACGCAATCCCCATCTTTTCCTGACCTGCTTTGGTCTTTGGCTCGATGGCAATCTCAATTACAGGATCCGGGAATTCCATGGATTCCAGGATAATCGGATGATCTTCGTCACACAGCGTATCGCCCGTCGTCGTCTGCTTCAAGCCAACAGCTGCTGCCAGGTCACCGGCATATACCATGTCGATTTCCTGTCTGTGGTTCGCATGCATCTGCATGATACGGCCGATTCTCTCTCTCTTGCCCTTCGTTGCGTTGTATACGTAGGAACCTGCTTTCAAAGTTCCGGAATATACACGGAAGAATGCCAGCTTACCTACGAACGGGTCAGCAACAATCTTAAATGCAAGTGCAGAGAACGGTGCCTTATCACTGGCATGTCTTTCATCCTCTTCTCCGGTTTCCGGGTCAACACCCTTAATGGATGGGATATCCAGTGGAGACGGCATGTAATCCAGAATACCGTCCAGCATCATCTGAACTCCCTTGTTCTTGTATGCGGATCCGCAGAACATTGGGAACATATTTCCTGCCAATGTTTCTTTACGAATCGTTGCCTTGATCTCGTCGATTGTGATTTCTTCGCCTTCCAGATATTTCATCATCAGGTCTTCATCGCATTCCGCAACGGATTCTACCAGCTTGTCATGCCAAGCCTTGGCTTCATCCATCATATCAGCCGGAATATCGACGATATCAAATTCGGTCCCTAGGACGTCCTTATCATAAACCTCTGCCTTCATGGTAATCAGATCGATGATGCCGACGAACTGGTTCTCCGCTCCGATTGGAATCTGAACCGGAACCGCATTGGCTCTTAATCTGTCATGAATCGTGTCAAGAACATGGAAATAGTCTGCGCCCAGAATATCCATCTTATTAACGAAAATCATTCTCGGTACATTGTATTTCTCCGCCTGTCTCCAGACTGTTTCTGACTGAGGCTCTACACCCTCTTTTGCACTGAGTACCATTACCGCACCGTCCAGTACACGCAAGGATCTTTCAACCTCAACCGTAAAGTCCACGTGTCCCGGGGTGTCGATAATATTAATACGAGTGTCTTTCCACTGAGCTGTAGTAGCCGCAGAGGTGATTGTAATACCACGTTCCTGTTCCTGAACCATGTAGTCCATGGTTGCCGCGCCATCGTGTGTTTCACCGATTTTGTGTGTCTTTCCCGTGTAAAAGAGAATTCTTTCTGTTGTCGTGGTCTTACCGGCATCGATATGAGCCATGATACCAACGTTTCTTGTTTTCTCTAAAGAAAATTCTCTTGGCATTATATCTCCTCTCTACTATAACTCTTCTCTTAGAATCTGAAATGTGCAAACGCCTTGTTTGCTTCTGCCATCTTATGCGTATCTTCCTTCTTCTTTACAGACGCACCTGTATTGTTGGACGCATCGATCAGCTCTTTGGCCAGTCTCTCTGCCATGGTCTTCTCGCCTCTGTTTCTTGTGTACAGAGTCAACCAACGCAGTGCCAGAGTCTGACGTCTTTCTGGTCTTACTTCAATCGGAACCTGGTAGTTCGCACCACCGATTCTTCTTGCTTTAACTTCCAGCTTCGGCATGATGTTGTTCATTGCCTCTTCAAATACTTCCATCGGCTCTTTGCCGGTCTCTGCCTGGATCTGGTCAAACGCACTGTATACGATTGTTTGAGCAACACCCTTCTTGCCGTCCAGCATAATGCTGTTGATGAGCTTTGCAACTACAACACTGCCGTACACTGGATCTGGAAGTACTTCTCTCTTTGGTGTGTTACCTTTTCTTGGCACTTCTCTTCCCTCCTTGTTACCACGGGGTACTCGACCGTGCTTCTAACGCCGGCCGCGAGTCCTTAATATATCAAATATTAAGACAATATCCCGAATCAACTACTTCTTCTTAGGTCTCTTTGCTCCGTACTTGGAACGTGCCTGGCCACGGTTTGCTACGCCAGCTGTATCCAGAGTACCTCTTACGATGTGATATCTAACACCCGGGAGGTCCTTAACTCTTCCACCTCTGATCAGAACAACAGAGTGCTCCTGCAGATTGTGGCCGATTCCTGGAATGTAAGCGGTAACTTCGATTCCGTTGGTCAAACGAACTCTCGCAACTTTTCTCAGAGCTGAATTTGGCTTCTTAGGAGTTACAGTCTTAACAGCTACGCATACGCCTCTCTTCTGTGGAGAGCTTACGTCGGTGACAGTCTTTCTCAGAGTGTTCATGTTCTTACCGAGCGCAGGAGAGTTGGACTTTTTAACAGAGCTCTTTCTTCCCTGACGAACTAATTGGTTAATAGTAGGCATTATTGTCTCCTTTCCTCTAGAATTTTCGATTGCCGGAAGAATTCCTTCCGACTTTTATCGCATATCAAACTGAAAGACCTGGTGCGCCAGGTCTTTCAGTGATAACGAACATTGGTAATTATATCAGTAAATTCAATCCTCTGTCAATTGGAATTTACTAATTCACGAGACTCCGAGTCTCGTCAGCCAAGCCTTCGAACTTCTCCGGATTGTCTGAAGTGATAATCTGGTTCTCCTCGGCCTTAGCATTGTGCATCAACGGTTCATTTTCACCGTAGTCCACCTCGATGTTACGGTACTGCTTCATACCGGTTCCTGCGGGAATCAGCTTACCGATCATAACGTTTTCCTTCAAACCTCTCAGGTGGTCAGTCTTACCCTTGACTGCGGCATCGGTCAGAACTCGCGTTGTCTCCTGGAAGGATGCTGCGGACAGGAACGAACTTGTTGCAAGAGCAGCCTTCGTGATTCCCAGGAGCTGGCGAACCGCGCTTGCCGGCTCACCGCCATTTGCCTCCGCTTCTTCGTTAGCCTTTTCCAGTTCAAAGCGCGTATACATACCACCCGGGAGGAGATGTGTGTCTCCCGGCTTCTCGACCTTGTACTTCGAGAGCATTTGACTGACGATTACCTCGATGTGTTTATCGTTGATATCTACACCTTGCTGTCTGTATACTCTCTGAACCTCGGAGAGCAGATATTCATATACACCAGGTACGCCCAGGATTCTCATGATATCTTTCGGATCCAGCGGGCCCTTGGTGAGCTGCTTTCCAGCATGCACTTCGTCGCCAACACTGACGAGGATTCTCGCACCATAAGGAATGATGTATTCGCGGTTTCCGCCTTCTTCGTTAACAATAATTTCAGTCTTGTTATCCTCTCGAACAGAAATGCTTTCTACCACGCCGTCTGCCTCGCAGATCTCTGCGATACCTTTCGGTTTTCTGGCCTCGAACAACTCCTCGACTCTCGGCAGACCCTGGGTGATATCGCTTCCGGCAACGCCTCCGGTATGGAACGTTCTCATCGTCAGCTGCGTACCCGGTTCACCGATGGATTGTGCGGCAATAATTCCGACAGCCTCTCCCGGTAGAACCTGTCTTCCGGTTGCAAGGTTGCGTCCATAACATCTTACACATACGCCTCTCTCGGCACGGCATGTCATTACGGAACGTATTTTTACCGACTCAACGCCCGCTTTTTCGATGCGCTCCGCAATGTCGTCAGTGATTTCTTCGTTGACATCAACCAGGACTTCACCGGTCTTCGGATTCGTAACCGCAGCAGCTGCAAATCTGCCTGCAATTCTCTGGCTCAATGGTTCGATGACGTCCTTTCCATCCTTGAACGCACTGACCTCTACACCATCCGTAGAACCACAGTCCATATCGTTAACGATAACGCTGTGAGAAATATCGACCAGTCTTCGGGTTAGATAACCCGAGTCCGCCGTACGAAGCGCAGTATCCGTCAGACCTTTACGCGCGCCGTTGGAAGAAATAAAGTATTCCAGGATAGACAGACCTTCACGGAAGTTCGACTTGATCGGAATTTCTACCGTGTGTCCGGCAGCATTCGCCATCAGTCCACGCATACCACCGACCTGGCTGATCTGGCTCTTGTTACCTCTGGCTCCGGAGTTCGCCATGATGTACAGGTTGTTCATGGTCCCCAATGTGTCCATCAGAGCGTCAGCAACCTTACCGGTTGCTTCTCTCCACACTCCGATAACACGATCATATCTCTCTCTGTCAGACATCAGTCCGCGTCTGTAGTAGGTCTCAAACTTGTCGACATCCTGCTCTGCCGCTGCAACGATCTCAGCCTTTGCTTCCGGAATCTCCATGTCAGAGACGGAAATCGTGACCGCACCGATGGTGGAATAGTGATAGCCGATGCTCTTTACGTAATCCAGCATCAATACAGTGTCTGTGTTTCCGTGCTTCTTGAAGCATTTGTCAATGATGACGCCCAGTTGTTTCTTTCCACACAGGAAATCGACTTCCAGCGAATACGGATCTTTGGTTCTGTCCACAAAACCCATGTCCTGTGGCAATCCTTGGTTGAAGATGAATCGCCCAACGGTGGATTCCACCAGTTTGCCCTCATCCCCCGGATATGCCTTCATGCGAACCTTAACCTTTGCGTGGATGCCAACGACGTGATTGCGATAAGCCATCATCATTTCATCGATATCCGCGAAACACTTTCCGTCGCCCTTCTCGTTCTCCAGGTTTCTTTCCTCCGAACCCGGATGCGTCAGGTAATAGCTTCCCAGAATCATATCCTGTGTCGGAATCGTGATTGGGGAACCATCCTTCGGTGCCAGAATGTTGTTCACGGAAAGCATCAGGAATCTGGCCTCCGCCTGTGCTTCGACAGACAGCGGTACGTGTACCGCCATCTGGTCTCCGTCGAAGTCGGCGTTAAATGCGGTACAAACCAGCGGGTGCAGCTTGATTGCCTTACCCTCGACCAGAACCGGTTCGAATGCCTGAATTCCGAGTCTGTGCAGAGTCGGGGCACGGTTCAACAGAACCGGATGATCCTTGATAACGTAGTCGAGAACATCCCATACTTCCGGTTTCATTTTCTCGACCATCGTCTTTGCGCTCTTAATGTTATGTGCTTTCTCCTGCGAAACCAGTTCCTTCATAATGAACGGCTTGAAGAGTTCCAGCGCCATCGTCTTCGGAAGACCGCACTGATAGAATTTCAATTCCGGTCCTACGACGATTACCGAACGTCCGGAATAATCTACACGCTTACCCAGAAGATTCTGACGGAAACGGCCTTGCTTACCCTTCAGCATGTCAGAAAGTGATTTCAGCGATCTACCGCCAACGCCGGTTACAGCTCTTCCTCTTCTGCCGTTATCGATCAGGGAATCCACAGATTCCTGCAGCATTCTCTTCTCGTTTCTGACGATGATGTCCGGTGCACCCAGCTCTAGCAGCTTCTTCAGCCGGTTGTTTCGGTTGATGACGCGGCGGTACAAATCGTTCAGGTCGGAAGTTGCGAATCTGCCGCCTTCCAGCTGTACCATCGGACGAAGATCCGGTGGAATTACCGGAACAACATCCAGGATCATCCATTCCGGTTTGTTTCCGGACTGCTTGAAGGCTTCAATGACTTCCAGTCTTTTAACAAGACGAATTTTCTTCTGTCCGGAAGCCTTTACAAGTTGTTCACGAAGCTCATTTGCCAATTCATCGACATTGATGTCCATCAGCAGCTGCTTGATTGCTTCTGCTCCCATCTGTGCCTTGAAAGTCTTGCCATACAGTTGTCTGGCTTCGTTGTATTCGTTTTCTTCAATGATTTGTTTATATGTATATGGCGTATCTCCCGGATCTGTCACGATATACGATGCAAAGTAGAGAACGCGTTCCAGATTCTTCGGTGTGATGTCCAGAACCAGACCGATTCTGGACGGAATCCCTTTGAAATACCAGATGTGAGATACCGGAGCAACGAGCTCGATGTGTCCCATTCTTTCACGACGCACCTTGGATTTGGTTACTTCTACGCCGCAGTTCTGGCAAATGGTACCCTTGTAACGGATTTTATTATACTTTCCGCAGCTGCAAGTCCAGTCCTTAGTTGGTCCGAAGATTTTCTCACAGAACAGACCGTCTCTTTCCGGTTTGAGCGTTCTGTAGTTGATTGTCTCCGGTTTTGTTACTTCACCGTAGGACCACTCCAGCATTTTCTCCGTGGAAGCCAATTTAATCTGCAGGGATTCAAAATTGCTCGGTTCATAATTGTTCTCGTTGTTCATATTTCCTCCCTTACCCATTAAATTTCAAATCTGTCATCGTCCGGATTATCCGCGTAGCCACTCAGGTTTGAGAAATCATCGTTGTAGACGTCTATATCGTCATCATCGTCGAACTCATCATCCACATCAGCTTCAATGTCCGCCGCAGCTTGCTCTGTGAACATCGAATCCAGCTGATCGTCATCCGGTTCCCGATCTTCCTCTTCTTCATCCGGATCCGCAATCGGCTCGTCGAGCTTCACGGATTCTTCTTCGTCATCCATTTGCTGCTGTTTCTCTTTCTCGCGTTCCTCACGCTCGTGCTGCGCCTCCGACTTACGATCCGCCTGCTTCAACATGCTGTCTACCGTTGCCGGATCATCATATTCGGAGGTATTCTTCAGCTTGATTTCCTGATTGTCATCCGACATGACACGAACATCCAGGGACAAAGCCTGCAATTCCTTAATCAGCACCTTGAAGGATTCCGGGATGCCCGGTTCCGGAATATTCTCGCCTTTGACGATTGCCTCGTAGGTCTTAACGCGGCCAATGATATCATCAGATTTAACGGTAAGAATTTCCTGCAATGTATATGCAGCACCGTAAGCTTCCAGTGCCCATACTTCCATCTCTCCGAAACGCTGTCCGCCAAACTGCGCCTTACCGCCCAGAGGTTGCTGCGTTACCAGAGAGTACGGACCGGTACTTCTTGCGTGGATCTTATCGTCTACCAGATGGTGCAGCTTCAGCATGTACATGTAGCCTACGGTTACATCGTGGTCAAAGTACTCACCGGTGCGGCCGTCTCTCAACGGCAGCTTGCCGGTCTTCGAATATCCGCACTCATCCAGCAGTTCAACGACATCCTTCTCGCTTGCACCATCGAACACCGGGGTTGCAATGTACCACCCTTTCGCCTTCGCCGCAAGCCCTAAGTGCACCTCCAGAACCTGTCCGACATTCATACGGGATGGCACGCCCAACGGGTTCAGCATGACTTGCAAAGTCTCACCGTCATCCTTGAACGGCATATCCTCTTCCGGAAGAATTCTGGAAATAACGCCCTTGTTTCCGTGACGTCCGGACATCTTATCCCCGACGTTGATCTTTCTCTTTGTCGCAATATATACGCGAACAATCTTATTAACACCAGGCGGCAGTTCGCTGTCTCCGTTCTCTTTGCTGAATACGCGTACGTCTACAACAATACCGACTTCACCATGCGGAACTCTCAAGGATGTATCTCTTACTTCCTTGGACTTTTCACCAAAGATGGCACGGAGCATACGAATTTCCGCAGTGAGATCCGTTTCACTCTTCGGTGTTAACTTACCAACCAGAATATCCGAGGATTTAACCTCTGCACCGATGCGGATAATGCCCTCTTCATCCAGGTCTTTCAGCACTTCCTCGCCGACGTTCGGAATATCTCTCGTGATTTCTTCTGCTCCCAGCTTCGTCTCTCTTGCTTCACATTCATATTTAGTGATATGAATCGATGTGAGAACGTCATCCATCAGCAGTCGTTCATTCAGAATGATTGCGTCCTCGTAGTTATAACCTTCCCATGTCATGTAACCAATCAAAAGGTTCTTTCCCAAAGAGATTTCACCAAGGTTTGTGGATGGGCCATCGGCAATCACTTCGCCGGCTTCAACATGTTCCCCATAGGAAACAATCGGTCTCTGGTTAATGCAGGTGCCTTGGTTGGAACCCTTGAACTTCAAGAGTTTGTATTTGTCCAATTCGTTGTTGTCATCTCTGCGGATACGAATATTCATCGCATCAACAAATTCAACGGTTCCTGCGGCGTTGGCCAGTACAACTGCGCCGGAGTCGCAAGCCGCCTTGTACTCGATACCGGTTCCGACATACGGCGCCTCGGTTACCAGAAGTGGCACCGCCTGTCGCTGCATGTTACAACCCATCAGGGCACGGTTCGCGTCGTCGTTCTCCAGGAATGGAATCATCGCAGTAGATACGGACACTACTTGTTTTGGGGATACGTCCATGTAATCCACTTCGCTGCGCAGAGCCAGGGAGATCTCACCCTTCACGCCGCGGACAGCGACCTTCTTGTTAACGAAGTGACCTTCTTCATCCAACGGTTCGTTTGCCTGGGCCACAATCATTAACTCCTCATCATCGGCAGAAAGATATTCCACTTCCTTGGTAACAAGTCCGGTTTCTTTGTCCACCTTACGATACGGTGTTTCAATGAATCCATACTCGTTAATAATTCCATATGTTGTCAGGGAACCGATCAGACCGATGTTCGGACCCTCCGGCGTCTCGATAGGGCACATTCTTCCATAATGAGAGTAATGTACGTCTCGAACTTCCATGCCGGCTCTTTCTCGGGAAAGACCGCCCGGTCCAAGTGCGGAAAGTCTTCTCTTGTGTGTCAGTTCGGCCAATGGGTTGTTCTGATCCATGAACTGAGACAACTGAGAACTTCCGAAGAACTCCTTGACAGCAGCCGTAACCGGTCGAATGTTGATCAGTTGCTGCGGTGTCGCATTTTCATTGGTCATTCTCTCCCGGACAGATCTTTCCATGCGGGAGAAGCCGATTCGGAACTGATTCTGGAGCAGTTCGCCGATTGTTCTAAGACGACGGTTCCCGAGATGGTCAATGTCGTCAACTTCACCCAGCCCATAATTGAGGTTCAGAAGATAGCTTACCGATGCAATAATATCCGGGATAGTGATATGTTTCGGGGACAGCTCATGCTTGCGACTTGCAATCGCTGCTCTTAATTCATCCTCACTCTCAGAACTATCGATGATCTCTCTCAGCACCGGATAATATACCAATTCGGAAAGCTTGTACGGAGCCAGGTCAATATCCACATAGAGGGTTGGATCGACAAACTGGTTGCCGATAACTTTCGCAACCGAATCATCGCCCTCGTTCTTGCTCCGAACCAGGGCACACAAAACCCCGGCGTTCTCAATTTCAAACGCCTTCTCGCGGCTGATAAAACCATCTTTCTCCACCATCACTTCACCGGTGTTCGGATTGATAATATCATCTGCGGCAATCGTTTCTACCAGTCTGTTATGGATTCCCAGTTTCTTGTTGTATTTATATCGTCCGACTTTCGCCAAGTCATAACGCTTCGGATCGAAAAGGAGGCTGTTCACCATCGAACGGGCGTTCTCCACCGTTGGCGGATCTCCCGGTCTCAATCTGCGATAGATTTCCTTCACCCCATCATCGCCATTCTTGGTATTATCCTTCTCCAGAGTGCGAATCATTCTGTCATCTTCGCCGAACGTGTCCAGAATATCCTGGTTGGAATCCAGGCCCATCGCTCTCAAGAAGGCTGTAATCGGTAATTTTCTTTGTCTGTCAATTCGTACGTAAATCACGCCGGCAGAATCCGTCTCATATTCCAACCACGCACCGCGGTTCGGAATAATTGTAGAAGAGAAAAGATTCTGATTCGACTTGTCAACCAATACTTCATAATACGGTCCCGGAGAACGAACCAATTGTGTAACAATGGCTCTCTCTGCACCGTTATATACAAACGTGCCTTTTTCTGTCATCAACGGGAAATCTCCCATGAAGACATCCTGCTCTTTGATTTCGCCGGTTTCCCGGTTGGTCAACCTCACCTTAACAGTAAGAGATGTTGCGTATGTTGTTTCCCGTTCTTTACACTCTTCCTGATCGTACTTGGTCGTCTCGGAAAAATGATAATCGGCAAACTCCAGGCTGAGAGTGTTCGTTGCGTCTCGGATTGGGGAGACATCCTCCAAAACCTCTGCTAATCCTTCCTCCACAAACCATTTATAGGATTGCGTCTGAACATCAATGAGGTTCGGCATCTCGCAAACTTCATTGATTTTCGCAAAGGTCATGCGTTCTTTCCTTCCAACTTTTACAGGTTTTGGCATGTTATCACTCCTTATTGTTCTAGCAAAATCGTCTCCAAATATGGAGCGTATGATTGTACGCTTTCAATATTTAGATTTCGTGTATATTGAGAGGTTTTTTTGTGATTTTTTTACACTCGTACACTGCAAGCCTCATCTTTCGCTACGAGTCCTTTATACGACAATTTGGGCCCTGATTCCAGGGCCCAAATTCTGACGTGATAACTAGAATTAGTTCAGCTCTACTGTAGCGCCTACTTCTTCCAGAGCAGCCTTCAGCGCTTCTGCTTCTGCCTTCTCCACATTTTCCTTTACGTTGGCCGGAGCACCGTCTACGAGTGCCTTTGCTTCCTTCAGACCAAGACCGGTAGCTTCTCTTACAGCCTTGATAACCTTGATCTTCTCAGCACCGATTTCCTTCAGTACTACGTTGAATTCAGTCTTTTCTTCTTCTTCAACAGCAGCGCCTGCGCCCGGAACAGCTACAACAGCAGCAGCAGCGGATACGCCGAATTCTTCTTCACAAGCTTTAACGAGTTCGTTGATTTCGAGAATGCTCATTCCCTTCAGAGCCTCGATGATCTGATCCTTATCCATTGTTTTTCTCCTTTTTCTGAATTAGACGACCATTGCGGTCTTTAATGTGAACAGTTGATTATTTGTTTGCTTACGCTTAAGCCTCAGCTGCTTCTGTTTCAGGAGCAGCCGCTTCTCCGGCTTCGCCATCCTTGTCGGCAATTGCCTTGAACGTTCTAACAAGCTGCGAGATCGGAGACTGAATGCTTCCCATGAAACGAGCAATGAGCTCTTCTCTGGATGGAATTTCAGCCAGTTCTCCAACCTGCTGTGCGTTATAAATCTGGCCTTCAACGACAGCACCCTTGAATGCCATCTTCTTGAAGTCTTTAATTGCCTTGTTCAGGATTCTTGCACCGGCAGTTGCATCCTCATTGCTGAATGCGAATGCGCTGGATCCCTTGAGGACATCACACAATCCTTCGTATGGTGTTCCTTCAATGGCACGCTTTACAAGAGAGTTCTTGTATACGGTGAAGCCTACGCCTCCCTCTCTGAGGTTCTTTCTCAGGGCATCTGCTTCTGCAACAGTCAGTCCGATGTAGTCAACGACAACTACGGACTGCGCCTGTTCAAAGCGTTCTTTAATCTCGTCGATGACAACCTGTTTTGCTTTTTTTGCTTCTACAGACATTTGTTCTCCTTTCCTGACCGCCGGGCGGTCATAGTTTTGTTCCGAATGTCACACACGGTACAAAATACCCCGCTATGGAGACAGCGGGGTTCAATTTATATTGTACCTCGGCGGGAAATTAAGCTTTCGCACCCGCTGTCTACGGTTGATATTCGTTTTTCATAAATTAGAATGATGCTACTAACCTAAAGATGCAGTGTTCACCTTTACGCCAGGGCTCATTGTGGAAGCGATTGTAACGCTCTTGAAATACTGACCCTTTGCTGCGGATGGCTTTGCCTTCGCAATTGCACCAATCAGTACATTCGCATTCTCTACCAGCTTCTCATCATCGAAGGATTTCTTTCCGATAATAACGTGGATAATGTTGGATTTGTCCAGACGATATTCCACCTTACCTGCTTTGATATCCTCCAAAGCCTTGGTAACATCCATAGTAACGGTACCGGACTTCGGGTTCGGCATAAGACCTTTCGGTCCCAAAACTCTACCCAGACGACCTACAACACCCATCATATCCGGTGTTGCTACTACCGCATCAAACTCGAACCAGCCTTCCTGCTGAATTTTCTGTGCCATATCTTCTGCACCGACATAATCAGCACCTGCTGCCTCTGCTTCCTCTGCCTTCGCACCCTTGGCAAAAACCAGAACTCTCTTGGTCTTACCTGTTCCGTGCGGAAGTACAGTAGCTCCTCTTACCTGCTGATCTGCGTGTCTTCCGTCTACACCGAGACGAATATGCATTTCGATGGTCTCATCGAACTTTGCAGTCGCAAGCTCCTTCACGTGTTTTACAGCATCCGCAACTTCATAAGTCTGTGTCTTATCGAAGTTCTTGATTGCCTCGCTGTATCTCTTACTTCTCTTTGGCATTTTTTCCTCCTTGTGGTGCTAACGGCTTTCGCCTTCCACGTTCTTAGCCTTCTACTGTGACGCCCATGCTGCGTGCTGTTCCCTTGATCATTTCTGTAGCAGCTTCCAGGGATGCAGCGTTCAGATCCGGCATCTTGGTCTTAGCGATTTCCTGAGCCTGTTCCAACGTAATGGATGCAACCTTACGCTTGTTCGGTTCACCGGAAGCACTCTCGATTCCTGCTGCCTTCTTGATCAGAACTGCTGCCGGTGGTGTCTTGCATACGAAAGTGAAACTTCTGTCTGCATAGACAGTGATAACAACAGGGATAATCATTCCGGACTGTTCAGCGGTCTTGGCATTGAACTGTTTGCAGAAATCCATGATGTTCACGCTCTTCTGACCCAGTGCAGGACCAACCGGTGGTGCAGGAGTTGCTGCGCCGGCAGGAATCTGAAGCTTGATGTAACCCTCAATTTTCTTTGCCATCGTCTTCTCCTTTCCTCAATAATAATTATTGAATTTTTCCAACCTGTGAAAATTCAAGTTCCACAGGAGTATCTCTACCGAACATCGAAACACGGGCTCTGACAATCTGCTTCTCCGGGCTAATCTCTTCCACGATGCCCAGCTGTCCTTCAAAAGGACCTCCGATTACTCGGATTGTCTCACCAACCTCGACGTCCAGGTCGATTCGCATTTTCTCGACACCCATTCTTACCACTTCTTCTTTAGTCAGCGGAATCGGATCCGAGCCATGCCCAACGAAGCCCGTTACGCCCTCGGTGTTGCGAACCAGATACCAGGTTTCGTTGTTGACAATCATTTTGATAATAACATATCCCGGGTACAGCTTGCGGGTCTTGACCTTGCGCTGGCCATTTTTGACCTCAACTTCCTCAATCGTCGGAATGATAACCTCCTCGATAAGGTCCTGCATTCCCCGGTATTCTACCATCTTCTCGATGTTGCTTTTAACCTTGTTCTCATAACCGGAATATGTGTGAACAACATACCATTTCGATGTGCCGTCTCCGCGGAGACCTTCTCCCTCGAGCGGCGACATTGAGGTTGCATTCACATTCCCATTCTCTGTTACGTCTGCCATACTAATCTACTCCCATATCACTAGGAAAGGGTAATTCCGAGCACTTTCCGAAGCAGAGCCAGGAAACCGGTATCTACCAGCCAGAAGCCCAACGCAAAAACAGCACAGATAACGAAAACAGTCACGGTGCTGCTGCCCAGTGCTTCCTTCGTCGGCCATACCACCTTCATGAACTCTTCTCTCACGCCCAGGAAGTATTCAATAATGCTTCGAATTGCGCGAACGAAGATGTTCGGCTTCTTCGCGCCCCTCTTTCCATTCTGTTTCTCATTACTCATGATAAAGCTCCGTTCGTTCGCTTTGTCGATTACTTTGTTTCCTTGTGAAGAGTCTCTTTGCCGCAGAATTTGCAATACTTTCTCAGTTCAATTCTGTCCGGATCGTTCTTCTTGTTCTTCATCGTGTTGTAGTTTCTCTGCTTGCATTCGGTGCATGCCAGGATGATTTTGTTTCTCACGATAGATTCCTCCTTGTTGCGATTTATCGTTGCTGGAAAACCTTATTCACTTCAAAATCAGAGCAGCTTCTTTCTCACCGCTCTGTTTGTTTTTCCATAAAGTCACTAAATAATATTACTCTGTGGGTGCGTCAATGTCAATTACTTTTTTGTTCTTCCGAAAACTTATCTGCGATTCGGGTCGTTTGTTTTCTTCCATCCGCATTCCCTTCAGTCTCCCATAGAAACAATATTGTCTCGAAGCACGGCTTTTCATCTTTCGGGAGACACCATATTTGTAGTAGAATGAACAGGAAAGCTAGAACGCTGTCTTCGTAACCTTAACGAGTGGTTCCTTTCATGTAATAATCCCCCAGCAGTTTCTTGGCCCACTTGTTAAACGCCGGTCCTATCCATACAAATGATCAAAGAGAGGTGAATCGCTTGACAACTTCGAGTAACCGAGAAAAACTCCATGCGATTTCGATCACCGTAATGATTCTATGTGCCGTGACATGTTACCAAATCCTTCGTCTGGAAATTGTTACAGGGGTGACCTATCAACTGGTATCCCTTATCCGAACCGGCATATACGTTTCTTTGATCGCAGCCTGGGGTGCTTCTGTGCAAAGAAGAGTGATCAATATAGCGCTGCGCCGCTATCTACTTTCAATTGTATTCCTCCTTCTGCTGTGGTTTGTTTTAAGAACCAGCAGATATTTGTTCACGGAAGGACTAACTTCCTGGCAGATCTATTGCTGGTACGGTTACTACATACCACTGCTTCTGGTCCCAATGATGGGCATATTTACTGCGGCATATATGGGAAAGCAGTCCGTTCACACCATCCCGGCTTTTCTTAAGCTTCTGTGGATTCCAAATGGAATACTGATATTATCCATCATAACCAACAATATCCATCAGTTTGCATTTTATTATCCGTTCGGACTTGATTCCGGAAATCCAATATACGTTCGCGGCCCTCTCTACTATGTCTGTTTTGCGTGGATAATCACAGAAGCGACGGCATTTCTTGCGTTACTCTTCCACGAAAGTCGCGTTCCCGGTAAAAGGAAAAGGATCTGGGCGCCGATACTTCCGGCAACAATAGCACTTCTATATTCTGTCGGATATCTCATGGAACTTCCTGTACTGTTCCTCGTTGCCGGAGACATGACGGCAGTCTTCACCCTAGTCATACTGGCGGTTTTCGAAGCATGTATCCAAAGCGGCCTTATCCCATCCAATTCACGATATGATGAAGTTTTTCGTGCCAGCACAATCGGTGCGCAGATTGTTAACAATACGTATGATATATGTTTCCGGGCTGATAATGCAACGAGTTTCTCCAAAGAGATTATGCGTCGCACCGAATCCGGGCCGGTAGAAATGGAGCACGAACGACTTTCCGGAGCTCCTATTTCAGGCGGGCACGTTCTGTGGATCGAGAATATCGCCAGCCTGCAGAACATCTTGAAGCAATTAGAGGAGCTTGGCTCCAGACTTTCAGCGAACAACGATCTTCTGAAGGCTGAGGTGGAGCTCAAGGAAAAACACGCCAAAATTGACGAATACATACGAATGTATGACAAAATCGCGAAAGAAGTGGAACCCCAACTGAAGCAGCTCGAAGATTCGTTAGACTCACTGAAGGATTCGAATAATCCGAGAAAACAATTAGGACTCATATGCGTTCTAAGCGCTTACATAAAAAGACAGGGAAACCTTGTACTTTTGGGTGAGGAAGCCAGTTTCCTGCCAGCGAAGGAATTGGAACTCTGTCTCCGTGAATCCTTGGAAAATCTAAAGCTGTACGGAGCAGCAACATCTATTTCCTGCAAATGCGAAGGAATTCTCCCAAAAGAACACGCCCAGGCAACCTATTCGTTTTTCGAGGCGGTTATTGAATCCTCATTTCCAAGTCTAAAGGCACTCCTGGTAAATCTCGCTGTGATCGATAAAAGAATCGAGATGTCCATTTTATTGGCCTGCGAGGAAGGATGTATTTCTCCGGATACGGGTGTTGCAGATCAAATGGGCGCCCAGACAAGCATCTCGCAGCAAGAGGAGGATGTCTGTATCACATTCTTATTACCTTGCGAAGGCGGTGCGAAATGAATACCGTATTTCAGCTGCCTTCATCGGCACTTTCTCTGCTTCTCATCCTGGTGTTCATCATACTTATCTTCCAGGCATCTGTTCTCTGTGCAGGATATTTCTATCGCATAAAAATATCTCACTGCCACATACTCAGCGTGCTTGCCGCGGTCTCCCTCTTACTCCTTAGCTTTCTATCCGAAGGAGCCTCAAGGAAAGTAAACGATGAACCCCTGGATGTATTCACGAGTCACATTATGGGGATTCCGGTCTTCCTGTGCGCCTCCTATATTATTTTTACACTAGTGTACACCGTCTGGATCCTGGTACATGTATATCGGCACAAATCGTCCATGATAACCGTTTCATCGATTCGGGAAGGTGCGGATTCCCTCCCCATGGGGCTTTGTTTCTCGAGGCCATCGGGACAGCCTTTCCTGGTAAATCGCAAAATGGAGAACTTAAGTCATTCTCTCTGCGGAACGGCGCTTCAAAACGCGGAGCAGTTTTGGGAAACTATATCACATGGCGACTTAACCACCGGAGCACAAAGAAGTCAGTTGCCAAACGGCTCTGTATTGATTCAACTCAACGAAGGCGTATGGTCCTTCGAACGTCAAATAATCCATGTGGGCAGCGAAGAGGTTGTACAATTAACTGCGACAGATACGACAGATCTGCATTTGCTTCGTGCAAAACTGAACCGTCAAAATGACGCGCTCCAGCGCATCAACACAAGACTGGTATCATACGGAGAAAACGTCGAAGTCCTGGCCAAATCAAGAGAACGTCTGGCAATGAAGATTCAGATTCACGATTCGATCGGACAGAATCTGATGCGCACGAGATATTATTTAACACAGGAACTGGATTCATCGCATATCCACAACATGGAACACATCCTACAGAAATGGCATCACACCATCGCATTCTTAAAGGGGGAGTCTTCGATAGAAAAGCACAGCGACGCTTTGAAACACCTTGTCGAAGCCGGAAAATCTGCCGGAGTCGAGGTGATGATCGAAGGGGAATTACCTTCCGACAGCGATTTGACCGAATTGATTGCAGCCGCCGGAGCCGAGGCTTTGACAAATGCGGTGCGGCATGCCGGCGCTACCCGTTTAATATTACATGTTTCATGCACATTCACATCGTGCACAGCCGTCTTCTCCAACGACGGCAGAGTACCAAGTGCTGATTTTCGGGAAGGCGGGGGGTTACAGGGGTTACGCCATCGTATAGAGGACCGGGGAGGAACTATGTCCATACAGGTAGATCCTAGATTTATTCTAACCGTTTCTCTTCCTGTCGAAGGTAAGGAGGATAAAATATGGCGAGAAATGTGCTAATCGTTGAAGATGATCCCATGGCACGTAAGTTGTTTGAGATCATATTAAATAACAGCGGCAAGTATCAACTGGAGGCATCCATCGAAAGTGCGGCTCTGGCCGAATTCTATTGTATGACTAGCCATGTAGATCTCATCCTAATGGATGTGTGTACAGCATTAAACGCCAGCGGACTTGATGCGGCAGCCAAAATTAAAGAAAAATATCCACACATAAAAGTGATCATCGTCACCAGCCAACCGGAATGCAACTTTATTGAAAGAGCGAGATCCGGGAATGTGGACAGCTTCTGGTATAAGAACGCTTCCGAGGATACATTGATCGAGATCATGGATCGCACCATGGCCGGAGAATCAATCTATCCGGATACAACGCCATTGTTAAAACTTGGGATGGCCAGCAGTATCGAATTCACTGCCAGAGAACTGGAAGTCTTACGGGAACTTACCAGCGGTGACAGGGATGAGATGATCGCAGAAAGGCTGAATATTTCTGTACACACTGTAAAGAAACACATCAAAAGCATGTTTCAAAAGACCGGATTTACATCCCGAACACAGCTTGCTGTTATGGCGCGGGAGAGTGGTCTGGTAATCCGAGGATTTTAACACGAGTATTTCACACAAATAAGTGCATATGAAAAGAACACGCCGACATCGACGTGTTCTTTTCATATCTCTGAACGTCTTCATATTATGCGGAAACAGACCTCTGTTTCCGGTGGAGATCATAAAGTACTCGTTTGAGTGATGTGATAAAACCTTAAACCAACTATAATATTCACAAATCTAGAATTGCTGCAAAAGCGCACCAATTTCGCATAACGAGTTATTAAGGAGAAAGGAAAAGAAAGACATGAAAAAATTAACGATTATTGTGCTGTCTCTGATAATGATATTTTCGCTCGCTTCATGCGGAAAAAACATGAAAGACAGCCCTTACGTAGGAACTTGGAAAGCAACCACCGCAAGCTACAGTGGCATCGAGATGTCTGTTGAGAACCTCCTGGGGGGAGAGATGACTTTTGAATTAAAGGACAACGGAAAGTGCACGATGAATATCGCCGGAGAAAAGGCATCCGGTAAATGGAGCGAAACCGACAATGGTTTCAATGTGGAAAATGAATTTGACTTCAAAGTGGATGGCGAGAAAGCAACGGTGGATTACAGCGGGGTAACGATAAGCCTGGAAAAGCAATAGTAACCAAATTCCAAAAGGAAGCAGGAGGTATTAGCCATGAAAAAAATGATACCGTTAATTCTCACAGTATTGATGTGTTTCACCTTCGCCGGTTGTGGCGGCAACAGCGATAACAAGGAAACAAGCGCGGAAAAGCCGACATCCATAATCGGCAATTGGGAATGTGATAATGTCGAAATAACAGACAGCGGAAAAAAAGTAGAAAAAGAAACCGTCAAGAGCATGGTAGGTGATGATTTTTCCAACGTTCTCCAATTGGTTGCATATAGCGACGGGAGTGCCGATATGACTTTGATGGATGATAACGCATCGGTTTCATGGAACGAAACAGGCAATCTGGAATACAAGATTTCTTATCCTGATTCCAAAGATAGTGATTCCGATGACATATCCGCCAAGTTGAACGGCGATAACCTGATCATCACTATTAAAGAAAGTTATTCATCTAACGGTGAGACACAGATCATGGAGATGGAGTTTACCATGAATTACTTAGGCGAGAAGTCTAAAGTCGTCGAAGGATGGGATGTTAAGCCTACCAACGACGAAATCTACGCAATGAGTAACGCCATGGTCGGAGGCTGTTTCGTTGAATCCGGCGGCCTGTTATACGGTGATTACGGCGGCAAAGAATGGGGGACCGGAGCATTCACCGCCGCAAAACTAAGCGGCTCGAAGCTGGGCGAAATGACAGTTATTGAGAAAAACACCAAAGCAAGCTCTTTATCCGTATATGACGGAAATGTTTACGGAATTCTCGATAATAATCGAATTGTCAAGGTGGAAGCCGGCAAAACCGAAGCCACAACGTTGTACAAGGGAACGTGCTACCATCTTCAGGTGACCTCGGATGGACTCTTCTTTACCGATAAAAACAGTCGATACTGCAAGTTGGATTTCAACGGTAAAAACAAAGAAACCATACTGGACAAAGAGATATACTATCCATATCAGGTCAATTCCACTTATCTCGTATACCAGGATGATGCCGATGGGGAAACGCTTCACGTATACAACCTGAAAGATCGCGTAGACACGAAAATAACGCATCGACCTTCCCATGAACCGATACTCCGCGGCGAATATATCTACTTCTATACGCCGGGTAACGGAGAAAACATGAATTATATGTGCCGTGTCAATATGTACTCGGGTAAAGAAGAACAGGCTGAAAAAGAGTCTCTGTTATATGCGTATTACCTGGCACCGGACAACATCATCGCTGCAATGGGAGGTTTTGTCAAAGTGGAGTATGACGATTGGGATAAATTTGCGAGTCAAAACAGCATCGGCATGAAATTCTACCCGGCGTACAGCAATGGCGAGATATGGATAACCAAATCCTCCGGCGAAAATTATTTGGGACCTAAGACCTTCGGGACGGACGATGAAAAAAGTATCGGTTATACATACATGAAAGAATAGGATTATTTCGATATTGTGAAGAACGGAACACCACCTCGGAAGGCGTTCGACAAATCCCTGAGAAGGGATTTGTCGCAACAGCCCCACGAAAAATGGAAACATTTTAACCGTCCTTCACAGGGATCATGCGTATAACCGCAGAATAACCTTCGAATGCAGAAGAAAAACGCAGCCTTGCAACAACGTAATGTTGTGATATGCTCCTCCGATGTCCATTTGACAAGGGCAGATCACTACGGCATGGCTGCGTTTTCTCATATTCATAGGCTTATACTTCGCGTCGCCGACGGATTTCCGCCATCACGACGGCAGCCGCATTGGATGCATTGAGAGAATTGATTTTTCCCTTCATCGGAATAGAAACGGTAAAATCACATTTCTCCTTGACCAGTTTTCCGATTCCGCGACCTTCATTGCCGATAACGATGGCTACTGCGCCATCTAAATTGGCCCGGTAATAAGGTTCACCGTCCATATCGCAGGCTGCAATCCAGATACCCTTAGCCTGAAGTTCTTCTATCGTGCGTCCGATATTTGTCACCCGCACCACCGGAATTTGTTCGATCGCCCCGGCAGCACTTTTGGCCACGGTGCTGGTCAGGCCGCAGGCACGACGATTCGGAATGATAATGCCGTGTGCCCCCATACATTCGGCACTGCGAATGATCGCGCCAACGTTGTGTGGATCCGTAATCTCGTCCAGGATGACGATGAACGGCTCTTCATCCATTGCGGCCGCTCGTGCAAAGATATCCTGCATCTCCGAGTATCGATAGGCCGGAACCTCAGCAACGACGCCCTGATGCTTCTCCCCCGGTGCCATGTGGTCTAGCTTGAAACGGTCCACCATGCTGATGGAGACGCCGCGTTCTTTCGCCAGTGCACGGATGATGGAAATTGAACCGCCGGCTCCCTCTGCCATGTAGATTCGCTCGATGTCGCGACCCGCACGCAGGGCTTCGATGACCGGATTTCTGCCCACAAGAAGCTCTGCCCGCGTTTCCTCACCGTTATCCGCATCATTGCCGAAGGAATTCCCGTATCGACGGCTCTGGGTATCGAATCCGGTTCTCTCATATCGCCCACCATTGCCGGAGTATTTCTTTCCGTGGTTGTTTCCGCCTCCCGACATGCTGTAGTTACGCTGTTTTCCGGCAATGCTTCGATCAGCACCGCTTCTTGCAGACTTCGAATAACCGGATTTACCATAGGATGATTTATCATACGCGGACTTCTCATGGCTGTAGCTCTCGCGACCGGTTTTACCATAGGCGGACTTACCGCCACCCGCGTTCGATTTCCCGCCGAATTCATTGTCATAGTGGGTTTTCCCGCGCGCTTCTCTTCGTTCGAAAACCCCATGGGCATCCCGGCGGTTCTTCCCCTTCTTTCGCTCTTTCATATTTTTCCTCATTCTCTCCCATCGCATTTTCTGCGATGCTTCGTTTTCCGCATTCTGCGGTCAATGCTTTCTCATGCTGTCTTGAATTCCATTGGACATTTCTTTCGATTCCGAATCAGATCTCGCCTCAGACTCCGATCTCCCATGTGCCGCCAATTCTTCCCCAACTCGAACCGACAAATGAATTTCATCAGTATTCCAGGCGAAAACTCCGTCCGAAAAAGATCTTTGATAACTACTTCTTCTCATAGATAACAAACCGGTATTCAATGTCGTTCTCTTCATGAAGGTCACTCTCCCAGGCAACACGAAAATCCGGTTCTTCATCCAGGTTCACCATAAAACGATCCGCTCCGAGCCGTGCGTTCATCTTCGTCACGTAGAGCTTGTCGCACTTTCGGTAGAAATGCCGGTAGAGACTCTCCCCACCGATGATGAAAACATCCTCACTGTCGTACTGCGACAGTTCTTCCATCAATGCTTCCTCGCTATTCACTGTGATACACCGCTCCGCTTCAAACGTCGGATTCGATGTCAATACATAATTGACACGCTTCGGCAGCCCCCGTCGGTTCGGTAGACTCTCCAGGGTCTTTCGGCCCATCACCACGACTTTATTCATTGTGGTTTCCTTGAAATACTTCATATCGCCGGGGATGTTCGCCAGCAGCTGTCCGTCGCAGCCGATTCCCCAATCCGCATCTACCGCAACAATTAAATTCATTTCATCCTCCTTCCGGGCAAAAGCAAGTTTCTTTCCCAAAATGAGCCCGGCAAGACGAATCTCACCAGGCTCGGCTTCGTTATCATTGACCTATATCGCCACCGGAATATTCTTTACCTGGGGATTGTGCTGATAATTCTCCACCACCAGATCCTCCACCGTGTAATCGTAGAAATTCTTGACATCCGGATTCAAGGTTACCTTGGGTGCCGGGTACTGCGGCCTTGTAATCAGTTCCCGGACGATATCCACATGACGATCATAGATATGTGCATCTGCAATGACATGGACCAACTCACCGGCTTCCAGGCCGCTTACATTTGCCATCATCATCAGAAGCAGTGCGTATTGCACGACGTTCCAGTTGTTAGCCGTCAGAATGTCCTGCGAACGTTGATTCAGGATGGCATTCAGCGTATTCCCCTTCACGTTGAATGTCACGCTGTAGGCACACGGTTCCAGGTTCATCTCTTGCAGATCTTCAAAATTGTACATATTTGTCATGATCCTGCGAGAGTAGCGGTCGTTCTGAAGGAGCCATAACACGTTGTCCACCTGATCCATCTCACCTTGGCGAAAGGAGTATTTCACGCCAAGTTGGTAGCCGTAGGCCTTACCGATCGACCCATTTCCGTCCGCCCATTCATCCCAGATGTGACTGCCTAAGTCGTTTACGTTGTTCGACTTCTTCTGCCAGATCCAGAGGAGTTCATCGAACGCCAGCTTGATGGCAGTGGGACGAAGCGTCAGCGCCGGAAATTCCTCCTGCAAATTGTACCGATTCACCACACCGAAGTTCTTAATGGTGTGTGCAGGAGTGCCATCCGGCCAGTGCGGACGGACTTTCTGTCCTTCCGTGCTGAATCCGTTGTCTATGATATCTTGACACATTGCTGTGAAAAGTTGATCTGCTCTGCTCATTATTCCGTCTCCTCAATAATCCGAATGGTTTCCGTGATAATCTCATCCATTCGATCGGTTTCCTCCGCCAAGAAGAGGTATCCCAGCAATGCCTCGAAACCCGTGGCGATTTTATACACCCGAGGATCCGTGTTTCTCGGTCGAGACATGGATCGATGGTTTCGAGCCCGTTTGTAGAGACGAATTTCCTCATCAGTAAGGAAGCCGTTCACCAGCTTCTTCATGGCCTTTGCCTGACCGTTGGCGGATACGTAGTGTACCGCCTCCTTGTGGAGATGACCCACGTCATGCGGATCATGCTCAATCAACATCTCTCTCACGCGCACTTCATATACGGCATCGCCCATGTAAGCCAAAGTAGTCGTATTAATGTTCTGTATTTCTTGATCCATCTTCTAGTTATTCCGAAGAATCTGCACACCCTGTGGAGTATCCTTCAGTACATATCCTTTCTCTGCCAGGTAATCACGGATTTCATCTGCTCTTGCCCAATCCTTAGCCTTTCTTGCCTGTTGACGTTCTTCCACCAGTTTCCGAACATCCTCTCCGATGGCATCTTCCTCTCCTTTCTGAAGGATTCCCAGCACATCGGCAAGTTCCCGGATCGTTGCCAGTGCTTTACCTGCAAATTCCTTGGATCCGCCACCGGATACTGCCTGGTTGACAGCGGAAACCATTTCAAAGATTGTTGAAATAGCGACCGCGGTATTGAGGTCGTCATCCATTGCGTTGATAAATTCGGTTTTTAGCTCATCAAGTTGCGGAAGAGCCGCTTTCTCTGCCGCTTTGATTTCGTCGTCGCCGTTTGCTGTCAGGAATTCCAACGTCTCTTCGGCGTTGACGATACGGTCATATCCTTGCTTCACGCTGTTCATCTCGGTATCGCTGAAATTAATCGGGTTGCGGTACTGACCGGACAGCAGGAAGAAGCGGATGAAATCGCCGGAGAATTCCTTGCGAATGTCACGAACTGTGAAGAAATTGTTCAGCGACTTCGACATCTTCACGCCATCCACAGTGATGTAACCGTTGTGCATCCAGTAACGCGCGAAGGGCACACCATTGCATGCCTCGGACTGTGCGATTTCGTTTTCGTGATGCGGGAACTGGAGGTCCTGACCGCCACCGTGGATATCAATGGTCTCACCCAGATGTTTCTTCGCCATGGTAGAGCACTCAATATGCCAGCCCGGACGACCGAGTCCCCACGGAGACTCCCAAGCGATCTCGTCCTCTGACTTACGGGCTTTCCAGAGCGCGAAATCCAGGGGATCCTTCTTCACCTCGCCGATGGCAATGCGCGCGCCGGACTCAAGGTCATCGATGTTCTGTTTAGACAACTTGCCGTAACCGTTAAACTTACGGGTGCTGTAGTACACGTCACCATCCGCCTCATAGGCGTAACCTTTCTCAATCAGTGTCTCGATGAACTGAATAATTTCCGGAATGTGTTCCGATACCTTCGGATGAACGTCTGCCGGAATAACATTCAGCGCCTTTGCGTCCTCGTAATATTCTTTGATATATTTCTCCGAAACCTCCGGCGCAGAGATTCCCTCTTCTCTGGCACGATTGATAATCTTATCATCCACGTCCGTGAAGTTCTGCACGAACTTCACATCGTACCCTCTATATTTGAAATATCTGCGTAGCGTGTCGAATACAACGAACGGTCTCGCATTGCCGATGTGGAAGAAATTGTATACGGTCGGTCCGCAGACGTAAATCCGCACCTTTCCTTCTTCGATTGGGACGAATTCTTCTTTCCGGCCTGTCATAGTATTGTAAATCTTCATCGGTTCCCCTTTCCTGTTCGATTTCGATCAGATTGTTTCTTGCTGTGCATCACCCGGTAACGGTGTCTGTGTCAATGATTATACACCAAGAATCGCACCAATGCATCCCATAATAACCAGCACGTAGATGGCATTCACGCGAAAGCGTCGAATCAGAACAATCGTTGCGATGCAGAGAATAATTCCTATCACGTCTACGTTCGCCGGCAATATGTTCGAAAGTGCATCGATACTGCCTCCCAGCGGTGCCTCCGACTGCAATACCGGTTTGCAGATGGTGATACCCGCCGTGAAAATCAGCCCTACCGTTGCCGGACGAATGCCTTCCAGCGCACCTTGCATGAGTGCACTCTTCTTGTAACGCTCCATCATGCTCGCCACCATCGCGACGAGGATAAAAGCAGGTGTCGCCACACCCAGAGTCGCGATAAAGGACCCCAGCATTCCTGCCGACTGGTATCCCACGTAAGTTGCGGTGTTCACCGCCACCGGTCCCGGGGTCACCTGTGCAATTGCCACGATATCGGCATATTGAGACGGTGTCATGGTGACAAATGATTGAATGGTATCGTAGATGATTCCGATAATAGCGAAGCCTCCTCCAAAACCCACGGCTCCGATTTTGAAGAACGCCCAGAATAGATGCCAATATATCATTGCACACCTCCCGTCTTTCTTACACGCCACAGCGCACGGAGAATTCCTGCGAAAAAGAACAGGAGAATCACCCATACGACGCTGATATCCGTGAATTCGATCAGGAGAATTGCGATGAGAGAAGCAATTCCGGAAAACCGATCCCGAATAACCCCTTTGCTCACGGAGTACACGGCGATCAATACCAGCCCCATCGCGGCGGCCCGAAGACCACCCAGTGCACCCATTACATAAGGATTATCGCCGAAGGATGCCAGGCCCATGGCAACTAAAATAATGATTACAAAGGATGGAAGAACCACTCCAACGGTACAAACGAAGGATCCAAGCAGACCTTTCCGCTTGAACCCTACGTATGTTGCCAGATTAATTGCAATGACTCCGGGAAGCGTCTGGCATACAGAGATTGCATCCAATGCTTCCTCTTCGGTAAACCATCCTTTCTGATTCACGGTGAGATCCTTCATGATCGGCAGCATCGCAACGCCTCCGCCAATCGTAAATAATCCTAATTTGAAGAAAGTTATAAACAGCTCTAACACGTCTCTATTCCTATTCCTCCACCTTGCACCCATGCCGGTCGACATAGGAAGCTTATACGGATCTCGGCCAATGTGCCGAAATCTCTTTCCCATGAATTCTTACGCAGAATCAATTCGGCATTCGGTACTGCTTACGTCCCGAATGCCGAATTACAATTGCTCTACATTCCGAATGCCGAATCGATCTTCTTTCCCTCCGAGTTACATCCCGAATTTCTCGGCATTCACCAAATCGATGGCCGCCCGGATAGCATCTGCTGTGGACATCAGTTCCATGTCACCACCGCGTCTTAGCTTGTATTCTACCAGGTCCTCTCCTGCCTTCTTGCCGACTGTGATTCGAATCGGCAAACCAATCAGATCCGCATCCTTGAACTTGACGCCCGGTCTTTCATCGCGATCATCGACCAGAACTTCAACACCTGCGCGCTGCAGCTCATCCTCGATGCGATCCGCCAGTGCCATCTGCGTCTCATTCTTCGGATCGATAACGGTCACGTTCACATGATACGGAGCTACCGATACCGGCCAAATGATACCATCCTCATCGTTATGCTGCTCGATGACAGCCTGCAGGGTTCTTGTTAAGCCGATTCCATAGCAGCCCATGTAGTAGACGCAATCTTCGCCGTTCTCATCCTTATAGTACGCCTTCATCGATTCCGAGTACTTCGTTCCCAGCTTGAAGATCTGCCCAACCTCAATGCCTCTGCTGTGCTCGATGATCGGTTTGCCGCACTTCGGGCAACGTGCACCTTCTTCCAGAATCTTGATATCGGTCACAATGTCGCCGGTGTAATCTCTTCCATAGCATACACCCGTCATGTGATGATCTTCTTCATTTGCACCGGCACACATGTTCACCGTGCCTACGAGCTCGCTATCAACGACAATCTTGCAGTTCTGCAGCCCTACCGGACCGGTAAATCCGGCAACGCAACCTGTAGTCGGGCCCATCTCCTCCTCGTTGGCGAACTCAATGTAATGCTCCGGAATGCCCAGTGCATTAACCAGCTTAATCATATTCACCTGACGGTCGCCGCGGATGAATGCGCAGACATACTCTGCCGGATTCAATTCATCATCATAGGTGACGAACATCAAAGCCTTGATGGATTTCTTGACATCCAGTTTCAGGTAATCACATACATCCTGAATCGTCTTCGTTCCCGGAGTGAATACACTCTTCAGCTCTTCCATCTCTTCTTTTTCCGGTTCGTCATCCAGGCACTCAGCTCTTTCCAACGTAGCCGCATAGCCGCATTCCGGACAGTGTGCCAGTTCGCTCTCGCCAACGTTGGACAGCGCGGAGAATTCGTGAGAGCGGCTTCCACCGATTGGGCCGTTATCCGCTTCGACGATGCGATAATCCAGACCGCAACGGGTGAAAATCTTCTCATACGCACCGTACTCGTTCATGTAGCTGACATCCATACCGGCCGGATCCCTGTCGAAGGAATATCCATCGGACATCTGGAACTCCCTGGATCGCAGAAGTCCGTATCTTGGGCGCGCTTCATCGCGATACTTCCACTGAATCTGGTAGAATGTCAGCGGCAATTCGCGATAAGAAGAAATCTCATTCCGGGCGATGTCTGTTACCGTTTCTTCGTGCGTCGGTCCAAGGCAGAAATCTCTGCCGTTTCTGTCCTTAATTCTCCAGAGTTCCGGACCGTAAGCATACCATCTGCCGGATTCTTTCCATAACTCTGCCGGATTCGGTCCCGGCATCAGAATTTCCTGATCGCCGATATTATCCAGTTCTTCGCGGATAATCTGTTCCACCTTACGCAGGGAACGATATCCGAGCGGCATGAATTCGTAGATGCCGGCAGCAACTTTTCGAACCAGGTTGGCACGGAGCAAGAGCTGATGGCTGATCAGCTCAGCTTCCTTCGGTGCCTCACGTAATGTCTTTAGATGTCTTTTTGATAATTTCATCTCTATTGTCTCCCTTCAATTGCGCAGGTTGCCATCGCGGCAATTCCTTCCTCTCTCCCGGCAAACCCCAGTTTCTCTGTCGTCGTTGCCTTGACATTCACCCGGTCCGGTGAAATTCCGATAACCTCCGCAAGTCTGTTCTTCATTGTATCCATGTACGGTGCCAACTTCGGCTTCTGGCAGATAATGGTCACATCCACGTTCACCACACGGTAATCGCCGATAATTTCCATAACCCGACGCAGCAGCTCCATACTGTCCGCACCCTTATATTTCTCATCTGTATCCGGGAAGTATTTTCCGATATCTCCCTTTGCCGCTGCTCCCAGCAGGGCGTCCATCACGGCATGCGTCGCCACATCGGCATCCGAGTGACCCAGCAGACCGAACTGGCTGGGGACCGGGGTCCCGCACAGTATCAGTGATCTGTCCGAGACAAGACGATGTACGTCGTAGCCGTTTCCGATTCGAATATCCATAGAAACGTCCTCTTTAGTGGTAATTTTACGATTGCTGTAATCGCCTTTGACCAGCGATACGGAGAATCCCGCTTGCTCCGCTACGGAAGCATCGTCGGTTCCGACGTATCCGGTCGCTGCTGCACACTCGTAAGAGCGAAGGATTACATCCAACCGAAAGCTTTGAGGAGTCTGGACATAGAACATCCGTTTCCTCTCAATAACTTTGCTATCCATTATAGGATAATTGAATATCGAGTTCAAGCCGTTATCCGGCAACATCCGCATAGAATCTACGGCTGGAACTGCGGTGCAGACCGCAGTTCCGGACAAAAGGCCTTCGAGGTTTCGGTCAATGATTTCAATGCTTACGTCCGCACGAGCGGCATCATGAATCAGGACGTTCACATGTTTTTCCGGAATTTCTTTATCGTTGCATATTTTTCTGCACAGGCGAAGCCCTTCCCGCACAGAATCTCCGCGTTCCTTCCCGCCGGGAACAATCCAGATGGTTTTCCCGGATTTTGCCTCTAGCGATTCCGCCGCTTGTTCGTAGAAATTCTGATGCGAACCGTCTGCAGGTATCACGATCACCACACTGTCAATGCCGGAATGCATTGCAAAGGGCAGTGCCGCACACTCGAGCACCGTACTGTCCCTGTAAGGAAGCATTTGCTTCGGAAGCGTCATATTCATCCGGGTTCCCTTGCCCGCCGCAACCAGAATTGCGATGTTCATCATGTCATTATCCTCTCATTTTCGTGTCGTGCTTCGGGAGCGTTGTTTCGAGATGCTTCCTCGGAGGCGTTCCGACGGCCGAATATCATTTTACCCGCAGAAGTCTGTATTACGCTGGTGACTCGGATCGGGACTCGTTCTCCGATGCGGTCGCCGCCGTCCTCAACAACAATCATCGTGCCGTCGTCAAGATATCCGATGCCCTGGTCTTCCGTCTTTCCGCGCCTGATGACGTTCACGAGCATCGGTTCGCCGGGGATAGCCACCGGTTTGATGGCGTTCGCCAGATCATTGACATTGAGAACCGCCACATTGTTGATCCGAGCAACACGGTTCAGGTTGAAGTCCGTGGTCAGAAGCTTGCCTTTGAGGTTTCGGCTAAGCTTAATCAGCTTCACATCAACCTCCGGAATTTCCTCGATATCCTTCTTGCCGCGAGAAGAATAGACCGTGACCTTGAATTCCTCCTGCAGCTGATTCAGAATCTCCAGTCCCCGTCGCCCGCGGTTTCGTTTGATGGAGTTGGCAGAATCTGAGATGTGATGGAGCTCCGCTAAGACGAAATCCGGCAGGATGAAGGGACCTTCCAGGAAACCTGCGCGGATGACATCCGCGATTCGGCCGTCGATGATGACGCTGGTATCGAAGATTTTAGGGGTTTCTTTCCAGGGACCGATGCCAAAGAAGCGTTCCGGGTCGCCTTTGAGGCGTCCCTGCAGTTGCTCCACGTTCTTCGTCTGGCCAAAGCCAACAGCAAATCCGAGATAACCGCATAATCCGTAGAGTCCCATGGTCACCACAGCGTACCACTCTCCGCCCATCAGCGAGCGATAGGTCATTGACAGGAGAAGTGCAATGACCAGCCCAAATATCAACCCAACTGTGCAGGAAATCAAGCGAGCGATCGGGATTCGAGCCGTATCCCGACTGATAAGCGTCGTCGTATATGGCGTGATCTCCGGGATCAGGAAGTTGGCAATCAGCGCAAAAGAGATGACGAACAGGATAAGGTAGCTGACGTCGGTATTATCTCGCGTCAACACTCCCGCCTCACGGTATGCATCATCCCCAAACACCATGATTCCGCGATAGAAGACGCCCCCGAAGATTCCGCCCAGTATTACAGTTAATATTGCTCGAATTTTCTTCAGCAAAGATTTTCCTCCCTAACACACGTTACCCGTTACGAAGATTAAAAATTGGCCGAATTTCGGCCGCATATCACATTTCCATGCTATATGCGCGATTCGACCAACTCGTCTGCCTCTTCCATTGTGTAGTTTCCGGCGAGCATAAGCTCGCTTTCCAGAATCTGCTTGGCGGTACCCAGAAGCTTCTTCTCCCCTGTCGAAAGCTTCTTCACCCGGTCGCTTCGGACAAGATTGCGCACCACAGCCGCAACCACATAGATGTCACCGGTCTTCAGCTTCTCCATATTGGCGCGGTAGCGTCTGTTCCAGTTCACAGGCATCTCGTCTACCTCGCCGCCGAGCGTTTCGAAGACATCCTTCATCTCGTCCCTGGAGATGATGCTGCGAACCCCAACCTTGGCCGAATTCTCCACCGGAATCAGCACCGTCATCTTGCTGTGCGGTAAATTTACGTCATAATACTGATGGATCTCGCCCATCACCTCGCGATCCACGATTGCGGTAATCGTGCCGGCACCGTACATCGGATAAGCTATTTTCTCTCCTATTTGAAACATAGTGTGCTCCTTTTCGACACGTTTATTATATCCTGTTCGGGTCAGCTTTTCAAGTTTTTGCGAAAATTTGATATTATATCACCATGTAATATGTATGTCAACAGTTTGACTTCTCTAATGTTATATCATTATCTTGTGGTCTGTTCCCACGGAATACGTAGACTTAGCGTAATTTTCTTTTGGCCAAAAATAAATCCGCGTCAGTCCGCACATCTGACTTCAATTTGCTGTCAGCTCCTTGTCTATCTTCCATCACAAAACTATGCTATAATCTCCATAGTTTTCAAACGGGACTTTCTGCGCCGCAAAGAGCGCGGCACGGAAGCCCACAATCAGGAAGGAGTCATTGAATGAAGAAGCTGCTTGTAGTAGATGACGAGGATAAAATTCGCGAGGTCATCAAGGAATACGCGGAATTCAGCGGTTACGAAGTGACGGAGGCAGCAGATGGCATGAGTGCCATCGGGCTGTGTAAGCTCAACGATTACGATCTCATCATTATGGATGTGATGATGCCGAAGTTGGACGGCTTCAGCTCCGTGAAGGAAATAAAGAAGATTAAAGATATTCCGGTTATCATGCTCTCCGCGAGAGGCGAGGAGTACGATAAGCTGTTCGGGTTCGAGCTCGGGATTGATGATTATGTGGTGAAGCCTTTTAGCCCGAAGGAACTGATGGCTCGTGTCAATGCGGTACTGCAGCGGATGAGCGGTGCAGACACCAGTAATGCTCAGGTCATGAAGTTCGACGGACTGGAAGTCAACTTCGCAGCTCGGACAATTTCCGTCGACGGGGAGCGTGTGAACTTAACGCCGAAGGAATACGATCTACTCTTCTATCTCATTCAGAACAAGAACATTGCGCTGTCTCGCGACAAGCTTCTCTCGGATATCTGGGGATATGATTTCTTCGGAGATGACCGAACGATTGACACGCACATCAAGAATTTGCGGAACAACTTGGGACCGTACAGAAACTTTATCGTTACATTAAGAGGCGTGGGGTACAAGTTCGAATATGATGATACCAAGAGAGAAAGAACAACAGAATAAGGGATTTGATCTTAACAGCATCCGAACTGTGATGCTGTTATACTTCTTTACGTTCGCGGCAGTTCTGATTATGCTGATTTGGGGACTGCAAACGTTCTTCCTCGAGCACTATTTTGAGCAAATGAAGACACAAGAGACCGAACGTACAGCATCCATGCTCAAGGCGCAGTATCGAGAATCCCCCGAGGACTTCCAGGAAATCGCCCTGGCCACATCCGAGAACAGTGATATTTTCATACGAGTGGATTCCAAGAATGGAAGCATTGTGTACGACAGCGGCTCCAGTTTCCAACTGGCCGATGTTGCTTACGACTACGAGACAAGCTTAGCTCGAAACCAGCTCAAAAGCAGCACCAGTCGTTCCATCTCACTGGTTTCCTCGAAATCCGGTCAGAGCAACCGCAAACTGATCTATGCAACCTATATCGGGAACCGGGAAGACGGTAACATCCTATACATCGTGGCACCCCTGTATCCGGTACAGTCCACCGTATCGATTCTACGGGAGCAACTCAAATACATTAGTTTTATCGTAATGTTTGTGTCCGCACTCCTGGCCCTATTCATTGCGCGAAGGCTCTCGCAGCCGATTAAGGATCTCACGAAGTCTGCGGTAGAAATGAGCCATGGCAACTACGAAGTTAAGTTCAACGGCGGCACGTTCACCGAGACGAATGAACTGGCACGGGCACTCAATACGGCATCCTACGAAATGCAGAAGACTGATTTCTACCAGCGGGATCTCATTGCTAATGTTTCTCACGACCTGAAGACGCCTCTGACGATGATTAAATCTTATGCCGAGATGATCAATGACATCTCGGGAGACAATCCGGAGAAGCGCCGTCAACACCTGAACGTCATCATCACCGAAACCGACCGGCTCAACAAGCTGGTGTCGGATATGCTGTCTGCTTCCAAAATTCAATCGAACAGCTTGGAATTAGACAAAGAAATCTTTAATCTTGTGGCAGTCACCGAGGAAATCGCAGATACTTTCCGGGTTCTGAACGAGCAGGATGGCTATCACATCAAGCTAAAAGCCTGCAAAGATACCTACGTATTCGGCGATAAAGAACGAATCAAGCAGGTTCTCAACAACTTCATCTCCAATGCGGTGAAGTACTGTGGCGAGGATAAGGTTATTCTCATCGAGCTCAAGCGCGTCGGCAAGAAAATTCGCGTCGACGTCATCGATCACGGCGACGGCATCGCCTCCGATGAACTCGGGCACGTCTGGGAGCGGTACTACCGCACGAGCGCCAACCGCAACCGCAAAATTGAGGGATCCGGCCTCGGTCTTTCCATCGTCAAGGGTATTCTGGTCCTCCACAATGCCGGTTACGGGGTTAAAAGCAAGGTCGGTCAAGGCAGCGACTTCTGGTTCGAGATGGACGCAGTCAAGAAGCCGACGGACGGGGAGTAGGTCCCCGATACATCGCACGTTAAAAGCAGTTATCGCTTGCACGGCTCATGCGTCATCTACTTGTAATGGTAACAATTTTTCTTATTGCTGCTCTTTGTATTTTCTATGCTTTCACCTACAAAGCTTATCTTCATTACAAGGACACCGTCATCACAGAGACGGAAACTGTTATCAGTGACAGCAGAGATTATAATCTTACTTAAATCCAGCGAGTACACCTACCAGAATACCGATGAAAGGAAGGCTTTATGAAACGATTACTTCTAGCGTTCTCTATCTGCCTGCTGATAACCGGATTCCCAACAACCTGTTTCGCAGGAAACCCGAATCCGCCAGCCGGGTTTGATGCATCCGAAGTCAAAGGGCATATTCAGACTTTCGTTACCTCTCAGCTAGCAAAGGCGAAAGGAAGGAAGAAAGTATCCACACGAAAACAAACCGTCACGAAAACAAAAACCATCTATTATAAAAATGCGTCAGGTAAAGTGATGTGGTATGTTCGTGTAACCGGCACGTTCAGTTTCAAAAACAAGACAGCCCAATGCATTCGTTCTAAAGTAACAGCGAAATCAAAGGATCCGTCATGGGTGATCACCAGGAAATCCGCCTATATGAAAGGAAATCAGGCGGTTGCAGTGGCTACCGGAAAGCATCGCCTCAGTAGGAAGAAGGTCGAAACAGTCACTCGGAGAGTAACACTTACCGCGGGTTCGTCCGGACAGTTCTCCTAATCAAAAGGCCGAAGGAGCACAGAACGCCTTCGGCTTTTCTAGATCATTAGAAAATCGTTCGAATCGCTTCCATCAGGTTCTCCGCCCCGATAATTTCAATATCATGCATCTTGAAGCTGCTGTTCTTCTTCGGCAAAATCACCCGTTCGTATCCAAGCCGCACGGCTTCTGCTGCAATTTTCTCTGCATTTCGAACAGAACGAAGATTTCCCGTCAATCCCACTTCTCCAATCGCAATCGTTTTCCGCTTTGCGGTCTTTCCGCGATAAGAACTGTAGATAGCCAGCGCCACCGCCAGATCCGTCGCCGTGCTGTCCGGTTTCATTCCACCTACCACATTCACATACACGTCGTGATTCAGGAGGGAAACGCCTGCCTTCTTCTCCAGCACCGCCAATATCATGTTGAGTCGGTTATGATCGATGCCCACCGCAGTACGCCGGGCAAAACCCACATTGGCCGGCGAGACGAGCGCCTGAATTTCGAAAAAAATCGGTCGGCTTCCTTCGTAGACTGCCGATACGACAGAGCCCTCTTCTAAGATTTCCGGATTTTCCAGGAGACTGCCGGAAAGATCGGTCTCTTCCTGCATGCCTTCCGCACCCATGCGAAAAGCGCCGATTTCATCCGTCGTACCGAAGCGGTTCTTGAGTGAACGGAGCACCCTCAGGTCGCGATCCCGTTCCCCGTTGAACTGAAGGACGCAATCGACCATATGCTCGATGGTCTTCGGCCCGGCCAATTCGCCCGATTTCGTGACATGCGCCACGATGAAGACCGGAATGTTCCGCGTCTTTGCGAACGTCATCAGCATGTTGGAGCAAGCACGAATCTGTCCGACGCTGCCCGCAATCGAATCCACCTCCTGTGAATAGGTAGTCTGAATGGAATCAATGATCAGGAAGCACGGCTTCATCTCGCTGCAATGCGCAAGCACGTTCTCCAGATTCGTTTCCGGGAAGATATACAGGTTCTCGCTAATATCTCCACACACCCGATCCGCCCGGAGTTTCACCTGTTCCTCCGATTCCTCACCGCTGACATACAATACCCTGCCATAAGTCCCGGCGATATGATTCGCTGCCTGGACAATCAGGGTGGATTTGCCGATTCCCGGTTCGCCGGAAATCAGGATCAGTGATCCCAGTACAAGGCCGCCACCCAGCACGCGGTCCAGCTCCCGGATTCCGGACTGCATCCGGCTGTAGTTGTGAGTGCCCACGCTTCGAAGCACCATCGGCTTCGCGCTCTGCGTCACGCGGCGCCGCGAATCTGCAGTGTCCGGTTCGGTCATCTTAATCTTCTGTTCCACGATGGTGTTCCACGCGCCGCAGAAGCTGCACTGCCCCTGCCAACCGTTGCTCTCGTTTCCGCATTCGGTGCAGATGTAGACGGTTTTCGGTTTCTTCGCCATATTCTTCCTTTCTCTGTCGCGGTCTGCCTAAGCAGACCGGCAATTCGCGGCATCCGCATTACTTAGAATGAGTTCGCTCCGCTTCCGTAATTACTTCGGTAACGCACGTCATCTGCGCCCCCGGAGGTCTCGGGCGGAGCAAATCTATTTTTGGCAAATTCGCATTCGGGGTAAAAAGGAGCCCGGCAGACGCCGAGCTCCCCGTTATTCCTGCATAGACTTCCGAGCATCTCGCTCGAATGTCTTCTTCGGATGATTATTTATGTTCCTTCTCTTGCTCGGCCTTGTGTGCAGCGATAACCTTCTCTGCCAAGTGAGCCGGAAGTTCTTCGTATCTGGCGAATTCCACGGTGAATGTGCCTCTTGCCTGCGTCATCGCACGGAGTACGATGGCGTAGTCGAACAGCTCAGCCTGCGGTGCCTCTGCAATCAGCTTGGTCTTGCCGTTATCGCACGGCTCCATACCCATCATGCGCCCTCTTCTCTTGTTCATGTCGCCCATTACATCACCGGTATACTTCTCCGGAACAGTAATTTCAAGCTTCATGATTGGCTCGAGAAGGCAAGGATTTGCGGCAACAATACCTTTCTTGAAAGCCAGGGAAGCGGCAATCTTGAAGGATACTTCGTTAGAGTCTACGTCGTGATAGGATCCGTCATAGAGGACAGCCTTAACATTCTGCACCTTGCAGCCGGCAAGCGGGCCCTTCTCCATGCATTCGAGCAGGCCTTTCTCAACAGCCGGTACGTAATTCTTCGGAACGGATCCGCCAAAGAGTTCTTCGGAGAATTCAAAGTTTTCCTGCGATGGAGAGAAACGAATCCATACATCGCCGTACTGACCGGCACCTCCGGACTGCTTCTTGTGCTTACCCTGCACCTCTGCAGTACCCTTAATGGTCTCGCGATAAGCGATTTTCTGTGGAACGACGTTAACCGACACACCGTATCTCTCCTTAAGCTTCGCACGAATGATGCCAATCTGGATATCACCCTGACCGCCTAAGAGGGACTGATGCGTCTCGACGTTCCTCTCGAGGACGAAGGATGGATCCTCTTCCATCAGCTTATGAAGTCCCTGAGCCATCTTCTCTTCATCCTTCTTATCCGAAGCTTCTACTGCAATGAAGTAATTCGGTTTCGGGAAATTGATGCCCGGCATCTGAACGGTCTTGCTCTTCAGGCAGAGCGTATCGCCTGTTTTGGTATGCTGCAGCTTCGCCAGTGCAAACATATCACCGGCAGGCACTTCCGTTGCGTTTTCCTGGTGTTTGCCGCGTACGAAGAACATGGACCCCAGTTTCTCGGTCTTCTGTGTACGAGGATTGTACAGTTCCTGTCCCAGCTTTGCCGTGCCGGAGAGAACCTTTGCATAGGAAATCTTTCCCATGAACGGGTCTGCGATGGTCTTGAAGACGTACAGCACCGGATCCGCACTCGGGTCTGTCAGAACTTCAACTTCCTGATCCTTTGCATCCAGTCCGATGTAAGGTGCGTGCTTCGAAGGGGTCGGCACGTATCTGGCGATGGAACGCAGTACTTCGTCCATACCGGCACCGGTGAAGCTGGAGCACTTAATGATCGGAACGATATCTCCGTTCGCAATACCGTCCATCAGGCCGTTCGTGAATTCCTCTTCTGTAAACGGTTCATCATTGAAGAACTTCTCCATCAGTTCTTCGTCGGTGCCTGCAACTGCCTCCCGAAGTGCATCTTCGTCTTCATCGGTAACAACGGAGTTTCCGAATTTTTCGCGCAGCTGCTCAATGAGTGCATCGCAATCTACATTTTCCTTATCTATCTTGGTGAGGACCATGAATTTAGGTGTATTCAGCTCACTGCACAGTTCCCATGCCTTCTCGGTTCCAACCTGAATTCCGTCTGCGGCATCAACCATGATGATAGCTGCACCCGCAGTGCTCATTGCAGAATCCACTTCGCCAACGAAGTCAAAGAATCCCGGCGTATCAAGGAAGTTGTACTTATAACCGTTGTACTCTACCGGAACCATCGTGGTGTTGATGGAATACTTCTTCTCAATTTCCATCTTGTCGTAGTCCGACACCGTGTTTCCGTCTTCCACTCTGCCAAGGCGGGTGGTTACCTTTGTTGCCAGTAATGCCGCCTCCAGAAAGGTCGTCTTACCGCAGCCGCCATGTCCCAGCAGTACAACGTTTCTGATTTTGTCACTTGAATAACCTTTCATAGAAATCCTCCTGTAATTAACCATATTTTGGAGCTCTGCCATCGGATGCAGGCAGAGACCCATCGGTTCAACAATTGCTTGCCTGACGGCACCGAAATACAGGTAAACGGATGCCGCCGGCGATTACGTTAGAACTCGGCGCTCTTCGGGGTTCTCGGGAATGGCAGTACGTCACGGATATTGCTCATACCCGTCAGGTACATAATCATTCTCTCGAAGCCCAGGCCATAGCCCGCGTGCTTCACGCCGCCATATCTGCGAAGATCCAGATACCACTCGTAGCCTTTCTCGCTGATGCCAAGCTCCTTCATGCGGGACTGCAGCACTTCCAGCCGCTCCTCTCTCTGGCTTCCGCCGATAATCTCACCCACGCCCGGAACGAGCATATCACATGCCGCAACCGTCTTTCCGTCGTCGTTGAGGCGCATGTAGAACGCCTTGCAATCCTTCGGATAATCGGTCACGAAGATTGGCTTCTTGAAGACCTGTTCCGTCAGGTAACGCTCATGCTCCGTCTGGAGTTCCAGCCCCCATTCCACAGGATACTGGAATTCCTGACCGGACTTCTTCAGAATCTCAACCGCCTCTGTATAGGACACGCGTTCAAAGGAAGAGTTCACGATATTGTGGAGTCTGTCCAGCAGCCCCTTATCGATGAACTGATTGAAGAAATTCATTTCCTCCGGAGCATGCTCCAGCGTGTAGGTGATAATATATTTAACCATTGCTTCTGCCAGATCCATGTCATCCTGAAGGTCCGCAAAAGCGATTTCCGGTTCAATCATCCAGAATTCCGACGCATGACGCGCAGTATTAGAGTTCTCCGCACGGAATGTCGGGCCGAACGTATACACATTTCGGAAAGCCAAAGCAAAGGCCTCTGCCTCCAGCTGGCCGGATACGGTCAGGTTGGTCTCCTTACCGAAGAAGTCTTCCGAGTAATCCACCTTCCCATCTTCCGTCCTCGGCAAATTTCCAAGGTCCAGCGTGGTTACCTGGAACATCTCGCCGGCACCCTCCGCATCACTGCCGGTGATGATTGGCGCATGTACATAGACGAAATTCTGCTCCTGGAAAAATTTATGGATCGCATACGCCACGATGCTTCGTACCCTGTAGACTGCAGAGAAGGTATTACTTCTCGGTCTCAAATGCGCAATTTCACGCATGAATTCCATGGTATGGCGTTTCTTCTGAAGCGGATAATCCGCCTGTGAATCAGCTTCCACCAGTATTTCCTTCGCCTTAATTTCCAGCGGTTGCTTCGCTTCGGGTGTCAAAGCCACCGTGCCGATGACCTTGACGCCGGCTGCCAGGTGCAGCTTTGAAATCTCCGCGAAATTTGTCAGGTTCTCAGCCTCATACACTACCTGAACCGGGGTAAAAAAAGATCCGTCGTTAATCGACAGAAATCCGAATTGATTGGAGCTTCTGTTGCCCCGGACCCATCCGTATACCGTTACCTCCTGATCTCCGTATTTCTCCCGGTTTCTGAATAACTCTCTGATCTCAATATCGTACATGGGTATTGCGTCCCTTCCTTCTGTAAGTCTTTATATAATCTTTCGGCAGCCTGCACTGTCATCTCCGCCACTTCCGCCATCTATGCCATCTATGCCATCTATGCCATCTATGCCATCTATGCCATCTATGCCAGCAGTGTCGCGAGTTTCGGACAGATTGAGTCTCCCAAGGCTGATTATACCATAGTGTGATTTTTTTGGCTATATTAAACCCGCGTCAGTCATTGCTTCTCACAAGGTTTTCTCTTCTCGAGGATTCTTCCGGTCTTTCCCATCCGTTGTCTGTTCTCTTCCCCGATGTCCGTCGTGTCCATCATCGCCTGCTCGGATGTCCCTCTTTCATTTACGGTGTTTTTCTTTCCATTCCCGGATTGCGTCATAGCGATCTTTGAATCGACTCTCCATTCCCTGATCGGTCGGGTTGTAATACCGACGGCCTTCCAGCGAGTCCGGCATACACTTCATCGCGGTGACTTTCTCTTCAAAATCATGCGCATATTGGTATCCCTTGCCATAGTCCAGTTCTTTCATCAGGGTCGTCGGCGCATTCCGTATGTGAAGCGGTACCGGCTCCTGGAGATGCTTCCTGGCATCGTCCCGTGCTGCGAAATACGCAGATTCCATGGCATTGGACTTCGGTGCAAGCGCCATGTACACAACAGCCTCCGTCAGGTGAACCGAGCACTCCGGCATACCGATGAAGTGACACGCCTGGTAGGCCGCGATGGCAATTTCCATCGCCCGGGGATCTGCCAATCCTACGTCCTCCGCCGCAAACCGCGTCACCCGCCGCGCGATGTAAAGCGGATCCTCCCCCGCTTCCAGCATCCGCGCCAACCAGTAAATCGCTGCATCCGTATCGGAATTTCGCATGGATTTGTGCAGTGCCGAAATAAGGTTGTAATGCTCTTCGCCATCCTTGTCATAGAGGAGCATCTTCTGCGAGGTGCACTGTTCGAAGGTGTCCTGTGTGACCGTAATGCGCTGCGTACCATCTTCCTTCGTGTAGTATTCTCCGTTCAGAATCAGCATCTCCAGCGAGGAGAGTGCAGAGCGTGCATCGCCGCCGGAGAAGACCGCAATCGCCCCCAGCATTTCCTCCGTGATGACGACTTCCTTGTCGCCGAACCCCTGCGGACTTTGAATCGCTCTTTTGAGAAGGCCAACGATATCCTCCTTCTGAAGTGCTTGCAGGACAAAAACCTTGCATCTCGAAAGCAACGCCCCGTTGACCTCGAACGACGGATTCTCCGTGGTTGCTCCAATCAGGATAATGCTTCCCTTCTCTACAAACGGCAGGAAAGCATCCTGCTGCGCCTTGTTGAAGCGATGAATCTCGTCGATAAAAACAATCGTCCTCTCTCCGAATCGCCGGCTCTGCTCGGCCTCCTGCATCACCTGACGAATTTCCTTAATCCCGCTGGTTACGGCGCTAAAAGTAATGAATCGCGACTTCGTGGTGTTTGCAATGATTTTCGCAAGCGTTGTTTTTCCTACTCCCGGTGGTCCCCAGAAAATCATGGAAGAAACCTGATCGTTTCGGATCAGGTTGGAGAGCACCTTGCCTTCACCCAGGAGATGTTTCTGCCCCACAAACTCTTCCAGTGTCTTCGGCCGGAGGCGTTCCGCCAGCGGTTCATTCGCTGAATTATCGATGTTGTCAAACATTGAAATCTGATTCACTCTGTATAACTTCCTTCCCTGCTACCAATATTTTCCTCCCCGAGCACTTCCTGAACAACAAAGATTGTCTTTTCAGCGGCTGCTGTAGTCGGAGGCTGCATCAGAAGTAACTTATTTTTACCGTCTTTCCCATCTTGCGAAGACACTGACCAAGCTCATCCGCAAGGGACATCTTCACATTAAAATTGATAGATACGTCCTGATGCGCCGGATTCACCGCACGACCCACGTAGAAATTTACATCCGTCGCCTCTTCGAACAACATCCGGCTGATCAACGCCGAAGCATCATGCTGCACGCTCCACTCGATATACGCCTCATCCCGTGCCACATAATCCTTCGCATACTTCAGCACTTTATCGATGGTAACCACGCCCTCCGTCACCAGGTCGACGCCTTCGATTTCGGACATCGGCGGCGCACCCTTCACGTTGTATTTCTTACTGTTACGAATCGGTTTTCCCAGGTACTCCGCCGCAATGGATGCGGTAGTCCCGCCGCAGACGATGTGCTTTCCCGCTTTGGAGAAAAAAAGGGACATCATCCGGTCACAGTCGTCCGGGTTCGCCGGGGGACCGAACACTACGTTAATCTGGCATCGACGAATGACTCGAACGATGCATGCGGTTGTATCATCAATCGGCTTTCCGTCATACAGCTTATTGCACTCCTCTGTCAGAATGGATGCCAGCGTCTTCGCCGTATATCCGATCGGCGACAGCGTCTCAACAAATGCACCGATATCCTCTTCTTTCCAGTTCTTGTTATAGGACAGGGTTGCGTTCGCGCCCGGGCAGCCGTCACTCATCGCTACAAAGATATCATTTTCCTGGAGACGAATTTCCGAACGATAGATTTTCTTTCCGTCGATCACCGTCTCCGTCTTCGGGTAATCCACCACATGATAATCCCGAATCATGATGACCAGCGGATTGTCGTACTGAATGAGGTTCATGACCTCATTGTCGATGATGTGCATGATGGTGAATGTCGAATAAGCCACGCCGTATTCCGAACTGATCGGAAGCGTTGCAGCGATGGTCTTGACACATTCCTGCAGACTCAGCCCCTGTGCGATCATGGTCGAGATAATTTTGGATGTCAATGTGGACAGAATGCTGGCTTTAACGCCGCTCTTGAGGCCGTCCGCCAACACAACGACCCTTGAGTCACTGCCCTCCTGCTGAACCACATCCACATGATCGCCGCACAAATACTCTCCGTAATGGTTAATGCTCTTGTAACCGATATCTACACTTAAATCATTCATCTTTCATGGACTCCTTCAGATTCGTCAGCGCAATCTTCGTCTCTGCTGCCGTCTCTCCCAGAAGGGACGCAATGTCCTGCACGATGCGCATCTGCTTCTCGACCACCCGGTCAGCGACCTCCGTCGTCTGACGCCGCATCTGGGCTTTCTTCTCCCGCTCTGCCGCCTCATCGCTGACATCCTCGAGCAGACAGAAGAGCATGCGATAGCCCTGATCGTAGAGAACCTGTTCCTCCACGTAACGGTCGTATTCCGCCAGATATGCACACTGGAACACGGATTTCTTCGTCTCCAGTGCATCGAGGAAAGGCTTCGGATCCAGTACGGTAACGACCTGTGCCCCAAGAACGTCCGATGGTCTTCGGATGTTCATGATGCGGCATGCCGACGGATTAATCTGCTGAATTTCCAGTCGTTCGTTGAGAACGATGAGTCCGTTCGGCGTATTGTCGAAAATAATGTTCGAGAAATTCTCCGCCTTCTCCTTGAGGTACGGGAGGCACATCTCAATTTCGGCCTTTCCCTGATAGATGGCGATCGCCTTCTCTCTGCAGGTATCGTAACCGCAAGTGCCGCAGTTCAGTTCATCGGACGGACGCTTCTTACCCATTCGATTCAAGATTTCCTGAATCTTCCGCTCATTCGGTATATCCTTCATGCCTTCCAGAATAACGTATCTGCGGTAGATCTCGCTGATTTCAGGCTGTTCGACCCGGAAATCCTCCCGGCCGGCATACCGGGCAACCGCCAGGTAATCCTTCATCAGGAGCGGATGGTATTTCTCCATCACCGGTCCGTTCGCACAGCTTCCGCTGCAGGCAGACATTTCCATGAAGCAATGATCCACATTGCCCTGAAGGACATCCTCCAGTGCGGCGATGCAGTTTTCGATGCCGTCCACTGCAACGTATTCGTATTCCGGATCCCGTTCCTTCATCGTTTTAAGGATTCCGCCGGCAGTCGGGAAGATGCGTGCCAACGTATCAGGGTCGGAATCCATCTTCTTCTCGGGTTCTATTTTTAGCTCATTCATCCATCGGGTCAGCTCTTCGAAGGTCAGTGCAGCATCCACAATTCCCGGGTAACGCTGGGCTTCATCCTTCTTCGCCACGCAAGGACCGATAAACACAGTTCGCGCATTCGGAATGCGCTTCTTGATGTCGACGCAATGTGCCTGCATCGGGGACATGGTATTCGCAAGGTAATTGATAAGATCCGGATAATGCTTCTGAATCAGGAGATTGACAGAAGTACAGGCGGAACTGATGATGACAGATCGCTGTTTCTCTCGGACAAGGCGTTCGTAATCGCGCTTCGCAATCGTGGCACCGATAGCGGTCTCCTCGACATCGTAGAAGCCCATCTTCTGAAGTGCTTCTCGCATGGACTCGATGCCGACGCCATCGTAATTGGCTACGAAAGAAGGGGCCAGACTGACAACGACCGGATCTCCGCTCTGAATCATCACCTTGACCGCCTCCACACCATCCACGATTTCTTTCGCGTTCTGCGGACAGACAACGAAGCAGCGCCCACACAGGATGCATTCATCTGCGATGATGTGCGCCTGGTCGCCGGAGAATCGAATCGCCTTGACCGGGCAGTGGCGAATGCACTTATAGCAATTCTTGCAATTAGATTTCTTAAGGGTTAGACAATGCGCCATGGATGACCTCCTTCCAGATTACCTGTCTCTATTGGCGATTTGCTCTTGCCTGAATTTCATCAATCGGCAAATTCTTCGGGCACACCTCCCGGCAGGAGAGTGCCTGTCCACATTTGGCAAAGAATTTCTTCCGATATTCTTTCTTCATTTCTTTGCGATGGGCGTCTGAAGCATTCTGTTCGATCGCCCTGTAAGCCGCTAACAGTCCTGCCGCACCGGAGAATTTCCTGCCCGCAAGGAAGTTCGGGCAGACCTCCAGGCAGCATCCGCACTGCAGGCATTCCCCCGCACTCATCTCCAGCTCGCGGTTCCTGCCGTAATCCGTTCCGCCGGTATCATCCGTCCACACCTTCATCTCGCGCAAGATATCGAACATCGATGTGCGATCCACGGCAAGATCCTTAACCGGCGGAAATTTGCTCAGCGGCTCTAAGAGGATGCTTCCGTCCGGATCTTCCTTCGCCAGATCCTTCAGAAACTGCACACAGGCCAGCATCGGCACACCGTTAATTCGCATCGCACAGGCACCGCACTTCTCCTCCCGGCATCCACACTCCCAGGAGATGCGGTTCGTCTTTGCTGCTCCTTGATTGACTTCTGTCAGCCAATCTGCCACGGTCAGGTTGCCGTCTCCTTCGTATTCGAAGGATTGCAGATACGGTTTTTCCTCCGGCGAAGACCGTCTTCGTACTGTTATTTTAATATTCATCGGCTTCACCTGCTTTCCGGAAATAGATCTGAATCTTGTCGTCTACGTACTCTGCTATCGTCTGTTTCTCGTATTCCGAACGCTCTTCCGGATAATCGCTTCGGGTGTGAGCACCCCGGCTTTCCTTGCGCGCATCCGCACTCTGAAGTAACGCTTTGCCCAGAATACAACAATCCGCCAGAGTCTGGTTTTCTATCGGACTTGCGGTGCTGTCCGTCGTGCTTGATATCTTTTTCTGAAGTGCATCCATCTCGTCAATGGCTTTGTGAAGAGACACTTCCTCCCGAACGATACCGAGCCCACTTAAGAGAATGCCGCGAAGCGTTGTCATATTGTCCACGTAACTACCCGGGATATCTTCATATGGGCAAGGGGAAGCCTCCGCGATTTGCCGTTCTGTCCCAAATTCCGATGGCTTTCTATCGCACGATGCCGATTCATCAGACACCGGGCAAAGCAATTCCTCCGGCAGTTCCAGCATCGCACCGTCCTCGAGAATCGACCGGCATGCTGCTTCTCCGCTGTATAATGCACTCAGCAAGGAATTCCCACCCAGACGGTTGCCACCATGATACTGACTGTCGCACTCACCAATGGCGTAGAGATTCTTCATCGATGTCCGATGTCCTCGGTCCACCCAAATGCCGCCCATGAAATAATGGATGCCCGGTTCGATTGGAATCGGTTCTTCTGCCGGATTTAATCCCAGATATCGGCTGCAGTCCTCCATCACACCCGGCAATCTTTCCTGCAGGACATTCTCACCCAGATGCCGAAGATCCAGAAACACTTGGTATCCTTCCTTCATCCAATGCCATTCTTCTCTCGAGATGACATCCCGCGGCATCAGATTACCGTGTTCCGGGTATTTCTCTTCCATAAAATAATACGGCCTACCATCTCGGAGGACGAACAGTCTTCCGCCTTCACTACGGGCCCCTTCCGAAATCAAAAGGTTCTTCCCGCGAAGCCGTGCTGTCGTCGGATGAAATTGGATAAATTCTCCGTTGGCGAACCGAACACCCGCCGCAAAGAGGTTCGCGGATACGTTGCCGGTATTCTGTATCGATCCGGTGGATTTCCCGAACATGCCGCCAAGGCCGCCGGATGCCACAATCACTTTGCCGTACAGATTCCGAATTTCCCCGGTGATTCGGCTCATCACGCTGCAGCCGTAAGCGACGCCGTCCCGGTAAATCAGGCGGAGGTAGGACCAGCCCATCATCCGTTCGATGATTCCATTGAACTCGAAGCATCGCGTCGCAGCAATCAGCGTGTGCATCAATTGCTTTCCCGTACTGGAAGCACAGTAATACGTTCGCTCCTTCGATTGTCCGCCGAATTCATGCACCGCCGGAATACCGTCCTCATTCAAGGTGAAAAGCATTCCTGCCTCGTGAAGCTTCTCGATAATCCTCGGTGCGGTTTCCGTCATAGCCAATACCGCTTCCAAATCCGCAATTCCGCGTCCGGCTTTCAGCGTCTCCTCTGCATGAAGTGCCGGCGAATCCCCGGTTCGCTCGCAGGCGGCATTCAATCCGCCTTTCGCCATCACGGTCTGCGCACGTTCCGACGCCAGATCGGAAACCAGTATACAGCGGATTCCGTTTCGAGCCATCTCGAGGGCAGCACTGAGTCCCGCTGCACCGGCACCGATAATGATAACTTTGTCATACGTTCTGTTCATCGATCTCTCTTCCACAAAAATACTTCCTACATCTGCCACTGGATGAAATACGCGATCACCGCAACGATCAGCAGCAGTGCAATGACCGCAAGTGCAAGCAGCGCATCGTCGGTTCGTGCCTTGAATTCTTTGGTGCCGCGCGCAATGAGAAGGGACTTCATGCTGACGCCGACGTGCACGATAATCGCCGCCATAAAGGCCAGCTGCATCAGCAGGTTCCCCAGCTTGAATTCGCGTAAATAGAAGGCGCCGTTCACGATGTCCAGATAATTAGCGCTGTGAAACAGCAGGAAGAAGAGGATGGCAATGCCGGAAAACCGCTTCGTCCAGAATCCTTTGTTCTGCCTCGCATACCAACGTCCACTCGCCATGCCGCTTCGGACGGCAGAAACAGTGAACCCGAGGCTCAGCACCGCGTGCACCAGCACGACAACAAGCAGCACATCCGGCAGGTAATGAATGCTGACTGTGCTGAGACCGAGAACCTGAAGAGAGGACATGAATGCGTGCGCCACTACCAGCAGTATGGCCAGCTCTGTCAGGATAATATTGAATTTCCGCATCACTTCATCTCCTCACACAGCAAGAAATAGTCGAACCGGCCGGCATGCACGATGGATAACATCCGGGCATGCGATACGTTCTTCACCTGTACCGCACAGCCTTCCGCTTCTAAGTATGATTTCACGTTCTGAATCGCCTTCTTGTAAGTCGCCGATTGCCTGTCGCACGGGAGCACCAGTGCAGCGTCTTTCGAGCGGCTCCGGTTGTTTCGAAGGAGCCGGTATTTGCTCCCCTCGGCCAAAATTACCACCTCACTGAAGTCCCCTTCTTCCGGCAGCGCTACATCGTCTTTGGAATACTCCCAGTCCGATATGACGTTCTCATTTCGAATCTGTTTCTTGCTGGCACTCGTGACCGCATCATTTCCTGTGCACCAGCTCTTATTATACAGAAATGCGGTCATCGCCGCGAAGACAGCAAGAACAATGACGACGATTCGGATTTGATGAGCGGTCCGTTTCGGTGCCGCCTTGTTCGATGCTGCATTGCTATGTCCCATGTAATTCGCCATACGGAATTCTCCTCAATAAATATGGGCAAATGTCATACGACATTTGCCCCTTAATAATATCACGATGAAGAAGAATCAACAATAGAAGCGGGAGGTTGCCGCATCAAGTCAGCCACCGTCACGCCGTCCAAATACCCTTCAATCAGATTGTCTAATTCTCGCCACATGGAGAGCGTGCGGCAGTCCTCTGATTTGGGACATCGTTCCGAACAGAGCTCGCTGCAGTTGATCGGTGCCAAGGTGCCCTCCGTCAGACGCAGGATTTCTCCCACGGTGCATTCCTGCGGAGTCTTGACCAGTCGATAACCGCCGCCCTTGCCGTGAACTCCTTCCACCAGTTTGCCGCCGGTCAGCACCGGCATGATTTTCGTGAGGTACTTAAGCGAAATATCCTGCCTCGCGGCCACGTCCTTCATCGGAATGTACTCGCCATTCGTGCTGTTCTCTGCCAAGTCGATAATCACACGAAGCGCATACCTGCCTCTTGTCGATACCAGCATAGACTTTACCCTGCTTTCGATTCATCGGTAAAAAAGCAGAATAGGGTCCATCTGCAGGATCCTATTCTGCCTACATACATCTTATCGTGTCATCGTATTTCTGAATACTTGATTGCAGTAATGCTATTCCTCGAACAGCGGAGTGGACAGATATCTGTCTCCGGTATCCGGCAGAAGCACCACGATGGTCTTACCCTCGTTCTCCGGTCTCTTTGCAACCTCCACTGCAGCAGCCAATGCCGCGCCGGAGGAAATGCCCACCAGTACGCCTTCTGTCCGGCCAACCAGACGTCCGTACTCGAACGAATCCTCGTTGCTGATTGGAATGATTTCATCATAGACTTCGGTATTCAGTACCTCCGGTACAAACCCGGCACCAATGCCCTGAATCTTGTGTGCACCTGCTACTCCTGTGGAAAGGACAGCAGAAGTTGCCGGTTCCACAGCAATGATCTTGACCTCCGGTTTCTTGCTCTTGAGATATTCGCCTACGCCGGTAACGGTACCGCCGGTACCAACACCTGCAACGAAGTAATCCACTCCGCCGTCCGTGTCTTCGTAAATTTCCGGACCGGTCGTCTCCCTGTGAGCTGCCGGGTTGGATGGATTGACGAACTGACCCGGAACGAAGCTTCCCGGGATTTCTTTAGCCAGCTCATTGGCCTTCTCGATGGCACCGGTCATGCCCTTGGAACCGTCGGACAGAACGAGTTCCGCTCCGTACGCCTTCATCAGCTGACGACGCTCCACCGACATGGTCTCCGGCATCACAATGATGGTTCGATATCCCTTCGCCGCTGCGATGGAAGCCAGACCGATACCGGTATTTCCGGAAGTCGGTTCGATAATCACCGATCCTTCCTTGAGATCGCCGCTTGCCTCGGCATCTTCAATCATTCTCTTCGCAACACGATCCTTGACCGAACCTGCCGGGTTCAGATATTCCAGCTTCGCCAGAATTTTTGCCTTCAATCCGAGCTTTTTCTCGATGTTCGTCAGCTCCAGAAGCGGCGTACCGCCAACCAACTGATCCGCAGATGTATATATTTTAGCCATGATATCATTCCTTTCTGAAATTCCGAGTCCTCGATTTCCCGTCTTTCCGTCACTCCGATTCATCTCGTTCAGCGGTTCGCAGATTCTTCTCAATTTCTCGGTTCTTCTTGATTTCTTCAGTGTCTGTTTCTTTAATTTCCAATCCTTATTGTAATGGGGAAGGCCGGTGAATTCAACCTCCCCCATCATTCTTTTAACCCTTTTTACAAAACAGGTGTCATTATCTTGTTGTATTTCACGATATTGTGACTGAATTCCCCTGTCTCATCCGCGTCATCGCGAAACAAAGCTGACGTATCTCTATACTGCAGAGAATCCCTTCTCGAGATCCGCAATGATGTCATCGATGTGCTCCGTGCCAATGGACAGTCGAATGGTATTCTGCGTGATTCCTGCATCTTCCAGCTCCGCTTCCGTCATCTGGGAATGCGTGGTGGTTGCCGGGTGGATGACGAGGGATTTCACGTCTGCCACGTTTGCCAGCAGCGAGAAGATCTCGAGGTTATCGATGAATCGGAAAGCCTCTTCCTTACCGCCTTTAATCCGGAACGTGAAGATGGACGCGCCGCCATTCGGGAAGTATTTCTCGTAAAGCTCATGATCCGGATGATCCGGAAGAGATGGGTGGCTGACCTTCTCTACCTTCGGGTGGTTCAGCAGATAATCAACAACTTTTTTCGTATTCTCCACGTGTCTCTCAATGCGAAGAGACAGTGTCTCGGTTCCCTGCAGAAGAAAGAACGCTGCAAACGGAGAAATCGTTGCACCCGTATCGCGAAGCAGAATCGCGCGAATGTAGGTTGCGAATGCGGCCGGACCTGCGGCTTCTGTGAACTTCACACCATGGTAGCTTGGGTTCGGTTCCGAGATCCACGGATAGCGACCTGAAGCCGCCCAGTCGAAGGTACCGCCATCCACAATGACGCCGCCTAACGTGGTTCCGTGTCCTCCGATGAACTTCGTCGCGGAGTGTACCACGATATCCGCACCGTGTTCGATCGGGCGAATCAGATACGGCGTGCCGAATGTGTTGTCGATGACCAGTGGCAGACCGTGCTTGTGTGCAATTGCCGCAATTGCCTCAATGTCCGGAATATCGCTGTTCGGGTTACCTAATGTCTCGATATAGATTGCCTTGGTATTTGGCTGAATCGCACCTTCTACCTCATCCGGCTTGTGAACATCTACCAGTGAAGTCTCGATGCCGTACAGCGGCAACGTGTGTTCCAGCAGGTTAACGCTTCCGCCATAGATGGTTTTCTGTGCCACAATGTGTTCACCCTGCTTCGCCAATGCCTGAATGGTGTACGTGATTGCCGCCGCACCGGATGCCAGTGCCAGGCCGGCTACGCCGCCTTCCAGCGCAGCGATTCGGTCCTCGAAGACGCCCTGCGTAGAATTTGTCAGTCTGCCATAGATGTTGCCGGCGTCTGCCAGGCCGAATCTGTCTGCCGCATGCTGGCTGTTATGGAATACATAGGATGTGGTCGCATAGATCGGAACCGCTCTTGCGTCGCTCGCCGGATCCGGCTGTTCCTGTCCTACATGAAGCTGTAATGTCTCAAATCTATAATTATTCTTTGCCATGATGATTTCTCCTTATCTTCTATCTCTAATTCCTGTAAAAATATCTGCCGCCTAGCGGCAGCAACACGTCTCTGTCCTAGGTGTCCGGCACATTCGTCCAAATCTGTAATTCGCTCTGACGAGTTTCTCCCAATACTGTTTGCTCATGATGTGTCTCCTTCGGTTCTTATTGTCACCAACCGCAAAGGGAATACTTCGTATCCTTCTTCCTATCCGGTCGGGACAATTCCGTCTGTTCCTGAACGCCTTTCTTCGATTCAGTTCCCTTGCATGCAGCCTGCGTGATGTGTTTGTCATCGAGGCTGTACGGATTTGCCTACCCATTAGGTTGGTTGGTAGCATTATAATACCGCGACTTCCTTTTACCGTCAATGTCGAAAAATAAAGAGTGAGCTATAGATTCAGACTATAGCTCACTCTTTCGATTCGCCGTTCTGTTCCATTTCGATCGGAAGTACTGTTTTATGTGATGCAGGCAACCGGCACGCACGGAAAAGAAAGTGCCGATAGCACCGCGCTCTCCGTCAATGATACGCCACGCATTTCATTTCTAAGCACGCCCCGCGCCGTGCAGGAAGTTCAGCAAAATGGCTGCGGACAGATCCGCCGTTTCCTTCTCGAATGTCTCGAAGGATTCCGATGCCGATCCATCGGCCAGATCCGATACCACGCGAAGGATGCCGAAAGGCACCGAGGCACACTGGCAAGTCTGCGCAATCGCACCGCTTTCCATCTCCGCACAGGTTGCGCTGAAAAGCGAAAGAATCCGCTGTTTCTGCTCCGTACTCGAGATGAACTGGTCGCCGGTGGCAATCCGGCCGCGATGGACACCTCTCTCCGGAGCCGCCTGCTTCGCAGAAGCCTCCAGTGCGTCTACCAGTTTCGGGTCCGCAGTGTAGAGCGTTGGTTTGCTTCCGTCCTCTCCGGTGAACATGTACCCGACCACATAGCCGCAGCCTGTGGCGTCGAAATCATGCTGCACCAGATCCGTTCCGATCACCACATCGCCCACCGACAGCCCCGGTGCAGTTCCGCCGGCAATTCCGCTGTTCACCACGCATACCGGCTCGAAGTAATCCAGCAGCATTTGGGTCCCGCGCGCCGCATTTACCTTGCCGATACCGCACTGTACCAGCACTGCCGGGGTGCCGGAGAAATGTCCTTCGTAGAAGGTATATCCGTAATGTGTGACGTCCTTGCGGTCTTCCAGATTCTGCAGGAGATCGTTCAGTTCCGACTCCATCGCGCAGATGACACCGATCGGTTTGTTCGTACTATTTGCCATAATTGTAATCCAGCCTTTCTTCATTCCAGTCTCGGAGGACCTCCAGCATGTCTGTCGCAGCCGCCTTCGCACCCGGTAGATCGTGCTCTTTATAATTCCCGCATTCATTGTGCTGCGCCCCCGGAATCTCCCCCTGGAAATCTCGGACAAAAGCGAAGGATTCTTTCACCAGATGAATCGCCGCCTCATGGCTCATGGTATTCCGAACCAGGAAATAAAAACCTGTCCGGCAGCCCATCGGTCCCACGTAGATCACCGAATCCGACAGCTCGCTGTTCCGTGCGTACGTCGCAAACAGGTGCTCGAAGGTATGCATCGCACCGTTCGTCAGGTAATCGCCGGCGTTCGGTTTCTTCATGCGAATGTCGTAAGTGACAATGTCGCCATCGATCCGCGAGATGTACATTCCCTTCTCCAAGGTGTCGTGATTCACGCTAAAACTTGCAATTCTCTCCATGTTCGTCTCCTTTTGTGTTAAAAATCACGTCTATCATACCACAATTCCCCGAGTTTGTTGGGATAATGGCGATATTTTGTTAGCGTGAAGAACGGCGATATATTAGCCGCCAAAAGTTCTTTCAGAATACTTTTGCAGCTAATATATCGCCGTTCAGCTTACATTCCAATCGTCACATTAAGCTTCGTGAATCCATGGGGAAGGGAGGTACACGCCTCCCTATTTCGCGTCCGGTGGTACGAACGTGTGGAATCAATAGTCTAGCCGAAATACTTCTTTCCCAGCTTCGCAAAGGACTCTGCGGATCTCTGAATCGTCTCGTTGGAGATGCAGAAGGAAAGTCTTACATATCCAGGGCAAGCAAAGGCGCTTCCCGGTACCAGCAGAATTCTCTCGTCCTTCGCTGCTGCAACCAGTTCCTTCTCGTCTTCTACCGGAGACTTCACCCAGAGGTAGAATGCGCCCTGCGGAACCAGCGCAGTGAAGCCGGCGTCGGTTACGATCTTGTACAGGTCTTTTGCATTCTTGTCATAGTAAGGAATATCAACCTGCGCGTCCATGCATCTCTCTACTACCAGCTGCATCAGGGACGGGGCGTTGGTATCTCCGCATACGCGGTTTGCAACGACTGCGGCGTCGAAGAATTCCTGCGAATTATCAGATGCCTTCGGGATAGCAATGTATCCGATTCTGTCTCCCGGCAGGGACAGAGACTTCGACCAGGAATAAGCGATCAAAGTGTTGTCGTAGAAATCCGGGATGTACGGAACTTCCTTGTCCACGTATACGAGTTCTCTATAAGGCTCGTCGGACAGGATGTAAATCGGATGTCCGTATTCCTTCTCGGCTTCCTTCAATACATCTGCGATAGCTTGAATGGTCTCCTTGGAGTAAATCGCACCGGTCGGGTTGTTCGGGTTGTTGATGATAACAATCTTCACCTTCGGATCCAGTGCTGCCTTGAGTGCTTCCGGATCCGGCTCGAAACCGTTGGCTTCGTTCGGAGCAACAACGATGGTCTCCGCACCGTAGTTGCGTGCCCAGTTCGCATACTCCACGAAATAAGGAGCGAATACGATCTGCTTGTCTCCCGGGTCAAAAACAGTCTTCATGATAACGTTGAGTGCCGAACCTGCACCTACGGTCATGATGATGTTGTTCACACCGAAGTCTGCGCCATAGCGCTTATTCAGATTGTCTGCAACAGCCTGTCTGGTGCTCTCATAGCCGGCATTTGCCATGTATCCGTGTACCACATGCGGATCCATGTTATTGTTGATATCGTTGATGGCATCGTACACTTCCTGCGGCGGATTCAGGCCCGGGTTTCCTACGCTGAAGTCATAGACATTCTCCGCACCGTATACCTTCGCCATCTTCTTGCCTTCCTCGAACATTGCTCTAATTACCGAGCTTCCGGCGAGGAACGGCTCCATGCTCTTTGCAATCATGTTTCTTCTCCTTTACCTGTTTACCTACAATATCATTATCTCTTTGAGTCCGAAGCACGTCATTCATACCGTCCTCCGAACACCGTAATTCTATCATAGCAGGTAGGGGTGCGCAACGATTCTTTATTAAAAAATTCCATTTTGTAAAAAAATAACAACCGCTAGAACATGGGTTTCCAATGATTCACCCCCCCTGAAGTCCACTGATTTATTTTTTTCAGTGTCTACTTCGGGGGAGCATATCATAACACGGGTGTTTTCTTTATACATAAAAACATCCCATGAGAGGATCTCATGGGATACTACATATTCAAACTTGCCAGATGCCGAGCTAGTATCCTGGGGGTGGTCTTATGCATAATACACGTGGCAAATTGGAATATCATTCCTGTGTACAGAAAACTCCATACACGTTAATTGTACAAATTGACCACGAAAGATGCAAGGGGAAAATCAGATTTTCTGTGGGCTTTTCCATCTGAATTTGCACGGCTACGCCAGGAAGTATTCCATGGAATAAATCTGTCCGCCATACTGGATGTATTTACCCGGAATCACCTCACACAGGTGATTGGGTGCGATCCCCGTCTTCGAGTAGAGCCGAAGAAGTGTCACCTCCTGCGGCACACGACTTCTACCGGTGAAGAAGTTCCGGTTGCACGAGGCCATCGCTTCACCCAGTATCCAGAGGACGCGCATCCTGTTCTCCAGCGCCCGGACCACCCACGCCCCATCTTCGTAACACTGTGACAGATACTGCATCCTCCCGCGATCCTCTGCAATATCCGGAATCAGAGCACGATACCGATTATCCACCACCGGCAGTTCACATCCGGTCCCATTGAGCATCACCTGCGCCTGCCCGTTCCAGCTGCGAATCAGCACGTCCGGCACCACGTACGCGCTCATCGCGCGGTCGGTGTAACGAGTCCCCGGTTTTGGCACCTCCGGAACGCCTTCCTCCTGCTGCTTTCGCAAACACGCTTCCCGGCTCTCCGTTCCCACACCCGGCGGGTCCATCGCCTGAAGCATGCCTTCCGCGAGTTCCACTTCCCAGGGGTTCGCATGGCAAAGACGTTCCGCCTCTGCCGGATCATAACGCAGGTATCCTCGGTTATCCGTCTCCCGAATCAGGTATTTGCAAGCTATGTAGGCGCTTCCCTCCAACCCGGAATTCTCCAGCTGCCCCAGAAGATGTCTCCGTAGGTTCGCTTCCCCGGATGCCCATCGGGTAAAATCAAATGTGTTTTTACCCGTATATGTCCGGAAGAGTTCCAGGTTCCGGAAAGCCTCATAACGGGATTTGCCATACCTCACGATGCGATCCGACCAGGGACTTCTCTCCCAGAGGCCGGCCTTCAGCACCGGATTCTCCTGAAGCTGCGCGTGGACGAATTCTGCTGTTTCCAGATAACTCATGTAGAGCGGATGATTCATGCTGGCCCCTCCCGTCGAAGTTTCATAAATCTATTATACGCATGATGACAGAAATGTTGCAAGGCGGGAATGAAAACGCACTACTGCACAATCCAAATGGATGCGGACAGAATCACAAGGACATGGCCGTAACGTTGGACATACTTTCCGGTATGATCGCAAACGGCAATGTCTACGGTGCACTGATCGTTGGCCTGGGATGCGAATTTCTCGTAGAGGACAGCTATCTTCATGCCATCCGTGAGAAGACCGACAAACCGGTTCATTACATCTGCATCCAGAAGGAAGGCGGGATCAGACGCACCGTCGAGAAGGGCTGCGCCATTGCCGAGCAGCTCGTACGCGAGGCGGCACAATGTCAGCGCGAGGAAGTGGATCTTTCCGAACTTACGCTGGGGCTGGAATGTGGTGGCTCTGATCCGACATCCGGATTTTCCAGCAACACCGTTCTGGGTAAAGTAACCGATACTATCATCGAAGCCGGCGGCACCGCCATCATGAGCGAGACAGCCGAAGCAATCGGGGCCGAGCATATTATGAAGGCTCGCGGAAAAAACGAGGTTATCGGGCAGAAGCTCTACGACGCTATCGTGAAATGGGAGCAGGATCGGTTCAATGAATCCGGTGAGAATGTCCGGGACAGCAATCCGTCTCCGGGAAACAAAGCCGGCGGACTCACCACACTCGCTGAGAAATCCTTGGGCTGTATCCACAAAAGCGGCAGCCATCCGTTTGATGACTGCTACGAATACGGCAAGATTATTGATAAGAAGGGTCTTTTCTTCATCAATGCAACCGCTTACGACGTGGTTAACACCGTAGCGCTTGTCGCAGCAGGTTCCCAGATTGTTGCATTCACGACCGGGCGCGGAAATCCGATCGGAAATCCGATTGCTCCGGTTGTCAAGATCACCGGAAATCACGATGCCGCACTCTGGCTCGAGGATTTTATCGACTACGATACCAGTGACAGCATCTCCGGTGCCAAATCCTTCACCGAATTGGGCGAGGATATGCTGGGGCGCATTCTGGATTATGCCAATGGGGAGCAGACGAAGAGCGAGATTAACGGGGCCTGCGAAATGGGCATCAACCAGAACTTCAGTTATACCTAGAGGCTTGCGCACGAAGAACAACACAAACCTACAGAATTATTACCTATTTCAGAATACTGAATAGCAGAAAGAGAGGAAAAATATGAAAATTCTAAAAACAATCCAGAAAATCCCGGGCGGATTGATGGTCGTTCCGCTTTTCCTTGGCGCACTTTGCAACCTGCTGATTCCGGATTTGCTGGACATCGGCGGAATGACGACCGCAACATTTAAGACCGGTGCCAGCTCATTCATTGGCGCCAGCTTGATGTGCGTAGGTGCTCAGATTACTGTCACCAAAATCGGAGAACCGCTAAAGCGCGGTGCAGTACTCCTGATTGCAAAGTTCCTTGCCGGTTTCGTCCCGACACTTCTTGTGTCCCACATTTTCGGGGCATCCGGCGTGCTCGGCATCACACCTCTAATGTTACTCGCTGCCGTAACCAACAGTAACGGCGGTATGTATCTCGGGCTGATGACCAACTTCGGAGATGCAGATGACTTGGGCGCACAGTCCCTCCTCGGTATTAACGACGGTCCGTTCCTGACTCTTCTCGGCATGGGCCTTGCCGGACTGGCAAGCTTTGACTACATGTCTCTGATCGCATCCGTCGGAACGCTGATTGTCGGTATTGTTCTCGGCAACCTCGATAAAGATATCAAGGAGTTCCTGAATACCGGAATCATCTTCCTGCTGCCTTTCCTGGCATTCTGTCTCGGAACCGGCTTGAACCTGAAGAACATCTTCACCGGTGGTGCTGTCGGAATCTTCCTCGGTCTTCTGACCGTCGGTCTGACCGCGCTGTTCACCATTCCGGCCGACAAGTTCATCCTGAAGCGTCCGGGATATGCAGGCGCAGCGATCTGTACCACAGCAGGAAATGCTGTCGCTACCCCGGCAATTCTTGCTGAGGCAGCTCCGGAACTCGCCGGTCAGGTCGAGGCTGCCACCGCTGCTGTTGCTACCGCAGTTATCGTGACCGCGATCCTCTGTCCGATTGTAACCAGCATCGTTGCCAACAAGTTCGGCTGCCCAGCCAACAACTACAACAAGGACAAAGAGCCGGAAGAAGCACAGGAGAATTAGATTAGGTTCTGTGCCGCGACTTCACATCGTCTTTCATGACATCATAAGTATTCAGCAACTTCTACAGGGATAAAGACGTTGAAAACAATCACACTTCGTGGCACACATAACGGGGACCGGCATCTCTGCCGGTCCCCTGTTTTTAACATTACCCAAACTTCTCATTTCTTACATCCGCCTCTGATATAATTCTGTCGCCATCTGCTGTTTCATCAAAATTGTTGTAAGCAAACAGAACTACTCCTGCCGCCAATATCGCCATCAATGCCAGTGCTCCGACAATTTTCCATAAAGCCATCGCTGTGTTCCTCCTTATTTTCTCGTGCTTCGTATTCTATGTTTTTCCGTCGATATTCCTCCCTCATATCGTAACCCGCTCCACTTTCAGAGACTTTTCGTGAATCCGTATTCGTTCATATCCTACTTTGATTCCTGCTGTATGACATAAAAATCAGAAATCCAATAACTCGAACGAATTCTGCTCTTAGGAAGCTTGCCATATACCAGTCTTTTTTTCTTTCCTTTATTATCGATAATAAAAATGGAATACTTGTTATTCTCCGTGTCTATTTTTAGAGCATATAGATTCTTATCAATAACCCTCAGAGTATAATCTAACTCATACTCCTTCTCATCCTGCAGCAATAACGGACAGTAATCAAATGTCTTTTGCTCAATATTAAAAGTAATAATTCTGTTAGGTTTGATAAGGGAATAGTAGAAAATCTTCCTCCCAGAGCAGATCACAGGTACGTCATACGGAATACTCTCATCTGGCTCTAGATCCATTCGCACTGCACCTGCGTATGTTAATTCTTTTCCGTTGTCTGTAATCAATATTTCCGCCAGATAAGTCTCAGTATTTTCTTCTCCTACACCAATCACCTGATAGAGGATATCATCATATATCACTGCTTTCTCTAGTGTAACAACAGAATCATCTTGAACGTGTTGGTCATAGAAATTACTTAAATCGAGCATGCTAACTTCTGTTTTAAACTCTTTCTTTGCGTCGTCGTATTGTATAACCTGACACGCCAGCATTTCCTTATTCTCACGCTCCAATGCATAAATAAATCCCGTCTTTTGGTTGACCGATACAGTCGCACCTTCTGAAATTCTGATGTTCGTGATTCTATTATTGTTATATAAAGTTATCAGATCGAACGTTCTGTATTCTTTCTCCGCATAGGAAAGACCGTGCGGAATGCTTTTATAATACATGTTTATTCTTTTGATATAGCCAGAGTTGTAGACCGTATCATTTCCATCTTCCGATGCAAACTTATATTCTTTCATCATTTCCTGATTCATCATTTTCGTACTCTGAGCACCATAAACATAAAAATATATAGCATCATGCGAAAACAAATTGTATTCCTTTTGCGTCTCGTTCCATGACAACGCCTCGTTTGAAGTAACATTATTCACGATATTATGGGTAATGGATTGGCCATTTCCGTCTAAGTAATGTACTTCCGTCTTTTCTTTGCTCCCCTCTCCCGTCGAATAGAGAACCACGTATGCGGCATTTTCAGGCACTTCAAAACTTGATTCTCGAAAATACGATGTTCGAAAACAAAGCGCTACGATCACCAACATTACCACAACAGTGAGGGGCCACATGATGTATGACTTTAACACAATTTATCCCTCGTAGATTTTTTGGCATCGTTTGGAATTCTTAATGTTATTCGGATAAACCCCTTTTCCACCATTAGAATGTTGCCACCTCGAATTCTTTCATCGCAACTATTGATCCAAGCACGCTGATATTATCCATCTCCATTCTATTTGGAATGCTATACCGAATTCAAGTTCGGAATTATATAATCTCAAAACAAGAAAAAAGACATCTTGTCCCAACGTCTTTGCGTCAGAACAGATGTCCTTATACATTCTTCAGATCTGTTTATATGATATGATTGCCGATTTTCTGCTCAATCAAAACCACCCTTCCAAAGGGTGGTTTGCTCTAGGGCTATAAGCCCACGGAATACCGGCTAGCGTCTCAAGGCGCTAGCTTTTACTTCGTTCAAGCTACATTGCCTTTGCCACTTTGGCCACCACCCAAGGGGTTTTACCTATCGCTTGAATGGATCTTCGTATTCTTTCACACTTAATTTATCTAGGGCGATATCATGTTTTTCCTCTTCTCTTACATATTTACGAATCGTAGCCTCATTTAGCTCCACTGTACTTACATAATATCCTTCTGCCCAAAAGTGTCGATTCCCGTACTTATATTTTAGGTTTGCATGCTTATCAAACATCATCAGTGCACTTTTCCCTTTTAGATATCCCATAAAACTTGAAACACTTATCTTCGGCGGAATACTTAGCACGAGGTGGACATGATCGGGCATCATATGACCTCAAGGCTGGTCTGCTGTTCCAAATGGTCTGTGGACACTCTGGCATAAACTGCCACACGCTTAGTCTTTGCCTTTATCTGCTCCATGATCGGCAAGACTGGCAGATTCTCTACCTTGGTTATTTTCTTCTCTTTCACTCATATCAAACCTTTCCTCAATTGATTTCATCGGCGGGTCGCAATCCTCCAAGAGCCTGTTAAGCAACAGATGGTAATTCTCCCCATCGACCTCACCCCAATGATATAGATTTGCGAATACCCACTTTGCCATCCGGTACTCGACTTCTCTTTCTAAATCCATTAACGTCACCTCCCGGTGTTACTTAGTAGTTGCTCTGAATCCCCGCAAAGTCAAGTACTATCTGCAAAATTCGGTGGGTGCACCCTTTAAAATATTGTCCTGTGGGACATCGTTCAAAGCATACTTTCCTGTCAGCAATAATTTAACAGGTATGCACACACCCGCTGCCCCCGACTTTACTTCTGCCGAAAGCATGGTCAGCTACTTTCAGGCAAAATAAAAAAGACCTCTGAAACCTCATGTTCCAAAAAGTCTTATATCAAGCGGTTCTGCGGATATTCTGTTGTGGGTGCATATCTCTTAATTCTATCAAGCTCATGGTTTTCATTTCAATCTTAACGCCGTCTTTGATACGAAGGCTTCTGTGTAACACTGGGTGCGAAGTGCCCTGAAAGCCCGTATTTACGGCACTTCCGAGGGATGTGCTTCTTCCGGTATATCGCCGCATCGTGCGAATCTGTCTGTAAGCCGCTGCTGTAGCCATGTAAATTCCGAGCCTCCTTTCCCTGACTTCTGCGAAATAATTAAAAGGTGTGAGGATAATTAAAAGGTGCGTAGTCCTCTCCACATTTATCAATCCGAGCGCAATGCCTCCGACTCCTACTCATCTTCCGAATCCAGCTTCTCAAACTCATCAAGTTTAAGTTCACGCTTGAGTTCTTCTTCTGTAGGCATGTACGGCATATACTTAGCTGCATAAATCTGTGTGTTATCCTCCGGCAAAGTATAGCGGACAAGCGTGTCGCTCTTGTCTGCACAGAGAAGAATGCCGATTGGCGGATTGTCCCCTTCGTTCATAAGCTCTCTGGTGTAGTAGTTCACATACATCTGCATCTGTCCGACATCCTGATGTGTCAGATCTTCGGTCTTAAGGTCGATCAATACAAAGCACTTCAGGATGTAGTTGTAAAAGACGAGGTCGATATAGAAATGCCGCCCGTCAATGTTGAAGTGCTTCTGTCTGGCAACGAACGAGAAGCCACGCCCGAGCTCCAGAAGGAACTTCTGCAAATGGTCAATCAATGCCTGTTCCAGCTCCGACTCATAAAAATGCTCATTCTGCGGAAGGTCAAGAAATTCCAGCACATACGGATCTTTGATGATCTTTTCGTATTCCGGCTTAGGAACCGTGGTCTGAATTTCCGCTGCCACACTCTCTTTATCCTTGCTCGCAAGTATCCTGTGGTAGAACATGGTATTTATCTGCCTTTGAAGCTGACGGACACTCCAGCCAGACTTTACAGCTTCATCAGCATAAAAAGCCCTGGCATCTTCATCTTCAACTCGCATAAGCAGACGATAGTGAGACCAGCTTAATTCGCTCCTCAGCGTGGAGCGTTTTGGAAACGCAAGGTAAAACTGCCGCATATTACGAAGTCCCTGAATGCTAAAGCCTTTTCCAAATTCCGCTGTCAAACGCTCGGAGATATATTTTAAGACCTGCTTCCCATAAGCAGCACGGTCGCTCTCTCCGCAAACTTCATATATCGATTTGCCAATGTTCCAGTATGCCGTCACCATTGCAGCATTTACAGCAGAATACACCTGTTTCTGTGCATCAATGACATAGTCCCGGATGGAGAGATATGCCTCTTCCGACTGCTGTTCAATTGGCAAGTCTTCTCGTTTAACAATTTCGCCCATAACAGTGTCCTTTCAATTCGCTCCACAGTGTGGAGCGTTTTTGATTATCAGAGCAGGCCTTACTGAATAGCAGCAGCTGGGTAATGCCCATATAATGGTGTAAATTCGAAAATAAAAGAGCCAAGAGTTAAACCTTTAGGTATAATGTGAATTACCAAAAAAACATATTACCAAGAAAGGAGATACTAATGGCTCAACTCAATATTACCTTGAATCAGGATGAAATTCTACAATTACTTTCAAACAATCGCGAGGATGCCTTTCGCGTATTGCTTCAGAATACCCTAAACAGCATCCTTAGAGCTGAATCTCAGGATCAGATCCAAGCAGCTCCGTACGAACGATCTGAGGAACGTACGGATAGCCGAAATGGTTTTCGTAGCCGAGACCTTCAGACTCGCAAGTGCATGCTGCTAAGGGCAGCCGACATATCACACGACTTCATCAAGCATAAAATACCTAAAGGCAATTTACACACAAATATGGACTTGACTCAACGTCTTTGCGTCAGAACAGATGTCCTTATACATTCTTCAGATCTCTTTATATGATTACTGGTTTTATTATGCCATTTACACGCACTTTCCTACATGATCTGTATCAATTCGTCTTCATGCTGCCGATAATAATCTTCCAACCACTCAAATCCATAAGCTTTGCCATAAGCGGTGAGAATTAGGGATATGTCGATTCCCTCGAATCCGTATTTTTCCCGAAGAGATTTGATAAATTGTATAGGATTCTCAAGATTCTCCTTTCGTACTATTAGAGCGATGTCTTCAATATCCTTTTCTCTGCCGCTTTGCAATTTCATTCCGGCAATGTAATCCAGCGGAGCCATCAAAACCCTTAGGTTTGAAAATTCATATAATGTGTCACAAATAGATCCCTCGGGAGCTGAATTCATGCTTTGAACGGAACTGTTTAACCAGGCCTCTTCGTCGGTATTAATCCCGAATTTCTCCCCGACGCGATATATTATTTCATCAATTTCTTTTGTTCTCTTATAGAAGCCATCAATATCCAATGTCTCCTTCAATCCATAATGACTCAAAACAAAGCCGCCTACACATATTATTTCCAGACTGATATCAGATGCTTCAAGTTCATTGTTTAAAGCCTTGAAGACCTCATATTCATTATTCAGCATTTCTCAGGCTCCTTTCTAACAGCTTCGTCACATAGGATGTGTCGCATGGTTGACTCAGTTTCACAACATATTGATGAGTGGGAGTGTCACTCTGGTATGCGCGTTTCAATGCACACTTCTGAAACATTGTCAGGTCATCGCATCCGAGAAGATATCGTAATTCGGAAGATGTAAGCTGCCTCGAGTGATTCTCGAAGTGTTTTGCTATATACCGCAGCCACAATCTGGCATTTCCTCGGGAATCTTTCGCCGTACGAATCGTATGATTAATTCTCGCAGATTGCACCTTGTCCCTTTCGAACTCCCTCTGGTTATTGTAATTATTATGTTCTACATCCTCGCGAAGAGACATCTGCACCACTTCTCCCAGAAGAAACTTAATGTATTCCGGGGGTTTTCTATATGATTTGCTCTCTTTGTGAGATTCCCACTGTTTTAGAGTCTGCAAAGGAATCTTATATTTCTCTGCAAAAGCCCTCTGAGACAACCCGGTTAGGTTTCTTATTTCTTTCACTTCCATAATCGCCCTCCTGTACATATATATCATTATAAAGTATTCAATGAATACTTTCAATCGACTTTCTCTAAAAGAAATGCCAAACATCTCCTCTGGATCAGTCAGGAAGGTGATTGAGGCGTTATTGAATGGGGATGGAGACTTTCGTAGCAGATGGCTATGATTACTGATATAAGCTTATTCAGGATTCGAATAAATCGGTGATTCAAAATAGCCGGAAGACGCAAAGAGCCCGGATGGTTGTAATCACCATCCGAGCTCTTCACGCAATATTCATTCATCTTTTTCACGTCCACTGTGTTCGCACGCTTCAGAACCTGTCCATCTTAGAAGGCTAGTGCGTTTCTCCCATCGCATCGGAAACGTCCTCGCCTTTGCCGTTCAAATTATTCACCACAACGTTAACAGCGATTTCGAGTCCTTTTGCAATCGTTTCGGCTGACATGCTTGGTGCACCGCCTTTGATGGAAACGGTCTGCTCCGGAAGGAACGGCACGTGAATAAATCCGCCCATCCGGATTGATGGATATTTCTTATCGGCAAGATACAGCAGGCGATACATCAAATCATTGCAAACGAAAGTTCCTGCTGTGTAAGAAATCGATGTTGGGATACCAGACTCACACATTTTCTTCACCATCTCCTTGATTGGCAGTGTGGTAAAGTATGCATTCTCTCCGTCCTGTTTAATCGGTTCATCCACTGGCTGATTCCCATCATTGTCCGGAATACGAGCCTCCATCAGGTTAATTGCCACCTTCTCGATGGTGACTCCATTTCTTCCGCCTGCTTGTCCAACGCAGATAACGGCATCTGGATGAAATTCCTCGATTGCTGTCTCCAGAACCTCCTCATCTCTTCCGTAGACCGTCGGAACTTCCTGTTTCAGAATATCTACATTGCCAATCCGATTCGGGAGAAGCTTCACCGCTTCATATGCGGGATTAATGCTTTCGCCACCAAACGGGTCAAACCCAGTTAATAGAATTTTCATAACCGCCTCCTTATACAATCGAGATAGAACCAGACATGTTCCCTTTGGAGTTAAATAATTATTAGCGTTTCTCTTGTGAATAAGATTCACACTTATTTATTGCGCACCTAATATACCTGAGGTACCGGGACAATAATCCTTCCTTTGGACATCAATTGACGATTATCTGCAAAGATATCCGGATACATTGACACAATATCGAAATGTCCACATGCCTCTTGTACGCCGCCCAGTGCAAGATTTCGGCCGAATCCAATATGGAAAGTTCCATATGACGATTCATCCTCGATATAGCAGTTTCCGGAACAACAAGATAGAGAGTTCAGTCCGATTCCGAGTTCGCTGGAAACGCGCATATTCTCATCACAGAAACTATCGATGTAATCGATCAATCGCTTTCCATCTTTGGTTTCTTCAATATCTGTAATCCGCCCTTGGTGAATTTGCATCATGAACGGTTCATCCACACGGCCAATATAGCCAAGAGATCCATCGACATGCATACAACCTTCCGTTTCCGTTTCTTCTATTGGCACATACAGTTCAATAGAAGAAGACGAGAAACCTTTACTAGTCCAGATTTCACCATTGAAGAAGCCCGCTTCCCGATTTCGTTTATAGAATCGAAGATTCGTTCCATTCTGTGTTGTCACACATATAGATTCCGCATTGTCTATATATCTTTTGATGATTTTCGACATGAATTTGCTCTTCTGTGTGTCCATTCGAAGGAATGAGTATTCCAGAATTGAACGTCCATCATTGGTGCAGCAAGGGAATGATAGGAACTTACCACCGGTGGCTATCAGTTTCTTCACCGCCTTCGTTGTGATGATGGAATAATTTGTGGCACCGACAACGATGTCATACCCATTAAAAATATCTTCATGCACATCGTAATACACGGATGTTTTACTCTGTTCTTCCTGAATCATGACCTCAACGTGTCTAGAAAACTTCTGAAAAGCCTGTCTCATGATTTCAATTTCATCCGTATGCTGGGGTGTCGTTACAATCAGGGTCTTATGATTGCGACGGAGATGAAGCCAATTCTTTGCGACAATGGTCGCATTTCCACGCATCAGATCCTTTCGTGCATCTGAATATTTCATTATTGTGTTATCTATTTCCATTATCCAAGGATTCTATTTGCAGAGAATCATGTATACAATCTGGAATACCAGTAAGAGCAGAGCCGGAACAAACTGATTCTTGATTACACCCCACTTGTCCTTCATATCCAGCATAGCAACAGGAACGATATTGAAGTTCGCAGCCATCGGCGTGCACAGAGTGCCGCAATAACCGCAGGTCAACGCAACCATTCCAATCAGTGTCGGATCTGCGCCGTAGTTCAATACAAATGGGGCACCGATTCCAACGGTCATGACGGTAATCGCCGCAAATCCGTTACCCATAATCATCGTAAACAGCATCATCCCGATTGCAAATACGATAATTCCAAGATTAACATTGCCCTGAGGGATCACCTTACCAACTAACGCCGAAATAATTTCTCCCACACCGGCAGCAGTGAAAACTGCACCCAGGCTTGCAAGGAGCATCGGCAGCATGGATAACGGTCCAACTGCAGAAATCAGTCTCTCCGAATCCGCAAGAAATACTTTCGGTGTGTTTTCTTTCGAGAACAGCATAAGAAGAATGATCGATACCAGGATTCCGCAAGCAATGCCAACGATCGCACCAATGCTTGGCAGGAAAATAGCGAACAAAATTGCGAATACACCGATAGAGAGCGCCGGGATAAAAATCTTCATTCCCAGCTTACCGAAGTTGCTCTTCATCTCCTCATCGGTTGGTGCTTCCGACTTGCCGATCTTGACCTTGCCAAGAATAGCAGGAATGGTCATGATGATAACCAGTGCGCCATCTGCCATTGGCGGAATCCAACGTCCGAAGGCCAGTACGATGGCGAGCGAACACCAGAAAATCGCCGTTCCTACTCTGGATGGATTCGATTCATCTTTTGCGTTCTTCACACCCACATACAAGGTAATTAGACCAATTACAATATATACGACTTCAAGCAGTTTCTGTCCTGTAGTAAAATCTGCGCTTGTAAAGAATGACATATTGCACCTCCCTATTTCTCATCTCCGTAGTACTTCTTTCTCAGTTTCTTATCCTTGAAATAGTAGTACACGATTCCGACAATAACGGCGAACAAGGCTACCGGGATTTCAACTTTCGCCAAATCCAACAGTTCTACATTGTATCCAAGAGGTGCAAGCGTCGACTGAACGAGGAGCCCACCAGAACCGCCGACAAACAGTACCTGGCAGTAGAACCAGGCGATATTCTCCATTCCGGAAGCCATACCCTTGAGATCCTCCACATGTTTCTCATTCGGTTCCTTGCCTTTGGCTTCAATTGCACCAATGGCCATCGGCATGATGATCGGTCGTACGAATCCGGCTACACCACCAAAGCTTACGTTAAATGCACCAAAGATACCTCTCATAATTCCGTATGCGCCAATAACCATACCGGAAGATGCACGTTTCAGCTTGCCAATCAGATGTGCTGCAGCATTCTTGAGACCGTTTCTCTCCAGCGTACCGGTTACAAGCATAATCAGGATGAAGATCGCCATACTTCGGTTAGCGACGAAGCTGGTGCCCAACGTCGTCAGCAATCCGGATATGCCCAAGCCTCCCAGTAAAGCAGTAACAATAGATGCAACCACAATAATAAGGATGGAGTCGAGTCGAAGTGCAAATCCGACGATGACGATCAAAATTCCAAGTAATACTAAATACGACATAATTTCCTCCTTCGATATTACTTCTTTCTTAACTCAGATATAACGTACTTCTATGCTCCACATTAACTGACAATGACAGGGCGTTTCCTGGTGTGTTCCACCTTTCCGGATCCGACATCACAGCTTGTTTCATATGTCGCCCGGCAGTTCATCAGCATGTCGATGATTGCCAGGTCATGCATCAGATGCGCCCTTGCGCAGGAATGCAGGTATTCACCCTGGGCAGTCTCATCCGCTACCTCGCTGACGTAATCCACACTTAGAATCCATGGATAACGAACAGATGGATAACGATGTTCCGGATCGTAGATATGCGGAATCCAGTAGGTAATCATGTTCTTGTAATAATTCGCCGGAAACAGTCTCGGCATCCAGTTATGAGCATATTTTTCGAACTGCCTTGCCCACATCAGATTCTCTCGGGTAATCTCCTCGTCATCCAGGAAGGCATCTGCAATGACATCTTCCATCTTATGGCACAGGCTTACATTGCTCTTGTACTCATCTCCGTCAATGGTATAGAAATAGCCATACAGGAGAGATCTTGGAAGCCAGAAGCCTTTGTAAGACGGGGATGTATATCCGGAAAACTGCTGTTCCCACTCGTGACTCGGAACGCCATGATTATCCACAATGACATCCGGAAGCATTCTCATGAACAATCTTCGGAGACTCATCGCTTCCGTATGAATGGTATGTTTCGTGAAGTGGTCGTAGTAGAATTCTTTTCCCAGAGAGTTAAATCTTGCGACATGCAGCTTCCAATTCGGATTATCCTTCTGAAGTTCGTAATGAATGGCAGATCCATCCACATTCTCCATCGGTGAAATCACGAAATTCATCTTCTCCGTCAAGTCTTTGTACTTGTCATTCGTGAGCAATTCCCGAATTAACATAAATGCAGAATTCGTGCTGGAAACTTCGTTCGCATGATGCCTCGAAGTAATCATTTCTGTCGGATAATTGGTGATTCGCTTCGTTCTCGACACGTATCCTTCTCGATCCGGTTTCAGCTCCACGACGTATATTTCTCGTCCTTTGTAGGATTTTGCCGTCCGATATACATCGATACCCGGTACTGTCTTGAGCTTCTGGATAATCTCGACGTACTTCTCATAGCCAATCAACTCGTTCTCCGAAATGTCGATTTCCTCGATAGAGCCTGTCTTCTCCGGCATTTCTGGTCGATACACGTCCGCCCGATACAAATTTCCCGCGGACTCCAGGACCACCCGGTCCACGCCGGAAAACTCCGTCGAGATGGAAAGTACTTTTAGCTGAATCAGCTCTGCATATGCTTCCGGCAGCGCATCCGATACGCCCTCGATGGCAACATGGGCCGTTAATTTCCCCTCTTCCATTGCCAGAGATTTGACCCAGACATTGATGTCTTCATAGTCCGCTTCGGCTTCGATTCGCTGGTTTCCGGCGCAGATGGAAGGATGATCCGCCTGCTGGGAATATACCGCAACGTGAATAGAGGCGCCTTTGCCGCTTACTTTGCGAATCTTCGGTAAAATAAGACCCGGAGCATCCGTAATCTGTCCGACCTTCTCCATTCCGTAATTCTTGAAATAATCGGTGCCGACAAAGTACATGTCCTCGTGCAAACCATCCAAAGTAGAGAAGATATCCTCTCTTGAATCAAGTCGCTCGTTCGGCTCGCTCGTCTCTACATTAATCTCCATCTTGTTGAAGAACGGCTGCTGATTGACGAGATCCACGCCGCCGGTCTTCTCATCGACGTAGCTGCGAATATCCGGGAGAATCTCGCTCTGGTATGTATCCCAGATTTTCTCTACGTCGGTTACGACGCGTTCCTGCTGAAGCAAACCGGTCTCATCGTACAGCTTGATGTATCCGGTAGACGGATGAACCATTCCCATTTCGGGGTAGGCGTCCAGGAATGGACGCTCGGCGCATTCTGCGCGATATGTGTCTTCATAGAGCACATAACCACTGTCGGATGTGGCTGTAACCTCATATGTCACATCCTCGTCTCCTTTGTATTCCACAAATTCTACATTGTCCGGATGAAGTCCGAGTCGCTTCACAAACTGATCCTCGATCGGATACAGCTCCTGCAGGTAGCGGATTGGCAAATCATACCATCGGTCGGCATTGTCTTTCCCACTGATGTTATTGTAAGAAGGCGTGGCGCCATCTTCATCCAGCCAATCCGTCTGCCCCGGTTTCAGGAAAGGCCGGAAGGCAATTGTCACTCGTGATGCGGCACATCCTTCCTTCGCACGGTCTTCCAAATTCGGGATCACAACTTCATCCAGCCAGGAATATCCCTGCTTATAGGAACAGAGAACCTCGATATCCACATTGCCCGGAAGTGTTTCTTTCAGTTCCTCTTGGATTGCACTGCGGACTTCCTTGTCCTCGCTGACGGCAACCTGCAACTTGAACTTCTTGTATTCGTTGATATTCGGGATGAATACTTCCTTCAGCAAATCCTTCATCTCATCGACTTCCCATGGAAACGCATAGTCCTTCTCGTAGACCAATTGCTCGGTCTTGTAGTTCACAAATTCCACCTTTGGGAAAGCCGCCTCGATCTCGCCTCTTCTTCCGTCGATATCCGGATCAACATAAGCAGTGATCTCGTCCGCCGAATCATTCGCATAAGCCCTGAGATACGCCAGCTGCCCATCCAGCGTATTCATTCTCATCCCTTCCCCGATTTCCTGAAGACGGTCGCTCCAGGTATCGAAAGCCCCCAGCTTCGGGAAGGTCATACAGATTCTCGAAATGAATGGAACCAGTGATTCATCGTTCCCGGAAATGATGACCCTCTGATATTCGCCATTCTCCTCCAGACGAACCTCACATCGGTCGTCTTCTCTTAGAACAATCAGATTGCCAGTGTCATCCGGTGTATCCGTCAGCAACAGTCCGTCGTAGGCTGTCGTCTCCATGCCGAACCGGAACGCCAGGTTGCATGCCGCTTCCAGCAGAAAGCGCCTCGGATTCTCCAGATAGATTCGAAAATTCATCGAATCCGGAAGCTGATCCAGATTCTCATCCGGCAGGAAAGCTCCCTTCTCAAAGAGAGCCTCCAGACCGCGCTTCTTTCGCCAGTCGAAGTCCATTATCGGTCTCGCACTATCGGACGATGCAACATAATCTTCGGGAAGAATCAGTTCCTCCTCTTTCCGGTAAAAAGAAGAGAATCCTGCATAGGTTTCCGGAACATCGATGCCTTCATCGTCAGCAGTTACGGGGAACGTCGCAGTTTCTGTCTGAAAGCCCAATAATCTTGAGAATTCAATCGCACGTTCCATATAAGAAATGCTTAGATCATTCTTCAAGTGAATTGGGCTTCTAAATTGTTTTATCATTTCCCCCATCCTTTCTGTTCTATATAGTACCGCGTTCCGTATTCCGTCACGTATCTTGATGCTATTTTATTGGGTTGTTATCATTTGGTCAAGAGAAAAGCTTATTTTAGACTCTAGTCAAAGAATTGTTTTTTGATTAAAATGAAAGAAAAAACGTGTAGGCGGGGGATATATGAGAACAACAAGAAATACCGCAAAGGAGAAAATATTAAAAGCGGCATGGGAATTATTCCAAGAGGTAGGTTACGACAACGCGACAATTAACGACATCATCCAGCGCTCCGGCACTTCTCGCGGTGCATTCTATCACCACTTCCGTGCCAAGGAGGATCTCCTCTTCCGAATGGCATGCTTCTTCGACGATGATTACAAGACCTGGCTCTCCAAGCAGTCAGATGGCAATACAGCAATCGAAAAACTCCGAAACTTCTTGCTCTATAGCACACAGGCAGTGGAAAACAGCGAATACCGCGATTTTCTTTCCACGCTCTACGGCTACGAAGTAATGACGGAAGGACACCGCTACATCCTAGATGAGGATCGTGAATACTTCAAGATATTGAAAACGCTGTGTTGTGAAGGTATTAGGACAGGGGAGATTTCGGACTACTGGTCTGAATATACGCTTGCCCGCACGCTTGCCGGGCTGCAGCGAGGGCTGGTGTATAACTGGCTTCTGGAAAGGTGCCGGTATTCCCTTTTCAATAGTGCAACAAAGGTGATTGATGCTTTTCTGAATGGAATACGGGAAAAGGCGGAGTGAGGTTTGAGGCGTATTCTTGGAGATTGTTGAAAGCGACGATAATTGCAGGCGTCTTCCTTAAAGCGCTGCGAACAGTAAGACCACACAACCGACGGATATGTCTGCTGTGTGGTCTTATTGCTGTGTAATATGACTATTGTGCGCTTTCCTCTCTAATGCGGCGCAGGATGGCAGCCCCTTCGCAAATTCTGTTCACGTCTTTTTCATTTGTCTGAATACAAAGACCTTTCGCTTCCAGAATACGTTCGATTGCCTGAGCCGGATCAAGCGTGTGATACACCTGATACAGCCTATCCATTTCTCGTGCGCTAACTGTTTGGTAAATTTTTTTGCTTGACCATTCATAAGTATATGCCCAGTAGCGGTACAGATATCCTATCCAATCCAACTCATTTGCACTATACTTAATCTTGCCATAGCTCGTTGCCCCATACTGACGGTCAATCTCAGCAAATACTGCATCCGGACTATCACTTCTATCCAGATAGTGAACATCATCCATTGCTTCGGCCACGGTAGAATTCATAAAGCGGCGGATAAAAATGGGGGAACTTGCAGGATAGTTTAATGAAGTCTCAAAAATTTTTGCCTGCATATCACAGAGAAGTTTTCCATCGTTGTCAAATGATCTCATGCGCCAAACACCTCGTCGATATATTTCCCTTTTCCGCGATACTGTATGCGCGCGGCCTTTACTTTGTCAGCCGAAGCACGTTGATTGCCATCTCGCATTTCCTGATAGTATTGTTTCTCCGCTTCACATAGGTAGCAACGCTCTTTTACAACGACTCTATCTGTTGCTGTCTGAGATTTCATAACAAACTGCAAACCAAGGTCTGTCGCCGCCAGCGCGTGTCTGCACTGCTCATCAGTGATTTCGCCGCTGATGTAATCTTCAATTACCTCATACATTCTGTTGTCTGCAATCGGGGCAATAATGTAGTCCGCTCCTTCCACTTTGGAATGTAATTGCTGAAGATACGCGTTATTTCGGTACTTCTCCAATCTTCCACGGAATAGAGCGATTGTCAGCATCCATTCGGTGTCCACGTGATACGTCTCACCATGTAGACCTGCCATATCGAAATCAAGCATATAGATGCAGGATTCCGGAAAATTAGACACAAACAGCGCGGACTGCATCAGGCTCTCTCCACAATAAAACCCCTTTCCAAAATCATTGTTTACCCGTCCGGCATCATGTCGAATACTACCCGAAATTTTTCTTTTCGCACCATGAAACAAAAGCCGTTCTGTACTTGTATGCAGATCTTCCTTGTAAAATTGCTCCTTGATCTGATTCAAAAGAACCCCATGGCGAAAAGCATAATTATAGACCGCTTCACATCGCTCGTGGGAAACATCAATACTTCCCGTTTCCCATCTACTGGCAGTTGAAACATTTATCTTTAGCTGCTTAGCAAACTGCGACTTAGATAATCCTCGCATCTCACGCACTAGTTTTATATCAGTCGCAACCTGATAATCGTTATAGAAGGACATTTTTATCTCCTTGCAATATCTCTAGAATATCAAAAAATCATGCCATAACTTCTATTTGCGCTACGCAAATAGAAGTTTATCACACGTATCTTAAAAATGCAATATAAACTCCTATTTGCGTCACGCAATAAGAAGTTTTAAATTGTGGTTATTTTAATTCGCTCGTTGTCAAGGTGGTTGTCAGTAACTGCCTATTCAGTAGTTGTGGTTAATTGGTGTCTCAGATCCAATCTGAGACGGATTTGTATTTCCCCTCGCCGGGGAGGCAGCCAGCAGCGTGTATACCCGCTGCTGACGCAGAAATTGGAAGGGGATGGAGGCTTTTGCGGCAGATGGCTATGATTACTAAATATCCGGAGATTGCATCTGTTTTACATAACTTGATTGAATATCCAGAGGTTGCATCCATTTTACATGATTCGCCTGATCCCGATTATCATCTTACCATTTGCGCGATCCTTCACAAGCTGGTAAAATACTGTCATACTAGGGGTTACAACGGATTAGCAAAGAGAGAGATTACTATGGATATGGACGAAGTAATCAGCGCCATCACGGTAGCGGATTTGAAGAGCTTCTCGAAAGCAGCCAGCCAATTGTATCTGAGTCAATCGGCGGTATCGCTGCGTGTTCGAAAACTGGAAGAAGAGCTCGGGATTAAAATTTTCGAGCGAAACACTCGGACAGTCACGATTACCGAAGCCGGAGAGGTTTTCTACGCCTACGCGGAACCCATGGTGCGTGCGTGGGAGAAGTTAACTGAGGAAGTAGGCAAATTCAAGAGCCAGAATGCATCTCGTCTCAACGTGGGGCTGATCCCAACAGCACGAGACCGTGGAATTCTCCGGCATGTACTGGATTTCATCCAGCAAACGGCCTGCATCGACATCTCGTTGTCTTCAAGCACCGCAAAAGAACTCCTTGATCGGATTTACGACGGAACCATTGATGTGGCGATCCTGCCATTGTCACCGAAGATGAAGTATCAGGAACGCCCAAAACTTCAATATTGCTACCTCTACCAGGAAGACACGCAGTTGCTCGTGGCAGAGCATTCGCCTTATGCGAAATACGACAGCGTGACCCTGAAAGAGATAGAGCGCATGCCGTTCATCGAATTTCAGAGCAAGGAACTCAGCACAACAGAGAAACAACGACTTCAGGAAATCTACGGTATTTCGCCGCACATCGTGCTTCGCACAAATAACCTGGAAAGCACCTACGAGGCGGTTTCTCAAGGCATCGGCGTCCGGCTGGATCCGGAATCAATTGGCGAAAATTATTCCATTCGAACCATTCCACTGGATCCGCCAATAACAGAAAGCTACATCCATCTCATCTATCTGGATCGCCGTGTCACCGATCCGGATATTGTGATGTTTCGTGATTTCATTCTGAAGCAGTACCATCGCCCGGTCGGAGGCAAACACCCGACCGCACCTACTTTTACCTAAAAGTAGACTTCTTCCAGCTACATCTTCCGCATATGCGAACGAAAGACGCATCCCCCGGAAAATAGAGATGCATCTTTATCGGTGTCTTTATCGGTATAGTGTGAGACTGTACGTTCGCATGATACAGGACAATAGCTGCCTTGTTCATGAGGATAATTCCTATCGATCGACAACCCTTTCCGTCCCGCACAAATTCTACATACAAACTGAGACGCCCGGGCCAAGCGGAATTCCCAGCACAATCCACAGTACCAAGAGTGCAGTCCATACCACCAACATAATCAAACACGATGGAATCAATAGCGAAAGCCACTGAGAGGTGCTGGTGTGCTTACACTTGAACGTATCTCTGGCGATATCGATCATCATAAAGAGAAACGGCGAAATGGGGCTCATACAGTTGGTGGCAGAGTCAGACACTCGGAATGCGGCTTGTGCAAGTGCCGGACTCCAACCGAGGCGTGCAAAGATTGGCACGATAATTGGTGAGAAGATACTCCACTTTGCCACCTGAGATGTCATGAGAACATTCACCGCTGCACATAGCAACATGAAGACAAGTATCAAACCGATGCCGGTGAACTTCACGCGGATCAGAAAATCTGAACCTGCAATGGCAAGAAGTCTGGTCAGATTCGAGTAGCTCAGGATTGCCGTGAATTGGGACATGATGAACACCAGGACCATGTAACCGGCCATTCGCGTGGTGGCTTTAATCGCCATGACTCGAATGTCATCCATCTTCTTGATGTTTCCGATGTTTGCACCGTAGGTGATGCCGAATGTCAGGAAGAGGAAGAAGCACAGCGGAACCAAATTATTCCAGACGAACTGAATTCCGCTATCATCTGTGAGAATGCCCGTCCATATGCCAATGACTACCAGCAGAATCGCCAGCATGAAAGCGATACTCGCATTTCGTAGGGCGCGATTCTCTTGTGCCGTGACCTCGCCCTTCCGTTCCACAAGAGATGCTTCTCCGAACTCGTTGTCCATTAGTGCCGGTTCGAGGATTCGTGTACTGATCAGATAACAACAGATTGTCATAACGATGCAGGAAGTGGCCATAAAATACCAGTTAGAGGTAATCGGTATTTCCTCCATATTCATCTGCTGAAGTACGGAATTGGTCACTCCGGTACACAGCACGTCCGCGTTGGACAGCAGCAAATTTGCCGCCATGCCGCTCGTATTCGCCAAATAAGCGGTCATCATGCCAGCCGTTGGGTTTCGTCCGATGCCAAGATACGCAAAGCCGGAGAGCGGCGTAATGACGAAGATAGAAGTGTTATCCGCAATGTTGCTCATCACGCCGATGAAGCAGATAAGGAGCGGCACCATCTTCTCCCGTACACTGCTCGTAGCCTTCCGCATCAGCATCTCCATGGCACCGCTTTCCTCGCAGATTCCCACCGCCAGCATCATTACAATAACCGGGCCGAACGCCATATACCCCGTATAATTGGTGATCATGTTGCTCAGAAACCATTGAAGAAAATCCTTTGACAGGAGGTTCATCGCTTGCGCAGCATCACCGGTCATCGGATCTTTCAGCACCACACCGCCATAATACAAGGCCGTGCTGATTCCTACCACAAACAGAATCAAATAAAGGAACATCTTAATCGGACTCGGAATGAACTTCGTACCGCGCTCCACAATATGAATAAATCTCTGCATAGATGCTTTTCTTGCAGTATCCATTATCTTCCCCACCCTTCATGGCAGAACAGCAGGCGCTTATCTTCACGCCTGCTTCCCCGCTATTCAACCGTTATTCCATCTCGATTTGTGCTGTTGCCGTTCCTCCGCGTTCACTCGACACCCGTACGGTAACGCATTTCGCATTGTCATTCCGGATAACCCAGCTGAGATGCTGAACATTTCGGCCGGCACCGAACGTCATATATTTTCCGTTGTCGCATACTGCTTTGGTCACAGAACGTCCCTCGGTAAAATCAATGGGTTTCACCCCCGGATCTCCGATCACCTCCACGCCCTCACCAGTCAGCGATGCCATATCCGGCCCCACAACACGGTTCATTTTCGCCTTGACCGTACCATATGTCGGGAAAAATCCCCGGTTAATCACGTCTGCGCTGATTTCGTAAAGTCCGTCCTCCCGCAGATGTGCCTTTGTATTAGCAATTTCCATTCTTGGAAGCATCAGTATTTGACGAAGCTGGCAAGCATACGCCCTTTCGATTTCTTTCATCATCAGATCCTTCGGTGGATTTAACATCGATTGTACTGTATCCAGGCCGCCGATTTCAACTCCACCGAACTGCGGATGCTCGAACGGCGTCCAAGGTTTAAACAGATTCTCCTTCGAAGCGTTCTGAAGCCAATCCAGAACTTGGGTTTCGCGGGCATTGCACTCTGCGTGGGACTGATTCTTTGGTCGTTTCCAAATAATCGGCGTATCGGCCTGCGTCGCAAAATCCCAGAGTTCAATTGCATAAGCAAAGACACCACGCGCCAGATAAGCATAATCATCGAACGAACCATATCCCGGTCTCTTATCCCGCACCGACATGTCATTCAAATTACTGTAATCAAATCCAATCTGATCCTTGATCATGTTGCACATGTCGATGTATCTCTGCATATCCGGCTTCGGTGCGTCTTCCGGGGAAAGAGATGCCGGCGGATAGAATGTGCATCCGGTTGCAGTGTGGTACACAAGGAATGCGCAGATGTTCTTCTTTGCCAAAAGCAGATTCACAATCGCCTGTACTTCCGGATTCTCCATCGGATACCGGCCTGCACCGTTCTGTACATCTGCAGACTTCCATACGTACGGAAAGCTGCGATTGAAGTCATTTCCGTACGGATCCGGCATATCAAACATACCAAGGCTCGGACTCCCGTTCATCATGCCTTCGGTGCAGACGTCATAGAATTCGCCCGCAACATCGTATTCCTCTCTTGGAATCATCAGCCGGCAGTCTTCCGGAGACTTCTTCCACGCACCATTCGGATTCTCCCGCCGCATGAAACGAATCGATCCATCGCCATCCAGATCTGTCGGGTACACACCCGATGGAAGATTCTTCCGCGGAGGTGTTACGCGATTCACCGATCTGGCAAAGCCGCCCGCGTGTGTGAACTCCAGCCCATCCGGCGTTGGTTCCGGAATGACGGCAATCGTGTAGTGTTCCAGAATATCCTTAATCTCCGGTTCTTCCGGGTTATGCAGAAATGCATCCAGGATATACATGGAGACCATCATCCCCACCATCTCCTTTGCGTGGAAATGACCCGCAACATAGAATCCCGGTTTGCTGTCGTAATCTCCGGACGCCGTATCCGTCATTTCTGCCATCCATATCTCGCGCCCTTCATCGGAAGTTCCAATCGAAGTGAGCCTAATTTTATCCGGGTAATTGGAAGCATAGCCTTTCAGTATTTCCGTTATTTCTGCATAATTATAGTAGTGATCATACTTGTTGCTGAGTTTCATTCAATTACCTTTCCTTATTCGTAGAATTCTGCCGGATTATCCACCAGTGGCATCAGGCTCTTATACGTTCTGCCTGCCATCAGGCGTTCCTGATCTTCGTGAGCGGCTTGTACCAGTTCCGGATTCGTAAAGATTTCATACGCACCTCCCGCCATCAGTTTTGCGGCGCGGTGCATTCCCTTGTGTGCTACAGAGGACTTTCCCTGTGCCGTCTGTGGCCAGCTGTGCCCCTTCGTGCCAATCGCGTAGCAAGCGATTCCGATATTGCAGGTCGGCGCCATCCAGCTAACATCCGACATATCCGTAGACGCCAGTGGCGGAAGATCCGACATGTTGAAAAGTCCGCGGTCGATCACTTCTTTTGAATTTGGCTTGCCCCCCAGATTCTTATACTTCTCCAAATACTTCAGCTCCTCCTCGGTGTATTCCGGAACCGGGACTTCATCGAACTGCCTAACGATCAAGTCATCCAGAACCTTGTTCACCAGCTTCTCACTGTAAGCGCTGATTATTTTCGGCTCCGCCAGCGTGGTTTCTGTCATCAACGCTGCCCCTTGCGCAATCTTATTGACTCTTGAGAAAACGTCCGCCAACGAATCATCATCAATGGTGCGGATGGAATAAAGCACTTCAGCGTGAGCCTGTACGATGTTCGGTGCATCGCCACCGGAGTTGGTAATAGCGTAATGAATCCGGCTCGTTGGTAGGATGTGTTCTCTGAGATACTGCACGCCCTGGTTCATCAGTTCCACCGCATCCAATGCACTGCGTCCTCCCCACGGCTCCGCTGCCGCGTGCGCGGCAACCCCTTCAAAGTTATACCGAACAGTCACACAAGAAAGGCTTCCGCCCGCGTGACTGTTGGACGGCATTGGATGCCAGGTAAAGATAGCATCGATTCCGTCGAAGGCCCCCGCCTGAGCCATAAAGACTTTGCCGCCGCCACCTTCCTCCGCGGGGCAAGCATAATATCTGATCGTACCCTTGAGTTCTCCGCTGGCGATGGCTTCCTTCAATGCACATGCCGTCTCCATACACCCAACCCCAAGAAGATGATGACCACAGCCGTGACCATTTCCGCCTTCAACAATGGGTTTTTCCTCGAAAAAATCAGGAATCTGACTCAGATTCGGCAGTCCATCAATACTGCTGACGATTGCGACTACAGGCTTACCTTCCCCGTATTCTGCAATGAATGCTGTCTCGATTCCTGCTACAGGAGTCGTTATGGAGAAGCCTTCCTTCTCCATAAAGTCTTTCTGATAAGCGAAAGTCTTGAACTCCTTGTAGCAGGTCTCCGGATTGTCGAACATCAAATCACTGAAATCATTGAATCTCTCGGAATTATGATCGATATACTGAAACAATGAATCCTTACTCATGTACTTCTCCTTTACCTCAAACCTATGGATTACGATTTATTCTGCCGCAGCTTCTGCCTTCGCGCTCTTCTCTTTCTTGAAGGAATGGATCATGAAGATAATCAGGACAATAATCATAATTCCGTTCAGAACAGCAAAAGCCTTGAAGGATCCGGCATAACCTGAATTCTGTACCAGGTAACCGCAAAGCGTGGACGAAATAATGCTGCACAGATCCATACAGAAGAAGTTCGTTGCGGAAACCTGTCCCTGCTGTTCCACATCATGCTTCCGGAAATTCAGAATCTGAAGCGGCATCGTACCGCTTCGGGACATGCTGTAGAAGAGGATAATGCCGAGCATGAACATCTGATTTGATCCGCCATTCATCAGTGCGAGTGGCGAGATGAAATTAATCAAATATGCAGCCAACACAACGAAATACGGGCTGATGAAGTCGCAGAGCACACCGATAAAGATGGTCGCAATGCCCGCGATCGTTCCGCCAATTGCGGTAGCACTTGCGTAATTGAAACCGTTATCCGTTGCGTAGACCGGCATGTAAGTGGTAATCAGACTCTGATAGAAGTACGGCCAGCCCATCAGGAGTGCCAGCGGGATTGCGGACCAAGTAATCTTGCTGAGGATTCCTTTCTTCTCGGTCGCTGCCGCACCGACCAGTTTTGCTTTTTCCTGCTTCTTCATCGCAGACGCCTGATATTCCTCCTGCAGCTTCTCGTTGTTAATTCCAAGAACTAGCAGCACGAGAACCACGCCGGCAGCAAATGTAATCCATGCAGTCTGTGTCAATCCCATGGAATTAAATACGTTCACGCCCCATCCACGAGGATAAGCGGCCAGAATTACGGTTAACGCTGTCATTATGGCAAAGCCGCTTCCGAGCGCTTTACGGTTGATGATCACGGCCATCATCGCAGTAACGATGACGTGTGCAGCCGCCCATGTAACCGAGTCAATGAAAAATACAACATAGAGCCATGTCTTGCTCAATGAGATTAAGAATAGCAGTGGTACACATGCTTTAACTGCCATAACGACTACCGTCAACGTCTTCAGATTCTTGCTGAGTGCATCCATCATTCCACCGGAAACCGGTCGGGTGAACATAGCTACAATCATCAGGAAAGATATCAGCAATCCTAATGTGACCGGAGACTGTCCGGCATCTTTCATAACGGCCAAGCTTCTCCAGCTATTCTTGAAGTTGATAACACATTGATTCAATACATTGATCGCAATAATCAATATTGCATTCCGGGACAGAAGCGTCATCAGTCCCATCTTGGTCTCGGACCAGTTGAAAATTTGTTTCGAAGCCATAATGCGTTTCCTTTCTCTCAGGTTCTTCATCTCATAAAGTCGCAACTTTGTGTTATGTGTTCTTAAGCATGCTTTTACTTGCCCATATTGTAGCAACGGTTCCATGGAATGATAATTTAACAACTAATATAAGCTTATTAACGATTCGAATAAATTGGTGGAAAGCGACGATAATTGCAGGCGTCTTCCTTAAAGCGCTGCGAACAGTAAGACCACACAACCGACGGATATGTCTGCTGTGTGGTCTTATTGTTGTGTAATATGACTATTGTGCGCTTTCTTCTCTAATGCGGCGCAGGATGGCAGCCCCTTCGCAAATTCTGTTGTCTGCAACCGAGAGCGTAATGTGCTACGCTCCTTCTACCTTGGAATGTAACGCCTGAAAACACACGTTATTCCGGTACTTTCTTCCACGGAACAGAATACAATATAAAACTCCTATTTGCGTCACGCAATAAGAAGTTTGAAAATGTTTAAACTAGTTGTTGTCATAAACAACGCCTCCGTTCAATAACTGCTGTTTTGGTAATGTAGTCCCTGAAATAAGTGTGTCCCCTACTCCGATTGCATCGAGGTCATGCTATCCAAAGAGGACGCAAATGAATCCAGCATCGTCTGCTTCATCGACTCCGTCATACTAGGGAAAGCATCCATAGATTGATTCATGTATTCATTGTACACATTCATCGCCTGATCGCTATAAACAGTATAGAGTTTTGTATATGCGTCCTCGTATTCGGAATAGTCGTCTCCGTTGTCTTTCATAAGTTCCGCCATCTTCGTCCCTCCCTCGGTCTGAATCTCCGCAAGAGTCATGACCTTGTTGGTCGCAATTTCGGCTAAAGTCATGATGTCGGATTTCCCTGCTGCTTCCTCTTTGTATTCTTTCAAAGCCTGCTCTCCAGCCTCCTGAAGCTTTGCCGAATACTCCTCGTAAATGGAACTATAGGTAATTTTCGTTCCGCACCCACAGAGCGCGCATGTCATCACCAGCATCAGTGCACCTATCAGAATCTTTTTCATTGAATCACCCTCCTTATCTCTAACTTAAACGTGTTTAAAGTATATGGGAGGGATCTATTTCCTGTCAATGAAAATTACTTCCCTTTCCCCTTTGGAGAATAGTCAAATTCTTCAACCGGCAGCCTAGCCTGGTCGCGCCATTTACGTGCAGAACGCCAGGAAGGATACAAAGCTTTCTGGATTATCTGCTTGGAGAATTTCCTACTTCTTCATTTACTGATAGAATACAAATAGAGGTAGACAAATCCAGGAGCAACCAAAATTCCCCGCAGGGGAGAGACTGGAAGGTGAGTTACATGACGCTGGAAGAAAAATACCAGGAAAAATTCAGTGAAGGATTCACCGAAGGTAAGGCTGAAGGTATATCCGAAGGTATGGCAGCAGCGCAACGTAATCTCATCGTAACCATGCATCAGAACGGAGTATCCGCCAAGGATATCGTAAAGTTCACGGAAATTCCAATGACGGAAATTCAGATACCTCTTCAATCGGAGAACGCAACAAGATAACTTCCCCAAGTCCCAAAACACAATCAGATTTGACAAGGCCCCGGTGACTCTTCCATCACCGGGGCCTTGCATGGCTTTAGATATTTAAGGATTTGTTTAATAAGTTTATATTGAATAATACGACACGACTAGAGTTCAGATCAGAAACCCATACTTCAGCGGATCCGTCGGATCAATCAGGTAAGTGCCGACACCGGTAAGATACGCATTTCCCGTTATTTCTGGAATAACAGCTGTGTACTCACCTACCTGTACGACATCTCGAATCCGTCCGGTGAACTTCGTGCCCATGAAGGACTCGTTCACGATGCAATCCCCGACGCCGAGTTCTCCCGACTGATAGAGCATCGCCAGCTTCGCGCTGGTGCCGGTTCCGCACGGCGAACGGTCCGCCTGGTAGTTACCGAAAACGACAATATTGCTCATGTCAGCATCCTTATCATGCGGCTTTCCGTAGAATTCCATCGTGGTCACATTCGTGATTGGCAGAAACGGATGGCTCATCTCCTGCTCCTTTGCCACATTGTGCAGGATGCCGATTCCGATATTGATCAGTTCTTTTGCATTATCTTTGCAAATATCGAGACCGGTCTGTGCTACATCCACCATCGGGAAGAACTGACCGCCAAATACGAGGTCGTATCGATACACCTTGCCATCCACAACAGTTTCCAGGTTCTCCCTGTAGACGAAAGACGGCACGTTAACGATCGTCACCTCGGTAGCTTTTCCGTTCTCCACTTTAACTTGAGCTCGGACAATGCCGGCCGGCGTGTCGAGGACCACCTCTGTGTACGGTTTCACTGCTTCCACCAGTCCCGTTTCCACCGCCATTGTGGAACACCCGATGCTCCCATGCCCGCACATGTTGGTATAATCCTCTGTCTCCATGAAAACTACGCCGAAGTCGGCTTCTTCATGCACCGGATCCGTGATGATGGCACCGAACATATCGCGATGCCCACGGGGTTCCAGCATCAGCGCAGTGCGGATGTAATCGTAATGCTCCCGGATATAGGATTGTTTCTCCAACATCGTATTTCCTCGAATGTCCGGCATGCCGCCGACAACAATCCGGGTAAATTCCCCCAATGTGTGAGAATCCACTACGGTCAGGGCGTGTTCGAAACGTTCCAGATTCACTTTCGGAATAAAATTCATCGCTTTCTCCTTGCTGCATGAACACCTTGACGCAATGGCTCGACTGCATCCAGATGTTATACATTCATCGCAATTCTGTTTTCTGTCATACTTATTTTTGACGTACGAAGTTTCGGCAGAACGTGCAATGATCTTCTATCACGTTTTCTTCTGTCTTCCTCCGTTCCTGTCCACGCACCCTGCTGCAATCGGACGACCCCAGCAGGGTGCGGATTTCTTTTTACCGGATTATGCTGTTACTGCATCCGTATCTGTCTCCTTCTTGAATCCATCTCTTAAGAGCGTGACGGATGTATAGATGCATACGCAGATTACCAGCCATTGCAGCGCACCAAGCGGCATCGATTTGACAATGTATACTGCGGCGAGGACACCGAAGATTCCGCCGAAGGCAAAAGCAAATGCGGCTCGCTTGTTGAACCGGCCCGATTTGAAGTACGGGAAGGATCCACTTGCTACGGCCAGGAAGCCCAGCCCCATCATGATTGGGAAGGACACTGCCGGATTCATGCCGAGCATGTACACGAGGCACATCGTTGGCGCGTAGTTACCAATGCCGACTGTCAGGAGTGCCGCCAGGATGAATGCCCCGACTGCAGCGATAATAAGCTTGCCGCCGGAGAGTCCTCTTGCGTCACCGCCGATCGGCAGGAGACTGAATTTACTGCAAAGCATCAATACAGATGCGATGATGAGCGCAAATCCCATAAATCTCTGCAGCACCTTCGTGCTGAAGGACTGCGCATATTTGCCGCCGATGAAGGCCCCAAGGATTCCTGCACCGTACATCACGAACAAGGTCTTGAGCTCTACTTCAATGATTGCCAGCGAGCAGAGTGCTTCGATTGCAACCGGAAGCGCGCATCCGGTGACCAGCGTTCCCGGAATTTCGTCATCCTCAACGGTCTTTGTCAGGCGGTAAATGGACAGCGTCGGCGCCAGCGATCCAATACCGAGGTAATCGAAGAAGTTGATTATCACACCCATTCCCCAGTACAGAATGTTGGTTCCGGTCGAAACCACTTCACGGCCTTTGATGAAAGCCCTGCTGAGAAGCGTTGCCTGTGTTGCCGCAAACAGTCCAATTCCAATTTGTATGATTCTTAGTACCATCGTTCCCTCCCCTTTGTTCTGTATCTGTTCTGACTAGATCTTTGCGTGATATACGTAAGGAAGAGGTTTGATCAAACCAGGCATGTCGGCTTCTTCCACGAACTCGAGTGCGGCCTTGCAGATTGCGGTCTGCATTTCCACGTTATGAGGTTCTCCGGCATTCGCACCCATTGGAACAACCGGTGCGACCCCTCTTGGAGATCCCTGCTGCTTACAAACCGGCGGGAGAGCTGCAATAATGCAGGTCGAGATTCCAGCCGATTCAATTGCTCTCTGCACCAATACGGTGGAGCGGTGGCAGGTTCCTCATCCCGCGGTCAGTATAACGATATCCGTTTGTTGCTCTTTGAACAGCTCTGCAACCTGCGGACCAATCTCATGCGTGAAGGTCTCAATGTCACCTCCGCCACCCATGAATCCGGCGTTCGTCTCGCAGAATTCCTTGATGAAGCCTGCTTCTGCCAGTTCCATCATGCGCTGATAAGGCCACATGGAATTGATATCCCTGTTGACATCCGTATGGTCATATCCTCCGTGCGTAATCATCAGTTCATCCGGTTCTACATCTCTCGGAATCTCACGCCATGTCCGATCTCCGGCCAGCTTATACGGCTGCTGCGTCTTCAAATGAACTCCGCAAGCACTCGCAAGACCAACCGTGCACTCACTTAACGGTTTTGTCAGCGGTGCCCATACCGGGGGTGGCGTAATCGGTGTGTAGATTTCCGATGTCATGTTCTTCTTGGTTGTTATTTTCATAGTTTATCCGTCTCCTCTCTCTCATATTGATCCTTCTCGAGCTCAACGTAGCTCATCAGGAACTTCACTCTATCGCCCACCTCGGGTTCATTCTCGCAGATCAGGCAACGCTTCGGCAACTTCATCACGCCCATGCGCGCCGTTATCTGTACGTAGAAGTACGTGTCATTTAATTCCGTAATCGTTCCCGTGTGTACGGTCGCTTCGTTATTCACATGTAATCCATGTACGATCATAACTATTCTCCCTGTGCGATCTCGTTGTTCTCTTCGATAAGATTCGGATTATACTTGCGTTCTGCCGGATTAACTTTCTCGCCAGCTACTTTGTTCTTAAGCAGTGTTACGGCTCTTAGGGCGGTATCTCTCGTACCTGTATTCAGCTGCAGGATATCTTCCACGTTGCCGTGATCCGTCACGCAATGATCGACCATGGTGTCCATGTATTTGTTTCCGACTACCAACGCACCCTGCACGCCGCAGTACGAACAGCCGACAACCGGAATTCCCAGCTTTCCGACCTGTTCAATATGGGAGGCGAAGTCGATATGGTTATTACCGAAGCCCTCCGTTGTTACAATGACAGCGTCTGGCTTGATGGCTTCAACAACCGCGCCCAATCGCTTGGATACGTAGAATTTCTCCGTATTCGCCTGCGGTGATCCGATAAATATTACGCCGATGAGGTTGATTTCATCATCATTCACCAGATTCTCCAGATACGGCTCTCTCCAGTAATACAGCGAGGTTTCCTTGGTGTCTGGCGTAATGCACGTCAGTGCATGGATACCCCCGTCTCTGACCTCATTCACACGAAGGAATACCGGAACGTTTCCGAGATCGACATTCGGTCTGCCACCTAAGAATCCGCACGGTTCATCCGGCAGAATCAGGTTATCGTGCATCGCGCCCTGTCCCATGATTTCTTTGACCAGAACAGTATTGATGCGGTCTTTCTTGTCGATGTCCTCGTAGATTCGCTCCTCTGCAGCATCCTCAATTTCCTTCTTCTTCAGAACTTCTCGAATCTCCTGCGTAATAACGTCCATCGCCTGATGGCTTGCAAGCGGTCCCGGTCTCTCCATGCCGGTTCCGCTCTTGATTGTCGCGTTGACGTGAATGATGAACGCTTCTTTTTCCGGCGAGCCCGGACGATCCCAGCACACATTGTTCTCATAGATGCCGCAGCTCAGATTCGCCTCTGCAGTCTGAAGACCATCCTCGTCGGTTCCGGTGAGCAGCATGTAGACGTTGGTCATCTCGAAAGTAATTCCCTCTCCGATACTGCCTTCCTTCTTCACCGCGATTGGCTGTACATCCATCATCGTGTTGACATACACATCCTGTTTCTCCGGCCTGATGATGTCCAGTGTGATCTCTGTTACCAGTTCATTTGCATCCCGTGCCTCCGGCACAAGACTCTCACGGACGGTGAGCACGCCATCTTCGAAGGATGTCTTATCGCCGAGAACCACATTCTTCACCGGGAATGTGTAATTCTTCAGCGTGTACTTTACTTCATCCTTTTCCGCTGCTGCCTTGCTCGAACCTAGACCCGCGGTGACTTCGGTATCTGCTGTGGATGCGCTGATCGATGCAGCCTGCACGATGTTTGCACCCGCTCCCCCGGCAGTGGCTGGAATTTCGATGTTGATATTTTTACCCTCTCCGATATGAAGCTTGATTACGCCACCGGTGGCTGTTATCGGGGATCCAGATCCCGTATCTTCGGTCTTTGGATCTGTCATGGCCTCCTCCGCAGGTGTTGAAATATCTTCTATCTTCGCCATACCAGATACGAGATCTGCAGTAAGCGGCGTCAGTGAATCGCAGGTCTTCTCCAGCCGCGCGCCGATGGCCTCCCCAATCCGAATAGCACCATCTGTATTCAGAAGACCAGAATCGATAAGATCCGGGAAAATAGCCGGATCTTCCAGATTGTGTTCATCCAGAACGGTTCCTTCTTCTGCGCGACAACACAGCACAGCGGGGCTGTTCTTATGCTCCATCGCATATTCCAAAGAAATTGACATAGACTGTATACCTCCTTTGTTCGTTGATTACCGAATATGATGCAGCCCTTGGAACCTTGCATGCTTCTTCCGGAAATACGTTCCCGCAGACCACTTCTCTTCGTAATTCGAGTATAATCTCGTCTCTATTTGTTCAAAAGTTAACAAAATTCACAACGGTGTGAATATGTTTCATCTCCCGGTTCTTTTCTCGCGAATTCGTTTGTTGTAAAATATTTTTCATAGAAATAAAAAAATAATTTATAGTTGTTACAGTGAAGTATTGACAGATTCTATAGGAGGCAACTATGGTTACGAACAGATATGAGATATTTGTAAAGGTGGCGGCTGCGCGAAATCTCACGCAGGTTGCCAATGAGATGGGATACACGCCGTCTGCCATCAGCCACAGCATCAAGGTTCTGGAGGCGGATCTCGGATTGCCGCTGATCCTCCGCTCTAAGAACGGGATCCGGTTGACGGAATTCGGCGAGGCAATTCTGCCGCTTTGCATAAACATCTGCAGGAATGAGCAGATTCTGCTTCAGAAGGCATCTTCCTTCGCCGGAAATAACGAGGGAACGCTTACGATCGGTGCATTCACCAGCGTTTCCATGCACTGGGCACCGAAAATCATCCGCCGGATTACCGACGAATATCCGAAGGTCAAAGTCATTCAGACGCACAACGCATACGGGAATATTGAGAAAGGAATTCTAAGCGGCGATCTCGATGTCGGATTTCTTTCTTCCTCGTTCAAAAATAATTTGGATTTCATCCCACTCTACCGGGATGAATACATGGTGGTCGTTCCTCCGAATCACCGTTATGCCGCCTGGGAAAGCATTCCGCTGGAAGCATTGGAAGGGGAACCGCTTATTATCATGGATGAACAGGATGGCATGGAAGAGCCGTACGACGCGCTTGCCATCGTGCAGCAACTACAGCATCCGAACATCGTTCACACGGTGAACGAGGATGCACTAGCCATTCCGCTCGTGGATGAAGGCCTTGGAATCTCCATTCTGCCAAAGCTGATTACCGATACCGCATCCTGTAAAGCCTCCATCAAGCACTTTGCAACGCCACGCTCCCGGACCATCGGTCTTGTCACTAACCCGGATCTGCCGCTGACGCCGCTGGCGAAGCTCTTTATCGAGATTACGCAGGAGTTCGTGGCGGAATGGTCGAAGGAGTATGACGGCAAAGCGTGAATCCTTCGCAGAGACAGAAAACCATTTCGGCTATCCGTACGTTCCTCAGATCGTTCGTACGGAGCTGCTTGGATCTGATCCTGAGATTCAGCTCTAAGGATGCTGTTTAGGGTATTCTGAAGCAATACGCGAAAGGCATCCTCGCGATTGTTTGAAAGTAATTGTAGAATTTCATCCTGATTCAAGGTAATATTGAGTTGAGCCATTAGTATCTCCTTTCTTGGTAATATGTTTTTTTGGTAATTCACATTATACCTAGACGATCTTCTCAAAGCACACAAGCTGATGATGAATGGTCTTGTACCGGAAAACGGAAGATTTCGTTCAGGCGGCGTAGGAGTCTTTGACGGTGAAATGCTTGTACACATGGCTCCTCCAGCAGAGTTTGTTCCGGAACACATCCGCAACTTGTTTGTATGGTATCAGCAATCAGAACTTCATCCACTGATTAAGAGTGCCGTATTTCATTACGAGTTTGAATTCATCCACCCGTTTGCAGATGGCAATGGACGCATGGGACGTATGTGGCACAGTCTCTTGCTTGGCAAGTGGAAAGAACTGTTCTTCTGGCTTCCAATTGAAGAACTGATTCAATCGAGACAGCAGGAGTACTATGATGCTCTTGGTGCCGCCGATAAGCAGGCTGACAGTGCAGGTTTTGTAGAACTGATGCTTGAAATTATTCGAGACAGTTTAATGGAAGTAACAGTTGTTGGTCGCTACACCGACCAAGATGGCGACCAAGTCAGCGACCAAGATAATTCTTCTATAGAACGACTTCTCTCTATCCTTGGTAATGAAGAGCTCTCAGCGGCAGAACTAATGCAGCGACTCGGACTTTCACACAAGCCTACCTTCCGCAAGAACTACCTGAATCCAGCCATAGAACAGAATCTAATTGAACGCACAATTCCGGATAAGCCAAACAGCCGAAATCAAAAGTACAGAAAGTGCAGTAATTGAGTCAATAAGTGCCACGCTAAACACCAGCGATGGCACTTTTTCTTTAGCACAACAATATGCATCCCCACATAACGGTAGTTCTTCCTGTTCGTTACGAGATACAACAATCGTTATGAGCATAGGTTTTTTAGTTCACTCAGTCATCATAGTTTGAATTTTCAATGCCGATGAAAACGGATCGCAGGCAAAAAAATAAGGCCTCTGCCACCACCCGGTGTCAGAAATCCTTTATTTTCAAAGGTTTTAGCCATCCCCTCATCTTCGAAGCGGCAGGCTAACCGTATCACTCATGCAACTATTGCCTTCCATCTTCATGACATGCTTGACACACTCAGCCCATGTGATAAGGTAAGAGAAAAACCCCGGAGGTCTCCATGAACCGTTATTACGATATTATCATCATCGGCGCCGGTGCTGCCGGACTGTTACTGGCATCTCGCGTGAATCTTACCGGAACGGATCATACCGGATTGATTCTTGAAGCCACCTCACGGCCCGGAAGCAAGCTCCGCATGGCCGGGGCCGGTCACTGCAATTTCACGCACGCCGGCTCCGTCAAAGAGATGGTGGACTGCTACGGCAGCCGCGGCAGGGAGATTCGCCGCATCCTCTACCGATACAACAACGATTCCTTCCGCGAGCACATGGCCGCACTCGGCTTCCCCTCCTACGCCAGAGACGATGGACGGATCTTCCCTCGCTGTGAAAACGGCGAGCAGGTGCGTCAGGCCCTTCTTACCCGCGCCCGCAAGAATGGCTTCGAGCTAAAAACAAATTCCGCCGTCCGGAAGATTTCCGACACTGCGAGCAATTCGGATGCACATCCAACCTGGCAGGTAAGCTGCGACGATGCCGCGGATATTATCTACGAGACGTCCCACCTCGTAATTGCTACCGGCGGGAAGTCCTATCCTTCCACCGGTTCGAACGGTCACATGTGGAAGGTGCTCGAGCGGGATCTGGGGATTCAGATCATGCCGCCGCGACCGGCATTGGTGCCGATTTCTGTGTCGGACTACCCATACGGTGAGTTATCTGGGCTCTCCTTCCCGAATGTCCTCCTCTCCGTTACGGCACCGGGGCGCAAGATAATCCGAAGCCGGGGGGATCTTCTCCTCACGCACCGAAATTTCTCCGGACCTGCGGCTCTTAACCTGAGTGCGGACGCCAACGAAGGGGTTATGCTTCACATTAATTATCTGCCAGACATTCTGGCGGAGGAAGTGACAGCCAAGATGAAGAAGTCGTTTGCCTCCGGTAAAGGAAACCCGGCTAACGTACTGGCGAATCTCTTCGGCCTGCCGAAACGGTTCTGCGAGATGGTGATTATTCGGAGTTGCAACGAAGGCAGCGCGCAAGGTTTCCGTGTGCAACATGCCAAAAACGGGAAGGGAGATGGCAAAGTCTGTACGATCACCGGCAAGAATAGCGGCGTTAACAGAGAGGATAAGGCTGCACGGAAGGGGCGAGGCTTACGGATGTACGGCTCCAGCACTTTCAGCGGAAATAGCAGCTACGATGGGCTCTCGCCGAGACGGGTGTCTCAGATCCTGACGGATGATATTTTTACCGTGACAGGGGAGGCGGACTGGAACATCGCCATGGCGACAAGAGGAGGAATCGACCTCAGCGAGCTGGACCTGAAATCGATGGAATTTCGGAAGCACCCGGGTCTCTATGCCATCGGTGAGGCGCTGGATGTGGACGGCCGGACCGGCGGCTACAACCTGCAGTTCGCGTACTCGTCGGCGTCGGTGTGCGAAGAGGTATTAACGGGTCGCAATTTCTAGGATAAAAAAACAGGCCAGATTCGAGACATTCCCGAATCTGGCCCTTCGATTGGCTCTGTTATTTCTATTTTCCCGGATTCTTTTCTCTTAAAGAATTGAACGAGATTTTCTTCTGTATATTAAAGCTGACTGAATCCTCCCTTATTCAGTATTTCAGCCTTAACATCTTCTGCTCTTGAATATCCCTGATAGGCAAGTTCAAGTGTCGTTTCTGTCAATGCCTCTTTGAAGTTATCGGCCAGGTAATCGAAGTGCTGCAATGCTATTCCTTTGCTTAAACCTGCATCAGCCGCCGCTTCCGCAAAATGATTTCGACGAATCATTCTTATGTTCCTCTCTCCTGCGATGCCTATGGCCATATTGATACTATTCCCCGGATAAATCGCGGTGCTTATAATATCATATGCCGGAGCGAGTCTGATTTCTCGGAGATTCTTAGAATAAAGCAGGGAAATGTTTTTGATATGATTGTCTGTGTTACCCACCAGAAAATCGTAGATCAGAATATCCCACAAATATAATTGATCCCGCATGGGATTAGCTGCATAATTTCTGAGTATTGCAAAAATATCCGGCAAATAATGTCTTTTTCCTGTTTCATACTTATTCTTCGCTGCTATTCCAAGAGCTTGGGCAAAGTCTTCCTGGTGAAGTCGAAGGGGTCTTTTCACATTATTTATCGTCACCGAATCCTTGTTGATTAGGCGATCATATCTCTTTGTTGCAAATAGGATTTCGTCATCTTCTGCATTGCCGGTGTTGATAATAAAGCTTTCCGGAATAGAGATTCCAAGCTTTGCAGCAGTCATGAGACATAATTGTTCATTTGTGACAATACTTGAAAGGCGTACATGGCTTTGCTTGACGATATGGGTGCTCGGTGCACTTCCAATAGGCTGCAGCCATTTAGAATTCTTTTCATCATAATACAAGCCTACTTTACCTGATGCTCCTGTCAGAGATAAATGTGCTTCTGTCACCATTTCTGTGGTTTTCGAAACACCTTCTTTTGCCAGTGCCTTCACCTCATCCATGGATAGTTCTTTATATCCGGCAATATCTGCATTATCGCTTGAGATTCGGATTGCCCCCAAGCATTCAGCTCCAAGGGTTTCGAGAATTGTCAGATAATCATCTTCCGATGCATGAATCCATTTCGCTACCGATTTCCTCGCAAAACCTTCCGGGAGCAGCCCCTCAAAGAAATTCTTTGTTACTGTCGGGCTATACGCTTCGGTTCTTGTCGGAAGACTAATCGATATCGCAGGATATCCGGATTTAATATATGATGGGATATATGCAAATACCGCATTCTCAGGAGAATCGCCTTCGATGTCCCCAGCATGAATCGGTTCACCATTGATTTCAATCCATACATTCAGTTTTTTCATGCTCCGCTCCTCTGACTTTCACGTTAATATCCATGCCAAGCAAATTAACCAGAAATAAGGCTTTCCCTAGTTCTGCCGTATCTTTGCCATTCTCCAGATTGGAAATAAAACTTGCACTAAAACCAGTATAATCGGCAAGATACTTTTGCGTATACCCCAGGTATTTCCTTCGATTTCTTATCATTTCTCCCAGTTCTTTCGATGATGTAATTTTCATAACGTCTCCGATTCAATTAGTTCAAAGTCGAACGGCTATATTCTACAGTCAATAAATCAAAAATAGTCGAACGGCGACATTCTGCAGTTAATGCATTTAATATAGCCGAACAGCGATATTATTCTTGGTTGCATTGTAATATAGCCGATCGGCTTAATCAATACTTTAGTTACGTGCACCAAAATAATGTCACACGCATTGATTCCGTCGTGCGGAAGCGTTGCGAAAAAACAGGCCAGATTCGAGACATTCCCGAATCTGGCCCTTCGATTGGCTCTGTTATTTCTATTATTTCTATTTCCCCGGATTCTTCCGCATCGATAGAGCGATTTTCTCTCGCTTCACATCCACCTCCAGGACGTGCACGGTGACGATGTCGCCCACCTTGACCACATCCAGCGGGTGCTTGACGAAGCGGTCCGAGAGCTGGGAGATGTGAACCAGACCATCCTGGTGTACGCCAATATCCACAAAGGCGCCGAAGTCCACAATATTGCGAACGGTACCCTTGAGTTCCATGCCCGGCTTGAGATCCTTGATCTCCATGACATCCGAACGAAGGATCGGCGCGGCAGCCTCGCTTCTCGGGTCGCGGCCCGGCTTCTCGAGTTCTTCCAGGATATCCCGGCATGTGTACTCACCGATGCCCAGCGTTTCCGCCATCGAGCGGACAGCGGCTTCACTGATCTGCGGCTTCTGTGCGGCTTTCGCAGCTGCGGCATCTGTCGCACCCGCTCCGCCTCTCTGACGCCGCTGATTCTGCCTCTTCTCGCGCTCTGCCTTCTCGCTGGCACGGCTTAGTGCTTTCAGATCACTAAAGCTGCTGATCTTACCACTTCCCTTCAGAGAAATCGGATCGCCTGCAGACTTTCCTGCCTTATCGCTTACTTTACCATTCGCCTGTTTGCTGCCATTCTTTCCGCCCGAAGCAGCCGTTCCATTGTCTTTTGCAGATTTTACGGCAGTCCCGTTCGCTTTTTCTCCCGACAGCTTCGGGTTCGACGACAGCCCATGAATGCCTCCCGTCGTCAGATCCGCCTCAGAGTATCCGAGCGTTGTCAGAATTTTACGCGCGGCATCGTAGCTCTCCGGATGCACGGCGGTTGCATCCAGCGGTTCGGTTCCGCCGACGATTCGAAGGAATCCGGCGCACTGCTCGTATGCCTTCGGTCCCAGCTTCGGCACCTTGAGAAGTTCCTTGCGGCTCCGGAAACGGCCATTCTCCTCGCGATAACGCACGATATTGGCCGCAACGGTCTTGCTGATGCCGGATACGTACTCCAGCAGCGATGGGGAGGCGGTGTTCAGATCTACGCCAACCTTGTTCACGCAATCCTCGACAACGGCATTCAGCGCCTCGCCGAGCTTCTTCTGGTTCATGTCATGCTGGTACTGACCGACGCCGATGGATTTCGGATCGATCTTCACCAGCTCCGAGAGCGGATCCTGAAGACGTCGTGCGATCGAAGCAGAGCTTCGTTCACCGACGTCAAGATCCGGATATTCCTCCGTGGCCAGCTTGCTGGCGGAATAGACGGAAGCGCCCGCTTCATTGACGATAACGTACTGGAGCTTCTTGCCCCCGGCTTTCGCGTACTCCTGAATGAATTCCGCGATCATCTGCTCCGATTCCCGAGATGCGGTACCGTTGCCGACGGAAATCACGTCGATGTCGTATTTCTGAACCAGCTTCGCCAGGACGCGCTTGGCCTCCGCCACTTTGTTCTGCGGCGCGGTCGGGAAGATAACGGTCGTAGCAAGGATTTTCCCCGTCGAATCACAGACAGCCAACTTACACCCGGTGCGGAAAGCCGGGTCCCAGCCGAGAACGGTCTTCCCTGCAAGCGGCGGCTGCATCAGAAGCTGCTCGAGGTTGCTGCCGAAAATCTTAATTGCCCCCTCTTGCGCGGCTTCCGTCAGCTCGTTCCGAATCTCGGTCTCGATAGACGGTGCAATCAGGCGATGATAGGAATCCTCGAGCGCCGGGCTCAGGTAATCGCCGCGACCCGCCTGCTCCTGCAAATACTCGATGCAGGTCTCTTCCGGTGCTTCGATGTGGACGGAGAGCATCTTCTCCTTCTCGCCGCGGTTCATCGCCAGCACACGGTGGCCCGGAATACCATCAACGTTCTCCTGGAAATCCGCATAGTTCGCATACACCGGATTGCCCTCGCCATCCTTCGTCGCAGTCGAAACCATTACGCCTTTGCGGCGCGTGCGATTCCGAATCTGCGTGCGATACTCAGCGTTGTCCGAAACATCCCCGGCGATGATGTCCTGCGCGTACTGAATCGCAGACGCAGCATCCTCCACGCCCTTCTCTTCGCTGATGTATTTCGCGGCCTCGGCTTCCACATCGGCCGCCGACGCATGGCTTCGGATGTATTCCGCCAGGCCGGCCACGCCCTTCTCCATCGCGATGGTTGCGCGGGTGCGGCGCTTCGGCTTGTACGGACGGTACAGATCCTCTACAGCCACGGCGGTCTCCGCCGCGTCAATCTTCAGGCGCAGTTCCGGCGTCATCTTCCCCTGCTCTTCAATCGACGCAATGACAGTGGTCTTGCGTTCCTCCAGATTGCGGAGGTATTTGAGGCGCTCGTCAAATGCGCGCAGGATCTCATCATTCATGCCGCCGGTCACATCCTTCCGGTAACGCGAGATGAACGGAATCGTGTTCCCTTCGTCGATCAGCTGAATAACGGCTTCCGTCTGAGCCGGTCGGATGCCGAGTTCCTGTGTAATTTTCTTCTTGATATCCATATTAAGTCCATTTCTTACTGTATTAGGGCTAAAAAAATATGCCTCCTTTCCGGGTGCCCCGACTCCGCGGAGAGGCTTCTTCATGATAACATATCGACGGAGGTTCGGCAAATACAGTGGCTGCGATAGCACCGCAAACGAAATCAAGCCGCACGGTTTGCGCCATCGGAAGTGTAAAATCTTGACGCATCCTATTTTTACCTGGGTGAAAATGGCAGTTTTATTATATAATAGGTGCATGTTTCGATCCCAAGATCGCATAGGAGCCCATGCTGGCCTCCCCGCACCCGAGGGCATCAGATTCTAATGAAAGGATATTTTATGAAGAGAATTCCAATGGATCAAGAGAAGAGAGCCATCGCCACATCCACCTGGCTGGGCGTTATCGTGGCTGTTTTTGAGATTGGGATGTTCCTTCTGAGCGGTTCCCAGGCAATCCTGATTGATGGGGTGTACGACTCGATGGATGTGACCATTCTGGTCATCTATCAGATGCTGTTGCCGCTTATCTATAAGCCGATCAGCGAACGCATACCGTACGGATTCGCGCAGGTAGAAACACTGTTCATTCTGATCAAAGGATCCGTCCTGATCAGCGTCACGGCTTTCATCATCTATCAGGACATCGTGATCATCCTGCAAGGGGGTACCTCCATCGATACGCGGCAGGTGCTGATATTCGAAGCATTCCTGACGGTCTTCTGTGTCTTCGGCTATGCCGTCGTCCGCAAGCTGGGAAACAAGCTGAATACACCGATGATTCGTGTGGAACTGTTGACATGGAGAATTGATGTGCTCCTGAGTCTGGGCGCGTTTCTGGCATTCTTCATGGAGATTCCGTTCCTTCATTTTCACGTGCTGGAATGGCTGGTACCGTACATCGATCCGCTGGTGTCCTGCATTATTGCGGCGCTAATGCTGCCGGAGCCAACGAGAGCCTTCATTCGCGCCGTCCGCGGACTGGTTCTCATGGCACCGTCGGAAGAGAAACTCGAGAGAATTCGCGGCTTGTGTCACGAGGTGCTCTCGGATTATCCGTACGAGATCGATTTTCTTGACGTGGTACGCACCGGGCGAAAAGTATGGATCTCCCTCTACTTCACGACCGAGGGGAATACGATCAAGGTCCCGCAGCTGAAGAAAGCAACGGAAGATCTTAAGATCGCCATCTCGTCCATTTACACGGATCCCTATGTGGAACTGATTCCGGAAATTCATCCGGAGAGTGAGGAGGAATGAAAACAGGCGCTTGCGGCTAGCTGCAAGCTCCATTGATTTTCCTTACATGTGATTCATTGAATTCACCTCCATGCCCTGTTTTCGGTCAGTTCATCCTTGTCAGTACACTTGCATGGGAGATGCCTTAATGGATGTTTTCGTCACTATGCCTCCGCCGTCCAGAGGAGGTAGAGCGTTCCCTCTGCCTCAATGATCTGTAATGTCATAGCATCATTTGCCTGAAGACCGAAATTCTGCTTCGGCGGATCCAAGAGTTCACCATAGAGCTCCGCATCGGTGAACCCCGTGCACTTCACCCACACGTATTCCGGGTAGAGGCCGTCCTTCTGAACGATTGCACTCACGTACTCCGGGCATTCCACGTTCCGGTTTCTGTCAATGAATTCCCAGTCATAGATTGTCTGACGAAGCTCATCTTTCGTCTCGAACTGGCTGCGAATGTGTTCCGCAACTGATTCGTATGTCGCGAAATTCATATCCATCTTGTCTTGATCCAGATAATCCTTCGTGCACACATCGCTGTAGCGGACGCGGGCAACTTCGTCGCTGAGATCCTTTCCCAGCTCTAACGTGTCGTTCTCATAATGTGCGCCACATAGGATGTAGAAGCTGAGGCCGCGGCCTTCCTCGATGAAGCAGTAGGTCAGAATGCCGTTCGCATTCTCCGGCATATCCAGAGATTCGCGCAGTTCCGGAATTTCTTCCGGGCAGCGGATGAACTGGTAGCGATGGTAGAGATCGCGGAAGTTGGCGTTCTCCATATAATCTAACGGAAGCTGATTCGTTCCTTGCAGGTTGTCTTTATTATCACTCATTGTTATCCCCTTCTTATGGTTTATATTTAGTTATTTCATCTATCGAACACGCTGACTCTGTTCTCCTCGGTGATTCACACATCTTCAGCCCTTGTTTTTCAAAGGCCTAGCGGCTTCTGCTCCATTACCGCCGTTTCATCAGCATTTCCCCACTATGCATATAACCGAGGTTCTGTCGTGCATTGAACCTACCAATTTGTGGCGATATCCACCTGATTCGGATTGTTCTTTGCGAATCCGCCGGTGTCGCAGACGATGGCAAGTCCGACGCTGGTCTTCACGATGGAGCCACGCGGATGCTTCGACAGATTCGCCGCAATCATCACGTAATTGCCCAGCATCTTGCAGCCATCGCTTCGAACCCAGTAGGCATCGTTATTGCCCATTCGCCGCATGGTATTAACCACGCCGGACATATCCAGGTTATAGTAGGTCTCCTTTCCGTTCGGCCCGGTCACCGTGCCGCGGGAGCTGGACAGCTTCGAGCCGCTCCAGGTATATGCCCCCTGCACCACCTTGTAGACCTTCGATGACTCAATATCCGAGCTTCGGGTAGCCGAAACGTATTCCAGATTCTTCGCTTTCGTCTGGATTCTCTTGATGTAGGCTTCTTCTATTTTGTTGATTCCATGCGTTTTCGCCGTTTTGATTGCCTTCTTGATTCGTGCCACGACATTCTCATTGATCACGGTTCCCGCTATTTCGGATGCAGTGCTGGCCAGTACAACATTCTGTTGCTGCACATAGACCGTCCGCAGAATCTCATAGCTGCAGGCCGCACAGAGACAGAGCTCCACGGCCAGGATGATTGACAGGGCGCGTCTTCCCGGCTTTTTCCATCGGAGGTGTTTCCATTTCTGTTTGAAATTCTTCAATTTCTGCTTCATTTGTTGTCTCTGATTCTAATTCGCGTAAGTGTTCTACAGTTCTTCAAGCATCGTCCGGATTTCCTTCTCCACTTCCAGCATTTCCTCCAGAAATTCACGAGAGGAAATTCGGTCTGCATCATGTCCAAGTGCATTCTGCTGCACCAGTGCATCGGAGGAAACCACCCGCACCGCGCGGTTTCTTCCCTCTTCATCTACTAATCGTCCAATGAAGATATCCGCCGGTTCTTCCGCTCGTGTGAATACCGTTCGCACACCTAGCCGTTGTTCGATCGAACCTACGCCGGAAGGCACCAGATACGCATCGAACACCACGACCAGTTCACAATTCATGTATCCCCTGTAGTTAATCAACTGATCCACCAGTTGTTCTCTCGCAGCTCCCAGATCGCTGTTCGCGAGCTTCCGAAGCTCTGTCGAACAGTTGATGAGATTGTATCCATCGATAATCAGCAGATCGGGTTTCCGATCTCTCGGTTCACTCTTCTTCTGCAGATGCTTCTGTTTAATCTCTTCATTTCGGAGCATCGATTCCGGTGAGATGATATCTTCTTTCGTCTTCCGCTTCACCGGACTGCGTCGCACGGTCTTCTCTCTTATACCGTAGGTTCTCTCGAATATTTCCCGAAGCTCGTCATCGGAGGCCAGTGCCTGCCGGAGGTTTCGGCGTCTCGTCTCCGTCACGCTCTCTTCCGGTGCATTGCTTCGAAGTGCACTCGGAAGGTGCATATATTCCTCCACTTCGTTCCACGGAACGATGTTGCTGCTGCCATGTGAGACGAAGACCGAATCCGCCGGGTTCTCCAGATCGCGCTCCGGAGTGTAATCGTATTCCGCCATTACCTCTTCCGGGTTATGGCAGACATCATATCCCATAAGAGTACAGGTGATCCGTCCCTGGCCGCCGGTGTATCCCGCCAGCGTCAGGGGATAATCAATCAGACCTGCCGCTGGTGCTTCTCCCGGAATCACCGAACGGTCCGCAATCTGCTCCGGGTCACCGATTCTTCCGCCCATCTGACGAATATCCGTCATCGCACGGCCCACCTGAACTGCAGGGAGTTCGATTCGGAAAGAAAACCACGGTTCGAGCAGGACAGATTTCGCCTTCATCAAGCCATTTCGTACCGCCCGATAGGATGCTTCCCGGAAATCGCCTCCACTGGTATGTTTCTCATGAGCCTTTCCCGCCGCCAGCGTAATCTTGACATCCGTTAGCGGTGCACCAATCAGTACCCCTCGGTGTTCCTTCTGCTCCAGGTTTCCGAGAATCAGGCGCTGCCAGTTCCGAGGCAGGATGTCTTCCGACACCGTGCTGTTATACACGATGCCACTCCCTCGCTCTCCCGGTTCGAGAATCAGGTGTACCTCCGCGTAGTGCCGCAGCGGCTCGAAGTGTCCTACCCCTTCCACCGTGTCCGTGATGCTCTCCAGATAAATGAGTTTTCCGGCACCGAATTCCACAGTGTATCCGTAGCGCTCTTCGATCATCGTGCGCAGCACTTCCAGCTGAATCTGCCCCATCAGCCGGATACAGATATGCCCATTCTCGCTGTCCCAGCTTACATGGAGCTTCGGATCCTCTTCCCCGAGTTCCCGAAAATGCCGAAGAACGGTGTGCGAATCCATCCCATTCGGAATCTCAACATTATACGTCATGAACGGTTCCAGAAGCTCTCCCTGATCCGGATCTGCACTCCCGAGAGCATCGCCCGGAATGACCTTGCTAAGTCCGGTCACCGCGCAGACCATACCCGCTTCGGCCTCATCCGCCGATCGGTAACGCATGCCGGAATAGAACCGAATCTGATTCACCTTCTCTTCCCACGCTTCTCCGGAAACATCCGTTCCGTGAAGCGTCGTTTTGACCGCCAGACGCCCTCCCGTCAGCCGGATAAAAGCAAGTCTCTCTCCCCGCTCGTCCCGACTCACCTTGAACACCCGCGCTCCGAAGGTCTCATCGTAAGCCGGCTCGCGTGTGTAGCGATTCAGACAGTCGACGAGGAACTCGAGGCCTTGCATCTTGAGTGCAGAGCCGAAGATGCAAGGATAGAGGCGGCGTTGCCGAATGACTTCAGCAATATCATCATCCGTGACAGGCTGATCCTCCAGGACCTTCTCGGCGAATTCCGGTACGACGAGTGTCAAATCATCCAGGAATTCGTCCGTTTCCCGATTCCGGCTGAAGTCCACAAATCCCTCTCCGAATGCTTCACGAAGCTCTGCCAGAATCGCATCGCGCTCGCGAACAGCGAGATCCATCTTGTTGATGAAGACCATGACCGGGATGTTTCGCTGCCGAAGGAGGTTCCAGAGCGTTTCGGTGTGGCTCTGAATTCCGTCCGGTGCAGAGATAATAAGAAGTCCCAAGTCGATGACGGAGAGGACACGCTCCATCTCCGCGGAGAAATCCACGTGACCCGGTGTGTCCAGGAACGTGACATCGGTCTCGTCGGCTCGGAAGCGAGCCTGCTTGGAGAAGACGGTGATGCCGCGATTCCGTTCCACGGCGTTCCCGTCCAGATAGGAATCCCCATGATCCACCCGGCCCAGTTTCCGTATTTCGCCGGATTGGTAAAGTAGACCTTCCGACAATGTGGTTTTACCCGCATCGACGTGTGCCAGGATGCCCATGGTTAGTTTTTTCATCAAGAATGCGTTTCCTTTCGCGTATTGTCTGATGCTATAATAACACGGAGAGCGGAGCTCCATGTAAAGTTTTTGTTATATTTACGGAAAAATGGCACTAAAATGCTGGTTTTTCGGGATTTACACGGATTTTACAATTCTTTGATATTGTATTTTACACGCGGTAACTAATATTAACGTATAGATTCAGAAGCGATAGGAGGATTAGGGATGATATATTGTGTAGAAGATGATCAGAGCATCCGCGATTTGATGCTGTACACACTCAACTCTGCCGGTTTTGTGGCAAGCGGTTTCCCGGACAGCAAGCCGTTCTGGGAAGCCATGCGGCAGGATACGCCGGAGCTGATCCTGCTGGACATCATGCTGCCGGGGGAAGACGGCATTTCCATTCTCAAGGAACTCAAGGCATCCCCAATTACTGAGAATATTCCCGTTATAATGGCTACTGCAAAGGATTCGGAATACGACAAGGTAATCGGACTGGACCTGGGAGCCGACGACTATCTGGCCAAGCCGTTCGGTATGATGGAGATGATTTCCAGAATTAAGGCAGTCCTGCGGAGAAGCTCGCCAAAGGATTCCACTGCCATCCTGATTCGCGGCGGAATCACCATGAATACGGTCAAACATCAGGTGTCCGTGGACAACCGTCCGGTGGCACTGACACTCAAAGAATATGAACTGCTTCGGACCTTCATGGAGAATGTGGGCAAAGCATTCTCCCGGGAACAGCTTCTTTCTTCCATCTGGGGCATTGACTTCGTGGGCGAAACCCGGACAGTGGACGTCCACATCGGAACACTCCGGACGAAATTGGGGCGCTGCGGTTCTCTGATTGCAACGGTTCGAGGCGTCGGATACAGAATGGAGGAAAGCAATGAGTAAGAGAATTTTCCGTTCCATCTGGATGGTATCCATCGGCGTGCTGGCTGCCTCGCTGCTCGTCATCCTGGCCGCCATGTACGATTACGTGGATTCCACGCAGCAGGAACAATTGGTGGACGAAACACACCTCGCCGCCAAAGGCGTTGCTCTAAGCGGCATGAATTACTTCAAAGATCTCGACACGGACAACTACCGGATTACCTGGGTGGACAAGAGAGGTAAGGTTCTCTACGACAATCAGGCCAACAGCAGCAACATGGACAACCACAGCGACCGCGAGGAAATCCAGGAAGCGATGAAAAGCGGGTTCGGCAGGAGCTCCCGTTATTCTAACACGATGTCGGTAAAACAGCTTTACGCGGCCGAACGCCTTCCCGACAAGTCTGTCGTTCGTGTCTCCATCGATCAGAAACCGGCATGGATTGTGCTTCTGGGCATCTCGCCATCCATCCTCTTTGTCGGAATCTTCGCCGTTCTGATTTCCATGTGGCTGGCTTCCCGCTTATCCTGGAAGATCGTAGAGCCGATCAATAACCTCAACCTGGATGAGGCCATCCGTCACGTCGATGAAGATGATTTCAAGGAAATCGCTCCGCTGATTCGACGCATGACCCAGCAGCAGGAACAGCTTAAAAAGGATCGGGACGAAATCGCCAAGACGGCTCAGATACGGCAGGAATTCACTGCAAATGTATCGCACGAACTGAAGACGCCGCTTCACGCCATCTCCGGATATGCCGAGCTGATGGAGAATGGTATCGTCAAGAAAGAAGACATTCCGGTATTTGCCGGAAAGATCCGGGCAGAGGCGCTTCGAATGGCCAAGCTGGTCGAAGACACCATCGGCCTCAGCAAACTCGACAGTGGCGCCACCGATATGGAATGGGAGAATGCCGATCTTTATGAAATCGCCTGCAATGCCGTATCCAGCCTCGAACTAACCGCGGACGAAGCCGGTGTATCGCTTGCGCTTCAAGGCGAATCCTGCCCCATCTACGGCATCCCGTCCACACTGTACAGCATCATCTACAACCTGTGCGAGAACGGCATCAAATACAACCGTTCCGGTGGATATGTCAATGTGAACCTGGAGAATCAGGGTAAAAATATCATTCTGACCGTTGCAGATTCCGGCGTTGGCATCCCGAAAGAAGAGCAAAGTCGCATCTTCGAGAGATTCTACCGCGTGGATAAAAGCCACTCCAAGGAAGTGGGCGGCACAGGTCTCGGCCTCTCCATCGTCAAACACGCACTCCTGATTCATCATGCGAGCATCGTAATTGAAAGTGAACCGGACAAGGGCAGCACATTCACCGTCACAATTCCGAGAAACAGTAAGGCAGAGAATAATATAGGATAAAACGCAAGATAGAGGGAGACAAGTCTCCCTCTATTTATTCTTCTATGGTTCGAGCGGTGCTATAGCATTCGCTTCCGCTTAAGAATGATGAGAAGTCCGATACACACCATAACAACGATACCGCTGATAATCGCAAATCCATGCGGCGTGTCCGCAAACGGCATATATTTCGTCAACACATTCATGCCGTACATACCGGAAATAACAGTCGGGATGGCCAGAATCAGCGTGATGGAAGTCAGGATTTTCATGACATTGTTGAGTCGATTGTCGAAGACGGTGGACATCATCTGCCGTGTTCCTTCCACGATGCTAGTGTACTCCTCCGGAAGTTCAATTCGTGTCTTTTCCTCCAGATCAATAGCAGCCATCAGGTCGTCCACCTCTACGTGCATCTTCTCCGCAATCATTTGTGCCTCTTCCATCGTCGGATTTGTGAGCTTAATCCAGCAGTCATGGCAGGTATCCGTTATTTCCATGGTTCTGTTGTTCTTTGTGTAGAAATACTGAATCATTTCGTTCCCCCATTCTAAACTCAGCGTCATGGTCGGTGCGTCCTTTACCTCACGAACGCGTCGTTTCCCGCCAACTATTGCCGCCGGAATCAATTCTCCGGGTGGTAAGCCTTGAAAGCCGTCGGCAGTGAGTATCGTTCTTTCAATTCGGATTCAGTGGCCAGAAACGGCACGCCCGATCCCGTCTGCCCTCGCTCCTCTTTTCGCGAGTCATTCGAGGCAATCCCTCCGTTTGGCATTAACGGTACCGCTTCCATCTCATATCCTTGCAAATGCCATTCCACGTGGGTAAAAATACGTCGGTTCGGCACCAACTTCCGAATTCGCGTGGGACGATATCCGAGCCGTATGCAGACTTCCTTCGCTTCCTCCTCCGTCAGCCATCCCGATTCATTCGGCAGTTCATAAAGATTGGCCAGCAGTCCCTTCGGTGGGCGCTGTCGAATCAGAACCATGCCGTCCACAACAATGCGGAACATTGTCTTTTTCTCGATTTTTCGCGTTTTCGGTTCTTCTTTCATCGGAATTTCGAGTTCTCTTCCCGTCTGATGAGATTCGCAGAATCGCTCCCAAGGACAGGAGCCGCAGAGCGGCATACCGTTCGGCAGACAGATCGTGGCGCCCAGATCCATCAATGCCTGATTCATGTCTCCCGGCCGATTCTGAGGCAGCATTTCCGTATAATAACGATGGGCGACCCTCTTTGCTTTCGTGCTTCGGATGCTTTCTTCATAAGCGGTCATCCGCGCAAATACCCGAAGCAGGTTGCCATCTACAGACGGTGCCGGGTATTGAAAGGCAATCGAGCTAATGGCAGCTGCCACATATTCGCCGATACCGCTCAGTTTTCGGAGTTCCTCCGGCGTTCCCGGAATCTCCCCACCGAACTCTTCCATCACCTGCTTTGCCGCCCGGTGCATGTTTCGAATTCTGCTGTAATACCCCAGCCCCTGCCAGAGCTTGAGAATATGTTCTTCCTCTGCGTTCGCCAGAGCTTCTACGTCCGGAAGTTCGGCGAGAAATCGATTGTAGTAATCGATGACTGTATCCACGCGTGTCTGCTGGAGCATGATCTCAGAGAGCCACACATGATACGGAGTCGGATCCTCTCTCCACGGGAGAATTCTTCGCTCCCGATCATACCAGGCAAGCAAAATGGCAGAGAGATTCTCTCCGCCATCTTGTATGTTTGCACTGTTTTCCGCCGGGATTTCGATTCCTTCGCTTAATGTCTTCGTCATCGAATGATCGTCCTGCTGTTCCGGCGAATCGGATGATTGCGCCGAATGCAGTTTATTTTTGGCCGATGTACTCATGAGGACAATTCCCTTTCTTCTCACGCACTTCTAATCCACACGGAGGGCGGTCACCGGATCGCTCTTCGCCGCCTTTTGCGACGGAATGATGCCGCCAATTAAGGTCAGCACGATGCTCAGGAGAATCAGGACAACTGCACCAACACCCGGGAGTGCCGCGCGGAGGTTTGCTTCGGTGACCTGGCTGATGATGAAATTGGTCGGGATAATCAGGATTTCCGTCACGATAATGCCGATGATACCGGCCAGCGCACCAATGATAAATGTTTCTGCATTGAAAACCTGCCCGACATTGCGCTTCGATGCACCGATGGCACGAAGGATGCCGATCTCCTTGCGGCGTTCCAGCACGCTGATATACGTGATGACACCGATCATGATGGAGGATACCACCAGTGAAATGGAGACGAAAGCAATCAGGATATAGCTGATAGCGTCGATGATATTCGTTACCGAACTCATCAATGCACCCGCCAGATCATTGTAGGAAACCTTCTGATCCGTCTTGCCAGCTTTCTCCAGATCATCGTTGTACGTATCCAGAATGTTCTTGATTTCTGCTTTGCTGTCGTAATCTTTCGCATAGATGGCGATTTGCTTCGGGCTCGACAGATCCGCATAACCGAAGTTCTTCATGTTCGCATCATAAGTATTCGATGTGGTTCCCATCAGAGAAAGAATCAGCGACTGGATTTCATCCGCATCGATATTCATGCTGATGGCGTTGGCAAAAGCATCCGTATTAACGGTGAGCACATTGGAGAAATCGAGGTTTCCCATGCTCTCCATGTAATTTGTCATCATGGCGGAGACGATTTTCTCCGATACTGTGGCTACTGCCTGTACGGTGTAACCACTCATGGCCTGTGCGAGATTCTTCTCCAGATCACTGGTATCCATACTCTTGGCAAGAGCACTGCTCATCTTGTTCTGCGCATCCTCTGTGCCCAGATAGGTCTGGAAAGCCTGGAGCATTTGCGATGTGGTCGGGTATCCCTTCTCTTTCGCATAAGCTTCATATCCAGCCCAGAGATCGTCGCGAAGCTGTGCCGCCTGATCATCTGTCACCGTGACATCTTTGAGCTTCGATGTCAGGGCGCTTTCCTGATCGGAAATCTTGCCGGTCACCTCTGACGACGCCAGGAAATCATCAATCGCATCGGCGAACTTGTCCGGGTCGGTAATTCCTTGCTCCTTGAGGTAATCCGGGAATCCGCCCAGCACATCCTCCATGATTTCCTGAAGGCTTTCGTTCTCCATGACGGAATCAACGTGTTCCGACATGATGTTCTTGATTCCGGCGGTCAGCACCTCCTTCGCGGCATCGCTTGCCATGTATTCCGCGAACGCACTGTCAATCTTAGAATAATCCGTGCCTTTCTCGGCTTCCTTCTTCATAAAATCCTGCACAAGTTCGGAGAAGAGGTTCTGCATGCCGTCCTGAGTGAAGGTAATTTTTGAATTCTGCATTATCTTCTGGATGTCGGAAGCACTCATTCCCGGCATATTCGTCAGGTCGTTCGGATCAATCAGTCCGGTCATGTCAAGACTTGACATCGGTGCGCTCATGGCTTTGGTAATCGCAGAGGTATCGAATTTAATGGCGTTGGCAAAAGCTCTCTCATCTACCGAGAAAAGCGAACCCATATCCACACCGCCGCTTTCCTCGCCGAATTCCTTACCGGTCAGGACATTGGTGTCCTTATTCTTCTTCTGTGCTTTGACAACATCGCTGTCCGCCGCTTTCTCAATGAGATGTGTCGTCAGTTCATTCGGGTAATAAATGTCTCCGGTCAGAACGGTGTAATCCACACCCTCCTTCGGCTTTACGACACCGACGATCTTCATATCCTCGCCCTTTGCAATACGGTTATTCATGTAGGTGCTGTCGTCCGAACGATCCACCCAGACACCTTGCGAGGAATCGTAGGTATAGCAGTCGGATCCGCTTAACAGCTTGAACTTGACACCCAGACATTCGTCATAATCAAAAGATTCCGTCTGTTTGTCGTCTATCGAAACAACCTTGCCCTGAATAAAATCCTTGAGCAATTGATCCAGCTCGTCCGCATCCTTGAGGCCCATCGCGTAGAGCGCCAGATCGCTGACCTTGCCACTCTGAGAAAGAACCAACACGCATTCGTTGTACTTCTCCGGCCAACGTCCGGCTTTGACGTCGTATTCATCCTTGTAGATATCGCTTTCCGCAGGAAGCTGGTGGAATACATCACTGCTTGCCATGCTGCTGTAAGCCGATGCCGACGAGATCGTCATCCCCATCTTCTCGAGTGTCTTGTCCGGATTCACCTGTCGATAGGTGGAACCGGTCTTCCGGTAGATTTGCGGCGTCACTTCGTAAGTGTACTCCACCGCGCGCGTGTATTTCTTCAGGTCACTCTTGTCACTGTCGATATATTTCTTCAAAGACTTCAGATCGTTCGAATCCACCATGGCGAACATATTGGATACAGTCTGAAGCTCTCGGACTTCGCCTTTCTTGCTGCTGTCGTTGTTATCATCCGTCGTGGTCAGTCCGCTGCCGGAGAGCAGGGAGGAGATGTTGAAGCCGGAACTATCCACCGTCAGAGGATATTCGCGGATGGTGTCCTCCTCAATGCCGTTAATGTAATTGTTCACGCCATTCGAAAGCGAGAGAATCATGGCAATTCCGATGATGCCGATGGAACCGGCAAATGCCACCAAAATCGTCCGCGCCTTCTTCGTCTTCAGATTGTTAAAGCTGAGATGGAGAGCCGTAGCGAAGTTCATCGCTGCCTTACCCAGATTACGATGAATCCCGTCGCCCGCTTCCTCCTCGCTCAGCACGTACGGCATGGAATCCGATGTGATTCTCCCATCCTTAAGTTCTACGATACGGGTCGCATACTGCTTCGCCAGATCCGGGTTGTGCGTTACCATGATGACCAGACGGTCCTCTGCCACTTCTTTGAGAAGATCCATAATCTGGAGACTCGTCACACTGTCCAGCGCTCCGGTCGGTTCATCCGCAAGCAAGATGTCCGGTTCGTTCACCAAAGCACGTGCAATCGCAACACGCTGCATCTGGCCTCCGGAAAGCTGCGCCGGCTTCTTGTGAGCCTGATCTCCGAGGCCGACCTTCTCCAGTGCCGCGATGGCTCTCTGCCTGCGCTCTTCTCGGGAGATGCCGGAGATCGTCAATGCCAGCTCAACATTGGACAGAATCGTCTGGTGCGTAATCAGGTTGTAGCTCTGGAAGACAAACCCGATGGTGTGGTTGCGGTAGGAATCCCAGTCCCGATCTTTGTACTTCTTCGTAGATGTCCCGTTGATAATCAGGTCGCCGCTGTCGTAGCGATCCAATCCGCCCAGCACGTTAAGAAGCGTTGTCTTGCCGGAACCGGATGGCCCTAAGATGGCCACGAACTCATTGTCCCGGAAATTCAGGCTGACTCCGTCCAGAGCCTTCTGCACCAGCCCCCCGGTCCGATATTCTTTACGGATGTCTTTGACTTGAAGCATTTTATTTTTGTCCCTCACTATATTCAGAAAGCGTCACCGAACACCTCCGGTGACGCCGCTTATCATGTGTTAATTCAGTTAATATTAGTGTAACTCAGGCCCTTCTTCTTACCGTGAAGATACAGTGAAATTGCGTATATCAGGCAGAGGAATTCAGAGATTGGCGCCGTCCACCAGATGCCCTCACCACCCAGGATTCGGGTCATCAGGAAGAGCACGGAGAGCATCACAACAATAGCGCGCGCCATCGTGATGGTGGATGCGTTCCAAGCACGTTCCAGGGACGCGAAGTAGCCCGCGATGACCACGGTGAAACCCACGAAAACGAAGGAGAGTGCGAAAATTCTCAGCGCATGCACCGTATATTCCTGCAGGTGATTTGCATTATTCTCGATGAAGAGCTTCGCCAGCATCCCGCCGCATGTCATGGAGAATGCAACGAAGACAACCGCAAAGCCCGCAGCTGTCAACAACCCGTATCGCAGAAGGCTCCGAATGGCATTTCTGTCCTCTCGCCCGTGATAGAAGCTGATCAGCGGTTGACTTCCCTGTGCGATGCCGGTCATGGAGTAGACGTAGATGGCATTCACGTAATTGATGATGGTGTAGCTAACCAGCGCGTCATCTCCCAGATAACGAAGGATCGCGTGATTAAAAAAGAAGACGGTCAGTCCGGCAGACAGTTCCGTGATGCCGGAGGACAATCCATTCTTCATGACGCGAACAATCAGGCGGCCACTGAACCGGAAGCGAACGAAGCGAAGCGTCGCCTTCGACGACAGAAAATGGCTCAGATACAGCAGCGTCACGCAAACCTGCGAGATCGCCGTGGCAATAGCCGCGCCAAACACACCATGCGGGAAGACGATGACCAGGAGGTAATCCAGTATACAGTTACACACCACACCCATCATCACAATAACCGTGGCCTTCTTCGGATGTCCGTCCGCTTTGAGCAGAATTTCGAAGGAGTAGGATGCGATGAACACCACAACAAAAGGTGCTAATGTTCCGATGTATTCCTTGACATACGGAAGTGTCGTATCCGTTGCGCCGAGGAATCGTGCAACCTCATCTAAGTTTCCGAACAGAAATGCAGTTGCCAGAGCTGATAAGCCAACCAGAAACGCGAAGTTCTGACTAAAAATCTCATTCGCCCGATGATGGTTTCCCTGTCCCAAGGAAATAGATACCACCGTGGATGTTCCGACGGCAAAAAGCAGGGCAATCGCAAACATTGCGGTGACGAACGGAGATGAAATGTTCACCGCGGTCAGAGCGGTGACAGACACTCCCCGGGCAACAAAAAAACCATCCACCGTCGTATACAGGGAATAGACCCATTGCGCCAAGACAGATGGAATTAGATATATGATAAAATCCGCACGGAGGGATTTGCTTCCGCCTCCCGTTAACATGAATAAGCACCTCATTTCGTAGCCGCCTTCTTTTGGAACTGTGCGGGGTTCCTCGGCGGTTATTTGAGTGAAATTCTACCATATTTCCCGCCCTTTCTCAACCGGATGCATAAAGATCTATCGCTAGGAAATGAGGGTTGAAGGAGCTTCTTGTATTGTAGTATGATGAAGTCAGCGGGAACGCAATATATAGAGGGAGGAATAATGGTGATGAAAAAAAGATCAATGCTAATCGCATCCGCACTGCTGGTTCTTGCGATGAGTGTCGGACTTCTGTCGGGTTGCTCGAAAAGCGCTTCGGAACCGGAACCGGTAAGAAACCCCCTGACGGGATCGACGGATTTCGATGAGACGAAGGAGAACGCTAGGCCGGTGGCACTGGTGGTGGAAAACACACCGGATTCGAGACCGCAGTGGGGCATGACGGACGAGAATTATTCGCCGGACATCATCCTGCAAGGTGAAGTGGAAGGCGGCATTACAAGGACGCTGTGGTTCTACGCAGATTACACGAAATTGCCGGAGAAAATCGGTCCGATGAGAAGTGCGCGTCCGCCATACATTAAATTCTCGGAAATGTTTGATGCCATCTTCATTCACTGGGGTCAAAGCTCTTCGTCCTCGGAATACAAGGGTGCGAACACGGTATTCAAGGAAGATAAGGTGGATCACATTAACCAGATGACTTACAACGGAAATATCGACCTCTTCAGCCGGGACAGCAGCCGGGACGTATCGGCCGAACACACCGGCGTTCTGCACGGTGATAAGGTTGCCGATGCTATTGAGGAGAAGGGGTTCGAGACAACGGTGAATGAGAACGTGACGAAGCTGTCCTTCAATAAGGAAATTCAGGATGTCGGAAAAGACACCTGCGGCAAAGTAACGCTGACCTGGTCGAACCGATCCTTCGAGGATGCAACCTGGACGTATGATTCCGAATCCGGCGAATATAAAACGTCTGATTTCGAAAACGACCTGACTCGCGAGAATCTGCTGATTCTGTTCGATAAGACCGAGTACATCACGAAGTCCAACTACCACAATACCGGGGAGGGCGTGACTTACTGCGATTACAAGCTGGCCGGAGGCAAGGGAAAGCTGATCAGTAACGGCACGGTGAAGGATATCCTGTGGGATGTGAACGAAAACAATCAGCTTGAATTGTACACCTTAGTGGAGTCCAAGGATTCTGAGAACTCAAAAGATAAGGATTCCGAGGATACCGAACCGGAGAAGGAAATTGTATCTCTGAACCCTGGCAAGACCTGGATTGGCTGGGCTTCTTCCAACAACGGCGGCAAGGTCAAAATCGAGAAACTGAAGGAGAAAAAATCTTCCGAGGAAAGCTCAAAGGATTCCGATAAATAGTTTTCGTGTAAATGCTTTTGCGTACAGGCATTGCACAAAACAAGCGAATGAAACGCTGCCGATATTGATGCAGGTCAAGTGTAGTTCATTAAAACAACACTGCGAACAAAAGATTCGAGTCGCGAACGGACGAAGCAACAAGCAGATTCTGAGACGACAAGAAATTGTGAAACAATTAAAAACCGTGGAACGAAGTCTCACTGGATCTTCTTCCACGGTTTTGTATTGTTTTCGACCGATTTTCTTGATTCCGGCGGTGTTGTCACCCCGTCATCTCGCCCGCACTGGTCGTTTCGTTCTAGGATCATTCATCCAGCAATCGATAACCCACGCCGATTTCGGTCAGGATATATTCCGGCTTGGCCGGCGTTTTCTCTACTTTACGGCGCAGTCCGGCCATCAACGCACGAAGCGCCTGCGTGTTGTCCCCATATCCCACGCCATACAGCTCATCCAGCAGGGATCGCGTGGTGATAACCTTCCCCGCATTCTGGAACAGCAGTGCCATCAGCTGATATTCCAGCGGTGTCAGGTGCACCGGCTCATCGTGAAGATACACCATTTTATCATCTAAGTTGATTCGAAGGTCCCGAACCACCAACTCGTTACCTCGGCGACTCCGATCCTCGCGCAGAAGCCGCCGATGCAGCACGCGAATGCGTGCCAGCAACTCCGCCGACGAGAACGGTTTCGTCAGATAATCCTCCGCTCCGCGGTCCAGTGCTTCGACCTTATCCTCATCCTTGTCCCGCGCCGATACAACAATAATCGGCAGATTATAGCTCTTCCGAATTCGGCGGATCAGATTGAGCCCGTCACCGTCCGGAAGTCCCAGATCCAGCACCATGATGTCAGGATTCTTGGCTTTGAGTTTTCGCATCGCCTCCTCTACCCCACGTGCCTTCACCACGCCATAACCTTCTTCCGCCAGTGCATACATGATAAAGTCTTGAATTTGCGGATCATCCTCTACGACCAGAATTGTTTCATTCTTCTGTTGCATCGTTCACCTCCATCGGTAGTGTAAAAATAATTTCCGCCCCGGGCATATCCTCCCGGTTCCGCGCCCAGACCTTCCCGCCGTGTGCTTTCACCACGGACTGGCATATCGAAAGTCCCAGCCCGAATCCACGGTATACCACCTGATCCCCGCGGTTTGATTGGAAAAACGGTTCAAACATCCGTTCCAGATGTTCCGGATTCAGTCCGCTGCCACAATCTCGAACAGTGAATTTCGCATCGTTTCCATCCCGTTCCAGGATAATTTCGACGCCGTCCTTCTTCTCCGTATGATGAATTGCGTTTTCCAGAATATTGGTAATGGCCTGTTGTACCAGGGAGGCATCCATCGGTACCATCAGAATCTCGTCCGGCAATGTGACCTGGATGTCGTATCCGTCATGATGTCGCTCACATTGCTGTACCGCTACACCGATGACCTCCTCTGCAGCTTCCACTTCTCGCTTAATCTGCACGCCGCTTTCCAGCCGAGTAATTCCCAGCACGTTCTCAACCATGCCGGAAAGATGCTGTGCGTCCTCGTAGATATTCCGTGCCAACTGATATTCCCGGCGGCTGTAGTGCATTGTCCGCATCAGCATTTCTGCGCTTCCGGATATGCTGGTTAGAGGCGTCCGGATATCATGCGAAATTGACCTTAAGAGCGTCGCACGGAAACGTTCTTCTGTAGCCTCTTCCCGCGCCTGCAGCCGGAGTTCGGCCGATCGGAATCGATCCAATGCCATCGCCGTGGAATCCACAATGGAATGGATTGTGCGAATCTTATCGTTTTCCATTCGGTCTTGTTCATCCGGCGAGATTCGCATCACACCGACCAGACCGGTACTGCCCATCAGCGGCCATTCATAGAAATCTCTGCTTCGAACATAGTCTCGACCGCCACGATTCATCATTTGGAGCACAATTTCATTGGGCTCCAAATCTCTCCATTCCAGCTTTGCACGGAATCCGCAGGATTGATAGAGATAACAATCATCCGGTTTTCCGTCCTCATCGACGTTAAAATATCCCACATCACATCCGACACCATCGCTGATGGCCGTCATGGCAACACCGGCAATGGTCTTGATATCTTCCGCGTCCGCCAGGTCATTGGTCAGCTGCAGCAGTCCCGCATTCATCCGTTCTTTCTCTTTGGCAAGACGCGCTTCCCGGCGAATCAATGAAATCAGCATGCTGGTAATCAGTGCAACCAGAATCATGGTTCCTATCGTAATCAGAGATTCCGGGGATATGGCAATATCCAGAAGTGTTCCCGGCGTTGCGAAGATGTAATAATATACCATGGTGGAGGCCACCGAACTGATAACCCCCAAGCTGAAGCGTCCGGTTCTCCATACGATCAAAACCACGCCCAGCAAATACAGCAGAATGATTATTTCCGGTGAAATGCGCCACAGGGAGAAGGCATATGCAACCAACGAGATGCCTCCAAAAATTCCAATCATGATTGCAATATGATTGAAAAATGAATTCTCGTCCGCCGGGCCAAGGTATGTCCACTTCATAAATATAGTCCTTTCGATTGTCGCAGGCAGAGTCTGCTTCCCTCCATAGGTTGGTCCGTTGACCCTTTCATACTCCCACTTGAATCGTGTATAATACACCTATGATACTAGATATACTGATTATTATAATTTTCATACTCTTTGCGGTTCGAGGCAAATCCCGCGGCATCGGCGAATCCCTGATTCACCTGGTTGCCATGATCGCCGGCATCACACTTGGCGTGATGTTCACCACTCCGCTGAGCACTCTCTTTCAGAAAACCAACCTCGATGAATTCATCCGGGCGGGTCTTGTTCGTGCGTTCGATGGATCCGACTTGAATCTGATGGACTTCATTCCGGCAACATTCAGCGATTCACTCCGCGCAGTCGGCATTGATTCGCTTTCCATTGATGCAGAGCAGTTCACCGGCACTGCGATCACGGTACTTTCGTTTTTGCTGATTGCATTCGGTGTCAGCCTTCTCTCGCTACTCCTCCGCCGCCGTCTCAGGGATGCCCGGAAGAAGGGAACCGTTATCGGAAACACCGATTCCTTCGCAGGACTCCTGCTTGGCATGGTGAAAGGCGCCATTGCTGTTTGCCTTTTTCTCGCTTTCATGTTCCCGCTCGCCGGCATCTTCCTGCCGGACATGATTCAGTCGATAAACGAGCAGCTCAACACATCCTATATCGCCGGGCCGCTGTATGACCTGAACCCGCTATTGCTTCTTCTGAAGAAATTCTCGCTCTAACCATCTGACAATGTCACGTTCAAGGTCACCGGATTGTGGTCAGTGTTCTTAAATTTCAGATTGATGGTCTGAATCTTATTCACGTTCACATTCTTCGACACAATGAAACCATCCAACATCGCGTAATGGAATGTGTCCAGGTCTTTGCCCTCCAATACCTGATCCAGTCCGCGGCAGGTCGGTTCGCTGTTATCCATCAGGAGCTTCCACTCGCTGCCGAAATCTTCCGCATCGATCCTCCCCGGTTGCCAGTTTCCCTCTCCCATGCTGTACATGTCGGCATCGACATTCGAGAAAGTCTGATTGAAATCGCCGCCGGCAATCACATAATTCCCCTTCTTTGCCTCTTCATTCAGGAGCTTAAGAAGTGCCTTCGTCTGTGCCACTTTGCCGCTGCCATCATCGAAAGCTTCAAGATGCAGATTGATGAGCACCAGTTCTTTGTCCGACCCCGCAATCGACACGCGATTTACCAGAAGGCAGCGCTTCAGATTCGCCATTCGGATCGGCCATTTGAACGGGCATGGCAGGCTAATCCGAGTAGACGTCGTCTGCCGGAACCGGTTCAGCGTCAGAATTCCGCTGTCCACCTTTCCAATCGGTGGCCACGGATACGGCACATATGCCACTTTGAAGTTGTTCGCGAACGTCGCCTGGTAGCCGTCCAGCACTTCCTGAATGTCCCGGTTTTCGTTGACGTGATGCGACCGGGTGGAATCCTGATCGACTTCCTGAAGAAAGAGGACATCCGCCTTCTGCGACTTTAGGAAATCGATGATGTTTCTCATGTTCTCCTTTACACGCGCTTCTGTTGCGGTATTCACTTGCTTGCCCCCGTCCATAAAGAAATCGGCGTTATCGCCCAGTGCGCCATAGCCCAGGTTCCACGTCAGAATGTCAATAGTAGCACCTTTCTTCACTTCCTCATAGGTATCGTCCGGGAGTGTCGTGATTTCTACGTCTTCCTGATCCGCCGGTCGATATTCGGTGATAGTAAGAAATACGAGCATCGCAATCAGAGCGATAATCAGAATTATCACCACGACGCCAATCATGCGAAGAATCTGCTTGCCTAGTTTCATGTTCATACTCCTAACTGATGGAAATCTCGCGGATTCCATCCGTCTCCTTAATTCGCTGTTTTCATTATAGCGTTTTTGAAGGTTGGATTAAAGGCGCAGGATGACGTTTCGGTTTTAGCTGGGGTAACACTGCTGGTTCTCCAGAAATTCATATTGTCGCTTTTTCTACAATAAATAACACTCCCTTCAAGAAACAGCGGCAAGAAACCACTGTCTCTCGAAGGGAGTTTTTCATGAAAGAAAACGCTCTATGCTTTTATTCCAACTCAAACGCCCCCGTGTAGAGCTGGTAGTATGTGCCTCTTTGAGCAATCAGTTCGTCGTGGTCACCTCGCTCGATGATGCGGCCGTGATCCAGAACCATGATGGCATCGGAGTTACGAACAGTGGACAATCGATGAGCAATGACGAAGACAGTTCGTCCCTTCATCAGGTTATCCATTCCCTTCTGCACCAGCGCCTCCGTTCTCGTGTCGATCGAACTGGTCGCCTCGTCCAGGATCATGACCGGCGGATCGGCCACTGCTGCGCGGGCGATGGAAATCAGCTGGCGCTGACCTTGCGAGAGCTGTGCACCGTTTCCGGTCAGCATGGTGTTGTAACCATCCGGAAGACGCGTAATGAAGTCATCCGCATTGGCCAGCTTGGCAGCCTCCATGCACTCCTCATCGGTGGCATCTAATCGTCCGTAACGGATGTTTTCCATGACAGTCCCCGTAAAGAGGTTGACGTCCTGAAGTACGATGCCGAGCGAACGACGAAGATCCGCCTTGCAGATGTGGTTGATGTTGATTCCATCGTACCGGATTTTACCATCTGCAATATCATAGAATCGGTTAATCAAATTAGTGATAGTCGTCTTGCCTGCACCGGTTGCACCGACGAAGGCGATCTTCTGTCCCGGTTTCGCGAAGATAGAAACATCGTGGAGTACCTGCTTCTCCGGTGTGTATCCGAAATCGACTTGCTCCAGACGAACATCCCCCTTAACCTCGATGTACTGCGGCTCATCGTATCCCGGTGTCATGCGCTTCCACGCCCACATCTCCGTATTCTTGTCGGTTTCCAGCAGCTTACCGTTCTCATCATAGTCAATATTTACCAGTGTTACATATCCATCATCTACTTCCGGCTCCTGATCCATCAGCTCGAAGACCCGGCTGGCACCGGCCAATGCCATGGAAACCATCGGCACCTGCGAAGATACCTGCCCGATGGTCTGAGAGAGTTGACGTGACATGCCAAGGAAGGAAACTATGATGCCGATAGTGATCGGGTGAACTCCTGTCAGGCTGATGTTCGTCGCTCCGACGACAACCAGAATGCCGCCAACCAGTGCGAGTACGACGTATTGAATGTTACCGATATTTGCCAGTATCGGCATCAGCACATTACCTGCGGAGTTCGCATGGATGCTGTCTTCGCAGAGCTTCTCGTTGAGCCTGTCGAATTCCTTCTTGCTCTCCTCTTCGTGCGTAAAGACTTTGACGACCTTCTGACCGTTCATCATCTCCTCGATGAACCCCTCTTCCTTCGCCAGCGATTTCTGCTGACGAATCATGTATGTCGCACTCTCATTACCCAGTTTGCCCGTAATGCGGAACATCAGCAGTACCGCGCATGCTACCACCAGACTCAGCCAGAAGCTGTAGCGGAGCATCATCACGATGATAACGACTCCGGAAAGCAGCGACTGGATCAGCGTCGGAAGACTCTGGCCGACCATCTGACGAATCGCATCAACGTCGTTGGTATAGGTGCTCATGATATCCCCATGTGCATGGGTGTCAAAGTAACGAATCGGGAGTTTCTCCATGACCCCAAACATCTTGTCTCTCAGTTTCTTCAGGCTTCCCTGTGTAACCGTCGCCATAATTCGGGTGTAGATGAACACCGCGATAACGCCCACACCGTAGAACGTCACCATCATCAGGATAATCTGAAGGAAGGGTGCCTTCACGGATTCCAGTCCGCTCTCCAGACCCGGCGTGATAACCCGGTCAACCAGCTGCTGCAGGAATACATTCGAGAAGGAATTGGACAGCGCTGCAAGAATAATGCAAATGATCACAACGATCAGATGTCCCTTGTAATATTTCATCAGGAACTTCACAAAACGCTTCAGTGTTCCCGGTTTAATGGAGCCTTTCGGGGCTCTCCCTCTTGCTCTAGTTCTTGGTCCCGGCATTATTCTTCCTCCTTTCCTTTGTTCTGCGAGTCAAAGATCTCTTTGTAGATTCCATCCGCCGCAATCAGACTGTCGTGCGTGCCGTGTTCTACGATCCGACCGCCGTCCATGACGAGTATCTGATCGGCATCCTGAACGGATGAAATTCGCTGTGCAATGATAATTTTGGTCGTGTCCGGAATCTTCTCCCGGAACGCCTGGCGAATCAGCGCATCGGTCTTCGTATCTACCGCCGAGGTGGAATCGTCCAGAATCAGCACTTTCGGATTCTTCAGCAGCGCCCGGGCGATACATAGCCGCTGCTTCTGGCCCCCGGATACGTTGACACCGCCACGCTCGAGATACGTGTCGTAACCGTCCGGCATCTGTGCAATGAATTCATCTGCCTGTGCCAGCTTGCATGCCTCCACGATTTCCTCGTCGGTTGCATTCTTGTTGCCCCAGCGCATGTTGTCCTTAATTGTCCCCGAGAAAAGCACGTTCTTCTGGAGCACCATGGACACCGCATTTCTCAGGCTGTCCAGATCGTACCGACGAACATCAACACCGCCGACCTGCACCTCGCCCTCGGTTACGTCATATAACCTCGGAATCAGCTGCACCAGCGTACTCTTGGAGGAACCGGTTCCACCGATGATCCCCACTGTCTGCCCGGACCGGATGTGAAGGTCGACATCGGTCAACGCATTCTTCGAGCTCTTCTCGTTATATTTGAAGGACACATGGTTAAAATCAATCTGCCCGTCTCGAACTTCCGTCTCCGCATTCTCCGGGGAGTGCAGTGTGTTCTGATAGGTCAGCACCTCTGCGATTCTTCGCGCGGATTCCTCTGCCATGGTCAGCATGACAAATACCATTGACAGCATCATGATGGAAATCAGCAGCTGAACACCGTAGGTGATCAGCGCGGAAAGATCGCCGGTATTCAGCGATGTGCCGTGCGTACCGATGATGGTCTTTGCGCCGAACACGCTGATCAGCAGCATGGACAAGGACATGCACAGGTTCATAATCGGGCTGTTGAACGCCAGGATTTTCTCTACGCGGGTGAACTCATTGCACACATCCTCTGATGCAGCCGCAAATTTCTGCATCTCGAAATCCTCGCGAACGAAGGATTTGACCACGCGGATTCCGGCAACATTCTCCTGGACGGAGTTATTCAGCGCATCGTACTTCTTGAAGATTCTTTTGAAAATCGGCATCGAGGTCCGCATGATCAGAATCAGTGCAATAGCGATAATCGGAATGACGCAGAAGAACAGAAGCGCCATGCGCGGATTAATCGTAAAACTCATAATCAGCGAGAAGGTCATCATCAGCGGTACTCGCACCGCGACACGTGTCATCATCTGGAACGCATTCTGCACGTTGGTTACGTCCGTGGTGAGACGAGTCACCAGCGACGATGCAGAGAAGCTGTCCACGTCCGCAAACGAGAAGTCCTGCACTGCGTAGAAAATGTCGTGTCTCAGGTTCTTCGCAAATCCCGAACCGGCAACAGCGGCTTTCTTTGCCGCCAATACGCCGAATGTCAGTGACAGTATCGCCATCACCAAAAGAATGCTTCCGTACTGGATAATCGGCTGCAGCGAATTATCCGTCATGTTGTTAATCAGCTTCGACATGACGAATGGAAGCAAACATTCGAACAATACTTCCATTCCCACAAGAAGCGGTGTTGCAATCGCGGCACCGCGGTACTCGCGGATACTTTTCATCAGTTTTGCCACCATATATCTTAAACCTCCTTGTAATTGTCTCTCTCCGCATGGCCTGCGGATTCGTCAGCAGATGCTCCGGTGCATTCCGATTCTCCGCACACAGGCGTCTCACATTCGGACTTCTCACATCTGCATGTGCCGTTTCCAATCCCTCTGAACCTGGATTTGTCGGTTCGCTCTAGAGAATCCGCCAATCCGCTCCATCGGCCATTCACCTGCATCTCTTCCCGGTACCTCGTCAGATTCTGATACACCGTCTGCAGGCAGCGCCGCAGAAGCTCTGCATCTTCTGCGCTGATACCCTGTGTCATCACCTGTTCCTTCTCATTCATGCGTTCCTGCATGTACTGTTTGTGACTCTCTGCTCTGTCCGTCGCCCTGACGATCTTCATTCGATGGTCCGTCTCACTGGTTTTCGTCTCAATGAAGCCCTTGCTCTCCAATCGCTTCACAAGTCCCACCATCGTAGGATGCGCAATTCCCAGTTCCTTCTCCAGTTCCTTCTGCGTCATCATTCCGTCATGTTTACTGAGATGATGGAGCACGTGAACCTGCGACCAGGTCAGATCGAATTCCTTCATATCGAAATCTGCCAGAAGCCGAAGCTGGATGGAAATCCGTTTGATCAGAGCTCCGATTTCAATATTATCCATTTTCCCTCCTGTTTCATGTCTGCTAAAAATAAATATCACGATGCACGGTGCAACCGATTAGGCCTGTGATTTGTCCCTGCGCATAGGGAAGATTCACGGCAGAATCTACAGTTGCGGTGTTAAGAAAGGATTTGTCCCCGCGCGTAGGGAAGATTCTTAACGCCATACCGCATCGGTATTACGGCGGCTGATTTGCTCCTGTGCATAGAAAAGATTCGCACAAGGCTACAATTGCATCTGTAAATACCTTGATACCAAAAATGTGTAGCGTGCTACCTGTAGCACGCTACACATTTTACGACCATTTCCCGCAATTGTCAATGAACATTCTGTGAATATATGAAATTATTCCAAAGACGAAAGCCCCGGCACCGCAGCAGCTGCTACAGAACCGGGGCTTTCGCACTTGTATTTGCATCCCTTAGGGTCTGGGAACTTTAATTGTCCGGCAGCAGTTCTCCGTTCACGGAGTAAGCTACCCAGTTGCCTACATTGGCTGCATGGTCACCGATACGCTCCAGATATTTTGCAATCATCAGCATATCGAGTACATCGCGGTCGCTATCGTCCATGCGTCCCCGTATACGTTCGAGCAGATTGAATTTGATTCGATCGAAAAGCTCATCCACCACATCATCGTAGGCAATGACCTCCCTCGCATGCTCGAGATCGTGGGACTGGAATGCCTCCACGCTGGCGTTAACCATGTGAATCACGGCTTTACCCATCTCTTCGTAATCCTTCGTGCGAATAGCATCTGTCAACTGGCCGGTCTGAACAATTTCCGCAATGTCCAGGGACTGGTCCCCGATGCGGTGCATGTCCGTAACCATCTTCAGTGCAGCCGAAATGACCCGAAGATCCGACGCCACCGGCTGCTGCTTCATTATCAGCTGAATGCACATGGTCTCAATCTCGCGTTCCTTCTGGGAGATGGTTTCTCCCAGGGACACCACCTTTTTCGCCAATTCCATATCGTTGGTCAGGAAGCATCGAACGGCTCTCTCGATTACATCCTCGCAAAGACCGCCCATGATGCACATTTCACTGTTTAATTCTTTCAATTCACCTTGAAATGTTTCTCTCATGAAATGAACCTCCATTATATGTTCTGTTTCTTTCAATATATATGTGTCATCGTGGCTATGCAGTGGGGAATTATCCGGCGATTTCTCATCGCAGAATGACAGCACAGGAAGATCTGCCTCTCTCCGGCTTTTCATAAGCCCAACCTATCTGCCGCCACTTCTCTCTAACCGAATCTTCCGGTGATGTAATCTTCGGTGCGCTTGTCTTTCGGATTGCTGAACATCTGCTGCGTATCGCCGTATTCTACCAGTTCACCAAGCAGGAAGAATGCCGTGCGATCGGAGATACGAACCGCCTGCTGCATGTTGTGCGTAACAATGACGATGGTGTATTTCTCCTTCAGTTCTTCGGCCAGGTCCTCGATCTTGCCGGTAGAAATCGGATCCAAAGCGCTGGTTGGCTCATCCATCAGCAGTACATCCGGTTCTACAGCCAGTGCTCTGGCGATGCAGAGTCGCTGCTGTTGTCCGCCGGACATCCCTAATGCGGACTTTTTCAATCTGTCCTTGGTTTCCTCCCAGATAGCAGCCGCCTTCAACGAGCGCTCCACAATCTCATCCAGTTCCTGACGATTCTTGATACCTGCAACTCTCGGTCCATATGCGATGTTGTCATAGATGCTCATCGGGAACGGATTCGGTTTCTGGAAAACCATCCCGACACGTCTTCTGAGTTCGGTCACGTCCAGGTCTTTACTTAATATATTTTTACCCCTGTATTCCAAAGTTCCTTCCACACGACAGCCTTCGATAAGGTCGTTCATGCGGTTAATGTTACGGAGGAACGTGGATTTGCCGCAGCCGGAAGGCCCGATGAATGCGGTAATCGCATGTTCCGGAATATCCATGTTAATGTCCGTCAGTGCCTGATGGTCGCCATACCACAGGTTCAGATTACGGACTTTAATAATTGTATCGTTCATGTCCTAGCCTCTTTTCTGTTTAATTCTGTTCGCAGTATGAGTCGCAATCAGGTTCAGCGCCAGTGTCAGAGCCATCAGCACAATGGCAATCGCAAATGCAACATCATATTCGCCGCGTTCGCTGGCGTAAATATAGAGTGCAACGGTCAGAGTCGCCGAAGACGACTGAAGCGCCTGGGCGAAACCGATGAGTTTCAGTCCGAATCCGGCGGTAAAAAGAAGTGCCGCCGATTCTGAAGTAATCCGACCAATCGACAGAATACATCCGGTAATAATTCCGTCCAGCGCACTCGGAAGCACGACGGTTCGAATCATGTGCCATTTGCCGCTTCCCAGTGCCAATGCGCCCTCGCGGTAGCTCTGCGGCACGGTCAGCAGACTCTCCCGAGTATTACTGATGATGGTTGGAAGCACCATCAGTACCAGCGTCAGCGCACCGGCCAGAATTCCCTGCCGCAGACCGAGGATCTGAATGAATGCCAGCATGCCGACCAGGCCGAACAGAATGGATGGAATGCCGGTTAGAATCTCCGATGCAAAACTGATCAGACGAGTCAGCTTCGGGCTGCTCGAATACTCCGTCAGATAGATCGCTGCCCCCACGCCTAACGGAAGGACAATGATCATCGCTACCAGGATGATGTATAGCGTGTTCAGGATATTCGGCAGAACGCCGATGTTTCCGGTCAGGTTATTCGGTTCTGTCGAGAGCAGATTCCAGGTGAGTGACGGAATACCGCGATACAGGATGTAGCCGATAATCAGCAGAAGGATCAGGCAGGTAATGCCGGAACAAAGTGCCATCAGAAACTTCAGCAGAAAGTCTCTGGTCTTGCGAGAGCTGCTCATTACTCCTCCTCCTTTCTGATAACCATGTGCAGGATTCCGTTAATCAGCATGATGAACAGGAACAACACCAGTCCAATGGAGAACAGTGCCTGTCTTTGCAGAGATCCGTACGATGCATAGGACATTTCCGAGACGATTGCGGTCGTCAGGAAACGTACCGAGCCGAACAGTGTCGGCATGTTCGCCACGTTACCGGCAACCATGATGATGGCCATCGCTTCACCCAGAGCCCGCCCCACGCCCTGAATGATGGCCGCTGCTACACCGCTCTTTGCGGCCGGCAGTGTAACCTTGAACCAGGTCTCCGTATTGTTGGCACCCAGTGCCAGAGATGCTTCTTCGTATTCTCTCGGTACCGCGCGAAGTGCTGTTGCGGAGACGCTGATGATATACGGCAGAATCATGATGGTGAGCACGATGATGGCCGAGAACAGCGTCGCACCGGAGGAGAGGTGAAATGCCTTCTGCACACCCGGCACAAGAACAGTCATTCCCACCAGTCCGTATACCACGGAGGGGATTCCGGCCAGCAGTTCTACGGCGCTCTGAATGATTACGGCAACTCTCGGCGGAGCCGCCTTGGCTAAAAACATTGCGGTAAAAATACCGATCGGAATTCCCAGGATAACCGCTCCTGCCGTGCCGTATACACTAGTTAGAATAAAAGGCAGAATGCCGAATTGATTCTGTCCGGATGACCAGGTCCTGCCGAACAGAAATTGGAACAGCCCCACCTTGTGGATGGCCGGGATTCCGGAAATAATCAGGTAAATACTGATCAGCAGTACGAAGGCGACGCTGACAAAACCGCAGATCATGAATAGCATCTTAATTGCGTTTTCAAGTCCGTCTTTCTTCTTTCTCATTTGCTGTCTTTACTTCCTTTCCAAATCTTAAGGGATGCAAATTTCCAGTGATATAAGTCTACATATGATTCGTTGTCATTCGTTATTGACGAGGAGAATTCTTTCCATCTCGCATGATTTCCTCCCCGTGGCACCACACTGGGTGGTCTTGTTTTCGGACATTCTATGGAAGTCCTACAATAGATGTTTGATATAAAGAAGAAGGCCGTGCCCGCCTTCACGATGCACGACCCTTCATCTGTCCTCCTGCTTTATTCGTTGGCTGGAACTGCTCCTGCGTTACGGATCAGATCTGCCGCATCAGCGGATGTTGCGAAGTCGAAGAATCCCTGTGCCTCATCGGACAACTCAGCATCTGTCTGTGTGATGAAGCAGAATGGACGCTGAAGTGCATAGCTTCCATCCTTGATGGTGTCTTCGCTGCACGCTACGCCGTTCACCTTGATAGCCTTCACATCGCTCTGTCCTTCCACAGCGGAGAAAGATGCGTATCCGATTGCGTTCTCATTGCTTCCAACTGCGGAAATAACCGCACCGGTGGATGTCAGTTCCTGCTCAAGTTTGCAAGCATCTTCCGTACCGGTTGCACTCTCGAATCCATCTCTTGTGCCGGAACCGGACTCTCTGCCGATGCAGGAAATCTCAGCGTCGTTTCCGCCAACCTCGCTCCAGTTCGTAACCTTACCGGTGAAGATGTCGGAAATCTGATCTGTTGTCAGATCTTCAACCCCGCACTTGGAGTTAACGATTACGCAGATACCGTCAAGAGCGATTACTGTCTCAGTCAGACCATCCTTCTCTTCGTCCTTCAGATGTCTCGACGCCAGACCGATATCCGTATTTCCGTTCTTCACTTCCTCGATACCGGTACCGGATCCGGTCGGATCGTAGGTCACGGTAACGCCGGAGTTATCGTTCTGATACTGCTCCGAAAGTGCACCCATTACTTCCTCCATAGAAGTGGAACCGTTAGTGCTTACGGTTCCGGATCCGGAGCTTCCGCATCCGGTCAGTGCAACTGCGCCCATCATAGCACTCAGGCCAAGGGCGATGAACTTAAGATTTCTCTTCTTCATTTCATTCTCCTTCTTGTTCATTTGAATATTGATTTGAATTATTGTCTTGATCGATTACAGCTTTAAGTATAATTTCGTTACGTAAAGTCCGTTATCTCGATTGGGTAAAAAGAAGGTAAAGTGTGAAACGGAAGTTTTACACGTACTTTGTGGAAAAAATAGAATTATATGATGTTTCCCTGCGGCCGATGGTGCTATACTTTACTTCAAGGAGGTATATGTATGTCAGACATTCAAAGAAACTTAGGCGTACAGAAGCGCATCGCACTGATTGCCCACGATCATAAGAAACAAGCCATGATTGGATGGTGTAAAAAGAATAAAGAAATCCTAGGAAAGCACTTCCTCTGCGGAACCGGAACGACCGCCAAGCTGATTGCAGAGAATACCGGTCTCCCGGTAGAAGCGCTAAAGAGCGGTCCACTCGGTGGAGACCAGGAAGTCGGTGCTAGGATTGCCGAGGGACTTGTGGACATGGTTATTTTCTTCAGCGATCCCCTCGAGGCACAGCCGCACGATCCGGACATCAAGGCACTGCTTCGAATCGCCAATGTATATGATGTGCCGTTCGCCAACAACAGAGCGACCGCAGACTTCATGATTCACAGCAAGTATTTCAATAGTAATTACACGTGCGTCAGCGAGGACTACCGCGACATGAATCGGCAGCGCCTGACCAGTATCCAGCATTCCATCGACAGTGAGAATGAGAATCTCGGTTGAACACACAAAAACAGCAAGCATTGAGAACTTCTCGTTGCTTGCTGTTTTCATTATACATTTCCTGCTTTAATGATGCGGATACATCGGAATTACACCATCGTGCATCCGCCATCAATTGTGAGCACTTGCCCCGTAATGGTCTTCGCGAGATCGGAGGAAATGAAGAGCACACCATAGGCAATGTCGTCCTCGGTCTGCGCCTGACCCATCGGAATCAGATCCTTGATGGAATTGTTCCAGTTCTGCTCGCGTTCCTCCGGAGTAATAGCAGATCGTCCGCCCTCGGTGCCCTGCCAGCCGGTAGCCATGCCGTCCAGAATTTCCTCCCACATGTTGGTGCGAATGATTCCCGGAGCGACAGAGTTTACGCGGACGCCGTGAGGCGCACCTTTTTTGGCAGCCGCCTGGGTCAGACTGATTACCGCCGCCTTGGATGCGCAGTAGTGCTGCAGCAACCCCATGTTGGTGCGGCCCGCGATAGAGGAGATTGTAACGATGTTTCCGTGTCCCTGCTTCAGCATCTGCTTCATACCTTCCTGCAGCATATGGGAAACACCGATCACGTTGATGTTAAACAGTCTTTCCACTTCCTCCGGCTCGATCACGAGGAAGTCATAGGTCGAAATAACGCCGGCATTATGCAGGATGACATCCACTCTGCCACCGAAAAACTCCAGCGCAGCATCCAGCAGTGCAACAGCATCTTCTTTCTTGGAAATGTCGGCTTTGAAGAAGTCAGCACGCCTGCCCATCTTCTTAATTTCCTCGACAGTACTCTTTCCCTGTTCCTCATTGCGGTTTCCGATGAAAACATCCGCACCGCAGTCTGCGTAATTCAGTGCGCAGGCTCTGCCTATGCCACGGCCTCCGCCTACCACCAGCACATTTTTTCCGGTAAAATCTAGCTTTAACATATTTGACACTCTCCTTTCTGTTTTCTTACAGTGTTTTTCCTTCATTCAGTTTTTCATATGGATCGCCCGCTTATCGAAGTTCAAAGCCGCCTCGCGCAGCGATTCCGTAACGGTCGGATGGGAGTGAATCGTGGATATAAGCTCATCCACGGTGGCCTCCAGTCGGATGGCAAGAGCACCCTCACAGATCAGGTCCGTGGCGCGAGGCCCTATGATTTGCATACCCAGCACCTCGCCGTATTTCGCATCGGCGATGATCTTGACAAGGCCTTCGCCACCGTTGAGTATGAGCGCCTTACCGTTCGCACTCATAGGGAATCGTCCCACTCGGAAATCCAGCCCGCGCTCTCTTGCCTGATCCTCGGTAAGTCCTACAGAGGCGGTCTCCGGCTCGATATATACGCAGACCGGGTTTGTTGTCTCGTCGTACTCTGATTGAATACCCATGATGTTCTCCGCGGCGACCTCGCCCATCACCGAAGCGGTGTGGGCAAGCTGTGCATAGCCGGCCACGCAGTCTCCTACAGCGTATACGCCGGGGACACTGGTCTCCATGTGGCTATTGACAACAATCCGTCCTCGGTCATGATTAATTCCTCCGGCTTCCAGTTCAAGCGAAGCAGTGTTCGCTCGGCGACCGACAGCAACGAGAACCTTTTCCGCCTCGAAGCGAACGTCACGTCCATCTCCGTCGCGACAAATCACAGCAGCCCCTGCCTCACATGGCTCTACCGACTGCACCGGGCACTCGAGATGAAACTCCACGCCCATCTTCTTCATGTTTTTCACGCCGATATCCGTAATCTCCGCATCCAGCATAGGAAGCATCCGATCCAGAGCCTCCACCACGGTGACCTTCGTTCCGAATGCGGAATAGGCGCAGGCAATCTCTAACCCAATAACGCCGCCACCGATGACAACCATCGTTTGGGGAAGCTCCTCGAGACTCAGTGCACCCGTGGAGTCTATGCAGCATGGATTCTCTTCTATTCCGGGGATAGGCGGTACGGCGTTTGCCGAGCCTACAGCGATAATCACGGCGTCAGCCGTCACGTTCTCCCGGACACCGTCTGTCTTTGTGACCTCCACAGTTTTGGGTGCAGTAAAGACCGCCTCACCCACCATCCTTGTAACGCCATTCAGTTTGAGAAGTCCCGCCACGCCTGCAGAAAGCGTCCCGGATATTCGATCCTTATGGGCGATAATCTGATGGAAGTCTACTTCAACACCCGTTGTCCGGATGCCAAGCTCCGCACCGTTGTCACGGATGTCCCGTATCAATTCCGCGCTTCGTAACAGGCATTTCGTCGGGATACATCCCACATTCAGGCAGGTGCCTCCCAGCTTATCTTTTTCAACCAGTGTCACCGTTGCCCCCAGTTGGGCTGCGCGGATAGCTGCCACATACCCACCGGGACCGCCGCCGATGACCAGTACGGTTTTCGCTCCGTCCTGCCCACCTGCTTCCAGTTTTTCTTTTATCATCTTCTTGATTCCTTTCTTAGCCCATTCTAAGTGCTGAACATGGTATCCAGCAGTTCCTGCATCGATATGCCACCGAAGTATTCGTTCAGTGCAAAACCGTCCAGTACCTCCGCAACTTCCTCCCGACGCATGAGACAGCCTGACAGAGCGGAGGTGATATCCTCCAGGGATCGCAGGGAAAGAAAATCTCCATAGAATACGATATCGCATATCCGTCCCTCTTCGATCTGCGCCCTCACCTCGATTCCGCCGCCGGACCACCTTCTCCGGTTTGTCATATCGTATCTGGGTGACTTACCGTAATTCCATTCCCACGTATCGTATTTTTCGCGTTTCAGTCCACGGATGCGGTGCAGCTCCTGATCATCCAGTTTCCCGATCTCAAAGCCATTCTTACAAAGACTCGTCTTCAGGTAGTCCCAGAACTGATCCAGCGTCATATCAGCAGACAGAAAGCTTCGGATGTTCCCCACACGGCTCTGTACGGACTTGGTGCTCTTGGAACGGAATTTCTCCGGATCGACGCAGAGCGCGCCGGCGATCATGACAGGATTGGAATCAAACAGCAGTGTGCCGTGGTGAAGGATCCTATCCTTGTACAGCCGCTGCGCCGTGCCGGACACCTTGCGTCCGAAAACCAGAATATCGTTGCGTCCGGAAGCCTCCGCTTCCAGCCCTAGCCCTTGTAGCGCGCTTACTACGGGCAGCGTGAAGCGCTCCATGGATATTCTTTCGGCATTGCGGGCATCGGTGATGAAGGAATAATTCAGATTTCCCAGATCGTGATAGACCGCGCCGCCGCCGGTCATTCGTCGTACCACGTTGATTCGGTGCTGAAGGATGAACGGATGGTTTATTTCCTCTGCAGTATTCTGGTTGCGTCCTATTACCACCGTGTTGTGATTCTGCCACAGCAGCAGATAATCGCCCTTCCGTCGATTGCATAGGACAAACTCCTCAAAAGCGAGATTATAACCGGGATCCAAGGAGTCGGTTTCCAGATAGATCGTGCTGCCCCCGCGCGGATCCCGATTTCCGACTTCTTTCGTCTGTTTCTTTCTCATACGAGCAGCAGGCATGGGTTTTCCAGCAGTTCGCAAATGCGTCTTAAGAACGCTGCACCCACAGCGCCATCAATCACCCGATGGTCGGCAGAAAGGCACAGATTCATCATCGGGCGCACCGTCACCTCGCCGTTACGCACCACCGGCGTATCCATCATGGCGCATACACCGAGTATGGCGAGCTCCGGCTGATTGATAATAGGGGAGAAATACGTGATCCCGTGGCTTCCCAGATTTGTGATGGTAAAGGTGCCGCCGGTTATGTCATCCATGGTTATGCTGCCACTACGGACAGCCTCTATGAGTGCCTCCGCGGCTTGAGCGATTTCGGACAGAGACTTTTCCTCGCAGCGTTTCACGTTAGGAACGATGAGCCCGTCATCCCTTACCACCGCAAGACCCATGTTGACGTGCCGGTAACGGACAATCGTATCGTCTGCGAAGCGAGCGTTCACATCCGGAAACTCCGTGAGGGCTTTGGACACCACCTTCATGATGATATGGTTGTAGCTCACGGCAATGCCGCGCTCCTTCAACTGGGCGCGCAGCGCCTTCATGGCGGTGCAGTCCACCGGCATGGTATACACCACTCTCGGCGAAGTATGCCACGAGTTCAGCATGTTTGCGGCAATATTTCGGCGCAGGTTGCTTACCCTTACAGGCGGTAGCTCGTTACCATCGAGGGATTCCTTCGCAGCCGCCAGAACGTCTGCCTTCATCACCCGACCCTGTGCGTCGATCGATGCCGTGTCCACCCCCAGCTCCTCGGCAAGCTTTGCTGCCATCGGACTTGTTTTTACCGTCGATTTTTCCGATTGCGCTGTCAGGAATTTTTCCACATCCTCCAGCGTTATACGCCCCTTCGGACCGGTACCTTCCACAGAACTCAGCTCGACATTCTTTTCTCTCGCCAGCTTTTTCGCTGCCGGAGAGGCGATGACAGGCTCTCCGCTTTTTCGCTGATATGTCTGTCTCGCAGCGGGTGCGATCTCCGGCTGCGGCTCCGCCACACCTTCATCCGCCCCCTTGCTGAGAGGTACGTTCTCACCCTCCTGCCCCAGATAGCCAATGACTGCCTTGCATGGCGCCGTTTCGCCAGCGGGAAGCAGGATCTTGAGAAGAACGCCCTCTGCCTCGGCCTCCACATCGTTTGTTAGCTTATCCGTGGAGACGGAGAACAGAGGGTCTCCTTTTTTTACATAGTCGCCTTCCTGGAACTTCCATTCCTCTACCGTTCCTTCCGTCATGGTAAGACCCAGCTTTGGCATCAGTATCTCATATGACATCAGAATACCTCCTGTTCTTGATGATGCAGATCCGCGGCGAGACGGAACAGCCCCTGCGCCACGGCCTCCTCTAGCGCTTCACGTATCTTCACCCGCTGCGGGCCTCTGCGTGTTACGTTAAAAGTAAGCATATCGCCGCTCTTTCCGCGGAGTTCCCGTTCACCGTCAAGGGCGATCATGCAAGGTTCTTTAAGCGGGATGTCCAGAGGGGTGTCCAGCGGCATCTGTTTTATGTGGGAGATGCTCACCGAGGAAAGCACCCCTGCTGCCACAGGTGCCAGGATAAGATTTTCCGTATCGCCCAATGCTGCGTCTACACCGAAATCATCCGTGTCACGCACGATCCCCACGCATCCTGCCACCGAGGAAAAACCGATGCTGGCCGGATGGCAGCGGGTGGCGATCACCCGGCGCAGCTTTTCTGTGTCCCAGATCGCCTTTGCGCCGATCCACAGATCCGCGGTTATTACCGCATCGACCAGAGCGATATCTGTGAATCGTCCGTTTATGGATATCTCGATGCGCTTATCCCGTATGCAGCAGTTCCCGGAGGAACCCAGTATGGCTGTCGCAGCGGCAGCCATACCGGCAATCGTTCCCTCCGTCATGATGGGATAGACGTTGTTTGTTCCGGTAGACACAGGAAGAATGGGGGTCTTGTCCAGCACCTTGGCAGCGGCACGACTGGTGCCATCGCCGCCGAGTACTACGCAGCAGCCCACACCCATGCCCTCCATGATTTCTGCCGCTCGAACGGTGTCCTCATAGGTGGCAGTAACAGGCATGTCAAGGATCTCCAGTTCTGCCTTAAGCCGGCTGTCCCTTGCAAGATCGGTCATAACCGTATATCCGATCTGAAAGGTGTCCGGCATATACAGTATCCTGTCTATGCCCATGGACTGAGCCGCCAGCGTGATCCGCTTAACGATATTGACTTTTTCCCTGTTGTCTATGGTAGTGGCATAGGAGACCAGTCTCCGTATGTCCTTACCGGACGCGGGATTCGCTATGATGCCGATCGTATGCATAGATCGTCTCCCTTCCTGTGAAAACCGTGTTTCTGCATGAACTTATAACATTTCGCGCACGGCTTTCGCAATGTCGTCGGCGTTTGGAATGTACAACTGCTCCAGTACAGGAGAAAATGGCACCGGCGAATCGAGTGCACCAATGCGAACGACAGGGCCATCGAGGCTGTCGAACATTTCCTCCGCAATCAGAGCGGAAATTTCACCGCCGTATCCACCGCGGCGATTCTCCTCCGTGACGATAAGTGCACGATGTGTCTTAGCAACCGACTGCGCAATGAGTTCCTTGTCCAGCGGGTAGAGCGTGCGAGGATCCAGCACCTCCACAGAAATGCCATCTTTCTCCAGTTTCTCTGCGGCAGATAGAGCCTCCTGCACCATTTTTCCGGTGGCGATTACCGTAACGTCACTGCCCTCGCGCTTGATCTCACCCTTGCCGAGCGGGATTGGTTCGAAACTGTCAACGTCTCCTTTTACGGCGTATAAGGCCTTGTGCTCAAAGAACATGACCGGGTTGTCGTCGTCGATGGCGGAGAGCATAAGTCCCAGTGCATCCTCCGGTGTCGATGGATAAACCACCTTCAGTCCAGGGACATGGGTCATCCAAGCTTCCAGAGACTGAGAGTGCTGTGCCGCCGCACCCACGCCGGCACCGCATGGCAGACGTACTACCATTGGCAAAGAGATCTTGCCACCGAACATATAGCGCATCTTGGCGGCCTGATTCACCAGCTGATCCATGCCGACGGTCAGAAAGTCGCAGAACATCAGCTCAGCGATTGGTCGGAGCCCAGTGGCAGCGGAACCAACAGCGGCACCGATAATGGCACCTTCGCTGATCGGAGTATCGCGCACGCGTTTCTCGCCGAACTCCTCAAGCATCCCGGCGGATACACCAAAGCATCCTCCAAAGGCACCTACGTCCTCGCCGAACAACAACACGTTAGGATCTTCACGCATTCGAATGCTCATGGCTTCACGAATGGCTTCTGCATAACTCATCTTTTTCATCTGTCGCGCACCTCCTCTACAATGTCCGAATAGATATCCTGCACAACAGATTCCGGCGTTGGCAATGGGCTTTCCTCAGCGAAGCGGATGGCCTCAGCCAGCTCATTCTGCGCTTGAGAATCGATTGCATCCAGTTCTGCTTCCGTGGCAAGATCGTTCTCCAGCAGGAATTTTCTGTAACGTGGGATCGGATCCTTCTTGAGCCATTCGGTCTGCTCCTCCTTAGGCTTATACACCGAAGGATCGCCTTCAAAATGGCCTCTGTGACGATATGTCTTGCATTCAATGAGTGTCGGACCCTGTCCCTTTCGCGCTCTGGCAACAGCCTCCGAGGCTGCTTCGTACACAGCCATTACGTCGTTGCCATCAACCGCAATGCCAGGCATACCGTAAGCTGCAGCGCGGTCGGCCACGTCCTTGATTGCCTGATGACGCGCCTGACTCATGGAGATACCGTAGTTGTTGTTTTCACACACGAATACCACAGGCAGATTCCAAATGGATGCCATGTTCAGTCCCTCGTGGAAAGTACTCTGGTTGGTTGCGCCGTCGCCAAAGAAGCAGACACACACCTGATCCGTGCCGCGGTAGCTCGCAGAAAGACCTGCTCCGACTGCGATGTTATGGCCTGCGCCCACGATGCCGTTGGCGCCCAGAATACCGCGGTCGCGGTCGGCAATGTGCATCGAGCCACCCTTTCCTTTACAATAGCCGGTGGCCTTCCCGAACAGCTCAGCCATCATGTATTTCAGATCGCCTCCCTTTGCGACGATATGTCCATGGCCGCGGTGAGTACTGGTAATATAATCGTCATCCCGCAGACACTTGCATACGCCGGTAGCAACGGCTTCCTCACCGAGGTACAGATGTACAAAGCCAGGGATCTTCCCCTCGGCGAAAAGGCTTTGCGCCTTACTCTCAAACTCGCGGATATGCACCATCCGACGATACATATCCATCATAGCTTCTTTCTTAATATTCATTCAAACAGCCTCCTTAATGATTTTTAGATGTACTCCCGCCACTGCACGGCGGCAGCATGACGGATCGTTTCCGAGGTTGCTTTTCCTTACAGACTGTGCGAAGATTCCGGTCTTCCGGAGTTCTATCGCTCTCTGCTGCGGTTATGGGACAAAGACTTCGATCGCTGCCACGGCTACCTCGATACTGTTGTCGTTGTCACCGAGGTCCGGGATATACAGGCCTGGACAACTCAGACCGCCCGTAACAGCGCAAACCTCTACCTCGCCTACCGGCAAACAACCCCTCACGGCGTCTGTGTCGACATCTTCGGGTCTCGATACCGCTACTGTTACATGTACCTTCACGTCCCTCTTGAGGTCCTGAATTTCCATGACGTCGACCAATCCGCACAGACAACTGCGAGAAATGGCATCCTTCACAGCCTTCTGCGCAGCCTTGCTTACGTCCTGACCGTGGAAATCCGTACCGAGCCCAAATTCGATAATAAACCGTCTCAACTTGCATCACTCCTTTCGTTATAAGTCGTACTTAATACTTAAGCGTACCTTATTTTACAATTGCCGATTGACGGATGTCAAACCGATTTGTTTGTTTTTCTATCCAAAAGATAAAGTAAAAAATTAACAAATTGGCCAAACGAAATCGCAAGAATTTCACAAAATTCCTTAAATGTGGTAAAATGCACCATAGTGTAAATCAACGTCGACCGAACGGTCGCGAGCACACCCGACAGCCGAAAAAAATCATTTGAAACGGAGATATACCATTATGTTCAACCATCTTGCAGGGGCAAAGCTCAGAGAATTTCGACTAGAGGCAGGAGTTTCTATCGCAGCTGCTGCGGAAGCAGTCGGCGTTACTTCTGCTTTTATCAGTATGGTTGAAAACGGGAAGTCCGGTATCAGTTTTCAGAAGCTGGAGGCTCTTTTGACGTTATACGGAAAGACTCTTTCTGACTTTGACACGACGGCCTCTTCGGAGAGCCCGATCATCAACCTTTCCTCAGCACCTGTCGCAGATTCCAAACCCGGAGTGAAGACATTCAGCCTTGTGAAAGACGAAAATCCTCCAAGCATTGGCGGTTTTTATCTCTATTTTGAACCCGGTGCACAGATCGAATACGACCATCCTGAGGACACAGAGTATGTGCTGATATTAGAAGGCAGCGTGGACCTCCTGATGTCTCCTACCTCACCGGAAGCGAAGGAGATGCGTCACCTAAGGAAGGGAGACACGACGATATGCCCCGCCGGTTTCCCGCACAGCTTTCGGAATACCAGCGATGAGTTCTCGGCACTGTTTGTGGTGGAAATAGATAAACCCAATGAATGTCTCGCCCGCACACAGGCATAACCCGTTGCGATAGCTTGCAGGATCGCTAGAATGTCCCGCCTGGACACAGGTATAACATCGCGGATAAGTTCTTGTCTTCACGCTGATGTTTTTCGTCGCTTGAATTTCTTCGAACGATGTGCTAGAATCCTGATATAATTTTGAAAATGATTGATAACAAGGGGGAGCTTAACCGCTGAGAGGAGAAGAATTCTCGACCCGAAACCTGATTTGGATAATGCCAACGGAGGGATGTGTTTCAAGGACGATTGCCTTTTTGTTTTCAATCAGAAAGCAAGGAGGTTTTTAATATGCTTACAAATTTTGTTACTGCAGATGGCGGCCTGACCACCGCCGGATACGCTATCAGCATTGTACTCGCCATCATTGGTCTGCTGATTGCCATGTATTTCGCCGGAAAACACTCCGGCAAGAAGCACCTCACCACACAGCAGCTGGTGTTTTCCGCCATTGCCATCGCGCTGGCGTTCGTGACATCCTACATCAAGCTCTTCGCGATGCCTTGGGGCGGAAGTGTAACGCTGTGCAGCATGCTCTTCATCGTACTCGTGGCTAACTGGTACGGCGTACAGACCGGTATGCTGGTCGGTTTCGCCTACGGAATCATGCAGTTCCTGCAGGAGCCGTACGTACTGTCCGTCTTCCAGGTATGCTGCGACTACGTCTTTGCCTTCGCGGCACTCGGCATTGCTGGATTCTTCGCAAACCAGAAGAATGGACTGATCAAAGGATATATCGCCGCTGTTCTGGCACGCGGCTTCTTCCACTCACTGGGCGGCTATCTGTACTGGATGAGCTACATGCCGGAGAACTTCCCGAAGTCCCTGTCCGCCATCTACCCGATTGCTTATAACTACAGCTATCTGATCGGCGAGGCTATCATCACACTGATTATTATCTCTGTACCTGCAGTAGCCAAAGCGCTGGACAAGGTCAAACTCATGGCAACAAGCCAGACGGGCCGGGAGGTGTAAGCAGTTTCCCTGCCCATGTGTGAGCAAGCAACGAATTCGGACAGGGAAAAGATGTACTCCATCAGCTCTGTCATTTCGGTGCGATTGAGATCTTTGACCTCCGGGGCAAGGCTCTCAATCGTTCCGCCCAGATTGCAAAGGCGGTGGGTGCGCTTGGTGCGTTCGCCTTTCTCCAGATACTTCTTTCGATTCTCCAGACGCTCCAGCTTGTGCTGTTCCTGTGCAAGCTGCGTCTCGGCTCGTTCCTTTTCGGCTCGGAGCTGGTCAAGGGTTTTCGGTTTTGTCATTGTGATTGACCCCATTTTTTGATTTTGGGGATAAAAAAAGACCGCTGACTTTTCGCATAGTGCGACCAGTCAGCGGTCTGATTTTTGGTATTTGTTTTTCCAAACTTGATGGCGGCGAACAGCATTTCATGCTGTTTGCGGACGGTAAGTCCACAGGGGATAGCCGCATTAGCGGCGCAAGGGGGTGTAGCCGCCTTGACGGAACGAAGTGACGAAACATTCTCGGTCATGCAGTTTCTTTCTGCTGACAGAGAATGAAGCTCCGCAGGACGCACAATACTCTCGACAAGAGAGTATTGAAGTGCGCCCTTTAGTTCCTAAAGGGATTTTATCAGTTCGACAAACTGGAAGTTATCTATTTCTCCTCTTCGTTAAGACCTAGTTCATTACATATTA
>CAVKJB010000001.1:36964-166139 GCA_963656785.1 Acutalibacteraceae bacterium | reverse complement strand
ACAGAAAACCCCGCGTTAGACGCGGGGTTCAGTGAACGCTATGCGTTTGACCAGAACTTCTCCAAGCGATAGGATAAAGATGCGGTCTGCCAACTGCGTATCCTAAGAAGGAGGAGAAGATGGGTCTTAATGACATAAATAGTTTAGCGCATTCAAAATGGAATTGCAAATATCAGATTTTTTTGTTATATGTTCAACTTCATTTTACAATCGGCGGTTATGATTTCGACAACAGCGGAGGAGGCATATCGATAGGACGCCTTCGTTGTTATTCTAATTTTACAAGAATAATAAACAACTTAGCAAATCTAAATAAATAAATATATAAGATTTTTACATATTCTATTGACAGAAAGATTTACGGCATGTATGATATGTATAAATTCTATATATAGAAAAATTACATATGGAATGCGTAAGTGGAACAGGAGGTGATGCCATGTATTTCCCGATATCAGCATTGCTGATTGAATACATGATTTTAACCGTGGTGAAGGAGAAGGATTCCTATGGATATGAAATCAGCCAGACGGTGAAGAAGGCGGCGGATATTAAGGAATCTACGCTATACCCGATTCTGAAGAAACTGCAGAATGCCGGTTATCTGACAACTTATTCGGAGGAGTATCAGGGTCGGAAGCGGAAGTACTATTCGATTACCGAGACGGGAAGAAAAGAAATCGAACATCTCGAGAGTGAATGGAAGATATACAAGGATACTGTCGACGGAATTGTTGAAGGGAGGATAAGAGGGTGAGTGAGGATAAGACACGTGGAATAGAAACAACACCATCCGAAGATAAGGTTCGTGATGAGAAAGTAACGCCGAACGATGAGAAGAATTCGCACGAAGAAAAGAAGCCCGGCGATGGTAGCACCTTGGACGGGGAAAAGAATGAAAGCGGAAATGTGTCCGGCGGAAAAACTTCGAGAGAAAGAAAAACTGCACGCAAGGATAAGCAAATGAGCCAAGAGGAATATCTGGAACAACTCCACAAATACCTGCGGAAGTTACCGAGGCAGGATTATGAAGACGCGATGGAATATTTCACGGAGTACTTTGAAGATGCGGATGAAGCGGCTGCAGACGCATTGATGGATGAATTGGGTACACCGAAGGAAGCAGCAAGAGAAATCATTGCGAATCTGTTGGATCGGAAACTGAATCAAAGCCACCGAGGTGATTCGGAGGAGGATTTCGATGTGCCCGGAGCAAAGTCGAAGCGGAGATTTGGTTTTGACAAGCATATCATATGGACTTCAATGCTCCTTATCCTGGCTGCTCCGATTGGGGTACCCATCGTCGTCATATTGATGATTTTACTGGGATGCTTTGCAATCTGTCTGGGTTGTGCGCTTCTGTGTATGATTCTACTGGCCGGCTGTCTGATTCTTCTGGGCGGGAGGATTGCGTTTGCGGCATTTGCGGCAATTTCCGTGAGCGGCAGTGGATTTGTTTTGCTGCTCGGCTGCTCGCTTCTGGCAATCGGATCCGGAATATTGGCACTGATTCTCATGGGGTATTTGTGTAAGTGGAGCGCGTTGTTGATCGCCAATCTGGCTCGCCGGATTGGCAGGCGGAAGGAGGCGAAATCGTTATGAAGAAGGCTGTCAAGATAATCTTGGGTATCGGAATCGCCGGCTGTGTTCTGGGCGCGATTCTGATCGGAGTTGGAGTTGCAACCGGCGGTACCTATTATGTGCAGATGACAGATCTCAATCATGATTCCTCTTGGAAGCATGAAGAGTTATTAGAAAAGACGCGATTGGAAACGTTTGATTCGTTGAAGGTCTCGCTGGATACCGCAGATTTCCAGGTGAAGAGATCCGATGATGATGATTGTTACATTTCGTATCGAGTGGCGAGCAGCAGGCAAAAATCCACGGTGAAGTATGGGGTGAAGAATGGAAAGCTGACGATTGATCAGGCTGATGAAGAGGAATACACTGTGGATATCAGTTTCCTATCTCAAATATTTGGAGAACGAAAGCTAGACGGGAAAAACAGCACGACGGGAAGCAAGGTTACGCTGTATGTACCGAAAAATACTTCGCTTCGGCTGGTAGATATCGAGACTGAAACCGGAAATATCGATTTGAAGAATTGTCATATCCGTCAAGGAGACGTGGACAGCGATATTGGAGATATTACACTGGATCGGTGCACATTCGATAATTTGGAGATTGAATCGGAGATGGGCGATATTTGCGTAATAGGAGAGAAAGCAAGACTCCAAAAGCTCCATATTAGACTTCAGACAGAGAACGGATACATGGACGTGGATGATGCCCTGTCGGTATCGAAGACAACAGAAGATCACCACGATGCGGATGACCATGAACATGAGGATGGTTACGATGACGAAGGCGACACGGAAACCTACTTTGTTCAGGCGGGAACGGGAGGTATGCTGGAGATTAAGACAGAAGGTGGAGATATTCAACTCTCCTGTCGTTAGGCAGTGTCGAGTGATGGAGAATCCAACAAGATGGACTATTAAGCACAGAGAGGAACTGCGAATATTCGCAGTTCCTCCGTTTCTGTGGATGTGATGCGGGGGCATCAGCAAATCTTCATGCAAATGAAAAACTATTTGTGTTACAATAGTATAACTGTAGTTATGTGTATTTGAGAACGGAACATTTGAGACATTGGGTAGATTAGAATGAATGACCAAGCACTGATCGTATTTACAAGAATTCCGGAGGCGGGAAAGACAAAAACGCGACTGATGCCGTTTCTGACGGGGGACGAATGTGAAGGGCTCCAAATGGCCTTCCTCCAAGATTGGAGAGAGAAGTTACAGGGGTTTCCGGCAGACGTTTATGTGGCGTACACCGGCGGCGGATCTCGGGAGGAGGAATTTATGAACCTCTTTGCAGATGCGAACTCCTTCCCGCAGGCGGACACCGATGTCTGGAGTCGGATGTATCAGGCGATGGAATTTGTTTTTGACAAAGGATATCGGAGCTGCATTCTAATCGCCACAGACGTGCCATGTGGAACGAAGGAGGATCTGGAACAGGCATTCTGCATGCTGAAGGAGAAGGATTACGTGTTGGGACCGACGGAGGACGGCAGCTATTGGATGATCGGAGCACATGCGGAGGATCGTATGCTGAAGTCGTTATTCTCTCCGGTTATCTCCGGGGTAAATACTGTTTTGACGGATACGTTACAGATGATCCCACGATGGAAGAGTTATGCACTCTTAGAGGAACGATACGATATTGATACAATTGAAGACTTGCTGCTCTTCCGAGATGTTGCGGACGGTTTTGCGGCGGCCTATCTTCGGGAACATCACGTCATCTCGGTCATCGTGCCACTGTTCAATAATGCAGAGACGTTACCGGGATTCCTCCGAAATCTCGAGAAACTCAAGAATCGGGCAGAGGTGATTTTCGTTGACGGCGGAAGCACGGACGAAAGCATGGAGATCGTTCGTGCGGCTTCCAAGGATCTCGCTTGCCGAATTCGACTCACTCAGAGCCCCCAAAACCTCGGCATGCAGCTGAATGCGGGTGCAGAGGCGGCGAACGGAGATGTGCTCTTCTTCCTTCCAATGAATACAGAGCTGCCGGAAGATCCTATTTCGGAGATTTTGTCTCTGATTCAGTCGCATGATGCGGGATGTTTCGGAACAGAAACCAAGAATCACGGGATTCTTCAGTGGAGAAATCGAAAGAGCGTCAATCGCCGGATGGAACAGGGAATTCTCTCGGAGAGTCAGGGGATTGTCATTCGGCGAGATGTATTCATGAACTCCGGGATGTTCTCGGAGGATCCGAATCAAGGAGAAGATCCTTTAGTTCTCACTTTGCAGAATGTAGAGACACCAATCGGAAAAACGAAGCATCCACTTCGTCGGAATGATTGAAAGCATTGCTTCATCGCACCCTAAAGTTGGGCGTGGGAAGAAGATAGAAAATTGCTGAACGTAAGGACAGAAATGGGTAATGGCAATGAAATTGGAGAAGAAATTTGGAGAAGAATAGAAGAAAGTATATTTACGAGTCTCGCTATCAGCAAATTGCGGTGGAGATGGCACAGAAGATCGCTGATGGGTGGTACACCGTTGGCGAGAAACTGAGCGCCAGATCTACGCTCGCGAGCAACTACAACGTATCACCGGAGACGGCCCGCAAAGCGGTGAACATCCTGGTAGATCTCGGTATCTGCACGATTCGCCAGGGAAGCGGCACATATGTTGCCTCCCGCGAGAAAGCTCACCTCTTTGCCGAGCGCTATCAGAATACGGTATCCATGCAGGAAATTCGGCGGGAGATTTCGGACTGTGTGAATCGGCAGCAGGAGGAACTGGAGCATCTATCGAAACTCCTGAAGAAGCTGGCAGGACAGACCCAGAGAAGCCATTCGACGACTTCATTCGTGCCATATGACATCTTAATTGATGAAAACTGTGCGTTTATCGGTAAGTCCATCGGCGACCTGAATATATGGCAACAGACCGGTGCGACGATTGTGGCGGTGAAACGGAAATCCGGTATGGTCGTTTCGCCGGGTCCATACGAACGCATTCGTGTGGGTGACGTCATTCTGTTTGTGGGAGATGAACGTTCCAGGCAGCGAATGAATAACCTGTTCGATGTCGTGGACGGCGAGAACCTCTTCTAGGAAGATATCGGATAATCATCGGGGGATCTGTAGAGGAAGACCTTGTTTACGGAAAAAGGAGACGGGAATGAAGACGTCACTCAGCACGTTGTGTTATATCGAGAAAGACGATCAATATCTGATGCTGCATCGAGTGACAAAGCCGAATGACATCAATGCAGGCAAATGGATTGGTGTGGGCGGTCACTTCGAACCGGGGGAGAGCCCGGAAGAATGCATCGTGCGAGAGACCCTCGAGGAGACGGGGTATACGCTGACAACGTATTCTTTTCGGGGACTGATTACCTTCTGCTATGGCGATGAAGTAACGGAATACATGCACCTTTTTACGGCAACCGGCTTTACAGGAACCCCGATTTCGTGCAACGAGGGTGTACTGGCGTGGGTGCCGAAACAGGATGTCCTGAATCTTCCGCTGTGGGAGGGGGATCGCATCTTCCTTCGATTGCTGGATACCCGACGTGATTTTTTCTCGCTAAAACTAGAGTACGCCGAGGACGATAACCTCCGGCGAGTATTGCTGGACGGCCGTTCTGTCGATATGAACCATATGAGATAACGAAGACAGATTTGATCCGGGAATGGATGCTTTTAAGGTGGGAAGAGCCTTCGCTGCGCATTGAGACGATGTGCCGACAGGGATGACAGGAAAGCAAAGAACCATGCGGGATAACGGGAATAATCACAGGAAACAGGAGAACAAATGTATGAATATTTTGGTGTTAAGCGATACCCACGGTGCAATTGATCGCGCGGAAGAAATGTTCCACCGTCTGTCGGAGGGAACGCCGATTGATTGCGTCATTCACTGTGGCGACCATTACAAAGACGCGCTGCGGCTGGAAGAAAGTCTTGGCATTGAAGTTATCTGCGTACACGGAAACTGCGATGGGCAGCGGTCGCGCGAGGTTCGCGTGCTGGAGACCCCGGCAGGCCGGATTGCGATCACCCATGGACATACCGAAAACGTGGATGTGACCCTGCAGAACCTCGTATACTTAGCACAGGAATATGAATGCCGGGCCGTGTGTTTCGGTCATACGCATGTACCGATAAATGAAATAGAGAATGGAATTCGTCTCCTGAATCCGGGAAGCCTTTCAAACCCGCGGGGCGGAAGTAAACCCTCCTGTGCACTGATGGTAGCGACAGAGAAGGCATTGACAGCAGCGCTGGTGGCGTATTAACGGATGCGGAACAGAAGCAGATTCAGGCAAGGGGCAGACTGCGTAATTGATATTGGCTGAGGATCTTCGGATTAACCGAAGGAACGCTTGAGAACGGAAGGAAATACCAGAAATGGAATATATGGATAACTACCGCAAATGGTTGACGAATGAGAACCTAGACGAAGAGACAAGGGCAGAGCTAGAGGCGATTTCGGATAACCCGGAAGAACTGAGGAGTCGTTTTGGTGCGATGCTTACCTTCGGCACAGCGGGACTTCGCGGTGTGATGCGTGCCGGACTGAACGGAATGAATATCTATACGGTACGCTATGCGACGCAAGGACTGGCCAATGTCATCCTGTCTTGTGGTGAATACATCGGGGGTGGTGTGACCATCGCCCACGATTGCAGAAATAACTCGAGGCTCTATGCCTGCGAAGCTGCATCAGTATTGATGGCAAACGGCATTCATGTCAACCTTTTTGAGGACATGCGTCCGACGCCGGAACTATCTTTCGCGATTCGGGAGACCCACTCCATTGCCGGTATTAACATTACAGCCAGCCACAATACGAAGGAATTCAACGGGTACAAGGCCTATTGGTCGGACGGAGCGCAGCTGCCGCCGCAGCACGCAGATCGGGTTTCCGAAGAGATAGAGAAGATTGACATCTTTGAAGATGTTCATCTGTCGGATCTGGAAGAGGCCGCTTCCGGCGGACTTCTCACGATTATCGGAGAAAACACCGACGAGAAATACATGAGCAACGTAGTAGCCCAATCGATGGGTAGAGATTACGTTCAGATGGTACCGGATGACTTTGAGATCGTGTTCACACCGTTCCATGGAACCGGATACCGTCTGGTCCCGGAGGTTCTGAAGCGGATCGGCATGAAACATGTGATTCCGGTGCCGGAGCAGATGATACCGGATGGCGATTTTCCGACAGTAGAATCTCCGAATCCGGAGAATATTGAAGGCTTTCAACCGGCGATCGCAATAGCGCAGACTCGAAACTGTGATCTTATCATCGGAACAGATCCGGATGCGGATCGCTGCGGTGTGGTCGTGCGAAACGGCGATACCTATGAGGCACTGACCGGAAATCAGATTGGGGTTCTTCTCTTGGACTACATCATTGCGATGCGGAGAGCGAAGGGAATGCTTCCGTCGAATGCGGCGGCCGTCAAGAGCATCGTGACCACACCGATGGCCAATGCCATCGGACGCGCAAATGGTGTTGAGGTCGTTGATGTCTATACCGGTTTCAAATTCATCGGCGAGAAAATTAAAGAATACGAACAGACCGAAGAATATACCTTTATCTTTGGCTTTGAGGAGAGCATCGGATTTCTGGCAGGCACCTACGCTCGAGACAAAGATGCGGTGGTTGCCGCGATGCTGATTGCAGAGATGGCCTGCTACTACCGCTGCAAAGAGATGAATTTGGTTCAGGCACTCCAGGCACTCTACGAGAAATACGGCTTCTATAAAGAACAGACACTGTCGATCGCGTACGAGGGATTCCGTTCGAAGGAACGAATGACGGCGCTGATGCAGGATCTTCGTACGGAATATCCGAAACAGATCGGCCTTCCGGTGAAGCGAGTCCGGGATTATCAGATCGGGGAGATTTTTGATTTTACCACGGGAGAGAGCGTACCGACCGGTATGGAAGCGGCCGATGTACTTTTCTTCGAACTGGAAGATGGCTGCAATCTGGCAATTCGCCCTTCCGGTACGGAGCCGAAGGTCAAGGTGTATGTAATGGCGCAGGGGGAATCGGCGGAGGAATCCGAACGGAATCTGGAATGCATCCGGGATGCAATATTGGAACGGATGGAGTAACTGCCGGGCAGACGGACAAGTAGGATGCGTGGCACAATTTCGATAAGACCGTCAGAATACGGAAGGATACGATCCTGGAAGAAAGACTGAATGAAGCACGAATGAAATGAAACAAAGGGCAAAACAGAAGGGAAACCGATAGGGAAAAATAGAGAATATGAATATACGTGTGAATTTGACCTGCTCGGGGGTGACAGAAGAACGCATCGCGTCGCGGCGAGGCGATGCCGCTTCCGCACTGGACGACCTGTGGTCTGGCACAATGAAATACACGGGATGGATTGATCATCCGAATCGGATCGAGGAGTCGGAAATATCGCGCATCGAGACATTGGCTGCAAAGATTCGCCGGGATAGCGATGTTCTGCTGATCCTTGGTGCCGGAGGCTCGTACATGGGGGCAAAAGCAGTTATCGATTTGCTGCAGAAACCCGATGATGCGTTAAAGGTGCTCTTTGCGGGATATAATTTCAGCGGACGTCATATTCACAGAATATTTATGGAAATGGAAGGCAAAGATGTGTCGATGTGCGTGATTTCCAAGTCCGGATCGACAATGGAGACGCTCGCGTCGTGCAGCCTTTACGAAAAGTGGATGCGGGAACGCTATGGGGAGGATGCATCGACACGGATGTATGTTATCACGGAGAGCGACTCGAACCTGTTAGGGAAGAAGGCAAAGACAGAGAAGCTGACACTTCTTCCGATGAATCCCGATATTGGCGGTCGGTATTCGGTAATGACCGCAGTAGGACTCCTGCCGCTTGCGGCAGCCGGTATCGACATTCGACAGTTCTTGGCAGGAGCGAAATCCATTGCACATAAGGAATGCTTCACGGAAACAAATGCGGGATCTGATGAACTCCCAAAATTCAAATTATCCGCCGGAAGCGGTGTGCGCGGGGAATCCGAACGGCTCGGTGAAGCGGAAACGTCGGGGATGATCGGAAGAAATCTGGATTATGCAATTGCGAGACAGGAACTCTATCGGAGTGGTAAGGTGGTGGAAGCCTTCGAATCGTTTGATCCTTATTTTGATTATTTCGGGGAATGGCTGATTCAACTCTTCGGCGAGAGTGAAGGAAAGGAACATAAGGGCATTTTTCCGACACGATTGATTTTTAGCCGAGACCTTCACTCGATGGGACAATTCCTGCAGCAAGGAACGGAATGCTTCTTCGAGACGCTGATTCGTGTGGATTCGTTTGATGAGGCGTTATATCCGGATTATGAGATCCCGAAAGGTGAGATTGATTATCTAACGGGGAAGACGGTGAACCAACTTAACCGATGTGCGCAGCAGGGTGTCTGGGATGCTCATGTCAAAGCCGGCATTCCGGCAATCGATATATCTATACCCGAAGTGAATGCGTACTGCATCGGAGAGTTGATGTATTTCTTCGAGGTGCAATGTGCGGTCTCTGCGCTCCTTGCGGGTGTATGTCCGTTCGATCAGCCGGGCGTAGAGGCTTACAAGGAAGCGACACGGACGCACATTCGAGAATCCTGATCATGCTGCCGGGGTTCTTGCGAACGTCCTTTCGATCACCCGACCGCGAGAAAGAAATACTAGTGCATCCGGAAGATCGAATTATAAGACCGAAAGAAAATTGAATGCCGAACTGCGGCTTAAGGCACCGATGGATGCAAAGGCGGAGTAACGGACATATAAAAAAGCAGCCCGATGGGCTGCTTCTTTAATTCTCTCATCAATGAATCCTCCCAAGTAGCAAGATGGGACCTGGCACCGATGACGCGAGAATTACTTCTTGGTTCGAACGCTGTAAAATCTTCCGAGTAACTGATTCACAAGCGCCAGCTCTTCCGATGTGAGCATGCTGATCTTCTTCACGACCTCCGCAATCTCCGGTTTCTTCTGGAGTGTATGGAGGGTCTGACGAAGCTGTGGATTATGCTCAATTGTCTTTGCCAAAGCAAGCGCCTTCGGATCGACATCGTACTTCGTGCTGCCGTCATTCTCTTCCAGAATTTCCGACATGCTGATTCCGAAATAATCCGCTATCTTTTTGGCTACTGCCATTCGAGGTACGGCGACACCGTTTTCCCAAGTTGATACAGCCTTGTCGGTAACGCCGGCAATTTCCCCTAGTTGTCCTTGCGTTAAGGAGTAATTCTTCCTTAGCGTCTTAATGTTGTCTGCGATTGTCCTCATATGTCTTAATCCTCTTCATTATCCCCTGGCTACTAACTCAAAGCCAATTTCATTATATATTCGTTTTTACTAAAGTACAATGTTTTTTTCAACAATCTCTTTGTAGTTTTTTCTTGAATAATTATAAACAAATATGTTTTTTCTCTCATTGTATTGTGTTATAATGTCAATATTATTGAGAAAAATTATGAAATGCAATGGACTTTTGTCCATTCTGCATAGAACTATCCGTGTAAAATGAATCAAATAGAATCGATTATCACGCAATAAGTTAGGGGGAAGCAACATGAATGTTTTTAGGGCAGAACGGGAGAAAAAGGAAGCAAAACTGCTCCATGCGATTATTTCCTTCCTTGGACTGGTATTCGTCATGTCTGTAGGAATCGTTAAATTCGGGGTAGATCCGCATATTCCGATGTTCATCGGCGTCATTATTGCCGCGATTGTATCCTTAAGCCTTGGATACAGCTGGTCGGAAATTGAATCCATGATGATTGACGGCATCTCGAAGGCGATGCAATCCATTCTGATTCTGGCAATTGTCGGAATGATGATCGGTGTATGGCTTCTGTCCGGCACCATTCCAACCATGATTTATTACGGATTGACGCTTCTTCGTCCATCCATTTTCCTGATCGCAGCGATGCTGATCTGTTCTGTAACGTCACTGGCAACAGGTACATCCTGGGGCACCATGGGCACGATGGGTCTGGCGTTGATGGGAATCGGACACGGACTTGGGATGCCGGTCGGTCCGACTGCAGGAGCCATCCTTGCCGGTGCATACTTCGGTGATAAAATGTCGCCGCTGTCGGATACTACAAATCTCGCCCCTGCAATGGCGGGAACTGACGTATTCACGCATGTAAAATTCATGCTCAACTCCACGGTTGTAACATACGTTATTTCGCTTGTCTTCTTCGGCGTGGTAGGTATTCGCTTTACTTCCGGGGGAGATGTGGATACATCTCAGGCACAAGTACTGATGGATGGTATTAAGAATACCTTCAACATCAGTCCGCTTCTCCTGATTCCACCGCTCATCGTTATTCTGGCGATTGCACTTAAGATTCCGGCCATTCCGGGTATCACGCTGGGATTGATCTCTGCGGCTGTTTTAGCCCCGATATTCCAGGGAAATCTTCAGATTTTCAATGATTCCTTGCAATACCAGCATACCGGTGCAACCTTCGGTGACATTCTCTCGGTTGCTCGTAACGGATTCTTCTGCAATACGGAAATCAGTTCACTGAACGACCTGCTGACCACCGGTGGACTGATGAACATGTCTTCGTCCATTCTGATGACCGTTATCGCTATGATGTTCGGTGGAATCATGGAGGGCACCGGTCAGTTGGCCGTTGTCATCGAAGCCATCATCAAGAAGATTAAAAGTGCGGCGATGCTGGTTGGCGTGACCGAACTTACGTGTGTGCTTTCCAATATTGTCATGCCGGAGCAGTACATCTCCATTCTGGTACCGGGACGTATGTATGCGCCGGCGTACCGTAAGGCGGGACTTCACCCGAAGACGCTGTCCAACGCCCTGGAAGCAGCCGGCACAGTAACTTCACCACTGGTTCCTTGGAACACATGCGGCATGTTCATCGCGGCAACGCTCGGCGTTCAGACAACACAGTACTTCCCGTGGGCAATCTTTAACTACATGATGCCGATTGTATGCTTCGGGATGGCATTCTTCGGATTCACGATTGCGAGAATGACCCCGGAAGAGCAGGCAAAAGCCGATGCCGGAGAGATTGTTTAAGATTACAGGAGAGAATGGATTCCTTCCAACTCGCTTGAATAATTTGGAAGGAATGATATAATTGAATTGGTTAATGGATGGGTTCGGATTGCGTGTGCAGTCCGGACCCATTTTGTGCAAAAACAACCGTCGACCCGCCGGAAACGTCCGGTGGCGGGCATTTGTTTTTGACCCTATCGTGTTGGAGAAGCGTTCCATGTATGTTAAAATATTCCATCAGGAGCCTATATGGAAAAAATTTTACAACTCATAGAAAAACTTCATACGGAACATGCACTATCCCGAGCGGAATATCTCATGTTGATTGAACAAAGGAATCCGGAATCGGCGGAGCTGCTCCGGCAGCTTGCCCAACAGGAAGCGAAGCGCGTTTTCGGAAATCAGATCTACGTTCGTGGACTCATCGAGTTCAGCAATTATTGTCGTAATGATTGCTATTACTGCGGGATTCGCCGGAGCAATCGGAAAGCGGATCGATATCGGCTGACGCAGGAAGAAATCCTGTCGTGCTGTGAGACGGGATACGGCTTCGGTTTTCGCACCTTTGTCCTGCAGGGCGGGGAGGATCCCGGGTTCTCGGATGGGGAACTCTGCGAACTGGTGCGTTCGATTCGCCAACGTTATTCGGACTGTGCGGTGACGCTATCGGTGGGAGAACGGCCGCGGAAAGTCTATGAGGCTTTCTTCGAAGCGGGTGCAGAGCGATATCTTTTGAGGCATGAGACCGCGTCGGAGACGCATTATCAGAAGCTTCATCCGGCGGATCTTTCTCTCTCGAACCGGAAACGATGTCTTCGAGATCTTAAAGATATCGGATTCCAGGTGGGAGCCGGTTTCATGGTGGGTTCGCCTTACCAGACGACGGAGGACTTGGCAGAGGATCTGATCTACTTGAAAGACTTGAATCCGCATATGATCGGAATCGGGCCGTTCATCCATCATCAGGATACGCCGTTCGCCTCAAAGCCGGACGGTACGCTGGAGTTGACGCTCTACTGCCTCAGCATCCTTCGGTTGATGTTTCCGAAGGTGCTTCTGCCGGCGACGACGGCACTGGGAACAATCCAGCCGAACGGGAGAGAACTGGGTGTCCTGGCGGGAGCCAATGTGATCATGCCGAGTCTGTCTCCGAAGGCGGTTCGCGGGAAGTATTTGCTCTACGATGGTAAAATTTGCACCGGAGAAGAGGCTGCGGAATGTCACGCCTGCCTGGAGAACCGCATGCGGCATATCGGATATGAGATTGTCACGACGCGGGGAGATTACCCTGGATGGTCGGCAAAGCCGAAACATCTGTAACGTCGGGATGCCGGAAATCAGACATATGAAAGTCAGATATATGAACCGGGATAAATCGGAAATAGCGAGGAGCGCTTTTCTTCGATCCCCGGGCGTTGTCAGGCGTCTTGGCAGGTTGGATAAATAGGAATGGTTGCAATTGTTTTTAACAAAGGAGGATATTATATGGATACAGAAACGCGTCCTTATCTGGATTGGGAAACGGTGCGTTCCTTTATGGAACAAGCTTTCGTGAAGCTTGGCGTTCCGGAGAAAGATGCCGGGATTTGCACAGATGTGTTGATGGAAAGCGACCGAAGGGGAATCGAGAGCCACGGCGTAAATCGTTTCAAGCCAATTTATGTAGATCGGATCAAGAAGGGCATTCTGAATCCGGTAACGAAGATTGATGTCCTGAGGGAGTCGCCGACGACGGCAGTTCTGGATGCGAACGACGGCATGGGCATGGTGGCCAGCAAGCAGGCCATGGATATGGCAATCGAGAAAGCGCGGAAGTACGGAACCGCCTGCGTGGCTGTTCGCAATTCTTCGCATTATGGTATTGCCGGATACTGGGCCTCGATGGCGACGGATCAAGGCATGATAGGAATTACGGGAACGAATGCACGACCATCCATCGCACCGACTTTCGGTGTGGAGAACATGATGGGAACCAACCCACTGACGATTGGGCTTCCTTCCGACGAGAAGTATCCATTCTTGATCGATGCAGCGACATCTGTGACACAGCGCGGCAAGCTGGAATTCTATGAGCGCATCGGTAAAGACACACCGGCAGGCATGGTAATCGGACGGGACGGCAGTGCGTTGACCGATACATCCTACATCCTGAAGGCGCTGAATACCGGTGATGCTGCACTGGCACCGCTGGGAGGTATCGGCGAAGAGATGGCCGGATACAAGGGTTACAGTTATGCAGCTGCGATTGAAATTCTATCCGCGGCATTGGCACAGGGCAGCTTCATGAAGAGCTTGACCTGCTACGATGCGGACGGCAATCTGAAACCGTATCACCTGGGACATTTCTTCATCGTCATTGATCCGGAAGCTTTCATGGGACGGGAAGCTTTCGAGAAGACATGCGGTGACATTCTCAGAGGTCTTCGGAATTCGCAGAAGGCACCGGGCGAGGAACGAATCTACACCGCCGGTGAGAAGGAGTGGATTGTGAAGGAATTCCGCAAGGACAAGGGCGTTCCGATGAGCGAAGCGGTCCAGAAGGAATTTATTGAAGTGAGAGACGATCTGGGAATCGACATCAAATTCCCGTTCGAATAATTGGTATCGCTGATTCATGGCAATGTGCACAACGCGCAGGCAGAAAGGAAAAAGGGTAGAGGTATGACAAGATTAGCGATTAACGGATTCGGAAGAATCGGCAGACTTGCATTTCGTAAGGCAATGGAGTTAGAGAACTTTGAAGTGGTTGCCATCAATGATTTGGCAGCACCTTCCATGCTGGCGTATTTATTGAAATATGACAGCGTACAAGGCGCATACTGGGGGCACGAGGTTGATTACACCGATTCGGCTCTGGTAGTGGACGGAAAGGAAATTACGATTTTCAAAGAGCCGGATGCATCAAAGCTGCCGTGGGGGGAACTGGATATTGACTTGGTTCTGGAGTGCACGGGTTTCTATACGTCAAAAGCAAAATCCGAAGCACATCTGGTTGCCGGTGCAAAGAAGGTCCTGATATCCGCGCCGGCAGGAAATGACTTAAAAACCATTGTCTACGGTGTGAACCACGAAACACTGACACCGGAAGATCGGATCGTATCGGGTGCATCCTGTACCACCAACTGCCTGGCGCCTATGGCAAAGGCATTGAACGATTACCGCGAGGTTCGCACCGGTTTCATGACCACGATACATGCATATACCGGTAACCAGAAGATTCTGGATGCTCCGGATAAGGGAAGTGCGTTCCGTCGTTCCCGGGCTGCAGCGATCAACATTGTACCGACGACGACCGGTGCGGCACAGGCTATCGGGAATGTCATTCCGGAACTTGCCGGAAAACTGATCGGTTCTGCGCAGCGAGTACCGGTGGCATCGGGATCGATTACCATTCTGGATGCGACATTGAAGGATGAATCCGACAGCGTAACCGTAGAGGGAATCAATGCGGCGATGAAAGCGGAGAGAAATGCTTCCTTCGGTTACAATGACGATGAAATTGTCTCGTCGGATGTCATCGGTATGAGCTACGGATCGCTCTTTGATGCGACACAGACGCTGGCGCAGAAATGCGGAACGCATATTTACGAAGTGCGCGTGGTTTCCTGGTACGACAATGAGATGAGTTATGTAAATCAGCTGATTCGGACGATGACATATATGGCATCTCTGTAGAGTACAGAGGTAATGGACGGATGATATTGTAGATGATAGATGATGTACGGATGATAGATGGGTGTATCCGAAAGGAGAAAAAAGATGAAAATTGACGAGGCAAGAGAATACGTCATTGATCGGTTGGACTATGCGTTCAAACCGAATAACGTTGCAGTAATCGGGGCAAGTCGGAACGAGCGGAAGGTCGGATTCAAGGTGATCCAGGGTCTTAGAAGATGCGGCTATGAAGGGACAATCTACCCGATCAATGTGAAGGCGGCGGAGGTTGCCGGTATTCCGGCATATAAGTCCATTCTGGAGGTTCCGGGAGACGTGGACATGGCGTTTGTATCGCTGCCGGCAGAAGGTGTGTTCGAGGCACTGAAGCAGTGCGTGGAGAAGAAAGTGAAGATTGCGGTTGTTTCCTCCTCCGGGTTTGGTGAAATCGGCAACAAGGATTTGCAGAATGAAATCACGGAATTCTGCAGAGAGAACGAACTGCCGTTGATTGGACCGAATCTGGTCGGAATCGGCACACCTTATCACGATTTTAACTGCGGATTCGTACCGTATCTGCCGAATAAGGGCCCTGTGGCATTGATTTCGCAGTCTGGCTCCAACCTGCTGGCTGCACTGGGATCTTCTCAATTGGACCACTTCGGTATCAGCATGTTCGTTGGCTTGGGCAACAAAGCAGATGTGGACTTCAGCGAAGTTATCAAGTATGCGGAGAAGGAGCCGAACACGAAGTGTATTGCCGTATACATCGAGGCGCTGGACAGTCCGGAGGCATTTAAGAAGGCGTGTCTGGAGTGCGAGAAGCCGATTACGGTTATCAAGGTCGGATCCTCTAAGATTGGTGTGAAGGCTGCTTTTGCCCACACTGCATCTGAGAACAAGGGGCACTCCAATGAAGAATATGACAGGCTATTCGAAGAATCCGGTGTCATGAGAGAACGGACATGGCAGGAATTCCTGGATACCTCGTTGGCACTCGGCATGTGCCCGCCGCTTCGGGGAAACAACGTTGTCATGATTACAAACGGCGGCGGTGCGGGACTGCTGGCTTGCGATCACTTTGAACGACTGGGAATGCCGCTGAAGGAGCTGAAGGAGATTTCGAAGGAACTGAGAACGAACATCCGCAAATACATGCCGTCGTTCGGTTCTCCTTTGAATCCGGTAGACATCAGCGGAACGGCTACATCGGATATGTACGGCGGCGCGCTGCGTACGGCATATCGTGACGAGAACGTGGACGGCATCATGATTTCGGTGTGCCCGACCGCGGTAACGGACGTGGAAGCGATTACGGATACCGTGATTGAAATTCACAGACAGTATAAGAACCTAGGAAAGCCTTTCATCATGGAATGCCAGGGCGGCAACGAATGCCGGGCGGCCATCATGAAGCTGAGAGATCACGGTATTCCGGCTTACTCTACGATGGAGCAGGCGGTTAATGCAATGGTGGCGCTGAGAACATACAGCCACATCATGAGCAAGAAAGAAGAACTACTGAAGCTGGCAAACGTGGAGTAATCACACTGACGGACAAGAATTCCGGATACAGGGCGATGACGAAGGCGGCATCCTCCGAATGATGGGGGTGCTGTATCCGTTCGATGCACATGCGTGCATGAGTGAAATAAGTACAAATGAATTAAAAAATGGTTAATGCGTAGCCGGGGTTCCGACGATTCGGAATCCCGGATCCTGAATCGGAGTAATTATGAAAAAAGACAGATTATTTAAAATTATGCTGGTAATGGTGTTATTCCTTGCCTTCCTCTTCTTCTCTGTAGGAAAGTGGACGTTCTGTGCGATAGCCCTGATCGTAGCACTTGGTGGTTATATGAACCTCGGTGGCGGTGATTTCAATAAGAGAAATCTGTACGAAAAGAGAGTGTCTAATGAGAATGACTGGTCACTCGATGAGATTTACGACAGATTAGCCTCAATGGATACGCCACTCGGGAAGTGCTGGATGGGTAGAAACACGGAAAAGAAGGAGTCGTGTATTGTTTTCGGTCCGGCACCTTTCAAGGACTATATCCTGATCTCCATCAGCGGAAAAGACATCAAGCTGATATCCGGATCGAGCACAGAGCATCTGGAGGCACCGGAATCCGAACAGTGGCGTTTTGATAACCTGTTGGATACGCAGAATCTGGAGGTAACGCCGAAGCGATATTCCGCCTTCGCTGCAGATAAGGTTGTGACTGCCGTTCTCCTGGAGGATCTGACGAAACTCCTTGCCGCGTTGAATCAGGGCCAGGGTACAGTTCCGGAATCCCTCGACATGTATACGCTGTATCATTATAACAGCACGGATACAACCGTCCGTGACCGAAACAACACCTGTTATGCCAGGACCTCCGCGGTTTTCGACCCATTGTCCATCAAAGTGTACGATATGGAAGGAAATGAGGTTGCTTCTGTTGTGTCGGATAAGGATAAAAAGAATTCCGGATTCGCGATTACAGTTTCCGGGGAGCCATATGGAACGGCTTATCACGACAAGAAGGAAACCTCTGCGGATATTTACTATCTGGATGGCCCGGATGGCAGATTTGAACTCCGCTCCTTCCGTGCGGTTCGGAGAGGGAACATCGGGATGAACTACATTCTGACATTAGACGGAGAACGCAAGGCTATTATGGCATCTTCCCCGAGAATACGATTTGAGTCTACCGGATTGATTGAGAATGACGTTATCTGCAGCTTGGATGATGAGTATCTGTTGTGGTATATCATTATCCAGGAAATCGTGACAACGCAGAGCGGTTTTGTCAAATAGAAGGTTTGACAAATTTAAATAGTTTTGTTATTCTGATTAAAGACTATAGGAGGAAGAGAAAATGAAGAGAATTAAGACAATTTCTACAAGAAATTTAGAGAACTCGTCCATCAACGGCGGTTGCGGCGAATGCCAGACTTCTTGTCAGTCTGCAAGCAAGACATCTTGCAGCGTTGCAAACCAGCATTGTGAACAGTGCAAGGAAAACTAATTGCTAGGCGCTGCTTTTCCAAGCAGCGCTTTTTCATGATGAAGAAGCGGTCTGTCTTTGGGACAGGTCGCTTTCGACTTTTTAGATTCAGATAAGTGGGAGTATAATCGATGGTACATCAGTACAAATTAGGCGGATATAATATTGTCATCGACGGAAACAGTGGATCCGTACATTCCGTGGACGATGTGGCATATGACATCATTGCACGATACGAGACGTCCACGCCGGACGAAATCTGCGATGCAGTCCTTCCTAAATATGCAGAGGAACATCTTACCCGAGAAGATGTGATGGAGGTTCTGGCGGATCTGGAAACACTGAAGAGTTCAGGTTCCTTATTCTCTGTCGATCCGTTTGAGGAAGCGGCTGCAAAGATCAAACGGAAACAGTCCGTCCTCAAGGCCATCTGCCTACACGTGGCACACGGCTGCAACATGGACTGCCGGTATTGTTTTGCCGGTAAGGGCGACTACAGTGGAAAGGCCGGTATCATGTCGCTGGAAGTGGGAAAGAGATCCTTGGAATATCTGGTGGAAATGTCAGGGAACCGGAAACACTTGGAAGTGGACTTCTTTGGAGGGGAGCCGCTTCTCAATTGGGAGGTCTGTAAGGAGCTGGTTCGCTACGGGCGTGAACTCGAGCAAAAATACGACAAGAAATTCAATTTTACACTGACCACAAACGGACTTCTGATTGATGATGATGTTATTGATTTCTGCAATCAGGAGATGGGAAATGTCGTACTTAGCTTAGACGGCCGTCCGGAAGTGCACGACTTCATGCGCCACACACAATCTGGTGATACCACTTATGATAAAATAATCGGGAAATTCAAGCGCCTGGCAGATGCCAGAAATCAACAGAACTACTACATGCGCGGCACCTACACAGCCTATAACAAGGACTTCGCCAAGGACGTCCTGCACATGGCAGACATGGGCTTCCGGGAGACCAGTATTGAGCCGGTGGTCAGTGATCCGGATGTTGATTATGCACTGCATGAAGAAGATGTGCCGGGACTGTGCCGTCAGTACGAAGAACTTGCAGAAGCGATGCTGGAACGGAAGAAGAACGGAAATCCGTTCAATTTTTATCATTACACGATCGACTTGACCGGCGGTCCTTGCATCTATAAACGCGTGGCCGGCTGCGGCGTCGGCACGGAATATCAGGCGATTACACCGACGGGGGATCTGTATCCATGCCACCAATTCGTCGGAAACGATGAGATGCTGATGGGCAACGTATATGAAGGGGTGACTCGACCGGAAATTGTAAACATGTTTCTGAATGGCAACAATCTCTACACGAGGGACAAGTGCAAAGAGTGCTTTGCAAAGCGCTATTGCGCAGGCGGATGTTCCGCCAACAACTACCATGCCAACGGAGACATCGACAAGGTATATGAACTCGGTTGTGAACTTCATCGAAAGAGAATCGAGTGTGCCATCATGCTCAAAGTGGCAGAACAGGATCTGGGACTGGAGTAGTATAAGGAGAGAAAGACCATGGAAAGAGTTATTCTGGCTTCCCGAAACAAGGGGAAATTACGGGAAATCTGCGCAATTCTGGAAAAATTCGGCATGGAGACTGTCTCGCGGGATGATGCCGGACTGCCAACCTTTGAGGTGGAGGAGACAGGCGAGACGTTCGAGGAGAATTCTTTCATTAAAGCAAAAGCAATTTCGGACATCACGCATGCCATCACGATCGCGGATGACAGCGGCCTGGAGGTGGACGCGCTGAACGGGGCTCCGGGTGTGTATTCGGCTCGGTATGCCGGTGAAGGATGCACACCGGCTGATAACAATGAGAAGCTCTTAAGGGAACTTCAGGATGTTCCGGAGGGAAAACGAGGGGCCGCCTTTGTTTCGGTAATTACGATGCTTTTTCCGAATGGGGATAAGCTGGTAGCGAGAGGCGAGTGCCGCGGACGCATCGCGCTTGAACTTTGCGGAGAAGGCGGTTTTGGTTACGATCCGCTCTTCATTCCGGACGGTGAGAGTCGATCATTTGGGGAAATGAGTGCGGACGAGAAGAACCGCATCAGCCACCGTGCAAGATCGCTTCAGATTCTGGAGAAAATGATTCAGGAAAGAAAGCATGCATAAAGAACGCCTGACGAAAAAGAATCTAATCAAGATTGCCTTCCATGTGTGGAGGCAATTTGACGACCCCTATTACACCGGCTTCGCCGCTCAGATCGCCTACTTTTTCTTCATGGCGAGCATGCCTACACTGATCGTATTGTCACAGGTGCTGGGGCTCTTTGATGTGTCCCTTGATTTTATCAAGGTGTGGCTGGAGGAAAATGTCAGCGCGAACACCAATGAGATTGTCAAGGACTTTTTTAGCGCTCAGTCTGTTCAAATAACCAATATCATCATGACGGTCGTGGCTTTGTGGTCGGCATCCGGCTTGGAGTTTTCGCTGGGAAGACTGGAAAGTCATGTGCTGACGAATGGCAGCTATCGCTTTGAATTCTGGTCGGAAAGATTGAAAGCCATCCCTACCGCAGTGGTGTCCATTGCGACGATTGCTTTCTCTCTTGTAATATACGTGTTTGGAGAGAATCTCATCAAGAATGTCCTGGAGACCGTACTCCACTGGGGATATCTGGCAAAATGCCTTGTGGCACTTCGCCTCCCGATCGCTTCCGGCTTGTTTTTTCTGATGATTTTGATGAATTATTACATTCTTCCGAGAATCAGGGTACCTATTCGAAGTCTGTTGCCGGGGACCATTTTTGCCTGGAGCGGAATCATGGTAGTGACGGAGCTTTATTCCGTGTACCGGGATCGAATCACCTACAATATCCTTTACGGTGCTTTTGCCAATATCGTCGCGTTGATGCTCTGGTTTTACCTGATCTCATGGGTGCTTTGCATCGGAATGATGTTCAACAAAGCCTGGGATGATGTAATGAAAAGAAATCGCCTGACACAGGCTAAGATGATGCAATACCTCAATGTTCAGAAACCGACGAGAGGGTATCAGCACTATTTCGTTCAATCGGACGATATACTTCATCCGGAATTGGATTCGCCCGCGGTTAAAATGAGTAAGCGATTTGTGGACGGATTCGAGAAGGAAGTGGAAGAAAAACAACAAGAAATTCGTCGAATGCAACTGGCAAAGAGAGCCGCCGACAGGATGTACGACGAAATGAAAAGAAATATCGAAAGAAGGGACAGGAATTTTTTAGATGAATGACGCAGTAAATAAAATGGAACGTATTTTATTTATTATGAACCCGAAATCCGGAACGATGCAGACCGCGAGATATCTGTCGGATATTTTGCAGATGTATTCGGATGCCGGCATCCGAACCACCGTCCTGATGACTCATCAGAGCGGTGATGCAAGGGAGTTTGCTATTCGATATGCCCATGAAGCGGACGCAATCGTGGTTGCCGGTGGGGATGGAACGCTGAATGAAGTGATTGATGGAATGCTGACTGCAGAGGTCAAGATTCCGATCGGCTATATTCCGTCCGGCAGCACCAATGATTTTGCGGCCAGTGTCGGACTGCCCAAGTCTATTATGGATGCGGCTGAAACTGTGCTGACCGGAACACCGAAGACTTTCGATATCGGTTCTTTTAACGGAAGATACTTCTCTTATGTGGCGTCCTTCGGCGCATTTACCAGCACCTCCTACAGTGTGCCGCAGAACCTGAAGAATATGATGGGACATACGGCTTACATCCTCAAAGGAATTCAGGACCTGGTAAATATCAAGAAAATCTACGCGAGGATTGTCACGGATGAGGGAACCGCGAACGAGGAAGTACACGAAGGCGAGTTCATTTTCGGGGCAATCTGCAACTCCACCTCTGTGGGCGGAATTCTGAAGCTGGACAGTTTTGATGTGGATATGAACGACGGGATGATGGAGGTGCTCTTGATTGAGGCGCCGAACTCGTTTCTGGAACTGAATGACATGGTTCGTGCGCTTCTGGGCGGTACACTGGATTCGCCAAGTATTAAATTCTTTAGTGCTCGGGAAGTTCAGGTGGAAATTGCGGCGAACACGCACTGGACACTGGACGGTGAGTACGAAGAGGGTGACGATCACATTCAGATTCAGACACTGCGAAGTGCCATTGAGCTGATCGTCTAACCGGATGTCAAAGCAGTAAGGATGAAGGAGAGTATGACTTATGAAAAAATTTATGAATGAATTTAAGGAATTTATTTCACGCGGGAACGTCCTGGACATGGCGGTCGGCGTTGTCATCGGCAGTGCTTTCACCGCGATTGTCAACTCGCTGGTGAGCGACATTATCACGCCTCTGATCGGCGTTATCATCGGGGGACTGGATTTCTCCGGACTGTCGATTCACGTTGGCGATGCCAATGTCGGATATGGATCCTTCATCCAGGCGGTCATCAACTTTCTGATCGTTTCCTTTGTGATTTTCTGTGTCGTTCGAAGCTTCAACAAACTCGCGAATCTAAACAAGGCCAAAGAGCTGGAAGAAAAGGCTGCTGTGCCGGAAACTCCTGCAGAGGATGTGATGCTCTTGCGCGAGATTCGAGATCTTCTGGCATCGGGGAAGGATTCGGCATCGAAATAGTTACTGCAATTAAGATAAGGCTATTTCTGAGAGTAGGTTACCTTGCAATTTGCGCCGGACAGTCGACCAATTCGACCGGAAAGACTGCTGATAACGTCTGGCGGTGCATCAAGCACCACGCAGATGATACTGATTTCACGCATGCGATACGGAATTCCCATCCGCCCGACGATGTATTTATTGGCCTCGTGCAGAAGGGCGTTGATGTCCTCGACACATTCTGAGTCCGAAATGATGATGCCAAGAATGGCAACTCTGGTCTCTTCCATGGAATCTCCTTCCCATTTCAAATTAGGTGGGAGTCACACCCACATTGTTTCTGCGTATTCCGTCAGGCGGGCTTGCCTGACGGAACTTATTTTATCACGAAAATATTCCTCTTGACTACTGCTGCCACGATCCATTTGAGTACTGCTGCCTATGGAGCAGAGAAGTGTACTGAAGGGCAATTTTATTTTTGCCATAATAGCTTCAGATAGAAATTCAACGGATAATCCGAAAGAAAAGATGAAGAAGCGAACACTTGAAGAGGGGTAAAAAATGAACGGAAATACAAGGAAGACCGAATCCGATTTTCTGCATCACGGTGCAGAGTGGACAAACCACGAGGTCAGAATGACGGGAGGACAATCCGCGATTCAGGGACAATTGGCAGTTCGACTAACGAATGCCATCTGGGACGCGAAAATGCTGGAAGAAATGCCGTTCGCCGAGGTGGCGCCGGGACTTGCAATGTACTGTGAGGTGATTGCGACATCCGATAATGGACATCAGTGGCGAACTCGTATTAGCAAAGAGAGGATGCAGGATTGGGGTTTGAATCGGAAAGAATTGATCGAGGATGCGATTCGATCCTCGATCCAAGAAAGGCCGCCGACTCTTCTTGTCTACGAAGATGATGGGATCCGGACAGAGAACCTCCTGGTTCAGACAGAGGCGCTGCCGATGCGTTCAAATTCCATGTATATCCTGACAACACAGGATTTCCTGTTCGGTGCGGTGGCATTGTTCTATCCGGACGTTCAAGAACGCCTTTCTGTTCTCATGGGTGGCAGCTATTACGCTATTCCGAGTTCGATTCACGAGTTTATTATTCTGCCGGATGATGAAATATATACCCATGAATTCCTGATCCGGATGCTTCTGAGCGCGAACCGAGATGTGGTGGATCCCAAGGACCAATTGGCAGAGAGCTTATATTATTTTAACGCGGAACAGGGATGTCTGGTGTGCTGTGAGGAGGCGCAGGACAGTAGCGTGGATTGTGATGTTCCGCGTATGCCGGAAATAACGGAAGGATGTGCGTATCCGATAGAGGCATAGGAAGATAGAGGGCGCGGTGCGTGTTTTCGCGTGTTCGTTTATTTGAAATCAAGAAACTCGTCACACTGAACCAATAAGTACCGATATATAGATAACTTAACCCTTTGAATGAATGTCCGAATATGGTAATATCAAGACAAAGATAACTTGCTGACCACAAGGCATACCAAGTGGGAAGAAGGACCAATCGGACAAGAGAATAAGATTCACGGCAGTGACGGCGGTATGGGCAGAACGGATCGGGAAAGAGAATCCTCCGGAAGTTTTTTCGAAACGATTCGCTTTCGTGAGGTGCATCCGGAAGGACGATTTCGGGAATGGACGATCCCGGGATGATCCTGAAACGAAGCGATTGCGAAATGGTTTTGGGAAGATCTGACTTTGCGCTGCGGCGGCCGATATACTTATAGACACCGAACGGACTTCTTCGATGAGAAGAAGTCCGTTTTTTGGGCATCTTCCGGAATGAGAGGGTGGAAATGGTTAAAATCGCGATATATGGCAAAGGCGGAATCGGAAAATCCACAGTGACAGCGAATTTGTCGGCGGCGTTTTCGTTGATGGGAAAACGGGTGCTTCAGATTGGCTGTGATCCGAAGGCTGATTCCACCATCAATCTTCTGGGCGGTGAGACTTTAGAACCGGTGATGAATTTTCTTCGGGATCATGACCGGGAACCGGAGATCGAGGATATTGTCAAAGAAGGCTTTGGTGGTGTCCAATGCATTGAGACCGGCGGCCCGACGCCTGGAATCGGATGTGCCGGTCGCGGAATTATCGCGACATTCAACCTGATTGACGATCTGCGGATATTTCAGAAATTCCAACCGGATATCGTTCTCTATGACGTATTGGGAGACGTAGTCTGCGGTGGTTTTGCTGTACCGATTCGAGAGGGATATGCAGAGGATATCCTGATCGTCACATCGGGGGAGAAAATGGCACTCTATGCGGCGAACAACATTCGGACGGCGGTAGATAATTTCTCGGACCGGGGATATGCTCGAGTTAAAGGTATTGTTTTCAACCATCGGAATGTTCCGCGTGAAGAGGAGAAGGTGCAGGCCTTCGCCGAGGAATCCGGCATTCCGATTGTGGGAGATATTCCGAGATCCGACGAGATTATTGAATACGAAGAGAGGGGTATGACCGTGGTGGAGGGAGATCCGAAATCGGGCATTAGCCGCCGTTTTTTCGATCTGGCGGAGTTCCTGTTACGAGAGCATAACGCACAATAACCGGATGTGTGTTGGAATCGCGGAAATCTTCTTGCTTTGCGAGGATAGAGAAAGCGACGGCTGCGCTGCCAAGAAAGGAACGAGCCGTCTGAAATACAGAAACACAGGACTGAGATAACGAAGGCAATGCAGCTTCTTCGTCAGAAATACGAAGTGCTGCGTAACAGTGATACACGGGATAGGTAAAGGTTAATTGTGAGAGAAGCATATTATGTGACAGTGGGAGAACTAACAGAACGGGATGTTTTTCACATTCCAAAGGAAATGCAATCGGGGGAGCATCTGATTTACAGCTCGCCGGCGACGTTGTCGTACAATTCTCCGGGTGCGCAGGGATTCGGCGTGAAGCGGGCAGGACTCGTGATTCCGGAGTCGGTGATGCTTCTGATTGCACCGGCTTGTTGCGGAAGGAATACAACCATTCTGGCAGACGAAGGCGGATATAGCGACCGTATTTTCTTCCTCCAGATGGATGAATCGGACATTGTGACCGGAAGACATCTGGCGGATATTCCGGCGGCAATCCGAGAGATACTGGAAGTGTGCGAGACAAGGCCGAAGGTCGTCGTACTCTGCATCACATGCGTGGATGCGCTGCTGGGTACGGATCTGGAGCGTGTCTGCCGTAAGGCGGAAGCGTTGCTCGAAAATACAACCTATGCAGGGATTCGAGTGCTCCCTTCCTACATGTACGCACTGACCCGGGAGGGGAAAAATCCGCCAATGATTGCTATCCGGGACACCATCTACTCCTTGCTTCAGCGAAATAACCCGAAGACGAATCGGGTGAATCTTCTGGGTAACTTCACACATCTGGAGGATGATTGCGAACTCTATCCGCTCCTTAGACAGATTGGTTTTACTGACATCCGCGAGGTTGGACGCTGCCAGACGATGGAGGAATACATGGAGATGGGCGATGCCAACTTTAATTTGATTCTGAATCCCGAAGCGAGAAAGGCTGCCTATAACTTAGACGCGCGGCTGGGGATGCCCTATGCGGAACTGACAAGGTTGTATCAGCCGGATCGTATCGGCAGGCAGTACGAACTCTTCGCTGCGGCACTCGGGGTCTCCTTCCATCCGGAACCATTCCGTGAAGAGGCGATGCGGGCGGTCAGAAGGATGGAGCAGGTCTGTCAGGGTAAAACCTTTGCGATCGGACAGGTGGTGAACGGAAATCCGATGGAGATGGCACTGGCACTTTCGAAAATGGGATTGGAGGTGAAATCCGTCTTTGCAGCCCTGTCAGAAGAGGATTGGCCATACATTCGGGAGTTAGCAGAATACAATCCGAAGATGCGAATTTATTCGACGCTATCTCCGACCATGATGAACTACGACGGCAATGAGCAGGTGGATGTGTCGGTTGGAATTGATGCATCCTTCTATTATCCAAAATCCATCAATGTGAAGTGGAATTCGGAAATTCAGCCATTCGGATACCGAGGATTGCAGCATTTTGCAGAGACTGTGACGAACGCAGTCTCCGGAAAGGAGGGGGAGAGGGAATGAAAGGTCTTCGAAAATACATCTCACCCTTCACCCCGGATCAGTCCGGTGCTGTATCTGTCCTGTTCGGTTACGGTGGGATGCTGATTATTATGGATGCCGGCGGCTGCGTCGGCAATGTGTGTGGCTACGACGAACCGCGCTGGGGCAAAACAAAAAGTGCCATTTTCAGTGCTGGCCTTCGGGATCTGGATGCAATCCTGGGTCGGGATGAACTGCTGATTCGGAAGGTCCGATGTGCACTTCAAGACATGAATGCGAACTTTGTGGGATTAATCGGCACACCGGTACCGGCAACCATTGCGACAGATTATCGGGCGCTAAAGCGCCTGATGGAGCGAGATTACGGCGTACCGGTTCTTCCGGTGGAGACAAACGGTATCGACCTCTATGACCGGGGTCAGGAGATCGCTTATCAGTGGCTCTTCCGGGAATTCCCAGAAGCATCGCAGGAACCGCACGACCCATTCGTGGGTGTGCTGGGGGCAACTCCGCTGGATTGCACCTCGGTGGATGCAGGGGACGTCTTCCGTCAGCTTATCCCGAAGCGATTCGGAATGAAAGCAGTGGTCTATGGGATGGGAGATTCCTTAGACGATGTGCGAAGGGCATCTCAAGCGACTCGAAATCTGGTGGTTAGTCCGTCCGGAATCAAGACAGCACGCATGCTTCAAAGCGACTATGGCATTCCGTACGAAATAGGGTACCCGGTTGAGGAAGAGGAGCGAAAAGTATTTTTGGCCAGGCTTCAAAGTGACCGAGGCAAGAGAATCCTGGTCATTCACCAGCAGGTTTTGGCGAATGAAATCCGAAAATGGATATGGGAAGAAGGAATTTCGACGGAGGTGGATGTGGCCAGCTGGTTTCAAATGTATCCCGAAATCAAATCGGAGAACGATTTCGGCCTGGCAGAAGAAAACGATCTTCTCCGCAAAGTGATAGAGAATCGGTATGACGTGATTCTGGGAGACCCACTCCTCCGTCGGGCTCTTCCCGGTTGGACCGGGGTTTTCCGGAGCATACCTCATTTCCCGATTTCCGGGGAACTTCATTCCACGGAGACCACGACAACGTATTGGCAGAAAGCAGGGGGACAAGTATGAGTAAGGATAATGTGTGGACTCGAATTCGAATTTTCGGCATTGTACAGGGGGTAGGATTTCGTCCGTTCATCCGACGTCTGGCTCTCGGGTTCAAGCTGGAAGGAACGGTGTGTAACCGCGGAAGCTACGTCGAAATTGTGGCAAGCGGTGAAAAGCTTTCGGAATTCATTGCGTCGATACCGAAGGAAGCACCGAAACGGTCGGCGATTCTTAAGCTGAAGAGCTGGGATGCGACGGAACCAGAGGAATGGGTGCCGGGGGATTTTATCATTTTAGGTAGTGAAAAAGAAGTGGGAATGGTCTTTGTCTCGCCGGATATTGCAACGTGTCCGGAATGCGAGGCGGAACTTCTGGATCCGACAAATCGTCGGTATCTCCATCCGTTCATCAACTGCACGGCATGTGGCCCGAGATTGACAATTCTCGATTCCATGCCATATGACCGAATCCGAACTAGTATGGCAGAATTTCCGATGTGTCCGGAATGCGAGGCGGAGTATAACGATATCCGAAGTCGACGCTACCATGCACAACCGGTATGCTGCAACGATTGTGGACCGGAACTGTACCTTGTGAATTGGCCGGAAAAAGATAGAGGAGCCATGGCAGAAGTGCGTCGCGTGATTCGGGGAGGCGGCATCGTGGCAATCAAAGGTGTGGGAGGTTTCCATCTTTGCTGCGACGGTACGTCGGATTTCGCTGTTGCCAGATTGAGAGCATTGAAGAATCGACCATATAAGCCTTTTGCGGTGATGATGCGGAATATGGAAGTTGTTCGCCGGGAGTGTCAGGTGCCGGGTTATGCCGAGAAAATCATGACAGGACCACAGAAGCCGATTCTCCTACTTCCAAGAAGAATCGGAGAGAATGAGGAACGTCTGTGCGAACAAGTGGCACCGGGTAATCCGAACGTCGGCGTCATGTTACCATATACGCCGGTCCACAGACTTCTCTTCGATGATCCGGATGCGGATGGTATGCCGGATATTTTGGTGATGACCAGCGGTAACCCGAGCGGTGCACCGATCTGTATGACAGACGAGGAAGCAGATCGGTATTTGTCGCCGATGTGCGACCGAATTTTATCCAATAACCGTCAGATTCGGATTCGGGCGGATGATTCCGTCATGAGCCTGTATCAGGGAAAGCCATATATGGTTCGTCGATCCAGAGGATATGCACCAATCCCGACAGTGCTGTCGGAGAATTACGATGTGACGGCACTCGGAATCGGTGGCGAACTCAAAAATACTTTTACCCTGCTCAAGGAAGATATGGCCTATCCGTCCCCTTATATCGGGGATATGGCGGATGTTCGGAGCATCGATGCACTGAAAGCTGCCGTAGCTCGTATGCAGCGACTATTGGAAATTGAACCGGATGTGGTGGGGTGTGATTATCACCCGAGCTACAACACCGGGTTGGTGGCACATGAGATGGCGAAAGAGCTGGGCGTTCCGTGTGTGCCGGTGCAGCATCATTACGCCCATATCGCATCCTGTATGGCGGAGAATGAATACTCCGACAAGGTCATTGGTGTATCGTTTGACGGTACCGGTTACGGTATGGACGACACTATTTGGGGTGGAGAAATTCTGCTGGCGGATTATGATGAATTTGAACGGGTGGGAAGCATTCGGCCGTTCGTTCATGCCGGCGGTGATAAGGCTTCAAAGGAATGTTGGCGTATTGCGGTTTCCATTCTGGGTCAGGAGCTGTCCGACAAGTTGAATCTGGGTTCGGAAATGGACAGAAGAGCGATTCACTTCATGCTCGAGAATAATGTAAATGTCATTCCGTCCACCAGCGTGGGCAGACTGTTCGACGCAGTCAGCAGCATCTTGGGACTCAAGCAGGTAAATTCCTTCGAAGGCGAGATGTCTATGCGTCTTCAGTTTGAAGCAGAGGCATGCAAGTTGTCTCTTCCGGACAACATGTATGCGGGCAGGCTCACTACAGTGGAGAATGGTTTCTGCTACATGGAGACAACAGATTTGATTCGTGACATTGCGATTCGGTCGCTCGATCGGGAGTCGAGCAATGTACTTGCTCAGATGTTCCACCAGGTGCTGGCGGACATGATTTCGGAAGCCTGCATTTGCGTTCGCGAGAACAGTGGGGTACAGACGGTGGCACTATCCGGCGGTGTGTTTCAGAATGTTCTGCTTCTGGGTCTCACTGAGCAGAAGCTGGAGAAGGCGGGATTCCGTGTGCTGACACACTCGATGGTTCCGACTAACGACGGCGGCATTGCACTCGGTCAAGCCGTAATCGCAGCTCGGCGGCTACAGCAGGGGAGTTTGAACAACAGCGCTGATTGAATCCGGAGAAGAATGATGAAAAACAAGGAGGCATTTCATGTGTGTAGGAATTAAAGCCCGCGTGGCGGATATAGAGAACGGGATGGCTGTTATTGACGCTTCCGGTGTGAAGCGCAAGATCTCCTCGGAGCTGATTGAGAATCTGTCACCGGGAGACTACGTGATGGTACACGCCGGAATCGCCATCGCGCGCATCAACGAAACCGATCCGGCGGAAGCGTCGGAAGTCATGGAGGCACTCTAGATGGCATTGAATCAGGATGCGGCGAGGGCCGCGGATATCGTTCGAAATTACAACGGCCCGAAGATTCGTATTATGGAGGTCTGCGGGACACATACCCATGAGATTTTCCGCCAGGGCATTCGACAGCTCTTGCCAGAGAGTATCGAGTTGATTTCCGGACCGGGGTGTCCGGTCTGTGTCACGCCGGTGGGATATATTGATGAGGCGGTGCTGTTGGCACTTTATCATGGGGTAAAAATATTTACATTCGGCGATCTTGTCCGAGTTCCCGGGAGCAATCGCAGCCTCGCGGATGCACGACGGGAAGGTGCCGATATTCACATCGCCTACGCCGCTACGGATGCACTCGAGTATGCCGGAGAGCATCCGGAGGAGGAAGTCTGTTTTCTGTCCGTTGGTTTTGAGACCACGACGCCGGGCAGCGTGATCGCGGTTCGAAATGCGGTACGCGATGATGTGAAGAATTTCTCTCTGCTTACCTCGAACAAGACCATGGATCAGGCGTACCTTGCACTAAAGGGGAGCGCAGATGCATTTCTGTATCCGGGTCATGTCAGTACGATTACCGGTATGGAAGTGTACCGAAGACTGGCGGAGAAAGAGCGGATATCCGGCGTGGTAACCGGTTTCAGTACGTCCGAAATCGTCACTGCATTAGCGACCATTGTCCAGCGCATTCAGCAAGTGCGTACGGGAGAAATTGACTCTTTTGCCGAGAATTGCTACCCGGCCGTGGTGACAGATGAGGGCAGTCCGATCGGACGTAAGCTGGTCTCAGAATTCATGGAACCATGTGACACGGAATGGCGCGGCCTTGGCATGATCCCGCAATCCGGGATGAAGCTTCGCCCGGCGTATGCCGATTACGATGCGAGGGTTAAATTTGATCTTCCGGAAATGCACGGTATGCCAAATCCGGCATGTCGCTGTGGGGATGTTCTTCGTGGAGTCTGTAAACCGATGGATTGTAAGATTTACGGCAAGGTTTGTACGCCGGAACATCCCATCGGGGCATGCATGGTCTCCGGCGAGGGGGCGTGTTCTGCATACTATAAGTACGGAAGCACGCTGAAGCTTTCCTAGATCAAGATGCGTAACACGACGCATAAGATGAAGAATCCCGTTCGCAAGGGAATCGTGACAACAGCGCAAGACAGCAATGTAGGGGAAAACTCTGCTGATGTCCACCGACGATCCGGCAAAAAGTGCGATAAATTGGCAAGCCGAGTAATTACAAAATGTCCTCAGAGTAATACTCAGAGTAATAAAAGAAGGGAATCAGACGCATGACAGACAGAATTACGTTGGCACATGGTGCTGGCGGGAAGCAGACCTCTGAACTCATTGGAGGTTTGTTCAAGAAATATTTCGATAATCCTTATCTTACCGCCGACGATGCGGCTGTATTGACGCCGCCAATCGGGAGAATGGCGATGTCAACAGACGGTTTTATTGTCTCTCCGTCATTCTTTCCGGGCGGAAATATCGGAAAACTCAGCATTTGCGGAACCGTCAACGACCTGGCCTGCATGGGTGCAAAGCCGCTCTATATTTCATGTGCCTGCGTCATTGAAGAGGGATATCCGATTGCTCAGCTGGAAGAAATCGTCAAAGCGATGGCGGAGACGGCAAAGGAAACAGGCGTTCACATCGTCTCCGGTGATACGAAAGTGGCTGGTAAAGGCCAGGTAGACGGAATTTTTATCACAACGACGGGTGTTGGAGAACTGATGGAGAAAGCGGCCTTGTCCGGTAATTCGGCAAGACCGGGGGATGTGATTCTGGTGACGGGAGATGTAGGTCGCCATGGATGTACAATTCTCCTGGAGAGGGATCGCTTCGGAATGGAAGCAGATGTGACCAGCGATTGCGCCCCACTGTGGCATCCCGTTCGCGAGCTCTTGGAGCATATTCCGGAGGTACATGTGATTCGCGATGCAACTCGTGGCGGTGTCGGCACGGTGCTCTATGAAATTGCGGATCAGAGTAACGTGGGTATCCATTTGGATATGGATGCTGTTCCGGTTAGTGATGCGGTGCGTGGTGTCACCGGAATGCTAGGACTGGAACCGCTGTATCTGGCGTGTGAAGGGCGCCTTTGCATCATCCTTCCGAAGGAATATGCGGAGGCTGCGGTTTCAGTTCTGCGGGCAGCAGGATCCGATACCGAGGGAACGACCATTATTGGACAAGTAACGGACCGCATGCCAGGGCATGTTATCATGACGACGGAACTTGGAACGGAAACGCTGTTGCCGGAGCCGGGCGGAGAGCTGCTTCCGAGAATCTGTTAACTGATTGGACGAACGCATGCGGAATAGCGTTCGTTTTTCTAAAGATGTGGTTCGGAAGAAATGTTTCATGAGACCGGATCTGCCGAGGAGATGCCATTCTCCTCGGCGGATTTTCAGCCCAGACAGTTTTAACCGATGGTTCATTCGGGAAAAATTCAGAAGAATATCAAAAAACTGCTGGACAAACAGTCTATATTACCGTATAATTACAAATGCGTTCGGCAATATGGCGTATTGGTCAAGAGGTTAAGACGCAGCCCTCTCACGGCTGAATCTGGGGTTCGATTCCCCAATACGCTACCAAATATCTGAAGCTTTCCTTGGAAGGCTTCAGTTTTCTTTTTCGTTTTTTTCCAATTACAGACGCTCGTGCAAAACCGGAATCTTTGGATTTTGAAAAAATCCGGCGCATATGTATTTCTTGATCTTCCGGACGTATTCTGATGAACAGCTACCTTATAATATCGATTTGTTATATTGAAATTTGTGGCCGCCGTAGCCTTGCGCGTTAAATTCAAAAATAGCATAATAAATATGTGTGACTTTATGAGAAGGGGATTCGTGCAACATTGGGAATGAAAGGGGAAATGATGCTTTTTTTCGAAAATGACTACAGCGAGGGTGCGCACTCCAGAATCCTCAAAAGACTGGTGTCTACAGATATGCAGCAGGTACCGGGATACGGCGAGGATTGCTTCTGCGCGGAGGCAAAGAAACGGATTCGACAGGAAATCGAACAATCGGATGCGGATATTTATTTTTTGACAGGGGGGACTCAGACGAACCAGATCGTTATTGATACGATGCTTCAACCTTATGAAGGCGTTATTGCTGCGGAATCCGGGCACGTCAGCGTGCACGAAGCAGGTGCCATTGAGTTCACCGGACACAAGGTTCTGCTCGTGCCGCCGCACAACGGCGGTAAAGTGAGCCCGACGGAGGTGAAGAACCTGATCGATGATTTTTATAAAGACGGCAACCACGAACACATGGTGTTCCCGGGCATGCTCTACATCTCGCAGCCGACGGAGTACGGTGCGATCTATTCGAAACGGGAGCTTGAGGCACTGAGCCTCATTTGCCGCAAATATAAGATTCCGTTGTATGTGGACGGTGCCCGACTTGCCTATGCACTGGCCAGTCGGGAGAACAGCCTGAGTCTTCGGGATATCGCTCGACTTGCGGATGTCTTCTATGTTGGTGGAACGAAGTGCGGTGCGCTGTGCGGGGAGGCGCTGATCTTCACCCGTAAGAATACGCCGCCGCATTTTACAACGCAAATCAAGCAGCACGGAGCGCTTCTGGCGAAAGGACGACTCCTCGGAATCCAGTTCGCGGAGTTGTTCCGCGATGATTTGTACTACAAGTTGGGACAGATCGGTATCGACACAGCGGAGATGCTGAAGATGGTCCTTCATGAAAAAAAGTATTCCTTCTATTTCGAGTCCCCGACCAACCAGCAGTTTGTGATTGTTAATAACCGCAAGTTGGCGGCACTCCAGAAGAAAGTAAGGGTCAGCTACGTGAAGAAATACGACGATGCCCATAGCGTTATCCGTTTCTGCACCAGTTGGGCAACGAAACCGGAGGATATATTCCGGCTGGGAGCGATGCTCTAGATTCTTCGAACGAGCCGGAAGGGGTGAATTCGGAATTTGAGAATAGATCGAATGTACCGGAAGCGGGTTTCGAACCGAAAGAGCACAGAGAATCGCTAGACCAGAGTTGGAGACTGGCGAGAAGAGATGCGAGTCGGAATCGGTGGAAATAAGATTCTTAATTTTTAACCAAAGTAATGTAGATAATGTGTAATGAACAAGAGGGAGGAACATCTATGGACAAGATTAAGATGGCAGATGACATGCACAATGCGAAGTATAACTGTGCGCAAGCGGTATTGTGTGCCTTTGCGGATGAAATTGGCGAGGATAAGGAAGTGCTGTTCCGCATCAGCGAGGGGTTCGGTTTTGGCGCTGGCAGCTCTTACGGAATTTGCGGCGCGCTGACCGGCGCAATTATGCTGGCCGGACTCAAGAACAGCGATGGCGACCTGGAGACACCAACAACCAAGGCGGAGACCTACAAGATTGCGAAGGAAATGACGGAGAAATTCATGGAGAAGACCGGGGGTCTGATCTGCAGGGATTTGAAAGGCCTGGATACCGGTAAGATGTTGACGTCTTGCCCGAAGTGCATTAAAGCCGGCGTGGAAGTGGTACAGGAGGTGCTGGGACTGTAATTCGCGAGAAGGAACCGGAGGCCGACAATCTCGAAAGCACGGAAATAACGGAGTCGGATGTGTAGGGAAGAGATTGGGAACCGCAGGAACAGAGATTAGAGAGACGAAGGATAGAAACGAAAGACAGAGAAAGAAGGAGCTTTGATCAGAGAGAAACACGAAAAAAAACAAATGGACATGCTGCATGGGGCGATTTGGCCGAAAGTGCTTCAGTTCGCCCTTCCTTTGGCAGCAACCAGCATCTTGCAGCAGCTTTTTAACTCCGCGGATATCGCGGTGCTTGGCCGGTTTGCCGGAAAACATGCCATGGCGGCGGTCGGAAGCACATCACCAATCGTGGGCCTTCTCGTTAACCTGTTCGTGGGTATTTCCGTAGGCGCGAATGTTATTATTTCAAACTATACCGGACAGCATAACGAGAAGAAGGTAAGTGAAGCAACGCATACATCCATCATTCTGGCGCTGATTTGCGGATTCCTTGTGGCGGGGATCGGTCAGATTATCGCCGGCCCGATGGTGAACCTGCTGGGGACCCCGACGGAGATATCGTCGATGGCAATCAAATATTTGCGAATCTATTTCGCTGGCATGCCATTTGTGATGCTGTACAACTTCGAATCGGCAATCTATCGAAGTCAGGGAAATACGGGAACGCCACTGCTGTGTCTCTCTATTTCGGGGATCATTAATGTCGTGTTGAACCTGGTATTCGTGCTTGGCCTGCACATGGATGTGGACGGTGTGGCGACCGCGACGGTCATCGCCAATATGGTCAGTTCACTCCTCCTTCTATTCTTGCTGACGCGGCAAAAGGGTGCAATACGAATTCGTCGGAGTGAATTCCGTGTGAATCATTGCTTACTCCAACGCATCCTTCGAATCGGTGTTCCGTCCGGTATTCAGGGAATGGTATTCTCGATCTCGAATCTGGTGGTTCAATCCGCGATCAACAGCTTGGGTGCGGATGTGGTGGCCGGTTCGGCAGCCGCCTTCAACCTGGAAATCATCGGATATTATATCCTGAATTCCTTCGGTCAAGCAGCGGTAACCTTCATCGGCCAGAATTACGGCGCCGGAGACCTGAAGCGTTGTCGCAGCGTTACGAAGCAGGTGATGATTCTGGATGAAATATTTACAGTGGTGGTGGCGGCCTTGCTGATTTTCTTTGGCCATCAGCTTCTTGCCATCTTCAATACGGATCCGCAGGTTATCCATTATGGATACATTCGCATGTACACGCTCCTCTCGACGGAGGTCATCAACGTCGTCATCGAGGTGTTGTCCGGAACGATGCGCGGTTACGGTGCATCGATGATTCCGGCTGCGGTGACGTTCGTTGGCATCTGTGGCACCCGTATCCTGTGGGTGTACACCGTATTCCGTGCTGTTCACTCCTGGAATTGTTTGATGGCGGTCTATCCGATAAGCTGGCTGGTGACCATGATCGTGATGATTTTCGCTTACTTCCGCCAGGTTCGGATTATTCAGCAGAAGCAAGCTTCCTTTTGACCGGAATGAGTAGGATATCCATACAAAATAGAACCCAAAAACAAGAACCGTTTCTCCCAAAACGCCCGATGGCGATGGGTGAGAAACGGTTCTTTCGGTTATTCAGTCATTCTGAGCAGATGCATTATGCGTAGACGATAATCGCCAGAAAACGTACCGGTTCGTCCTTGTGGTTGACAATGCTGTGACCTTCGCCCGGACCGGTGAAAGTAATGTCGCCGGCGTGGATGGTGGTTACGGTTCCGTTGTCATTGTACTCAGCTTCTCCCTCCAACATGACGTAGATTTCTGCGTCACCCTCGTGAATGTGATAGCCGACGCCACATTCCTTCTCCAGGATGTTGTCATTCACCATGTGGCCTTTGCCCCACATTTCGGATGGATCTTCGACGCCCACCAACGAAATCAGATGGCCAGGGCCCTGACGAACGCCTTCCGCGGTAGTTGTTCTGCGATCTTCTTTTCTCCTGATCAGACTCATTGTAATACCCTCCTATTTCATTACTCAATATTGTTTGACATTTATTGGTGCGGTTCTGTATGGCCGCATTTTCTTCACGCTCTTTATTTCGAAGGGGAGAGTTCGTTCTCCTCGGAGGATTCCGAAGTTCCCTTCGAAAGAATGCCTTCATGGAATCCGAGCAGATTGCATGCTCTCGCTTCGACAGCACCCGCGATAGCCAGAGTCACATCCAGATCGTGGCCGTAATAGAGCGCACCATGGTTGGCAATGATGCATGCATGGCTTCCTTCCAGAGCCCCCATAACACTCTCGCACAGAGAATCGGTTCCCGGAATCTGGTAGGTGCTGCAATGCATGTCTCCAATCAGCTCATCCATCGGCGGTTCGGTGAACCGAAGGCCGGCATGTGCGGCGGCAAACACGCTGATGGCATTGGAATGCGTGTGGATAATGGCATTGCACTCGGGGTGTTTCTTGTAGATAGCGGCATGTAGTCGGTATTCCGAAGATGGTTTCCGTTGCATGCCGTACTCGAGTTCCCCCAGATTCATGCGGACAATGTCTTCTATACGGATACTGAAGTAATCCATGCCAGACGGAGTGATCAGCATCTGCTTATCGTTAAGTCGAAGAGAAATATTTCCCCAGGAGCCCTGTACCAGTTCAGAACGGCTCATTTCTCGGCCACAATCAATAATCTTGTTGCGCAGCAGAAACTCTTCCGGACCGGTACTGATAAAATCCACACGTCCAGTCTTGTTCACTTTGGAATAACTTCTGTCATAGAATTGATGAAGGTGTTCCGCCGATGCCGGATCGAGATAATGAAGACCGCCCAGTTTACTTGCATAAGCTTCTGCCTCCGCACTCTTCTCAAGGATGCGCGCACCCGCGATGGCTTCTTCGATGCCGGTACCGACAGCGATGATGCCGGAACCTCGAATGAAGCATCCGCCTCTGTTCTTCAGAGCACGAAGCAATGTCTTAGCTCTGCCATCCGGGCAGACGGCCACCGATGGGCCGATGATTTGAGCCAAATCGTCCAGCGCTGGATTCATAACAGTGTGGTTTCCGGAGAAATGCACCGAAGCCTCGGTGCAGATGAATACAATGGCATTGATATCCTCGCGGCTGCAGAAGATTTGACCGATATCGCCGGTATTAATGTCAAATAATTGAAAATCTTTCTCGGTTAATTTGGAAAGACGAAGGTTTTCCCTGGATGCCAGATACGTGTGGTCATCGACGCGGAGCACCAACTGTCCGTATGCCGTGAAGTAGCGCTCCCGAAAAGCGTTGGAACGATTGAGTAATTGTTTTTTTGCGATGCTTATGTCCATACTTCGATGTCTCCCCAGATGATTTTGCTCTGATTATACCATTTTAAGCTGCTTTTATGTGATAGAACGCTAAAAACAATGATAAGTAAAGAATTATCAATTCTGTTCGAAGTTAGAGGACTTTAACGGCGTTTCCGAATTACGAAAGCAACTATCGTATTTCGGAAAATTTATCTGACAATTTGTTGACTTAAATCCGTTAAGGGAGTATATTTGTTATGTTGCCGGGCAAACCGGTTACAACGGATAGAGATGAATGAAAGAGAAAGGTCTTACGAATGGCAGAGAAAAACAACTCGCTCGAGAAAGCCCTTGCTGTTCTGGACCTGTTCCAATATAGATCACGATGGACTTTAACTGAAATTGCACAGGAGACCGGATATTCCAATGCTGCAGTCGCACGGATGCTGAATTCACTGGAATCAATGCATTATTTGTTCCAAGACAAGATTAACGGCGGCTATTATCTGGGTGATAAGCTCTACGTGCTCGGGCGAAAGACACAGCTGAAGAATCAGCTGATCAATGTGCTGGATGAACCGATAGAGACACTGTGCCGAAGATGCGGATTCTCAGTGACCGTGGCAATTCGCAAGGAGTATCATACTGTTACCGTTCTTCGGAAGGATCCGCAGACCGGACTGACGATGTCACTGATTCAGAGCGTCGGCGATAGAATGAGTCTGAATGCTACCGCCGCCGGTAAAATTCTGACCGCGTTCTCGGAAAACCCTGATCGGCTGGTAGACCGCATGGAATATGTCAGGCTGACTACCCGATCCATTGCAGATCGGAATGAATTCGCGGATTTGATGCACGAGGTTCGAAGTCAGAAGTTGGCATATGACATGGAGGAGGTAACCGAAGGACTGGTGTGCGTTGCGGCACCGGTACTGGATCGTAACGGTATTGCCATCTGCGCCGTCAGCCTGAATGGATATAAAGAACGAATGATTCAGTCCTTGTATAATACTATTACGAAGTTGCAGGATTGTACCCACGAATGCGAACGATTACTTCAGTAATGGCGATTGCAGACAGAGGAAACTGCCCGGAAGACGGGAATAGAAGCTCGGATGGGAATGAACAAAAGCACTGAAACGCTTTTGCAGAATTTCCGGATATTCTTGGCGGTTTTTCACAGAGGAAGAAATAACAGAGAAATAACAGAGAAAAAACAGCGAGATACAGAAAGATGACGGGCGTAGAATGCATCGTCGCCGGAATAGGAGATACCGAATGGGACTTTTATATGAAATGAACAAAACAGTCGATGAAGTCATGAAAGAGAAGACGAACTTTCTATTCATTGGTGAAGCTGGAAGCGGTAAAAGTGAGATCGTTTTGAATTTTGCGGCCAAACTGGCGAAGGATACAGACCGCAAGGTGGATCTTTTCGATATGGATCAGACGAAGCCGTTATACCGCTCCAGAGATATGCAGCAGGATTTCAAGGAACTTGGTGTGGATATTCATTATCAGGATCAGTTTCTGGATGCGCCGACGGCGGTGGGCGGAGTTGCTACATCACTCCTAAGCGACAATTATACACTTCTGGATATCGGCGGAGGTTCCCCTGCAGCTCGGATGGCGGGCGCTTATTCCCACATTCTGAAGAAGGAGAATTCGGTTCCGATCTACATCATCAATCCGTACCGTCCGTGGACCAAGGATTTGATTTCCATTGACGGCACGATGTCCAGCATCTTAAAAGCAGTTAATCTGGATCACATCTATATTCTGGGAAATCCAAACCTGGGATATCATACGACGGCAGAGGATGTTCTGGAAGGCCTTGAGAAGCTGGATGGATTGCTGGAAGGCATTGCCAGCGTGAACAGTGCCTGCGTAAAGTCTGACGTTTATGAGGAAGTGAAGGATAAGACGGACAAATTCCTACTTCCGATTGAACTATATTTGACCTATGAATGGGTCGATCGTTAAAACACTATTTTAAAGAGGAGGTAATGTCGATGGCTAAAGGAAAAATCGAAATTAATTCTGAGGCTTGCAAATCCTGCCAGTATTGTGTGATTTCATGTCCTAAGAAAATTCTGGTAGTCGGCGAAGAGGTGAACTCTTTTGGTTATCCGTATGTAATCAGCGCAGAGCCAGAGAAATGCATCGGATGCGCAATGTGCGCACAGATTTGTCCGGAATCTGCAATTGAAGTATGGAGATAATTAGAGAGAGGAGAAATTCATAATGAGTGAACGTGTATTTATGAAAGGCTGTGAAGCAATCGCAGAAGCAGCTGTCAGAGCGGGATGTCGCTTCTTTGCTGGTTATCCTATTACACCACAGAACGAGATTCCTGAGTATTTCGCAAGAAGAATGCCGGAAGTAGGCGGTACATTCGTACAGGGCGAGTCCGAAGTTGCATCCGTTAACATGCTGTACGGTGCGGCTTCTACCGGTATCAGAGCAATGAGCTCTTCTTCCAGCTGCGGTATCAGTCTGTATTCCGAAGGTGTTTCTTACATGGCATCTGCCCGTATCCCGGCAGTCTATGTTAACGTACAGAGAGGTGGCCCTGGTATCGGTGCTATTCAGCCGGCACAGCAGGACTACTTCCAGGCAACCAAGGCATCCGGTAACGGTGGTTTCCAGATGCTGGTTCTAGCTCCGTCGACAGTACAGGAATGCGTGGATATGGTATACAAAGCATTCGACCTGGCTGCAAGAGACGAGAACCCGGTTCTCGTACTGACCGACGGTGTTATCGGAACCATGATGGAGCCGGTTGTTCTTCCGCCAATGAAGAGCGATGAAGAGCTTGCTGAACTCAGAGCAAAGTTTGCTCACAGAGCAATCGTAGGTCACCCACACGGTCAGAACGCATTCTGCCGTCCGGGTTCCGTAGGTACCGGTCAGGAAGCTGTGAACATTGAGGCTGCAAAGCTCTACGAGACATGGAAAGAAAACGAAGTTGAAGTGGAAGAATTCATGACTGAGGATGCTGAAATCATTCTTGCTGCTTATGGTATTTCCGCTCGTATCTCCAAGGTTGTTGTCAAGAAGCTGAGAGAAGAAGGAATCAAGGCTGGAATGATCAGACCGATTAAGGTTTCTCCATTCCCATACAGCGCATTTGAAAACCTGGACTTCAATCAGGTAAAAGGAATCCTCGACGTAGAGATGTCGATTCCGGCACAGATGAAGTTCGATATCGAGCACGCTGTACAGGGTAGAACTCAGATTAACGAGTGCCTGAGATCCGGTGGTCAGCTGTTGACTAACGATCAGGTATACGATGCTGCTCGCAAGCTTATTAAGGAGGTACTGTAATGGAGAAAGTATATACAAGAACCGAAGGCATTCTGCCTAATACTGTCTCTGGCTTTTGCCCAGGATGCATGCACAGCACAGTACACAAGCTGATTGGTGAGGCTGCAGAGGAACTGGGAATGCTGGACAAACTTGTTCGTGTAGAGGGCGTAGGTTGCTGCGGACTGGGACAGTTCTATGTAAATAACGACGCAACTATCGCTGCTCACGGAAGAGGCTGCGCTGTTGCAACCGGTATTAAGAGATCTACTCCGGAATCTCTGGTATACACCTACCAGGGCGACGGAGACCTGGCTTCCATTGGTCTGGCAGAAACCATGTCTGCTGCTAACAGAGGCGAGAATTTCACCGTTATTTTCGTAAACAACGGAATTTACGGCATGACAGGCGGCCAGATGGCTCCGACTACACTGGTTGGCATGAAGGCAACCACTGCTCCGGGCGGAAGAGATCCTGAAGTTCACGGATATCCAATGCATGTTGTTGAAATCCTGAACCAGTTAACCGCTCCATACTATCTGGAGAGAGTTTCCTGCAACACACCACAGAACGTTATCAAGACCCGTAAGGCTATCAAGAAGGCTTTCCAGTATCAGATGGAAGGCAAGGGTTTCTCCCTCGTTGAGATCGTAACTTCTTGCCCAACCAACTGGGGCCTCTCTCCTCTGAAGTCTCTGGAGTTCCTGGAAGAGAAAATGTTTGCTGAGTATCCACTTGGTCTCGTAAGAGACAAGGGCGCAGAGAAGTAGGAGGTGCAGAATGGAAAGAAATTTGATGGTAGCCGGATTCGGCGGACAAGGTGTAATGACTATGGGAAAGCTGTTGTCTCAGGCAACTTGCGATTCCACAGAGCTTAACGTAACATTCTTCCCATCCTACGGCGCAGCGATGAGAGGCGGCACGGCAAACTGCTATGTTGTAATTTCTGATGATGAAATTGGTGCTCCGGTATCCAACAGTGTAGACGACCTGATCGTTATGAATGGACCGTCCCTGCACAAGTTCCTGCCGAACCTGAAACCGGGCGGCACCCTGTTCATCAACAGTTCTATCGTTAAAGATCCGATCGATAGAGATGACATCACTGTAATCAGCGTACCGGTTACAGAGATGGCTCTGGAAATGGGTGACCCACGTATCCTCAACATCATCATGCTGGGTGCATACATCGGTTACACCAATGCGGTTCCGGCTGACGTTGTTACTGCCGGTATTCACCACAAGTTTGAGCATAAGCCAAAGGTAATTCCGCTCAACGATAAAGCGTTCGAGACCGGTATTGAAATTGGCAAGGGTCAGAATTAATTGAAATAGTGTAATAACGATCACACGAAATGGGAGTCACGTCTGTGGCTCCCTATTTTTAATCATTCGGAAAGATTTCGGACGATGGCATTCCTGTAAAAAATAAATGAAGAATGATAGATGCGGGTTGTATCGCCTTGAATAAATGAACTTTTTTGGGTATAATTTTCAGAGAGGTTTTTGCTGAAAGAAGCAAATGCACAGCGGCAAATGCACGATTGAGATATAAGGAGGTACATTATGACCTTGAGAAAACGCAAAAAAGAAAAAATGGATGCGCTGGTAGCAGAGCAGAACGAAGCGATCCTGAAAGAAGCAAAGAGAAGAGCCGCAATGAAACTGGGACTTCGAATTGCGGGTGTGAGCATGCTGGCAGGCGCAATGTTGGTTGTGGCAACCAAGAAGATCTTTGATGAAATCTTCCTGGAAGATGACTGGTCCGATGTGGACTGGGGTGAGGAAGATGATGATTACATCATTGATTAATCACGAAGAATTACAGAAAGGCTAAAAGAAAATGTCGGAATACAAGGGAACTTATTACATCACTACACCTATTTATTATCCAAGTGCGAAACTTCATATCGGACATACGTATTGTACCGTTATGGCGGATGCGATGGCTCGTTTTAAGAGGTTGTCCGGTTATGATGTTCGCTTCCTGACCGGAACGGATGAGCACGGTCAGAAGATTGAGAAATGCGCAGAAGAAGCAAATGTGACACCTAAAGAGTATGTCGACGGTGTTGTGGAAACGATTCTGCGTCTTTGGGATAAGATGGAAATCAGCTATGACGATTTCATTCGTACGACTGAACCGCGCCACATGCGCCGCGTTCAGAATATCTTCATGAAGATGTACGAGAACGGTGATATTTATAAGGGTAAGTATGAAGGCATGTATTGCACACCGTGCGAATCTTACTGGCCGGAATCTCAGTTGGTGGATGGAAAGTGTCCGGATTGCGGCAGAGAAGTCAAGAAGATGAGCGAGGATGCTTATTTCTTCCGTCTGTCGAAGTACGGAGATGCACTCTTGGATAATTTCAAGAATAATCCGGATTTCCTGCAGCCGGAGACCAGACGCAATGAGATGATTGCTTTTGTGGAGAGGGGATTGGAGGATCTCTGTATTTCCAGATCCACCTTCGACTGGGGAATCCCGGTTCCGCTGGATGAGAAGCATGTCATCTACGTATGGTTGGATGCGCTGAGCAACTACATCACCGCACTCGGTTATTCCGAAGAGGATGAGTTGTACAAGAAATATTGGCCTGTGAATGTTCACTTGGTCGGCAAGGAAATTGTTCGTTTCCACTCCATTATATGGCCGGCAATGCTGATGTCCATCAAAGAGCCGCTTCCAAAGCAGGTCCTCGGACATGGCTGGCTATTGATCGATGGTGGTAAGATGTCCAAATCTAAAGGCAACGTAGTGGACCCGGAAATTCTCATCGATCGTTACGGAATCGATGCGCTAAAGTATTTCCTCCTCAGAGAATACACCTTCGGACAGGACGGAATCTATACCAATGAAGTGATGCTGAAGCGTCTTAACTATGACCTGGCAAATGACCTCGGAAACCTGCTTTCCAGAACTGTGTCCATGATCATCAAATATAACGGCGGCATGGTTCCGGCAGCAACGACGGAGGACGACATAGATCGCGAACTTCGGGAGCTGGCGACATCTGCCGGAAATCGTGTGGAAGAGAAGATGGACACCTTTCAGTTCAACATGGCGCTGGATGAGATTTGGGGAATTGTTCGAAGAGCGAACAAATACATTGATGAGAAAACACCTTGGATTCTGGCGAAGGATCCGGATCGCAAAGACGAACTGGATACCGTGCTTCGCAATCTGGTGGAGGCACTCCGGATCGTGTCTATTCTGATAGTTCCTTACATGCACACCACTTCGGAACGCATGAGAGTCCAGCTGGGTCTATCGGACGTGGAAGCCAAGTGGGAGGATGCTTTTGACTTCTACCAAATGGATGGTTGTACCGTTCAGAAGGGAGAAGTACTGTTCCCTCGTCTGGACATCGAAGCGGAGCTCGAAGCATTGGCTCAAATTCATCAGGACAAAGTGGCCATAAAGACTAAGAAATAAGAAGTTGAATAGCGAGGGCCTTAGGTGAGAGCTTAAGGCCCTGTTTTTCTATTTTATGGGGAATGTGGTTGCGGATCAATATAAGGAATCGACAGGCTGCGTGTTCATCGTGAATTCTGCCACCTATGGGGTCGAATAACGGAGATGTTCAACAGTGAATCTATTATAAAGCATTATGCGAAAACGAATCTGTGAAAAAGAAGAAGGAGACGATCATGTTATTTGACGCACATACGCATTTGAATTTCGAGGAATTCTCCGAAGGAGAGCGTGCCTCTCGCGCAAGCGAGATTGCGGCATCCGATCTGGGCGTGATTATCGATGCCGGGGATTCTGTTTCTTCGTCCAGTCAGGCAATCCGCGATGCGGAAAATTACGACTGGTGCTATGCTGCTGTCGGCATTCATCCGGAACATGCTGCTACCTGCACAGAAGAGGATCTTCGAACCATTGAGGCCTGGTTGACACATTCGAGGGTTGTGGCCGTGGGCGAAATCGGACTGGATTTCCACTACGGAAAGGATACCAAAGAAGAACAAATCGAGATCTTTCGGAAGCAACTTCGCCTGGCCCTGAAACACCGAATGCCCATCATGATTCACACACGGGATGCAAATCAGCTGACGATGGACATCTTGAAGGAAGAAGGCGTATTCTCTCGTGAGAGAACAGACGTCTTTCCGAAGCGCCCGAACGAAGACGGTAAAGACGTGCCGGATGCGAGAGTACAGCTGCATTGTTTCTCCGGCTCGGCGGAACTGGCCAAAGAATACATCCGGCTGGGGGCGACGATCTCCATTGGTGGACCGGTGACATTCAAGAATGGTCGAAAAACCGTCGATGTCGTTCAGCAGATTCCGCTGGAGTTTCTAATGACAGAGACAGATGCACCTTATCTTGCACCGGAACCATTCCGAGGAAGAACGAACCGTTCGCCTTATGTGGAGCATGTGGTGCGTCGGATCGCAGTCATTAAGGGTTTGCCTTATGAAAAGGTGGCAGAAATAGTCTTCCGAAACGGATGCCGATTCTTTGGCCTTGAAGAGAAGTGGCAGGAAATATCCCGGAAATAGGAACAAGCGGAAGATAATGTCACGGCGAATATTCATTGAAAAACGGAAATGCCGATCGTGATGGGAAATGAGTTGTGGACAGAGAGATAAGAACATGAAACAGCAAATGGAAGAGCGAATCAGAAGAAGCAATCTAATTCCTGTAGGAAGCACTGTTGTGCTGGGACTTTCCGGCGGTCCGGATTCCATCACACTTCTGTATGCATTACATGCGATTCGGGAAGAAATGTCGCTATGCATTGTTCCCGTTCATGTCAATCATCATCTTCGGAAGAATGCGAACAGGGAGGAGTCCCATATCCGGGAAGTCTGCGAATCGCTCGGAATCTCCTGTAAAGTAGTGCAGATTGATTGTAATCAGATTGCGAAGAACGCCGGCATTTCGGTGGAAGAGTCGGGAAGGAATGAGAGATATCGGATTTTTGACGAGGTTTGTAAGAATCTGGAATATTCCGGTGTACCGAAAGACCGCATTGTGATTGCAGTGGCACACAATGCGGACGATCAATGCGAGACCGTGTTGCAGCGAATCGTTCGTGGAACAGGAATTCGCGGGTTGCAGGGAATTCCTGTTCGGCGACGCAGTGAAGCGGGATACCAGATTGTACGTCCGCTTTTGTGTGTGCCGAGGAGTGATATAGAGGCCTATGTTACGTCACAAGAACTCGAACCGAATGAAGACGAGAGCAATCAATCGCTGGAATATACAAGAAACCGCATTCGATTGGAGTTAATTCCATATTTGGAGGCGAATTTCAATCCCGGCGTGAAGCAGACATTGACATCGCTTTCGGAGATTGCAGCAGAAGAGGATTCCTACATGACGGACGTGGCACGGAAAGCACTGGCTGAAGTCCGAATGGATCTGCCAAGGGCGAAGGATATCCTCCCAGACGAAATGCGACGAAAAACGGAGAAAGTTTCAGCGGATCTCCCGTTGATTACGGTTCCGACGGAACGAAATCAACGGTATGCTTGTCATTTTGCCCCTAGAACGCTTCCGGATGCGGTGCTGAGTATACCGAAGCTTCGGTCGAATCATCCGGCGATTGCTCGGCGTCTGATTGCGGAACTGATGGGCGAGCTGGGAGCGGAGGAGGAACTCCGGAGCGTGCATGTGCGGAACATTCTGAAGCTTACAGAGAGCAAGTGTCCATCTGGATCGCTGGATCTTCCGTGCGGACTGCAGGCGGTACGGCGGTATGATCAGCTGATTTTTCGGCAGAGGGAAATCACTACAACTGAAGCCGCCAAAGGAGTGTTGGAACAAACGTTCCGCACAAAGAACAATGCCAAAATTCCTCGCCTTAGCGTATCCATTCTGGATAAGCTACCGGAGGATTGCGAATCCCATTATGCGTTCTTTGATTATGAGGCGTTCAGAGTGGAACACGGAGATGCTCACAGCAACATCTGCCTTCGCCATAGATTGCCCGGAGATCGCATTGCGATCGGCGGCGGGAAGCACAAGAAGATTCAAGATTACATGGTGGATGCAAAAATCCCGAAGGAAATTCGAGACACGCTCTTGATGGCAGCGATTGGAAACGATGTTCTTTGGGTCCTCCCCAGCCCTTTTTTGCCGACAAAAGCGGAGCAAAACAAGGGGAAATTTTCACAAAAATATCAGATTTGCACGACATCTAAGGCACTATTGTTTCTTGAAATAATAGAGCCCGTATGATAGAATGGCGTGGTAAGTTTGTGTAAATATACAAATTTTATATTTTTTTCGACAGAAAGGAACCGAACAGGGTGAAAAGATTTAACCGGAACTTTGGAATTTATTTGGTCATCTTCCTATTCGTTCTGGGCATGGCATACATGTACCGCGGAACAGGGCAGACTCCCGAATTGACAGAAATTAAGTTTTCGCAGTTTGTGACTCAGCTGCAGGATGGCAAATATGAATCTATCAATATCACAGACCGCAAACTCAGCGGAACCAAGAAGAACGGTAACGTGGAATTTGCATATGCACCTTCCGTCCTCGAAATTAATTGGGTAGAAGAAAAATACATATTCCCAATGTACGAGGAGAATAAGATTGAAATCGTCAGCGATCCGCCGGAAAGCGACATCAATTTCTTCTCGATGCTTCCGACACTGATTATGATTGTTGCGCTTGGCTTCCTCTTCTACTTTATGATGAGCCAAGGTGGAAATAATAAGGCGTTCCAGTTTGGTAAAAACAGAGCGAAGCTCTACAAGGATACCGGAAAGAGCATTACGTTCGATGATGTTGCGGGTCTGGATGAGGAGAAAGAAGAGCTTCAGGAAATCGTTGACTTCTTGAAGAATCCGGGGAAATACACACAGCTTGGTGCGAGAATCCCGAAGGGCGTACTCATGGTGGGTTATCCGGGTACAGGTAAGACTTATATTTCCAAGGCTACTGCAGGAGAGGCAGGCGTGCCGTTCTTCTCCATTTCCGGATCGGACTTTGTCGAGATGTTCGTTGGCGTCGGCGCTTCCCGTGTGCGCGATTTGTTTGAACAGGCGAAGAAGAATGCACCTTGCATCATCTTTATCGACGAAATCGACGCTGTTGGCCGTAAAAGAGGCGCGGGTTTAGGTGGCGGAAATGATGAGCGGGAACAGACGCTGAATCAGCTCCTGGTTGAGATGGATGGTTTTGACGGCAATTCCGGAATCATCATTCTTGCTGCGACCAACCGACCGGACGTACTCGATCCGGCGCTGCAAAGACCGGGGCGTTTCGACCGCCAGATTGTCATTAACATGCCGGATGCGAAGGCCAGAGAGGCTATCTTTAAAGTTCACACGAAGAATAAGCCGTTGGCTGAGGATGTATCCTTGGAGGTATTGGCCAAAAGAACGCCGGGTTTCTCCCCTGCGGATATTGAGAATCTCGTGAATGAGGCAGCGCTCTTGACCGCTCGCCGTAACGGGACGAAGATTCGCATGGAAGAAATTGAAGAAGCGACAACCAAAGTCATTGCCGGACCGCAGAAAAAATCTCGCGTGATCACGGAAGAAGAGCGGAGACTCACCGCTTATCACGAGGCCGGACATGCGGTTGTGATGAAATCGCTGCCGAACTCCGACCCGGTTCACCAGATTACAATTATTCCGCGCGGAATGGCCGGCGGATTCACCATGTCCCTGCCGGAGCAGGATAAGTTCTTTGAGACAAAGGGTGGCATGATGAATCACATCAAGCACTTGCTGGGTGGACGTGTGGCAGAGGCACTGAAACTCGACGACATCAGTACCGGTGCCAGCAACGACTTGCAGCGTGCAACGAAGATTGCCCGCTCTATGATTACAGAATACGGATTCAGTGAGAAACTGGGGCCGGTAAGCTACAGTTCCGACGATGAGGTCTTCTTGGGGAGAGATTTCTCCACTCGTCAGAGCTTCTCGGAGGCCATTGCATCCCAGATTGACGATGAAATTCACGCTATCCTGGAAAGCAGCTATGCAGAGACCGTGCAAATTCTCAAGGATCATGATGATGCACTGGAGAACGTCGCACAGGCGCTTCTATTGGTGGAAACCTTAGACGGGAAGCAGTTCGAGGCTCTTTACAACGGAGAGATCACACCAGAGGAACTGAAGAAGCAGATAGACGAAGAAGCCAAAGAGAAGGAGAAACGGGATAAGGCCGAGGCTGCAGAGAGCAAACGGCTCGAAGCAGAGCGAAAGGCTGCAGAGCAGGCGCGCATGGAGGAACTGAAGCGCTCGGTTATCGGAGAATCTGCTGATAATCTGAGCCCTGCGGAGAATGAGATTCTGAATGCGATTCTCAAGGCTGGAACTGTCGAAGTGCCGAAGCGTTCCGACTCAAAATCAATTGAAATTGGCTTAGAATCCGAGGTAGAAGAAAAGACGGACGAGGATGCAGATACGGAATTGAAAACAGATGCGGAATCGGAAACTGCAGATTGGGAAGAAGTTTCTTTTAGCCCGGAGGGAAAAACAAAAGAAGAAAACACCTCAGAAGAGGAACCTGTTTCGAAAGATGAAGAATAGGATACTTAAAGGTTAAGTGCAACAGGTTGGAACAAGAGGAGTGAGGGATAATGAAGATTACGGTAGAGGATTGTCTGAGGCTGGATGCGTTCAAGAACAGCACGGTGGAAGCATGCATGCGCAAAAGCGACCGCCGGGTTCGTTCCGTGTCGGTGTTCGACGAGCATGACCTGGATGCAGGTGTGGAGCGAAACGGTGTGTCGGAACAAATGGTACTGACACACTTTTGGCAGATTCAGGACGATATCAAGGCGCAGTGCCGCGTTATTTCCGGTTTCGGAAAGAAGCAGATTGCGGCGATGGTGGTTTTCCTGAATGACAAGGGTGTGGCAAAACTCGACAGCGCAGTCATAAAGACAGCAGAGGAAAGCGGATTGCTTCTGATTACGCTACCGGACGACGGAAAGATTACGTATGCGATGCTGATCGAGCAGGTGATGGACAAGATTCTGTATGGCCATAATTACAGCGATAACCTGCTTAATAATTCCATTTATCATCTGTTGAATTTTGACAAACACAACAACTTCCAGAGTGCATTGAAGGAAGCCGCCGTTCACAATGATTATCAGTTCGTCCTAATGACGATGGAGTTCAATCCAATTCTGACAATTGAAACAAGGCACAAGGAAACCATTGAAGATGCCATTTCTGTCGCGAAGAAACGGGACATTACGCATTCGTCAGTATTCACACAGGTTGCAATCGGAGATGTCATCACGTACTGGGGTACGATTGACATCAACGGAGAGAAGCACATCCTGATGATCGTCGATAACAACGATAACTATTCCGCAGTGGAGATCACGAAGTTGGCGGAGGTCATCGAACTCGCCATGGGTATGTGGAAGTACACACCGGATAGAGATTCTCGTGCAGAATTCATCAAAGCAGCGATTCGAAATGACCTGTCTTTCTGCTACACACTGGTAGATGAAGCGGATATGAAAAACAAGATCTATATCAGTTCTTTCTATGCCAACGGTATCGACAATTCTGACTTCATCGACATCATCGATACGTACAAGACGAAGTACAACATGGGCGTATTGCCGCTGATTGAGCAAAATGAGTTCTATGGTCTCATCTACATCGATGATTCTGAAGAGAAGCCAATGACGGTAAAGACGGCATGCCTTGACATGTTTGATGCATTGAAGGCCGGAAAACCGGATGTTCGCATTTTTCATTCCACAGGAATTGAAAATCTGGACAATGCGGTCGAAGGTTTCAAGTTGATTAATGAAACCTGGAACTATGTGGAATCGGTATTTCCATACAAGCGTGTGTTTACCAAGTATGAAATGTCCATGGTTTGCAACTGCATGGACATTATCATGCAGAATAATGTACTGAAAAAAATGTACCTGGATCTGTTGGAACCTTTCAATCGGGAGGTTTCCTCCAACAAGGGAAAGCTTTTGCTGGAGACGTTGGAGACATTTGTATTGGATGCCAGCATGAACAGCAACAAGACTGCGGAATTCATGAGCATCCACAACAACACGGTACAATACCGACTGAAAAGAATTAACGAAATCCTCGGTGCGGAGATGACCGGAAACCGGATTATTCCGGGTCTGACAATGGCTCTGGCCCTGAGGAGACTGGAGGATCAATAGAATGCTTCTGACGATCGATGTAGGGAATACGAACGTCGTACTGGGCGTGTTCGATGGACACACACTGGTTCAAAGCTGGAGGATGGCCACCGACAACAAGAGGAGCGCGGATGAATACGGCGTCATTATCGATCAGATGTTCCGACATGAGGGAATGGATCCGAAAAACATAACGGATGTGATTATTTCAACCGTTGTACCGTCGCTGCTATTCACACTGCAGCACATGTGTACAAAGTATTTCGAAATCAACCCGCTGATTGTGGAGACCGGTATTAAGACCGGTCTCAAGATTAAGTGCGATGATCCGAGACAGATTGGATCTGACCGAATCGTCAATTCTGTGGCTGCACATGCGAAATACGACGGGCCTTTGATCGTGGTTGATTTTGGAACCGCTACAACCTTCTGTGTGGTAACGGAAGATGCGGAATTCCTCGGCGGGGCGATTGCTCCCGGAATCAAGACTTCTGCCTCGGCTTTATTCGAACACACCGCAAAGCTGCCAACCGTGGATCTGGAGACGCCAAAGCGGGTTATATGTAAGAATACCATTGAGAACATTCAGGCCGGACTTATTATCGGCCATATGGGACTGGCGGAACGAATTATTGAAAGCATGAAACAGGAGTTGGTATCCGATTACGGAAAGAAGTACGAGGATATTAAGGTCATTGCAACCGGTGGCTTAGCGACGATGGTAGATGAAGGGGTAAGCTGCATCGACGTTATCGATAGACGGCTGACGCTGAATGGACTGGTCTATATTTACGAGAAGAATAAGACGACAAGAAGGAAATAAGAGAAACAAAGAAAGAAAATAGTATGCTGAATATTGGTGGAGTAGAACTCCCGAATCCGTTTATAATGGCGCCGCTTGCCGGCATCACAGACGCTGTGATGCGCTCCCTCTGCGAGGAGCAGGGAGCGGCGCTGACTTATACGGAGATGGTCAGTGCGAAAGGCCTATGCTATGGTGACAGAAAGACACCAAAACTGTTATATATTCCGAAAAATGCCGGCCTGACCGGAGTTCAGATTTTTGGAAGCGAGCCGAAGATTATCGGGCAGGCTGCGAGGATGCTGAACTCCGGATTGAACTGTTTTTTGGATATTAACATGGGATGCCCGGTTCCTAAGGTTGTTCGAAATGGTGATGGATCGGCGCTTATGAGAAATCCAGACCGTATTTATGAAATCGTTTCGGCTGCGGTAACGAATACCGATAAGCCGGTGACCGTCAAGATGCGAAAGAGTTTTGACGGGGATTCGCCGACTGCGGTGGAATGTGCACTGGCAGCGGAGGCCGCAGGCGCAGCGATGGTGACGGTTCATGGCCGAACCAGAGAACAATATTACCAGGGAAAAGCCGACTGGGATATCATTCGACAGGTCAAAGATGCACTTCATATTCCGGTTGTCGGAAACGGCGATGTGACATGTGGAGAAGATGCTCTTCGTATGATGAAAGAAACCGGATGTGACGGCGTAATGATCGGCAGAGGCGCACTGGGCAATCCATGGATTTTTGATGATATTCTCTGTGCCTACGAAAGAAGGAAATTCTATCCACCGACGTGGGCGGAGAAGTCGGAAATGATGATCCGGCATTACAACGGTTTGATGGAGCTCAAAGGAGAGTATTCCGCCGTTCGAGAGATGCGCAAGCATGTAGGATGGTATACGAAAGGATATCCGGGCGCGGCGAAACTCCGTGGCAGAGTGAATGACATTACCGATGGCGCTGAATTAAGAGAGGTACTGAAACTTGAAAATCCGCAGAACCATTAGAAAATCCATTTGTCTCCTTCTGGTGCTCAGCATGGCGGGCTTGCTGGCCGGTTGCACCAGTTTTGATAACTTCCGACGGACGTTTATCGACAAGGAGACAGAATCCTCAAACGTAATCTATATCGGCGTTTTTGAGCCCCAGAGCGGTTCAGCGAAGGAATCCGGAAAGCAGGAACTGAAAGGAATCGAGCTGGCGAACAGTTACTACTCGACCGTAAAGGGTGTCCGCGTGGAGCTGATTGAGATCGACACCGAATCGGACACGTACGCCGCAACCAATGCCATTCAGGATTTAATTAAGATGAATCCTGTAGCCATTATCGGAAGTTCGGAGGAGGCGAACTCCATGATTGCCGCAGCGGCCGTGAAGAAGGCGAAGATTCCAATGATTACACCATCGGCATGTAACCCGCTGATTACGGAAGACAATGATTATATGTTCCGTGCTTGTATCACGTACAGTCAGCGTGGAGACGGACTGGCAGAGTATGCGCTGGAAGAACTGAAAGCCAAGAAAATCGGAATTGTTACCATCAAGAATGACAGTACATCCGATTCCATGAGATCGGCATTCAAGTCCCGTGTGAACAACAGCCGGAAGAAGAATAAGAAGAACAAGAAGGCATCTACATCCATCGTGCTGGATGAATCGGTGGATTTGAACAATTTTGACGCGGAATCTTTGGCGAAAGCTATTCAGAAATCCGGCGCTGATACGGTGCTTGCACCGCTTGGTCTGGAAAACGCAAGCCGACTTTTCGATGAAATTGAGAAGCTGGGCATAACCGACATCACATTCCTTGTAAATCAAGATTGGACGGATAATGATATCATCAAAATGGCGGAGGCTCATCCGGATATCAATATCGCGTTTACCTCTGATAACGTATTGAACACGGAAAATACGACAGAATCCATTACGGCGGAGACGCAGCGGTTTCTCATCAAATACGCGAACAAATATGGCGAAGAGGACGAACCGTCACAGAACGCGTTGCTGGGATACGATGCGTACATGCTGATTATCAACGCCATCAACAATGCGGACAGCCTGGATCCGAAAGATATTCGGGATGCGCTTGCCGATACGGATGGTTTGCGATGTGCAACAGGCGTATTTACGTTCGACAGTGACGGAAATCCGATTCGACGCGTGAACATTTCTACCGTGAAGGATGGTAAAATAACGGCGGCCTACGTCACGGAGACCGGTCGTCAGGCGGACAGCATGAAGAAGATTGAAAAATAGATTGGAAAGAATGAAGGACGACAGAGGAATGAGATATCGGGAGATGCTGGAACAGAATAAAGAGGAAATGATTCACTCCCTGCAAGAACTCATTCGAATTCCCAGCGTGAAATCCCCGCCGCTTCGGACACAGGACGGAACGGTGTACCCGTTCGGCCGGAATGTGGAAGATGCACTTCAATACACACTGAATCTCGGGAAGCAGATGGGATTTACGATAAAAAACGTGGATCACTACTGCGGATACATTGAATGGAAGGCCGAAGATTCGAACGCGGAGATTTTTGCTATCGCCGCTCACTTGGACGTGGTGCCGGAGGGAGATGGCTGGACGCATGCACCATATGGTGCTGAGATAGAAGACAATTATATGATTGGCCGCGGGACGATTGACGACAAAGGTCCTGTCATTGCTTGCCTATATGCAATGAAGGCCCTGAAGGACGCCGATTACCGACCATCCAAGACGATTCGGCTGATTCTGGGCCTGGATGAGGAAACCGGAAACGACAGCGTCACCTATTACCTGGATCACGAACCGATGCCGGATTTCGGAATTACACCGGACGGTGATTTTCCACTCACAAATGGCGAGATGGGAATTCTGACGTTTCAGCTTGTTTCTCGCATGAAGAAATATTCTCCGAAGGATGGATTGGTTCTATCCGGCCTGACGGCGGGAACAGCACCGAATATCGTTCCGAACAAAGCGCGTGCCGTCGTTTCAGCCGCGGATAAAAGGTTGCTCGAATGCGTTCGCACGCAAGTCTCCGACTTTTCGTCAGAAACCGGTTACGATATACGAACTCGTAAAGTTGGCGCCTCTCTGGCTATTGAATCCAAGGGGATTGGTGCACATGGGGCGACGCCGGATGCCGGGCTGAATGCCATCAGCATTTTGATGGCGCTGTTGGGAAAGCTATCCTTCGTCGGCGATGAAATCACCGAATGGATCAATTATTACAATGATCATATTGCCTTCAACTTGCACGGCGAGAAGATGGGCTGTGCACTGCAGGATGAAGAATCCGGAAATCTCATTCTCAATGTCGGCATGATGGAAATCAGCCGCGATATGGCCTCTGCAACACTGAACGTTCGTTACCCGGTTACCTATACCGGCGGGGATGTGTATGACGGCATTGAGGAAACCTTGGCCCATACGAGCATTGGTATCCTGAAGGAAATGGATGAACCACCGGTCTTTACTCCTGTGGATGATGACTATATTCAGACGCTCCTGGAGATCTATCAGGAAGAAACCGGCGATCTGGATCATCAGCCGTGGATTGATTCCGGCGGTACATACGCCAAAGTCTTTCGGAAAATGGTCGCCTTCGGTGCCCTGTTCCCGGGAGAGACGGATACCATGCACCAGCCGGATGAGCGAATCCATCTTGGATCCTGGATGAAGATGACAGAAATTTATGCTCGCATGATAGAGTGCATCTGTTGTGAAATCAAACGATCGTAGGAATGGATACGTCAAAGCTTCCTGTAATGATCCCGGTGCATCCGGTGCTTTGGCACACGAACGGAAGAAATAGTATTCGCTGCTTCGACGGTGACATAAGGCGCGGTATGGATAGAGCGATATGGATAGAAGAGAAGGACGATGAGAGAAGAAATCAGAGCAAAACTACAGGCGAAACAAGATTTTGAGTGGACGATTCATGATGAGCTCGAGACCCGGGACTTTGGTCTTGAGCTCGCCGCTTCTATGCGTCCAGGTGATGTGCTGGCTCTGGAGGGGGATTTAGGCACCGGCAAGACGACATTGACCAAGTACATCGCGGAGGGACTAGGGATTACGGAACACATCAACAGTCCGACATTCAACATTGTCAAAGAGCACCGTACCGGGCGGATTCCGCTGTTTCACTTCGATGTCTACCGGCTGGGATCCGGCGATGAACTTCTGGACATCGGGGCAGAAGACTATTTCTACGGTGATGGTATTAGTGTCGTGGAATGGGCGGATATTGTGGAGGACGTCTTGCCGGAAGAGACGATCCTCATTCGCATTCAATACGGAGAGAAAGAAGGAGAACGCATCTACCAATGTATATTCTAGCACTAGAAACAACCGGAAAGTATGGATCCGCCGCCGTTATTGACGGAATGGGGAATGTCTTCCAGTCTTCCTCTACGGACGTGATGAATCATTTGCAGGATATCATGACGTTAACGAGCGACTGCCTTGCGCAAGCAGGCATCACTGTCTCTCAGCTGACTCATGTAGCGGCATCGGTTGGGCCGGGCTCTTTCACAGGCATTCGAATCGGGGTTACCACTGCGAGAACCTTGGGACAGGTGCTGAAGATCCCGTGTATTGCGGTCTCCACGCTCGAAGCGATGGCACTGCAAGCAAGAATGTGGATGTCGGAGGCAGACAAGGGGTTAAAAACAATGAGCTCGGAAAACCTTGCATCCCCGGGAAAGTGCAGTAGATGGGATTCAACCTCGGCACAATACAAAGCAAAGAGGAACGATTCTTTTACGTCTGATGATTCGGATATCTATATATGTCCCATTATCAACGCAAGACGTCATCAGACTTACAGTGGATTGTGGAGAAACGAAGGTGATTTCATTCGGCCCATGCTTCCGGAGAGGCAATACATGATGGAGGAACTTTTGACCATCATCCGGGGAAGAGAAGAAAACGATAATGGGATGCAAGATGCCAATTCATCCGCGAAGAATGACAGTCGTCCGGAGTATACCGGGGCCACAGTAGCATACGAACCTCATTGTGGTATTTTTAGCCAGGGTAGAATATCCGAAGACGGAATGACGGATGAGATGTCCGGCATGCGAGCACCGATTTTCACCTATTTTGTCGGCGATGGCATTGACGCATACGAAAACATGATTCAGATGGTTTTGCCGGAAGGAAGTTTTCTTCTGGCTGACGAAGCGAATCGATATCAGCGGGCGGAATACGTCGCACGTATTGCTTTACGGAAGGCTCTTTGCGGAGAGAGTGTGTCCTATGAGAAGCTTCTCCCGAATTATATGCGGAAAAGCGAGGCTGAGATGCGGCTGGAATCGGGCACGCTAAGCAAGAAAATACACGGTTAGAGAAATGAAAAACCTAATATATGGTGAACAGGAAGTCAGCAGCAATCTTCTGCTGAGGCGGGCGGAAACTGAAGATATATTGGACATCGCATTGCTGGAGGAGATTACTTTTCCCACGCCTTGGAGCGAGGAATCAATTCGTCATGATGTAGAAAGCAACGATATTGCTCTTGTAGCAGTGGCCGAGTGGAACGGATCGTTTGCGGGATACATGGATGTGTGGCAAGTGGCCGGTGAAGGGCAACTCAACAACATCGGTATTCTGCCGGATTATCGCGGCCTTGGAATCGGCGAACATCTGATGAAATACATGATGGACTGGCTTATTACCTGCGGCAATGAGGAAATGACACTGGAGGTACGAGCTTCCAACGAACGGGCACGGCATCTGTATCGCAAGCTCGGTTTCGAAGAGATAGGCGTGCGTCCGGGTTACTATCTGGATGATGGCGAAGATGCGATACTGATGCGGAAGCAACTTTAGTGTGTATCATTAGTGCGTATCAATGGAATGAATGAAGAGAAAAATCGATGAAGAACGGAAAACATATTACACTGGGAATTGAATCAAGCTGCGACGAGACCGCTATCGGGATCGTTGCGGATGGGCGTGAAGTCCTGGCGAACATTATCTCCTCTCAGATTGATATCCACACAGCATTTGGCGGTGTGGTACCGGAAATTGCATCTCGAAGACACCTGGAGAACATCAATGGTGTCATTGACCAGGCGCTGAGGGAAGCCGAGATTGAGGTGGATGATGTGGACTTGATTGGCGTGACCTATGGTCCCGGTCTTGTTGGCGCGCTGTTGGTGGGCGTAGCAGCGGCGAAGGCAATTGCTTTTGCGAAGAACATTCCCTTGGTCGGAGTGAACCACATGCATGGACATATCGCAGCGAACTACATCGAATACCCGGACCTCGAGCCGCCGTTCATGGGTCTTGTGGTGTCCGGTGGACATACGAATATCGTGTTTGTGCGTGACTATAACCGATGTGAGACGCTGGGAGAGACGCGTGACGACGCGGCAGGAGAAGCCTTTGATAAGGTCGCCCGAGTTATCGGACTGGGTTATCCCGGCGGACCAAAGGTTGATCGTGCGGCGAAGAATGGTAATCCGGAGGCGATTCCGTTCAAACGGGTGTACCTGGAACCGGGAAGTTATGATTTCAGCTTCAGTGGTCTTAAGACTGCTGCACTGAATTACATCAACACGAATAAACAGGCGGGTAAAGAGATTTCGGTTCCCGACATGGCAGCCAGTTTCCAAGAAGCGGTGGTGGAAGTCATCGTGGACAAGACGATATCCGCGGCCCTCGAATTCCACCAGGACAAGATCGTCGTCGCCGGCGGTGTCGCCGCGAATTCGCGCCTTCGCGCGCTCTTAACAGAGAGAAGCAATCAGCATGGAATTCGCGTACTGGTACCGCGCCCCCTCTATTGCACGGATAACGGCGTGATGATTGCATGCTCTGCGTATTACAAGATGAAGAAAGGAGAGTTTGCCGGCCCGGACCTGGATGCGGTTCCGGGACTGGAATTCTAGATTATTATGCTGATAATGTCTGCCAGTGAAATCAATAAAAGCTATGGCGTGGATGTCATCCTGGAGAACGTGTCTTTTAGCGTGAATAAGGGGGATCGCATCGGCGTTGTCGGACCGAATGGCGCCGGCAAGACCACCCTTCTGTCCATCCTGGCTGGAGAGACCGCACCGACGTCCGGGAACTTCTACGTTCGAAGCGGTTATACGGTCGGGTATCTTAAACAAAAGAATCATTTTTTTAGCCAGGGAACAGTGCTCCGGGAAGCGGAGAAGACATTTGAAAAATTTCACGGAATGGAGCAGGACCTTCATCGTCTGGAAGAGGCGATTGCCGATCACGAGAGCCCGACTTTTCACCAGAATCTCGAGCAGTACACGGCACTGCTGGAACGATACAAGGAAGAGGGTGGTTACACCTATCGCAGTGAACTGAAGTCGGTGCTTCAAAATATGGGCTTTGGTGAATCGGAGCACAACAAGGAGATCGGTAAGCTTTCCGGAGGGGAGCGCACACGCCTGGCCATGGCCTGCATGCTTCTGAAGCAACCTGACATACTGATGCTCGACGAGCCGACGAACCATCTCGACCTTGAGATGCTGGCCTGGTTGGAGCAATATCTTAAGAATTACAAAGGCACGATTATCGTTGTATCTCATGACCGGTACTTCTTGGATCAGCTGGTGACACGGATTTTTGAGGTCAATCGACATCAACTCACGGACTACCGCGGCAATTATTCGGATTACGTGGTGAAGCACGAGGAGCGGATGGAGACTGAGCTTCGTGATTATGAGAAGCAGCAGAAGGAAATTGCCAAGCAGGAAGAGATGATTCGCCGTTTCAAGCAGCGGGGTACCGAGAAACTGGTGAACCGGGCGAAGTCTCGGGAGAAACGTCTGGCCCATCTGGAGGTAAAAGAAAAACCGACCGTCCTGAATAACCGAATGAAACTGAACTTTCATTCGGAATACAAGAGCGGCAACGATGTGATGCTTGCGGAAGATCTGGAAATGAGCTTCGGTGAGAAAAAACTGTTTCGAAATGTCTCCTTCGACATCAAGAAGGGGGAACGAATCTGCATCATTGGCGATAATGGCGTCGGGAAGACCACACTGCTTCGCATCATCATGGGTCAGATGACGGCGGATCGCGGCTACCTTAAGATTGGTCATAACGTGAACTTTGGTTACTACGATCAAGGACAGCTCCTCCTGGATGACAATGAAACTGTACTGGGGGAAATGAAAAATACGTATCATCTTTATACGGACACTGAGATGCGATCCATCCTGGGACGATTCTTGTTCCGGGGAGACGATGTTTTCAAGACGGTAAGAAGTCTGTCCGGTGGCGAGAAGGCGAAATTATCCCTTCTCAAGCTGATGCTTTCCGGATCCAATACACTGGTGCTGGACGAGCCGACCAACCATCTGGACATCGATGCAAAGGAAGTGGTGGAGGATGCATTCCTGGATTTTGAAGGTACGCTCATCATCGTATCTCACGATCGCTACCTCTTGCAGAAACTGCCGACTCGCATTTTTCGACTTACAACGGAAGGAATCGAGGAATATCGAGGGCAGTTTGACTATTACCTGGAGAAACAAGCCGAACGACGTGCGCTGGCAGAAGGAGACACGAAGAATGGGAAGGAAGCCCCAGAAGTGTTGTCTGCAGAGGAAGAACGACGCATTCGCAAAGAACAGGAGGCGGAGGAGCGAAGACTCAGCCGGAAACGGGAAGAGCTGGAGGAACAGATAGAGAATCTGGAGAATCGACTCAAACAGACCGAGGCAGCCCTCTGTGCACCGGAAAACCTGTCTGACATGAAATTCCTACAAGAACAGGGCGAGTTCCTCGAACAATGCAAGACCGAGCTCGAGATGAAATATGATGAATGGATGGAGCTCCAATAAAAATTCTTGCACGAAGAGAATCTTTTAACTATAATGAACAATGTGATAAAGTAAACGGAGGACACAAGTAATGACTTTTGAAAAAATCAAAGAAATAATCGTGGAGCAACTGGATGTAGATGAAGATATGGTTCAGCTGGATACCAATCTGATGAAGGATTTGGAAGCCGATTCTCTGGACGCCGTTGAGATTATTCTCGGAATTGAGGAGGCATTTGATCTCGAAATCCCAGATGAAGAAGCGGAGAAGTTCGAAACCGTACAGGATCTGGTTGATTACGTAGAGAGTCAGAAATAGCACGAACCGACGAAAAGATATACTATTCGTCAGCGAATGCGTTTTATTTCTGACAATCGGAAAATGATGAACTGTTTTTGAATGAAGTAGGAAAGTAAGGTTTGGTATGAAGAATAACACGAAGGTATCGAATGCCATCATTCGGCGATTGCCGAGGTATAGACGTTACCTCGGGGAACTGAAGGCGCAGGGCGTTACGAAAATCTCATCGAATGAATTGAGTGAATTGATCGGATATACGGCTTCGCAGATTCGCCAGGATTTGAATACCTTTGGTGGATTTGGTCAGCAGGGTTATGGCTATAGTGTGGATTACCTATACGAAGAGATCAATAAGATCCTGGGCCTCGACAGAGAGTACAATACGGTTGTGGTTGGCGTTGGACACTTGGGCCAGGCGATTACGAACCATATTCTGCAGCACAAGTTCGGATTTAACATCGTGGGTCTTTTTGATGTCAATCCAATGGTAGTCGGGCACCTGTCCATCAATGATGTGAAGGTTCAGAATTCTGCAGAACTGGAAGATTTCGTGAAAGATAATAACGTGGATATCGGTATTTTGTGTTGCGGTAAGGATGCAGCGCAAGAAATGGCAGAGTCGTTGATCCGCGGCGGAGCCAAGGGTATCTGGAACTTTGCTCCGGTTGATCTTGAAATTCCGAAGGAAGTCAAGGATGAAGTTGCAGTCGAAAATGTTCATCTGAGCGAGAGTCTACACACCCTGTCCTTCCTGATCAGCAGCAATGAGCAGGAGAAAGAACCGGTACGAAAGTAACGGAATAAGTTGTGTGAAAGCGTGAAATTGCGTGAAAGCGCGAAAATAAAAATCCCGCAGCCGATGCTGTGGGATTTTCTAATAATTAATCATGCATGATATGTGCTATATTAAGCCTCTGCAGGTGCTCCAACCGGGCATGTATCTGCACAAGCACCACAATCGATGCAAGCATCCGCATCGATAACGTATGGGGAACCTTCGCTGATAGCCTCAACCGGACATCCAGCAGAGCAAGCTCCGCAACCGATGCATTCGTTACTGATTACATAAGCCATGACTGTACCTCCTTCTTCTCAACGATGTGAAAATTATATCACCCGATTTTCGGTTTTGTAAACTTAACTTTGGTAAGCCTGATTTAACATTTGTAAAGGATTTATATAACATGGAAATAATTTCTTTCACCGGCAAGAGCGGCACCGGTAAGAGCTACAGCGCGCAGCGTATTTGTCGGGACTATAACATCGAAGCCATTATCGACGACGGACTGCTGATCTACAAAGGAGGAATTGCCGCCGGACGCTCAGCTAAGGAGTGCACTTCCAAGGCGGCTGCGATGCGAACTGCTCTCTTCAATTATGAGGACCATCGAATCGAAGTGATGACGCGTCTTCGCGAACTGAATCCGAACCGCCTGATGATCATCGGTACATCCGATCGCATGGTGAACTGGATTTCGGATGCACTCGAATTGCCGCGCGCAAGTCGTCATCTCTACATTGAGAACTTCACCTCTGAGGAAGATCGCAAGGTGGCGAAGGATCATCGGTTAAAAGCAGGGGAACATGCAATTCCGGTTCCGATGGGGCAATTGAAACGGGACTTTGCCGGTTACGTATTGAATCCGGTCAAGTTCTTTCGGAATCTGTCCTTTCATGAAGAAGAGCAAGAGGATGGCCGAGAACGGACGGTGGTGCGCCCGCCCTTCAGTTACTTTGGCAAGTTCGAAATCAGCGAGCAAGCCATCCGAGACATCATCGACATTGCTGCGGAAGATCACCGCGGATGTATTCGTGTGATGAATTTCTATCACAACGGAAATGTATCGAATTTCAACGTTGTTATCGAGGTGCGTATCCGAAAATTCCCGGGGGCCGGTCGCCATTGCATTCTCTTCCAACGAGAGGTCTACTGCGTGATGCAGTCGATGACTTCGTTCTCTCTCGGACACATCAATATCAAGGTTCGGGATGTGTCCATCCGGCATTTTGACCGGGAAAGAAAGCGGGATCGTATTTAGCGGAAATCTCCCTTGCGACACCGTGATAGGACAGAATCGGGAGCGGTGACAAGCTTGTCCGTTAGTTCTGTCGGAAATATGTGAAGAATACTTCACATTATTTTCGCCCTAGAATGTTGACAGGACAGAGAAAGCTGAGTACAATAACAATTGTGGATTGGCACTCGACATATATGAGTGCTAACAACAAAATAGAGATAATAATAAAGGAGGAAATACAATGAGTTTTGGCATTAAGCCACTTGGCACAAGAGTAGTAATAAAGAAAGATGAAGCACTGGAGAAGACTCAGGGAGGTCTGATTCTGTCCGGCAGTGCGAAGGAGAAACCACAGCAGGCTGAGGTCGTTGCGGTAGGCCCGGGAACGGACAAAGAGAAGATGCAGCTCAAGGTTGGTGACCACGTTATCTTCGCGAAGTACGGTGGCACGGAGCTGAAGTTCCAGGGTGAAGAATATACAATTATTGAACAGAAGGACATTCTGGCAATCGTTGAGTAATTGCCGGTAAAGGAGGTAATAGAGAAATGGCTAAAGAACTTTTTTATGGAGAAGAATCGAGAAGAAAACTGCTGGCAGGCGTTGATAAGCTGGCTGATACCGTAAAGATTACGCTGGGACCGAAGGGCCGCAACGTGCTGATTGAGAAATCCTACGGATCCCCGCTGATTACGAACGACGGTGTTTCCATCGCGAAGGAAATCGAACTGGAAGATCAGGTAGAGAACATGGGTGCTCAGCTGGTCAAGGAAGTAGCAACAAAGACGAATGATGTTGCCGGCGACGGCACCACAACCGCTACCCTGCTGACACAGGCAATCGTTCGCGAGGGCTTCAAGAACGTCACCGCCGGTGCGAACCCGATGGTTCTGAAGAAGGGTATCGATGGCGCTGTTGAAGTCGCAGTTGATTACCTGAAGAACAGTGCTCAGAAGGTTGACGACAAGGAAAGCATTGCACAGGTTGCTTCCGTATCGGCAAGCGATCCGGAAATCGGTAAGCTGATCTCCGAGGCAATGGACAAGGTGGGCAAAGACGGCGTTATCACTGTAGAAGAGTCCAAGTCCCTGGGCACTACACTGGACGTTGTAGAAGGTATGCAGTTTGACAGAGGTTATCTGTCCCCGTACATGGCAGCCAACAGCGAGAAGATGGAAGCCGTACTCGACCACCCATACATCCTGCTGACCGACAAGAAGATCTCCAACATTCAAGAAATCGTTCCGCTGCTGGAAGATATCATGAAGACCGGAAGCAGACTGCTGATCGTCGCAGACGACGTAGAGGGCGAGGCACTGGCAACACTGGTTGTCAACAAACTGAGAGGCACGCTGGATGTTGTCGCTGTCAAGGCTCCGGGCTTCGGTGACAGAAGAAAGGCTATGATGGAAGATATTGCTATCCTGACCGGTGGTACGGTTATCAGCGAGGAGCTTGGTTACGAGCTGAAGGAGACCACTATCGATATGCTGGGTAGAGCGGAAACCGTCAAGGTGAATAAGGACCATACCGTTATCGTGAACGGAAGCGGCAGCCGCGACGAGATTCAGAGCCGCATCGATTCCATCCGTGCGGAGGAAGCAGAGACCACTTCCGACTTCGACCGCGAGAAGCTTCAGGAAAGACTGGCTAAGTTGGCTGGTGGTGTAGCAGTTATCCACGCAGGTGCCGCAACCGAGACCGAGCTCAAGGACAAGAAGCTGAGACTGGAAGATGCCCTCAATGCAACCAGAGCAGCCGTTGAGGAAGGTATTGTATCCGGCGGCGGCGTTGCACTCATCGGTGCAATCCCTGCAGTTGTCAAGTACGCGGACAGCCTGGAAGGTGACATGAGAACCGGTGCGAAGATTGTAGAACGTGCGCTGGAAGAGCCGGTTCGCCAGATTGCCGAGAATGCTGGCTTTGAAGGCAGTGTTGTTGTCTCCAAGGTGAAGGAATCCCCGGAAGGTGTTGGCTTCAATGCGGCGATCGATGAATATGTCAACATGATTGATGCCGGCATTGTGGATCCGGTGAAGGTAACCCGTTCCGCACTGCAGAATGCAGCCAGCGTATCTGGCATGCTCCTGACCACAGAAGCAGGCGTTACGGAAATCAAGAGCGAGACTCCGGCAGCACCGGTTGGCGGCGGTATGGGCGGCATGATGTAGTTCGTTTCTTCGGCCAAAAGTAAATTTAGCGTAGCAGTTGTATCCGAGACTGCTACGCTGTTTTTATTGTCAAGGAATTCTTGCAATGATACAATGATTCCAGATGTATTTATTCTAGATATAAGAACGAAAGGGGCAACGCATGGGCGGTTTTTTCGCGGCAACATTGAAGGAAGATTGTGTTTTCGACCTGTTCTTCGGGACAGATTACCACTCGCATCTGGGGACAAGAAGGGGTGGTTTGGTTGTATACGGAGAGAACGGTTTTGACCGGGCCATTCACAATATTGAGAATGCCCCATTCCGGACGAAATTCGACGGAGATGTCTCACGAATGAATGGGAACATGGGGATGGGTGCTATTTCCGACTACGAACCGCAGCCGCTGACAGTGCGCTCGCACCACGGCACATTCGCCATCACCACAGTCGGGAGGATTAATAACAAAGACGACCTTCTGCGCCGTCTCTTCGAGAACGGCGCCACACAGTTCATGGAGATGGGTGATGGTGACATCAACACGACCGAACTGGTGGCGGCACTCATCAATGAGAAAGAGAACATGATTGAAGGCATCCAGCATGCACAGGACGTGATCGACGGTTCCATGAGCATGCTGATTATGACGAAGAAGGGAATTTTTTGTGTTCGGGACAAGCTCGGCAGAACCCCTCTTGCCATCGGGAAGAAGGATACGGGTTATTGTGCAAGCTTTGAGCAATTTGCGTACTTGAATCTCGGATATGAGGATTACAAGATTCTGGGACCGGGCGAAATTGATATCATGACCAGCGATGGCGTGATCATGCTGGCGAAACCGGGCACGAAGATGAAAATATGCACGTTCCTCTGGGTCTACTACGGATATCCGGCTTCGGCCTACGAGGGCGTCTCGGTTGAGGGTATGCGTCACCGATGCGGAGCGGCGATTGCGCGCCGTGATTCATTGACGCGTGATGATGTGGATGTGGTAGCCGGCGTGCCGGATTCCGGTATCGCGCACGCTATCGGGTACTCGAACGAAGCGGCGCTTCCGTATTCGCGTCCGTTTATCAAGTACACGCCGACCTGGCCGCGTTCTTTCATGCCGACCATCCAGACCAAGCGGGACTTTATCGCCAAGATGAAGCTGATTCCGGTTCCGGAATTGATTAAGGATAAGCGTATTGTCCTGATTGATGACTCCATCGTTCGGGGGACGCAGCTTGCCGAGAAGGCGAAATATCTCTATTCCTGCGGAGCCAAAGAAGTTCACGTCCGTCCGGCCTGTCCGCCAATCCTCTTCGGCTGCAAATATATTAACTTCAGTCGTTCCCGCTCTGCCATGGAGCTGATTGCCCGCCGCGCCATCGATAAGCTGGAGGGTCGTCACATGGAGGACAGCGAGCTGACCGAGTACCTGAACCCGGACGGCGAGAAGTACAAGAACATGATCGAAGAAATTCGCCGGCAGCAGGGTTATGACACGTTGCAGTACAACCGGCTGGAAGACATGCTTCAGGCGATCGGCATTCCGACGGAGAACCTGTGCACGTATTGCTGGGATGGGAAAGAGGAGTAGACAGAACCTGATTACTGGCGAATGGAAGAACAAGATTAGCGGTATCTGAGACATCTTCCGGTCCTCTGGCTCAGTAGGAAGATTCTTTGAAAATGCTTGACATGATTGATTGGAAGGATACCGTCTGCTTGCCAAATTGATGCCGGCCAATCAGAGGGTCAAATTTGCCAGACTGGGGTGAGAAGATGATTTTATATTTTTCAGCAACAGGAAACAGCAAATATGTGGCTGAGCGCATTGCGAAAGCCATCGGGACAAGGGCCATCTCCATACAGGAAGTCACAGGCGAAACTTTGACGGATGTTCATGGGGTGGTGTCTCCAACCTATGCTTGGGGAATTCCGAGTATTGTGAAAGAGTTCTTTCAGAGCCATAAACTCAAAACCTGCGGCGGAAAATGTTTTTATATTGCCACGTATGGAACTACGCCGGGAGCAAGCTGGTATCTGGCACAAGAAGCATTGCGCTCTGGAAGTGATGTTTTCTTTGATGCTTTTTATGGAGTGAGGATGCCGGATACCTGGACGCCGATTTTTAATCTGTCGGATAAGGAAAAAGTGGTGATGATAAATGCAAATGCAGAAGTGCAGATTGAAGAAATCATACGTTTGATACAAAGCGGTGCTACAGGCAATTATGTGAAAAACAAACTTCCGGTTGCAGTTAGAGCATTGTATCCTTTTTGGTACAACAGAATGAGAAAAACGAAGCATTTTGTTGTAGAAGATGACTGTGTTGGCTGTGGATTATGCAAGAGGAAATGCCCCGTGCAGGCAATCGAGATGAGGGGCGAAAAACCGATCTGGATAAAAGAACAATGCGTCATGTGTCTGGGATGTTTACACAGATGCCCGACATTTGCTATTCAGTATGGAAAGAAAACGGCAAAGCATGGGCAATATATAAATCCAAACGTTAAGATGTAAAAATATAATGTATCCGTTGATTGAAAAGTCAGTCTCTGCGCACCCTTTCGGCACACCTTCGTAAGACGAATCGCCCTGAGAAGCTGGCGGCGGAGCATGAGTGGGCGCTTCTTCACAGCAAGAAGGACGGGGCCTATACCGTGGAAGAACTGATGGAGATGTGTGCCATGCACGGATTTCGATACGTCGCGCCGTGTTGACAATCGAACGCCAAGTGCTATAATCCTTTGTTGTCTGAATATAAAAAACGTCACAAATAAACGCAATAAAAAGGAGCAAACTTGGTGAGAAACACAACGCAGCGAATTCAGGATTATTTCGTTATCACAATCGGTACTGTTATATGCGCCATTTCGATATATTTCTTTCTGACGCCAAGCCATTTGGCAGTTGGAAGCATGTCCGGTTTGGCCATTTTGCTTGCAAAATTTCTGCCGCTTTCAGTTGGTGTACTGCTGATGATTCTGAATGGTATCTGCCTGATTCTATCCGCGGTTTTTGTGGGAAAAGAGTTTACGTACCGTACGATCTATCCGTCTATACTGATTTCTGTGCTGGTATGGCTTCTGGAACGGATCTTCCCGAATCAGCAGTCATTGATGCAGGATCCGTTTCTGGATTTGCTGGCATATATGTTCCTGTTCGGTCTGGGTGCAGCGCTGCTCTTCCTGCGGAATGCTTCATCAGGGGGTCTGGATGTCATCACGAAGATCCTGAACAAGTATTTCCATATCGAGATGGGAACAGCGATGTCACTCTGCGGCATGGCTGTTGCACTGCCGTCCGTCTTCATCTATGATATTAAGACGGGCGTTCTCAGTGTGATGGGCACTTATTTCTCCGGTGTGATGTTGGAGCATTTTCTTTTTGGTTTCAGCGTGAAGAAGAAGGTCTGTGTGGTATCGGAGAAGGTGGATCAGATTCGGGACTATGTCATTAATGTGATGCACAGCGGTGCCACGTTCTACGAGGCAATCGGCGCGTTTGACGATCGTCACTACCGGGAGATTAACATCCTGGTAACGCAACAGGAATACATTACGCTTCTGAATTTAATTGATGAAATTGATCCGAATGCGTTCGTTTCGGTATATAATGTGAACGAGATTATGAGTCATACATGGGGCCGAAAGGGAGGATTGCATGTTGTTAAAAGACGAGGGCAGGAACAGTAAGCACGTTCTGATCGCCGATGGCGTCGGAAACGCCGGGCGAGAGATGGTTGCTTCTTTTACCGGAAGAGGTGCTCGCGTGGCTTTCCTGTACCGGGAACGATACCGGGAAGCGCTGGAGCTGGCGCGAAACACGGGCGCACTGAACGTCAAATGCAACATATACAGCCCGGAATCTTTGGCATCGGCCGGTAATGTGGTGAAGGAATTCTTCGAGAGACACATTGATACGTTGATTTGCAACCCGGGACTCGACGAGGGGATTTTTCGGGATGCGAATGGCTGGCAGTTGGTGCCTCTGCTGTTTCAGCGGAGCCTGGAAGGATTCGGATTCTACATCTACCAGATGCTGCCGATGATGAAAAAATCCGGGAGCATTATTCTGATTCTGCCGAAGAAAGAAGAGACAGAAACGAGTGAACGGATCGCGCTTCGCACACTGCAGAAAGGTCTGGAGGAGATGATTACGGCTGCCTCGGAAGAACTTTGGGATAGGGGCGTTCGAATCAATGGTATTCGGGTTGCTTTGGCGGAGCAGAACGGGGATGCGGTGGCCAACACGGCTCGCTTTCTGGCATCCGGGGACGCTGCGGCGATTACCGGGCAGATTATTGACCTCTAGAAAAAGCGTTTGAGGGTCACTCTGTAAGTGCAGAGATGAGGCGCGAGTCATAAAATGAATGAACATTACAAGTTGCAACCGCCGGTATAAACTGTGCGTTTGCAATCTTTATTTGGCAGTACCGGCCGAAAGCCGATATTTCTATATCAGAGCAGCAAGAGAATTAATCTCGGATAAGGGATCGAAAGAAGGGACAGAGAATGAAATACACCAAGAAATATGAGACGCGTGCGTTTGAATTAGATCCATTTGATGGATTGATGCCTACGGCGCTGATCCAGTATTTGCAAGAAACGGCGCATCATCAGATTCACGATACGGACAAGGATTACGACCTTATCGTGACCGAGGACCGTAAGGCATTCGTGGTTAGCCGTATGAGTGTGGAAATTTATCGGCCGATTCATAAGTATGCTCACATCGAGTGCGATACATGGGTGACGGAGGGAAAAGCAGCGAATTTCCCGAGAATGTATGAAATGAAGCTGGACGGTGAGGTGGTGGCACGGGCTGCCAGCAACTGGGCATTGGTCGATGTGGATACGAAGAAATTGGTGATGCAGGGAGAATATGATCTATCCAATTATCCGTTTGATGCGGAACCGGAACTGCACATTCCGAGGCGGTTCCGAATTCCGAAAGATGTGGAATTGACGGAGTGTCGGAGGATGCCGGTGACGTATTCTCTTACGGACATCAATGGGCATATGAATAATGCCCTGTATTACAACTGTCTGGTCGACAGTCTGCCGGAGGCGTCGGATTATTTCATTGCCTCGATGAATGTCCGCTTTGTCCACGAAGCCCCGCTCGGAAGCGAATTGATTATCCGGCGAAGTGCACTGATGGAGCCGGGGAAGCTGGATCCGAATGCCGATGCCGTGGTCTGCTTTCGTACTGAGGTAAACCGGGCAGCGATAGACGGAACGGAGAACGCAGGCGAAGAAAACATTCAGTCTGTTTTCGGGTTGCAGCGGAGAAACTAACCGTTTGCATAGTTATGAGGAAGGATGAAGTTAGCGGAGATAACCGCTGAATTGAAGTCATCACATGTTCAGTCTGCAAAGCGAAGCAGACAACAATGATACCCGTGAAGAATATTCTGAATAATGGATTTGTGTATTCGGACATCGGAGCTATTTGCTCCGATGCCTTTTTTTGTTGTAGATGCAGAATTGGCCTCTGATGGCGGAAGGGATAAGTTTTTTGGCGAATAATGTTGAAAAGTGGAGGGAAGTGGTTTAAAATGGTGCAAAGATACACTTATCGTGAGAAAGTGTAATTTCATATTCGCTAGAAACGGCGGGAAGCAGGGATGTAAGAGGCCAATCTTGAGGCAAAGAACGCAAGAAACAGTTTCGAACATCACCCTATGCAATTGTTATAGGGACTTCCAAGCGTAAGAAAGTATAGAACTGGAGAAAGGCAGACTATGTTCACGGGGACCTATGAGAATTCCATCGATGGAAAGAATAGAATGATCATCCCGTCCAAGTACCGGAATCAATTGGGAGGAAAGTGTATGCTTTCCCGCGGTTTTGATACCTGCCTGTACATCTATACCATGGAGGATTGGGAGGAGCTGGTTGAGAAGATGAAGAAACTTCGCCAGACGGATCGCGACATGCGTCGTTTCATTCGTGAATTCTTCTCCAACGCCAGCGAATGTCAACTGGATTCTCAGGGGCGTATTCTCATCCCGCAGAATCTCAAAGTCTATGCAGGAATTACCAAAGAACTCATCACGCTCGGTGCGATGGATAAGATCGAGGTGTGGAGCAAAGAAGTCTATAACGATTCCGAGAACGAGAATATGTTCGATGACGAGGAGTTTATTGCAAAATTGGAAGAATATGACATATAGAAGCACGCAATGCGCAGATCCGGAATAGACAGACGATGTAGCATTGACGGGCACAAAGCATCAAAGAAAGAGACAGGTTCGAGATGAACGAACCGAAGCTAATAGATTAGAGGTGGAAATGACGTTTCGACATGTACCGGTTTTATATAACGAAGTGATGGATTCCCTGAATATCCGTCCCGGCGGCATCTACGTAGATGGCACCACGGGCGGAGGCGGTCATTCTTCCGGTATTTGTAAACGCCTCACCGCCGAGGGAACTCTGATTGCGGTGGATCGGGATACTGCCGCGTTGGAAGCTTCCGAGAAGCGTCTGGCAGAATACTCTTGTAAAAAAGTTTTTCTCCACGCCAATTATTCCGACGTTGATGTCATCAGCGAGACAGCCGGAGAACCCGTGGATGGGATTCTCTTAGACTTGGGCGTATCCTCCTTCCAACTGGACACGGCAGAAAGAGGCTTCTCTTATATGCATAACGCACCGATGGACATGCGGATGAATGAAGATGACAGCTTCACGGCCTACAACGTTGTGAATGAATACAGTGAAGATGAACTGAAGCGAATTATTCGCGAGTATGGTGAAGAGCGCTGGGCTTCTCGCATATCCCAATTCATCGCTCGCCGAAGAGCAGAGAAGACGATTGAAACTACCGGCGAATTGGTGGATATCATTAAGTCAGCAATTCCGGCTTCTGCGAGACGCAGCGGGCCGCATCCTGCAAAACGGACTTTTCAAGCAATCCGCATTGAAGTGAATGGGGAGTTGGATCACCTGAAGCAGGCAGTAGAACGCCTTCCGGATATGCTGGCCCCGGGAGGACGGCTGGCGATCATCACTTTTCATTCTTTGGAAGATCGAATCGTCAAGGAAGCCTTCAACGCAAGACTCCATCCATGCACCTGCCCGCCGGAATTTCCGGTATGTGTGTGTGGTCGGAAGCCGGATGTGAGGAAAATTACAAGGAAGCCGATCATCCCAAGTGATGAAGAATTAGAAGAGAATCCGCGATCTCGGAGCGCGAAGTTGCGGGTTATCGAGAAACTGTAACTGCAGGGAGATCAATCGGAAGCAGAATCGGAGAAAGGAGGAATCAATGGCAACCGCAATCAATACGCATCGCCCGGCCGGAAGACGGCGTCGGAACCGTGGAAGACAGAACCGGGAATCCGGTCGCAAGAAGCAGACGAGCAAGGCACAAGCTGTGACTGAGAGTTACAAATTGGCGATTAAATACATTCTTTGCGGAGCAGTGATACTGCTGTGCGTTGTATTCCTCGCAGCTTACTCCGCAAATCTCCAGCAACAGAACAACAAGTTAGTGGCGGAAAACGAAGTCATTCAGGCAGAAATTGACTCACTGAACGAACAGATTAACGATGCGACCAGCATCGAGAAGGTGGAGAAAATCGCCACCGAGGAGTACGGGATGACACCACAAAGTTCAAAGAACTATGTGATTATCCAGGATGGCACCGAACGAACGAAAAGTCTCGCAAACGCCATCAAGAAAGAAGCGTACAACTGATTGTAGATGAATGCGAAACCACTTTCCTTGTTATCCGGGATTGTGGTTTTTGCGGGTTATATAAGGACAGGTATGAGCAAGAGAAAAAATGCAGCGAAAAGAAGAATACGGGAAGCCATGTCCGTCCGGACCGGGGTTACATCAGAGAACATACTCCGGCTCGGGATCGGATTCATTCTCGTCATCGTGCTTTTCGCGCTGCTCCTGTTCCGAGTTGCATACTGGCAGATTGTCCGTGCCGAAGATCTCAACGAGAAGGCCACCGAGATGCAAGATGAAGACACATCCATCGAGCCGGTACGCGGAACTATCTACGATTCCAAAATGAATGCACTTGCCCAGACTGTCACAAAATACGAACTCTATGCTTACACGCAGACATTGTACAAGGACAAGAATATCACTGATGCGGAGCGAAAATCTGTTCTGGCCAATCTGGTGAAATATACCGGAGGGAAAGAAGATGACATCAAGGCGAAGCTGGAAGGGGAAGACAATCTGGTAAAAATAGCATCGGGCCTCAAGCGCGAAGATGCGAAGAAGCTTCAGAAACTCTACGGAGACAGTATTTCCATACAGACTACCGTCTCTCGAAGTTACCCGAACGGAGATTTTGCATCGCACATTCTGGGATTTGTCGATTCGAATAACAGCGGCCGTAACGGCCTGGAATATCAATATAATTCGGTGCTGGCAGGAACCAAAGGACGAGCTGTCACCACAACGGATAATCAGGGCAATACGCTTGCCAACGGAAACCGCCGTTACTATCAGGCGAAAGACGGAAACAGCATCGTTACTACCATCGATTCCGTGATTCAGAACTATGCGGAAGAGGCTGTAGCCGCCGGAGAGAAACGGACGAAGGCGGAATCCATCAGCTGTGTCATTATGAACCCGAAGACCGGCGATGTGCTGGCAATGGTCAACTATCCGAGCTATGACCCGAATGATCCGTATGAACCGACAGATCCGTATGCGCTCAAGAAATTCAATAAGATGTCGGAAACGAAGCAGAGTGAATATCTTAGCCAGATGTGGACGAATCCGATTATCAGCGGTGTGTACGAACCGGGATCAACATTCAAGCTGATTACTGCAGCGTCGGCACTCGATTCGGGAACCTCGAACAGTAAATCCAAGTACAAGTGTCCGGGTTACATTGTCGTGAATGGCACAAAGATTAATTGCTGGGGCTCTGCCCATGGCACCCAGTCATTGAAGCAAGCCGTCGGCAATTCTTGCAATCCGGCGATGGCAAGAGTGGCACTAAGCATGGGTGCAAGCACATTTTACGATTACATCGACACCTTCGGTTTTAATGATAAAACCGGGATTGATCTTCCGGGCGAAGCGAATTCCATTGTGAAAGATTCCGATGGTCTAGGTAAGGTGGACTTGGCGACCACGGGTTTTGGACAGGGTATCGCGATCACACCGATTCAGCTTATGTGTGCCATCAACGCATTAGGCAACAACGGCTATCTGATGCAACCGAAAGTAGTAAAGAAAATTCTGGACAGCGATGGAAATACCGTCTCGACCGTTGAAGACAAGACGGTTCGTCAGGTGGTATCGACCGAGGTGGCGGATCAGATGAGAACCACCATGCAGTATTATGTAGAGGAAGGCGGCGGAAGTACAGCCTACATCCCGGGATACCGTATCGGCGGTAAGACGGGTACAGCAAACATCGCATATAATGGCGGATATTCCAGTGACACTGTGGCATCTTTTATCGCTATGGCACCGATGGATGATCCGAAGGTCACCGTTCTGGTGATGGTAACCCGTCCTAAAGGAAGCGAATTTGGTGCAACCAATGCCGGCCCGATTGTGAAGCAGATTATGTCTAACGTACTTCCTTACCTCGGCGTCGAGAAGAAATATGCCAAGAACGAGAAGAAGGAGAGCTCTTCCAAGGTAACGGTGCCGAAAGTAACCAACATGAACAGCCGAAGCGCCATCAATATACTGTCGGCCAAAGGTCTCAAATACAAAGTCATGCCAGCCGACTCGGGAAGCTCCTTTAACGTTGTGGATCAATACCCGAAGGCAGGGACGAAGGTGAACGCAAAGAGTACCGTCTATCTGTACAGCGAGTAAGTGGGTCAATGACAGGAAAGGAAAGCCTCACGCTTACCTTTTGAATCGCTTTAGAATATAAGAGAAATCAATTAAGAGGAAATTCTATGAAACGTATCAGTCTGGAATACGCTGCGGAAGCAACAGGCGGAACAATTTACATAAATACCGGAAAAAATACCGAAATTCAATCGGTGTCCATCGATTCGAGAACCATTCCGACGGACTGTCTGTTCTTCTGCATCATCGGAGAACGAGTGGATGCCCATCAGTTTTTGCCCGATGTTCGGGAGAGAGGGTGTCATAACGTTGTCGTTTCGGACGAAGCCTGGGCGAAACAGATGGCCGACTGCGGCGATATGAACGTGATTCTGGTTCAAGATACCCGTCGGGCGCTGATGGCCATGGGCGAGAGATATTTGGATGATTGGAAAGGTCTCCGCAAGGTGGGGGTTACCGGAAGTGTAGGCAAGACCAGCACGAAGGAGTTTCTCTACAGCGTACTTCGAAGTGCGTATCGAACCGGAAAGACACCTGGAAATCTCAACAGTGAATTCGGGATTCCGCTCACGGCGTTCTCTTTTCCGGACGATATCGAGGTTGCCGTCATCGAAATGGGAGCCGGATACGGAAGTAATATCGGCGAATTGGCGCAGATTGCAAAACCGGAAGCAGCAGTTATCACTTGTGTGGGCACCTCGCACCTGGAAGTGTACGGCACGCGAGAGGCCTTGCTGATGGAGAAACTGCGTGTGGCGACCGGATTCACGAAGAACAACACGCTCGTCATCAACACCGACTCCGATATCTTGACACTGGAGAACGCACAGGCATATCAACCGGGAGATGCGAGAATTGTGACCGTCGGAAGCCATGGCGGAGAGGATTACCACATAGCGGATATCGAAGACCAAGGAATTCAAGGGGTGCACTGCACGATCTCACATAACGGCCGACAAGTCGATTTGAAGCTTTCGGTGATCGGGGCACACAACCTGGGCAATGCCGTGCTGGCCATTGCTATTGGCGATGTATTCGGTATCAGCATGGAGGATGCGGTGAAAGCCCTTTCCGAAGTGGAAATGAACGCCAATCGGCTGGATGTGGTGGAAGCGAACGGTATCACGGTCATCAATGATACCTATAACGCCAGCCCGGAATCCATGAAAGCCGGCATTGACGTTCTCGTCAGCAGCCCGGCTTCCCGTAGAATTGCGGTGCTTGGCAGCATGTTCGAACTCGGATCGGACTCGGAAGCACTCCATCGAAGTGTGGGAGAATATGTAAAAAGAAAACCCGTTGATGTTCTGGTTTCCGTTGGTGACAACGGAAAGGCCATTGCAGAGGGAGCAGCCGAAGAACCGTTCAATCCGGTAGGAAACGCAAACGTTGCAAAGGATGCAAATAGCAAGGAAGAAGTGAACGATTCCAGACTCGCAGCCACCTCGGATGATAAATCGGTTGTTCGCAATGCAGTGGAGATATCAGAGCGTCCGGAAATACTGTCCTTCGCAACGCGAGAGGAAGCGGCCGAGGCACTGAAGACGATGCTTCGCAAAGGTGATGTGGTATACGTTAAAGCATCCCGATCCATGGAACTGGAGAAACTGGTGCAATCAATTACCGAATAAGACAAAGAGGAAAGGATTTTATTCTACATGGGAATTCAGTTTTTCATCTTGTATTTCATTCTGCCGCTGGCAGTAACCGCGATATTGACCTATGCACTGATTCCGTACTTCCACAAGAAGCAGTTCGGACAGTACATCCGGGAAGAGGGTCCGCAGGCGCACCTTAAGAAGCAGGGTACACCGACGATGGGTGGATTGGCAATTGTCATCGGCATTGCGGCAGGGCTAATTATCTACGGCGTATGGAATTACAACATGCGAGCATCTGCCGGAGAGACATCTTCTGCATACAACAGCGTTCAAAATACCTATGATATGATCGCGATTGCACTGACGATGCTGGCGTTTGGACTTATTGGATTTATTGATGATTATAACAAGATTGCGAAGAAAGAAAACCTGGGGTTGACAGCGAAACAGAAGATTATCCTGCAAGCCTTCTTTAGCATCGGACTCGCTATCTACATGCTGCTGACGGAACGGGAAGAACTCTTCATTCCGTTTTTCAAAATCAGCGTTGGATTCGGAATCCTGTACGTGCCGTTTGTGATGTTTGTCGAAATCGCGATGTCCAACGCAGTAAACCTTACGGACGGACTCGATGGCCTTGCATCCGGTGTAACGGCAATCGTGGGAATCACATTTGCTGTCATCGGATGGAAGGAAGGAAATGACATCTTGCTGGTCAGTGGCCTTTGTACTGCCGGTGCGTTGCTCGGATTCCTGATTTTCAACCACTATCCGGCAAAGATTTTTATGGGAGATACCGGTTCCATGGCATTGGGCGGAATTCTCTCCGGTATTGCGGTGGTGACGGGTAAAGAATTCCTGCTTCCGATGGTGGGCCTCATCTACGTCTTGGAAGCACTGTCGGTTATCATTCAGGTAACGTATTTCCGCCGGACCGGGGGCAAGCGGTTTTTTCGTATGGCGCCGCTCCATCACCACTTTGAATTGGGCGGAATGAGAGAATACCGCGTCGTGGCAATGTTTTGCAGCGTAACGGCACTGCTGGGGCTCATCACCTACTTTGCAACGGTATAGGGTCAGGTATGAAAACAGAAACAAAATAGGGATTAAAATAAAGAATAAGCTGGAGAACGGAGGAAAGCGTATGAACAGAGAAACAGTAAAGGGTAAAAGAATTCTTGTTGTTGGGATGGGAAGATCCGGCAAGGCGGCCATTTACGAACTCCACAACCTGGGAGCAGAAGTCTGCGCGCAGGATTCCAGTCCGATGAACAAAATAGATCCGAAATTTGTCACTTTTCTGGAGAAACAGGGAATTCCGTTCTTTTTCGCAGAGAACCCGGAACGCATGGAAGCGTTTGATCTGGTGGTGATCAGTCCGGGAGTTGCACCGGACCTGCCTTTTTTGGAAGAGGCGAGAGCAGCGGGCATCGAAGTGATCGGCGAACTGGAGCTGTCGTATCGACTCGGCAACGGTCGGTATGTCGCTATCACCGGAACAAATGGAAAGACTACGACCACTACATTGGTGGGAAAGATTTTTGAGAAGGCACGACTCAAGAGTGAAGTCGTTGGAAATATCGGGGTTGCAGTGATATCCAAAGCGCTGACGGCCGATAACGACGAGTGGATGATCACGGAGACCAGCAGCTTCCAATTGGAGACGGTAAAAGAATTCCGTCCGAAAATTTCCGCGATCCTGAACCTGACACCGGATCATCTGAATCGTCACAAGACCATGGAAGCTTATGGCCGGGCGAAGGCAGCAGTGTTCGCTAAACAGACTGCGGATGATTACCTGATTATTAACTATGACGACAAGGTGTGTTATGCATTGTCGGGAACATGTAAAGCAAAGATTATTCCTTTTAGCCGGAAGGAAGAGCTTTCGATTGGCGCTTACGTAGCGGATGGGAACATCGTTATTCGCGACGAGAACGGTATTGTCCGTCCGATATGCGCAACGAATGAACTCAAGATTATCGGCGATCATAACGTGGAGAATGTGTTGGCAGCTGCAGCGATTGCTTACTTCGCCGGCATTGGAACGGACATCATCGCGGAGGCTGTCCGGGAATTCCCGGGGGTAGAGCACCGAATCGAATACTGCGGTATGGTGGATGGTGTTCGTTTCTACAATGACTCTAAGGGAACCAATGTGGATGCGTCCATCATTGCTCTCAAGGCGATTCGGGAGAATATCATCCTGATTGCCGGCGGTGACGGTAAATCTCAGGATTTCACGGAACTCGCAGAGAACCTGGAAGGACGTGTAAAGGCACTGGTTCTTATGGGAAGAGATGCCGGACAAATCGAGGCGTGCGCGAGAAAGGCGGGATTCTGTGAAATCTACACGGAGAAGAACATGAGAGAGTGCGTCGTGAAGTCGATGGAACTGGCGTCGGAAGGAGACACAGTGTTGCTCTCGCCGGCTTGCGCAAGCTGGGACATGTACGATAATTATGAACAACGCGGCGACCATTTCAAGGCGTGCATTCAGGAACTGCTGAAATAAGCGGGGAGGATGCTCTTTTGCGAGAGTGTTCGCAATAACTTGAGAAAGGTGTTCGCGGAAGGACAGGCGGAAAACAGATCGCAGATTAAGATGGGACGCAGGAATACCATTCCTTGAAATATTGACAGGCAGGAGAGAGGTCAATGCGGCGAAAGCAAGAAAAAGCGCAATCGAATCAGACGGGAAAGCACCGTGCCCGGCGTAGAATCCATCCGAACCGGGGCATGGATTATATGCTGGGATCATTGACGCGAAACTACGACGCACCGACATTCATTCTGGTGTTCATCTTAATCGTATTTGGTATCGTGATGGTATTCAGTGCCGGGTATTACACCACGACGAACAACTACAACGATCCGTATTATTACCTCAAAAGGCAGTTGATCTGGGTAGCAATCGGTGCTTGCTTTATGGTCTTCTTTGCGAAGCTGGATTACCACTACCTGGGGAAATTCTACATCCCCGCAGCGGTTATTTCGGTCGTGCTGCTGGCCCTGCTGTTTACGCCACTCGGCGTTAAGGTCAACAACGCGACACGTTGGTTCGAAATCGGTTCGATACGTCTGACCCCGTCGGAATTGTCCAAGCTGGCGATGATTATTTTTACCTCCGGATTTCTGGCGGAACGGCCGGGACGCGTACGAAGCGGGTGGATCACGTTGCTTGTCGGTGTGTTAATTCTGCACATGGGGCTCATTATCAAACAGCCGAATCTGTCCACGGCCATCATTATTGCTGCTATCATGATTGGCATCATGTTCGTGGCCGGAATGTGGAACGGATTTATTTTGGGAGCAGTGATTGCGGGTGCGGTTGGACTGATCGTTATTATGGTGTTTTTCCCCGATTCGCACTGGTACCTTCGATTAACGAATTTCATCGATCCATTCAAGGACGCGCAAGGGGCCGGATATCAGGTGTCACAGTCGCTGATTGCTCTGGGTAACGGCGGGCTGACCGGATTGGGACTGGGGAACAGTGTCGCAAAAAATTTGTATTTACCGGAAGCACAGACGGACTTTATTCTGGCTATCATCGGCGAGGAGTTGGGTTACATCGGTATTCTAGTGCTGATGGCGGTATATTTGATTCTAATCTATCGATGCTTCATTATCACGGCAAAAGCGAAAGATAAGCTGGGATTTTTCTTAGCATCCGGAGTGACCATTATGCTCGCACTGCAAGTTCTGATGAATGTGGCGGTCATCACGGCGTCTATGCCCGCGACTGGAGTAACGCTCCCGTTCATCAGCTATGGCGGTACATCACTGCTTGTATTCATGTCATCAATGGGCATTCTGTTAAATATATCGAAGAAAAACCGAGAAGTGTCACGAAATTAAATAAGAGGGCAGACAAATGAGAATTGTATTAACCGGTGGGATTACGGGAGGACACATTTATCCCGCACTGGCAATTGGTGATAAATTCAAAGAGATGGATCCATCGACTGAGGTGCTTTACATCGGAAACGAACGGGGCATGGAGAAAGAGATTGTGCCGAATCATGGCTTTGCGCTGAAGACGGTTCCGTCGAAGTCCGTGGATCGTTCCAACGTGCTTAAAATGGCAGAGACGCTTGCGGTGACGAAGCGCGGCGAGAGTCAGGCTTATCGCATCATGAAGAAGTTTAAGCCGGACATCATCGTCAGCACGGGAAGTTACGTAAGCGTTCCGGTGGTATTGGCAGCCCATAAATACGGTGCGAAGGTCTTCATTCATGAGCAAAATGCTTTTGCCGGAATGGCGAATCGATTTCTCTCGAAGTTTGCGGAGAAAGTCTTCCTCGGGTTCGAGGATGCCGGTAAATATTTCAAACAAAACGAAAAACTGGTGTATACCGGGAATCCGGTTCGGCAGGAATTCTATGGGAAGGATAGAAATAAGGCACGGGAAATTCTGGAAATTCCGGAAGGAGATTTTGTTATCACGGCATTTGGTGGAAGTCAGGGAGCTGCAGCCATTAACGACACTGCAATTGAACTGATTCGTACCTATGGTGATTTATCGAATGTGACTATTCTGTTCGGAACCGGGAAACGGTATTACGAAGAAGTGGAACATAACCTGAATACATTGGGATACCGGAATCGAGAGAATATTCGAATCCTTCCGTATATCCGGGATATGGCAAACACACTCGCGGCAACCGATATCGCTATTAGCCGTTCCGGCGCATTATCTGTATCGGAGATTACGATGTCTGGACGTCCGGCAATCTTTATTCCGTCTCCGAACGTGACGGGAGATCATCAATATTACAATGCGAAGGCTGTTGTGGATAACGGCGGAGCCATCATCGTTCGCGAGGATGCAGATACGCCGAGTCGAGTGGCGAACGCGCTCAAAGAACTGATTGCGGATCCGGAACTTGTCAAGCAGATGTCGGAAAACAGCTTGAAGTGCGCACCGGTTCATGCAGCGGATATTATATACAAAGGGATTATGGACGTATGGGAAAACAAGTAAATCGGAAGAAACCGACACAAAAGAATCAGACGGGACTTACCGATGACGCTGTAGAATATGTTATTCCGAAGGGTGCGAAGTCTTCTGCGGATGTAAAGAGAAAGACAAACCAAGGCCTGGAGCAGGAGTTCGAATCAATCGATAATAAAAAGAAAACGAACGGCTCCAGCAGGAATAACATCGACCGGATGGCGGAAATCATGCGACAGACGCGGATGGAGGAGAATCGGAAACGAGAAGCTGCCAATTCTTCCGCAGTGTCATCTCCCTCTAAATCCATGGGGATGACGGGTGACAAGCCGCGTGTTCGCAGAGAGGCAAAACAACCAAAGCCAAAATCCATCGGTCTGCCAGAGCAATATGAGATTCCGGCAGACTCTCAGGATCTCGCACCGGAACTCGAAGAACAAATTGCGCAGAATATCGAGAAGCGGAAGAAGAAGCGAAATCGGCCCAGCTCATTCAAACTGGCGTGCATCACCATAGTAGCTGCCATTGCACTTATGCTTTTTATGCGAAGCAGCTTTTTCACTGTCGATACGCTGAAGGTAGAGGGGAATTCGTATTTCACTGACGAAGAGATCATTAATATGGGACATGCCGCGACCGGCAAAAATCTCTTCTTTCATTCCGGGAGTCAGGAGATTGTCCAATATCTGGAGAGCAGCCCTTACATCGAATCTGCCAAAGTTTCCAAACGTGCTCCGGGCACCCTGATTATCAAGGTGAAGGAACGGGAGCAAATGGCGGCATTGGCATATAACAAAGAATACCTGATTATCGATGCGGACGGACTCTTATTGCGCCGCTCCTCTACGAAACCGAAGGTAACCCTTCTGTCAGGTATCAAGCTCAAGAAGGTAACCCTGGGGGAGCCCATCGAAGTAGATAATGAGCAGCGACTCCGGGATGCACTTAGTATTCTAAAAGCAATGAAAGAAGGTGATTTGTACTTCAAGAAAATTGTCTTTACCAAGAAGACAACGAAAGCGTATGTGTACGATGCGCTGGTATGTAAAGGTGATGCGGAGACGCTCATCAGCTCAATGGAGAAGGAACGGCTTCAGAAAATTCTGGAGACATTGTTCGACAAAGGGATCAAGAGAGGCACCATTACGTTTACCGAGGACGGATATGCATCTTTCGAACCGACAGTATAGGGAAGATATAGGAAATATTTATAGGGCAAAAATAAGTAGAATTTCTGGATGTGCACTTCCGAGCGATAATCGCTTGTAAATTGTGTCTTAAGGATCGAAAAAACACAAGAATTTGTGTGCATTTAAGCAGACGTTGTGGTATAGTGAATTATATATAACATATAGGAGGGGCTTTATGATGGAATTTGTTTCTGACTTTGTGTCGGATCAGGACAGAGCGGCGATAATCAAGGTTGTCGGCGTTGGCGGCGGCGGTTGCAACGCACTAAACCGCATGGTAGACACCGACGTAAGCGGTGTAACTTTCATTGCCGTAAATACGGACCGACAGGCTCTGGCTAAATGTAAAGCAGAAGTTAAAATTCAGATTGGAGAAAAGATCACCGGCGGCAGAGGCGCGGGTGCAAATCCGGAAGTAGGACAGAAGGCTGCCGAAGAAACATTAGAAGAGATTACCAGCTATTTGCAGGATGCAGATATGGTGTTTATTACCGCCGGTATGGGTGGCGGAACAGGTACGGGCGCTGCCCCGGTTATTGCCAAGGCCGCAATGGACTGTGGTGCGCTGACCGTAGCCGTTGTAACCAAACCGTTCTCTTTCGAGGGAAAGATGCGTTGGAACAGAGCACAGAAGGGAATCGAGTATTTGACGAATTTCGTGGATTCGCTGGTTGTGATCCCGAACGATCGACTCCTGGATTCGAGCGAGAAAACAACATCTTTCGTGGAAGCATTTGCGATGGCAGATGATGTCCTGAGACAGGGTGTGCAGGGTATTTCCGACTTGATTTCGAAGGAAGGATATGTCAATGTGGATTATGCCGATGTCAGAACAATCATGGAAGGCAGAGGTGTGGCACACATGGGCGTTGGTGTCGGATCCGGCGACAACAAGATCGAGGAAGCTGTTCGCAATGCAATCGAGAGTCCACTCCTGGAGACTTCGGTAGATGGTGCAAAATCCATCCTGCTGTACATCTCTGGCGGATTGGATATGGAAATCCTTCAGGTCAGCAGCATTGCCGAGAAGATTCAGGGCGAAGCCGACCCGGATGCCAATATTATCTTCGGTGCAGCAATTTCTGAGGATATGAACGATAAGGTCAGCGTAACGCTGATTGCAACGGACTTCCAGTCGGAAGGTATTTCCGGACCGATTCTGGACGATGTTCCGAAGGTTGATACCCGAAGAAAGGGTGCTACGGTAACTCCGGATGGACTGGAAGGTTATGAAATTGATCTGAGTGATTTGATTAGTCAGAAGAACAATTCTTCTTCCACGAACTTCGACGTTCCGGATTTCCTCCGATAGGACTTTCAAAACAGGGAATGCAGGAATGAATAAAGTGATTTATTCCGATCAGAATCCCCTCCTGAAACGTGTGCGAAAACTTCAGCAGAAGAAACACCGGGATTCTGCCGGTCAGTTCGTCATTGAAGGATCCAACCTGATACAGGAAGCCATTCAGAAGGGCATCCGCATGGATGCACTTCTGGTTTCGGATACCTGCGAAGAAGGGAATGCTTTTGAGGCGCTTCGGGAGCGAGGCACGAACGTAGTGTGGGTGGAACATCATCTGTTCAATAGAATTACCGACGCAAAGAATGGCATCGAAGCACTGGCCATTGTGGATCGGCCGAAATTAACGAAGCCAGAGACGGAACGAATGCTCGAGCCCGGGACGAACTGTGTAGTGTTGGATCGCCTTCAGGATCCGGGCAATATCGGTACTATTATTCGTACTGCGGTTGCGGCTGGTTACCAGGCGGTGATTGCACTGAAGGGAACGGCGGATGTCTATTCGCCGAAAGTTCTCCGTGCGACGGCCGGAATGGTGTTTGATATTCCGATTCTGTTTTTGACCGATGCGGAAGAACTTCAGCACCTCGCGAGAACCTGGAACAAAAGAATTGTGGTGACCACTCCGGTAGGCGGGCGTCCGTATTACGAATGCGACCTGATGAGGGATGTTCTTTTGGTCATCGGAAACGAGGGCAACGGTGCATCCGCAAAGGTGATAGAGGCCGCGGATGTTCGAGTTACGCTTCCGATGTGTGGGAACATTGAGTCGCTAAATGCGGCGGTGTCGGCGGCCATTCTGATGTACGAGAAAGTTCGAGGCTAAGGCAGGGTGAGAACGACCGAACATCGATGGATCGAATCGAGCTTGCCGGAAGACGGGCAGGTCGAGGGCAGATAGATTTTAAAACTAGAACGATAGAGGAGAAAGTTATGGACAAGTGCAGAGCTGATGTGACGATTTGCGGCGCGGATTATGTGCTTTCGGGCGAAAAGAGTGAGGAGAAAATCAAGGAAATCGCGAAGTTTGTCGACGACGAACTGAGAAGAACCAGCCGCAACCTCAATTCCAATCCGAATTATAAGAGCGCTGTTCTTACCGCCATCAACATTGCGGAGAAGCTGATGGAGAACAGCGACCTTGTGCTGAAACTTCAGACCGAGAATCATCAGCTGGACAATGATGTGAAACATTACATCTCACTCTGGGAAGAAGCCAAGAAGCAAGTAACGGATCTCAAGGAACAGATGACTTCAGATTCAGATCGCCAGATTCAGGACAGCGAGAAGTTCAAGACACTGCAGGCGAAGTGCAACGAGATGGAAAATGCTTATTTTGAACTTCAAATGGAGAATGTAACTCTCAAGAACGAGCTAAGAAGCCTTAAGAGATTCAGAGAAGTCGATGAATAGCAGAACCCTTACACTTCTGGAATACAACAGAATATTAGAAATGCTTGCAGAACAAGCAGGGTCAGAATTAACGCGGACACAGATTCGCCTCATGAAGCCCATGACCCATCTGCATGCGATTCAGGATGCACAGACGGAAACTACGGAAGCAGTTTCCGTTATTCTGTATAAAGGAAATATTCCGATCGGTGATTTTCCCGACTTGAGTTCCACTCTGAAGATGGCACGCAAAGGCCGGGTTCTTTCGATGCGGGAACTCCTCCGAGTGCGAACCGGTCTTCAGATTGCGCGAGAAGTCAAGGCATTTCTCACGCATGATGTCCCGGACATTCCTGTTTTGACAGAAATTGCTTCTCTGATTGAAACGGTCAGTGAGCTAGAAAATGACATTAACCGATGCATTCTGTCAGAGGACGAGATGGCAGACAATGCTTCCGGCGAACTGAAACGAATTCGTCGTGAGATTCGAAATAAGAACGATAGTATTCGGACTCGCCTCAATAAGACGGTGAATTCCTCTTCATCGCAGAAATTTTTGCAGGAAGCCATCGTCACCATGCGAAACGGGCGTTATGTCATTCCGGTCAAGCGTGAATATGCGAACATGTTTCCGGGGCTGGTGCACGATCAATCGCAGTCGGGATCGACTCTTTTCATCGAACCTCAGTCTGTTGTGAACATGAACAACGAACTTCGTGAATTGTCGATAGAAGAACAAGCGGAAGTCACACGAATTCTTCAGGCATTTTCCGGCCGTGTAGCCGAACATTTCCACGGACTGAACAACAACCAGAAACTCCTTCTGGAGCTGGATTTAATCGGTGCAAAGGGTAAATTGTCCGTCCGGATGAACGCTTTTGAGCCTAAAATAAACACCCGTGGCATCTTGGATATCCGACGCGCCAGACATCCGCTGATCCCGGACGATCAGGTGGTTCCGATTAATGTCTCACTCGGACGGGATTGGAAGACACTTCTCATTACCGGCCCGAATACCGGAGGCAAGACTGTTACACTGAAGACCATCGGCCTTTTCATTCTAATGATGCAGAGCGGCCTTCACGTGCCTTGCAGTGAAGAAAGCGAACTTCCGGTGCTGGAAGAAGTATTTGCGGATATTGGCGACGAGCAGAGCATTGAGCAGAATCTGAGCACGTTCTCCGCTCACATGAAGAACATCATGGAAATTTTCGAGAAGGTGAATGATCGATCTCTGGTTCTCTTAGATGAGCTCGGATCCGGAACAGATCCGGCAGAGGGCGCAGCACTTGGAATTGCCGAGCTTGAAGAGCTTCGAAATCGCGGGGCTTTAGTGGTGGCGACGACGCATTATACCGAGTTAAAGAAATATGCACTCAGCACGCCGGAAGTGGAGAACGCATCCATGGAATTCAACGTGGAAACGCTGTCGCCGACGTACAAGCTGAGAGTGGGACTCCCGGGCAAATCGAATGCGTTTGAGATTTCTCGGAAGTTAGGACTCGAGGAAAGCATTCTAAAACGTGCGGAGACACTGCTCGATGAGAATGAACTGAATTTCGAGGATGCAGTGACCCGCGTTGAGGAAGAGCGGGTACATGCGGAAGAAATGACGGAGGAAGTACGCCAGCTTCGCAAGGAAGCGGAAGAGAAACTCCGCGTTGCAGAAGAGCAGATACAGAAGGCGGAACGCGAGAAACAAAAGATCATCGAAGGGGCACAGGAAGAAGCACAGCGCATCATTCAGGAAACGGAAGAGACCGTGGAGGAAATCCGCGAAGATTTGAAACGAATGAAGGACGACTCCAAAGGCCATCAGATAAATAAGGTGGCGGAGAGTCGCAGGAAGCTTCGGGAGGCCGGAAAGCGTCACCGGAAAGAGGAAACGATTGCCCCCAAAGACCGGGGCGTCGGCGTTCGCCCGGACCAACTGTCCATCGGCACTCGGGTGAAACTGACCACGCTGGATCAGAACGGAGAGGTTGTTACTCTTCCGGATGCCAAAGGAAATCTGATGGTTCAGATTGGTGCTCTCAAGATGAACGTCAATATAAAGGACCTCATGCTGATTGAGAATGAGAAGGCCGGCAACAAAGAACGTCGTAGACGCCAATACAACCGGATTAAAACGCGAAAGACTCAATCCGTGGGCATGAGTATCAACCTGATTGGAAAGAATCTGGACGATGCTCGTGTAGAGATGGAGAAGTATCTCGATGATGCTTATCTGGCAGGCCTCAAAAGTGTGACTGTTGTCCATGGCCGAGGTGAGGGTATTCTGAAGAAAGGACTTCGGGATGCACTGAAACACAATCGCTGTGTGAAGAGCTTCAAGAGTGCACCGTACAATCAGGGTGGCGAAGGAGCTACTGTAGTTGAGCTGAAGGAGTAGAAAGGGTACGAGGATGTTCATCGTTAGCAGATGCCTTCTGGGGGTGAATTGTAAGTATAATGGGGGTAACAATCATTGTATAGATGTGGTAAAATTCATACAGGATTATGCATATGTGGATGTTTGCCCGGAATGTGCCGGCGGACTGCCGATTCCGCGGGTACCCTCGGAGATTACAACCATTGGGGATGCGGAGCGTGTGGTCAGCCAGACTGGTGAGGATGTGACGGATGCGTTCGTCCGGGGTGCGCAAAGGATGCTTAACCGGGCAATCGATGCCGCCGAAGATGCCGGAGAACCTTTGGAAGGTGCAATACTCAAGGCGAAGAGCCCTTCTTGCGGGGTCGGACAAGTATATGACGGCCGATTTAACGGAACATTGGTGGAAGGAAATGGTATTTTTACCCGGCTCCTACTGGAGCGGGGAATTCCGGTCTACACCGAGAAAAATCTCCCGAAAAATCAGGAACCGGAAATGCCGTGAGACCCCGAGGGGATGTCTTCCGTGAATGACAACGGCAGCGTAACGGCAGAAGCGCAGTACGCAGAAGCACAGGAACGAACGGCGAACAGAATATAAAAACAAAATAATATCAGAAAACGGAGAGGAATTAAATGATCGATTACAAGAAGAAAATTGCGGAACTCATTGCCGAGGATGATGCGCTTCAGATGACCGCAGATCAAATTGCGGAGTGGATTGAAATCCCGGCGGATCAAAGTATGGGGGATTACGCTTTCCCGTGTTTCCGCCTGGCGAAGACGCTTCGGAAGGCACCGCCGCTGATCGCACAGGAAGTGGCAGCGCGAATCGAGGGGTCTGGAATTTTCGAGAAAGTGAATCCGGTCAATGCCTACGTGAATATGTTTCTGAACAAGAAAGCCTTCGCGGAGCAGTTGACGAAAGAAGTTCTGACGAAGGGTTCGGATTACGGTCGATCGGATGTCGGTCAAGGCCGCACGGTAATCGTGGAGTATTCCTCACCAAACATTGCAAAGCCGTTCCATATCGGCCACATTCGCAGCACGGTCATCGGAAATGCCATCTACAAGTTGTACGATGAGGTGGGGTTTGACGTGGTTCGAATCAATCACCTGGGTGACTACGGAACGCAGTTCGGTAAGATGATCGTAGCGTACCGGAAATGGGGCAATGAAGAGGACCTAAAGAAGGATCCGATTAATGCGTTGCTTGGGTACTATACCCGCTTCCATCGGGAAGCGGAGAACGATCCTTCTTTGGACGATGAGGCGAGAGAGGCATTCGCAAGACTGGAGAACGGCGAAGAGGAGGAAGTAAAACTCTGGGAACGTTTTCGCGAGCTGAGCTTGAAGGAATTTAACCGTGTGTACGACATGCTGGGGATTTCTTTCGATTCCTATGCCGGCGAGAGCTTCTATTCGGATAAGATGCCGACAGTACTCGAGGAACTCAAGGAGAAGAATCTTCTGATTGAATCGCGCGGTGCGCAGATTGTAGACCTTGAGCCGTACGGTTTGACGCCGGCGGTGATTACGAAGTCGGACGGATCCAGCCTCTATGCGACGAGAGATATTGCGGCTGCGATCTATCGCAAGAACCATTACAATTTCTATAAATGCATCTATGTTGTGGCTTCCCAGCAGAATCTCCACTTCAAACAGTGGAAGAAAGTACTGGAATTAATGGGGTATGAATGGCAGAAGGACTGCATCCACATTCCGTTCGGTCTTGTCAGCCTGGAGGGCGGAGCGACACTCTCCACCCGTAAAGGTAATGTTGTATTCTTGGAAGATGTGCTGAATGAAGCAGTTTCCAAGACGGCAGAAATCATGAAGGAGAAGAACCCTCAGGGCATCGATGTGGACCAGGTTGCAAAGGAAGTCGGTATTGGTGCCGTTATCTTCCAGGAACTGTCCAACAACCGAATTAAGGATTATGTCTTTACCTGGGACAAAGTATTGAATTTCGATGGGGAGACCGGACCGTATGTTCAATACACACACGCAAGAGCATGCAGCGTACTGAGAAATTCGTCCGAAGAAGAGCAGAAAAGAATCCAAAAGGGTGACTTTGATGCAAAGTACATTGCATCAGAAAGTGCCTATAATCTGATTAAATTGATGTACCGCGTGCCGGAAGTGATTCTGGACGCTGCCGATAAGTATGAGCCTTCCATTCTGACCCGTCATCTGGTAGACATTGCCCAGAGCTTCAACAAATTTTACCACGACGAACACATTCTGGTGGAGAACGAGGAAGAGAAGGTCGCGAAGCTGGCTCTGGTCGAGTCTGCACGTACAGTCATCGCAAACTGTTTGAATCTTCTGGGCATCCAGGCACCGGAAAGAATGTAGGGGGCATTGATGAGACTTCTTCTTACGACAATTCAAAATGATTGTATTCACACGAAACTGGCACTGAAGAATCTCTACAGCGTTGTTGAAGGTGCGCCCTGCCAGACAGAGACAATAGAATTTGATTCTCATGATCACGTAGGATATATTTTTCGGGTAATTTTTCGCGGGGAATACAACATCGTCTATTTTCATTGTAACATGATGAATATAGAGAAGGTGACGGAGGTCGCTGAATTGGTGAAGAAGGCCGCTCCGACTTCCATTACTGTGATGGGCGGGAGTGAGGTCAGCTTTGATACCTATGACTTCATGGAAAATCATCCGTACATCGATTACGTATTTCGCGGAGAAGCGGAATCCGTGCTCTTCCAGTTCGTTCGGACGATTCTGACTTATGAATTTGATTTTGACAATATCGCCGGACTGGCGTATCGCGTCGAGGATCAGATTCAGGTGAACCCGATGACCGCGCCGGTCCCACTGGAATCGCTGCCTTTTCCATACGAGAATGAGGAACTGACCGAGGAAGACACGGCGTATTACGAAACATCGCGAGGTTGTCCGGATCGTTGTTTCTATTCGCAGTATTTTCCGGGCAAGATTCGCTCGCTTCCGCTCGGCCGCATCTGTACGGAGCTTCGCTATTTCCTGGTCAAGAACGTGAAGCGGGTGATCTTCGCGGATAAATGGTTCAATTACAACCGCGAGCGCGCTTTTCGTATTTGGGAATTTCTGATTTCTAACGACAACGGCATTACGACGTTTGAATTCGATGTGAACGGTGACATGTTGAACGAGGAAACGATTCGCCTTCTGGGAACCGCTCGGAGTGGGCAATTTCGGTTTCGAATTGACGTGGAGAGCACCAATGCGGAGGCGCTGGATGCTTCCGGTCGTAAGTCCAACATCTATCAGCTGATGTACAACGTTTCGAAGCTTCTCGAACACGGGAACGTAGAGATTACGACAGTGATTCGTGCAGGTTTGCCGTGTGAGAGTCCGGCTCTGTTCGCCCGTTCTTTCAACAAGGTGTACGGGCTAAAAGCAGATCGGATGGAGGTGGAGGTTCTCCGACTCCGCAGAGGGACGGAACTTCGAAAGAACGCATCGGAGTTCGGATACGTTTACCGAAGTGTTCCGCCATATGAAGTCATTGCGAATGATTTCATGCCGGCTATGGACCTGGTTCGCATTCAGAACATCGGGGAACTCCTCGAGCTCTACTTCAATCAGGGTGGCTTTGAAGAATCGCTCGAAATGATTCTCTCTGATGCACGAATGAAACCGTATACCCTCCTGGAAGGTCTGGAAGCGTACATCTCCGGGAATGAACTCGAGAAAAAGATGTACCGGGAAGAGAATCTGTACCGCATTCTCTACGGTTATGCGACCCAGTTGTACGATGAACGCAACGAGACGCTGAAGCTTCCGGTTCTGCAGGAAGTGCTGCGCAGTGATATGGAGAAGAATATTCCGTTAGAACGAATTAAAGTTTTCGACCGAAAAGGATGGAACTTGAATGAATAGACGTAAATTGGAACTGTCGGATAAAATCCGGCAGTTTCTCATCGAGAAGAACAAAAAAATGCTTTTTTCGGAACTGTCTTTCGATTATCTGAAGGAAGCACACCTAGAAGATATACTGACCGGCGTACCGGTTCCGATAACACCGGATGCGATGTCGAATCTAAGCAATCACACCATTGCGATGGGAATGGCGCGCGTCATCGGTGCGGATCCGGAATTCCGATATGCGGATGCATATCGGGAATGCCTCGATCGAATGTTCGGCAATGACGGCGATAAAAAGCTGATTCGTGAAGGGGCCGGAGCGGGGGAAGGCGGTAATTTTGAAATCGCCTGCACGTATTTCCGTGCGGCGCTGCAGCTCAATCCGGACAGCCGGGATGCACTCTATCTCTATGGCAGAGCGTGTAATGACGCTTACGAGCAGGAGGGCATGGACGAGAATTATGTGGGCAGTTTTAAGGCGCAGGCAATCGATATCTTTGAAGAACTGACGATTCAGTACCTGGATTATGATATGGGGTATTATTTCCTGGGATACCACTATGCGAATTTGGGCCTTTATACCAAAGCACATCTCAGTTGGGAGAAGTTCATGGAGCTGAGCCGAGAGTACCATGCGGATGAAGGCGAAAACCTAAGCCCGATTCCGGATGACGAGATGCAGGAGATGCGAGAGGAAATCGGTGACCGACTGGAATCTTTAGAAGAGGCGGTTCATATCGAGAGTGCTGTGAACCGGATTATGGCCGGGGATTTTCAGACCGGAATTGAAGTCTTATCTCAATATGAATCCGGTCCTTACAGCGAATGGTGGCCATTATGGTATTATCTGGGATATGCTTACGCCGGAATGGGACAAGGGGAAGAATCTGCCGCTGCTTATCGACGTGCATTGCAGCTTACCCCAAGCAACACTCAGGTGATGACCGAGCTGGTAGAGGTCTATCAATCCCTGGGGGAATATGCAAACGCGGAGAAGTACATCAACAAAATCCGTGTTATTCAAGAGGGTCTGGAGCCGGAAACGCAGAGATAGACCGGATTCCAAAGATGACTCCGTAATTTGTGATAGCAAACAATTGACATACAAGATGATGTGGAATATAATGACATCCTAGACAACATATTGTGGTGACGCGAACGGCTTTGCACCACGATATGTGTGTGGGATGTTTTTATGTACGAATCGATGCAGGCCAGAATTCATGGGTTGTATGAGAAAACGCGGCATAGGAACTACAGGATCGAAGGGGAAGAATACTCGGCAATGCGAGTGATCAGGGTGATGGAGACGATTTTCAACAACCCGAGATATCAGAACGATGCAGAGAATGTGAACAATGGGAATTGTCGGGACAGGAAGTGCAGAAACAGCAATAACCATATCACGGAAAAGGAGAAGGTGTCATGAATGTAATTAAACGGAATGGATCCGAAGTTGGATTCGATATCACCAAAATTGAACACGCAATCGAAGGTGCGAACAGACAGGTTCCGGAGAAACAGCGCATGACACCGATGCAAATTCGACGCATTGCGGAGAGCGTTACCATCGCTTGTGATAACCTGGGTCGATCCCCGGCAGTGGAAGAAATCCAGGATATGGTAGAGCAGGGCATCATGCAGCACGGTGCCTATGAAGTGGCAAAACGCTACATCACCTACCGGTACACCCGTTCCCTGGTGCGTCAATCCAATACGACGGACGAAAAAATCCTGGCACTCATTGAGTGCAATAATGAAGAGGCGAAACAGGAGAATTCCAACAAGAACCCGGTCATCAATTCCACGCAGAGAGATTACATGGCAGGCGAGGTCAGCAAGGACCTGACCCGCAGAATTCTGTTGCCGGAAGAAATCGTGACCGCACATGAAGAGGGCATCATCCACTTCCATGATTCGGATTATTATGCTCAGAAGGAACACAACTGTGATCTGATTAACCTGGAGGACATGCTGCAGAACGGCACGGTCATCAGTGAGACCATGATTGAGAAGCCGCACAGCTTCTATACCGCCTGCAACATTACCACACAGATTATTGCACAGGTAGCCAGTAACCAATACGGCGGACAATCCTTCTCGTTGGCACATCTGGCGCCTTTTGTGGAGCAGAGCCGCCGGAAAATTCGAAAGAGTGTCATCAGGGAAAGAGAGGCCTGCGGTGAATCTATGGATGAAGAGATCATCAGCAAGACCACGGAATGCCGACTCCGGGAAGAAGTAAAGAACGGCATACAGACCATTCAGTATCAGTTGATTACCCTGATGACATGTAATGGACAGGCACCATTCGTGACGATGTTCATGTATCTGGATGAGGTTCCGGAAGGTCGAACCCGTGATGATCTGGCAATGTGTATCGAGGAGGTGCTTCGTCAACGCATTCAGGGTGTTAAGAACGAGAAGGGCGTATGGATTACACCGGCGTTCCCGAAGTTAATCTATGTACTGGATGAAGATAATATTACCGAGGATTCCAAATACTGGTATCTGACCGAATTGTCCGCACAATGTACGGCAAAGCGTATGGTTCCGGACTACATCTCTGCGAAGGTGATGAAGGAACTGAAGAAGGGCGAAGTGTACACCTGCATGGGTTGCCGTTCTTTCCTGACTGTAGAGGATTCGCAAATGCTGCCGAATGGCAAACATAAATTTTACGGCCGTTTCAACCAGGGTGTTGTTACCATCAATCTGGTCGATGTGGCGTGTTCCTCGGATGGTGATATGGATCGTTTCTGGGAGATTTTGGAGGAACGGCTCGAGCTATGTCACCGTGCTTTGAGACTCCGTCACGAGAGATTGCTCGGAACTCCGTCCGATGTGGCACCGATTCTGTGGCAATACGGTGCGTTGGCTCGCCTGAAGAAGGGTGAGGTTATCGACCCGCTTCTGTACAACGGATATTCCACCATCTCGCTGGGATACGCCGGATTGGCGGAAATGTGTTATCGCATGACCGGAAAGAGCCATACAACGGAGGAAGGAAGAGAATTCGCATTGGCCGTAATGCAGCGTCTCAACGATAAGTGTGCATACTGGAAGGCATCGGAGCACATCAGTTACTCTGTATACGGCACACCGATGGAATCCACGACATACAAGTTTGCAAAGTGTTTGCAGCACAGATTTGGCATCATCCCGCATGTAACGGATAAGAACTACATTACCAATAGCTATCACATCCACGTGGAAGAGGAAATCGATGCCTTCACGAAGCTTGCGAAGGAAGCAGAATTCCAGCAGCTGAGTCCGGGCGGTGCGATCAGCTACGTGGAAGTGCCGAACATGCAGGACAACATTCCGGCTGTGCTGGAAGTCATGAAATTCATCTATGACAACATCATGTATGCCGAGCTGAACACCAAGAGCGATTATTGCTCCGCTTGCGGCTACGACGGCGAAATCAAGATCGTCGAGGATGAGAACAATAAGCTGGTCTGGGAATGCCCGAATTGCGGAAACCGGAATCAGGATCTGCTGTCCGTTGCCAGAAGAACATGCGGTTATATCGGTACACAGTTCTGGAATCAAGGACGGACCCAGGAAATTCGAGATCGCGTCCTTCACCTGTAACCGACACCGAGGAATTATATCTTTCAAATTAATACTAGCAAAAAACACAAATTGGCCACTCTCGGGAGCGGCCAATTCTGCTAAGGAAAACTTCCTTCGGCAAACAGCGAAATCGCATCGCAGAAGAAAAGTATTTCTCAGGAAATTCGGGCGATGCGGTGGGAAAGTGGCACAAGAATTTTCACCACGTACGGGTGTGCACACCGCAGAGAGTGGAGATGTCGATATCCGAATAACGGAACGGAGAACAGGAGAACGGAAAATGCATTACGGAGAAATCAAAAGCTGCGATATTGCGGACGGCATTGGTGTCCGCGTGAGTCTTTTCGTCTCAGGCTGCACCAACCGTTGTGAAGGGTGCTTCCAGCCGAAGACCTGGGATTTTGATTACGGAGAGGAATTCACCGAGGAGACAGAAGAATACATCCTGGAACTCCTGAAACCGTCTTATATCGACGGACTGACGTTGCTCGGTGGAGAACCGTTTGAACCTTCGAATCAGCGGGCAATTCTTCCATTCCTGCGGAAAGTGAAGGAATGCTATCCGAACAAGACTGTCTGGTCCTACACGGGATTCACGATGGAAGCACTCCGGTCGGAAGGGAGTCATTGCCATTGCGAAGCGACCGAGGAGATCCTCTCCATGTTGGACGTCCTGGTGGACGGTAAATTCGAGCAGAACAAGAAAGACATCACACTTCGATTTCGGGGGTCTTCGAACCAGCGTGTTATCGATGTACCGGCAACGCTAGCTGCGGGAGAGGTTGTTCTGAGTGCTTATGGCGAGAAGTAGCGCGTTTGGGCGTTTGAAGTTTCGGGGATAATGTGGTAGGCTTATATAACAAAATCGCTTCCTGCACGGAAAGAGAAGATTCCGAAACTGCGAGTTGAGAGTATCGCGGAATAAGGAAATTGCAAAGTTGTATACCGAATCAGCCAAAGGAGGAATGCAAGATGCGTAAGAACAATTCCACGGAAATGGGGCAGAAACAGGTGAAGGGTCTTGGTAAGACCGCACTCGGAATGATGGCGGTAGGACTTACTACCGGTATTGCTTTGATTGCAGCAGCAAAAAAACTCGGAGATACTTTCCTGGACGAGGAAACGGAGCCGAAGGACGCTAAAGCAGACGAATAATATGAATTAACGAATTTCCGGGGCATGTCGTTCAATGGATGACATGCCCTGCGTGCAGTTTCACCGAATGAGATGGCTTGGGACAGAATGAATACCATCCTTCTGATCCCGAAGAGAATACAGAATACCCGAAGCATCCGGGAAAGACGAACTCGGAGAGAACATGTGCTTCAATCAGCCGGAAGATAATACGAGTACAAAAGAGAATCATGAATACCTACACATCTATTAAGCCGGAAACAAAAGAGAAGAAAGCGTCCATCAAGAACAGCTTAATGAGACTGTTCTTCGTTGTGTTGGCGATTTTCGTGCAGCTGTATGTTTTCTACGTGCTGCTTACCCGATTGGAAGATAATTACACATGGATTTCTACCGTTGCCAAAATTCTGGCCTTGCTCTTATGTATTACGATTTTCAGCATGAATAAAACACCCTCGATAAAGATGCCTTGGTTCATTCTTCTCCTAACGTTTCCGATAGCGGGTTCCTTGATCTATTTGATTGTGGGATTAAACGGATCTACACGGAAGATGAAACGTCGTTTTGACAAAATCGATCGGAAACTGTATCGTTTTCTGCCGCAGGGGAAGCAGGTGATTCCGGCGATGGAAGAATACAATCAATCGGTCGCGAATATGTCGAAATACATCAGTCGACAAGCGTTCTTCCCGGTCTACGACGACAGCGACATCGAATTCTACCCTTACGCTTCCGATGCACTCGTCGCACAGATGGAAGAGCTTCGGAAGGCGGAGAAGTTCATCTTCATGGAGTACCATGCTATCGAAAATCGGGAATCTTTCCAGGAAATTAAATCCATTCTGGCGGAGAAGGCGAGAGACGGGCTCGATGTTCGGATTTTCTATGATGACGTCGGAAGCATTGCTTTCATCAATCGGGATTTTATCCGAGAAATGAAATCCCTCGGAATTCAGTGCCGCGTCTTCAACCCTGTTGTACCTTTGGTTAACCTGTTCCTGAACAACCGCGACCACCGGAAGATCACGGTAATTGACGGCAAAGTGGGCTTTACCGGTGGATATAATCTGGCGAACGAGTATTTTAATATCACCCATCCGTATGGATTCTGGAAGGATACAGGGGTCAAGATAACGGGAAATGCAGTGCGGAGTCTGACCATGATGTTCCTGGAAATGTGGAATGCCATTCGGTCGACGGACAGGGATGATGTCGAATTTATGAAGTTCTTCCCGATTCTTTCGCAACCACAGAAGGAGCCGGGAGCTTTCGTGCAGCCTTACGGTGATTCGCCGCTGGATTCGGAACACGTGGGCGAGAATGTCTATCTTAACATAATATCCTCAGCCGAGAAATATGTATGGATTTGCACGCCATATCTGATTATTACCGATGAGATGAACCGAACGATGGGACTTGCCGCGGAGCGGGGGGTGGATGTCCGAATCATTACGCCGGGTATTCCGGACAAACGGACCATTTACCGTATCACGCGTTCCCATTATCAGCGGCTTGTTGTCGATGGCGTTCGAATCTTTGAGTACACACCTGGATTTTGTCACGCGAAGCAATGTGTTTCCGATGATAAGGTGGCTCTATGCGGCACCATTAACTTCGATTTTCGAAGCCTGTATCACCACTTCGAGGATGGCGTGCTGTTCGCCAACTGCGAGGCGGTGCAGGATGTAAAACGTGATTTCGAACACTGTTTTCCGCTTTGCATGGAAGTAACGAAGAAGTACAAGAAACCGCAGAATCTTCTGCATAGAGGTTGGAACAACATCCTGCGTCTCTTCTCGTCGCTGCTCTAAATAAGTCGTTGCTCTAAATAAGAGGAGAAATCCTTTTGGACGGAGCTGGAAGAATCGATTCATTACATTTAGAAATGAAAAAATCCGGAGAATATCATTCCCCGGATTTTTGAATGGGATTGTTTCTGCACCCGCTTACGTCCGATAGCATGAATGCCGCGTTACAGTAAATGAGTGCGATGTTTCATTCTAATACTTTCCTTCCACTGCGTATGCATGATCCATTGGACCCTTCCCGTTCCCAAGATCCAGCATGGCCGCCAATGCCCCGGAAATATAACGTTTTGCGGATTCGACAGAATCCTCCAGGGTGTACCCTTTTGCGAGGTTTGCGGCGATGGCACTGGATAAGGTGCAGCCAGTGCCGTGGGTGTTCGGGTTATCAATTCTTTGACCGCGGAACCAAATGAGATCTGTGTCGGTACACAGCAAATCGTTGGCGTCATTGAGATTGTGCCCGCCTTTTAGAAGTACGGCACAACCGTACTTGTTGTGAATCAGCTGGGCAGCCGTCTCCATATCTGCCGGGCAGTGAATTTCCATTCCGCTTAGGACCTCCGCTTCCGGAATGTTCGGCGTGCACAGAAGTGCCAGTGGAAGTAGCTTGTCTTTCAAGACCTGTACGGCGTCTTCCGAAATCAGCCGTGCTCCGCTGGTGGCGACCATAACCGGATCCACCACGACGTTTTTCGCCTGATATTCGCTTAGCTTGTCTGCAATCACCTCGATGAGTTCTGCGACAGATACCATGCCGATTTTGACTGCATCAGGATAAATGTCTTCAAAGACGGCGTCCAGCTGGTGTGCAAGAAAATCCGGGGTGGAATTAAGGATGTCGCGGACGCCGGTAGTGTTCTGAGCAGTGAGTGCGGTAATCGCACTGGTGGCAAATACGCCATTGACCGTCATGGTCTTGATATCTGCTTGGATTCCGGCGCCTCCGCCGGAGTCACTGCCGGCGATCGTCAAAGCTGTTTTCTTCTTCATGGATGTTCCTTTCTTGTTCCAGCAATGAAGTTTTGTAGTGCGATCCGAGGTGGTGCCCCCAACGGACCGCCTGTCAGGATATTTGTGATGTGTTAATGGGTTATTCTGAGGCCACCGTTTCCTGCGTCACCCGGCGTAATCTCTCCGTGGCGTTTGTAATGTCTTCCTGCCCGAAAATGGCGCTGATAACGGCGATACCGTCAATGCCGGAACCGGAAAGAGACGGCGTGTTATTCTCCGTGATGCCGCCGATGGCAACGACAGGGATGTGAACGGCCTCGGTAATGGATCGAAGCATTTCGTGCGTAACCGGTTTTGCATCGTCCTTGGATCCGGTCGGGAAGACCGCTCCGACGCCGAGATAGTCGGCGCCGCGTGCCTCTGCCTGAAGTGCTTCCTCCACGGTACCGACCGAGACACCGATAATCTTATCGCTACCCAGCAGTTCCCGAACGTTTCCGGCCTCCATGTCTGATTGACCGACATGAACACCATCGGCGTCCATCTTCAAGGCTATCGGAACGTTATCATTGATGACAAAAGGTACATGGTATTCCTGGCAAAGCGTTTGGAGTTTCTGCGCCTCGTCCAGAAATAACGCATCCTCTAAATTTTTCTCCCGAAGCTGGACGAAGGTGGCACCTCCGTCCAGGGCTGCTCGGACAACGTCCGGAAGCGTTTCATTTTCTTTTAACCAATGGCGATCAGTCACGGCGTAGAGCAGCAGGTCCTCCGGTTTCATGTTGTGGCGGGTGATTCGAGGCTGAGTTGACTTGTTGGAATGATGATCGTTCGAGCGGCAAGTGGGAGTAGAATCGGCCGATTCGACAGTTTCCGGTGTGAATGTATTATCGGATTTCATATTTCGCTCCCTCTGCAAGTGCAGAACCACTTAGGTGACAGATGGCGTCGATGATACGATTTCGGTAGGTGGAATTGCCGTCTCCTTCCTGCATACGGCTCCAGGCGATCTCACCGGCGAGTCCCATAGTGCACACCGCAGCGGCAGCGGCTTCCAGGTGTGATTCCGGATTTGCTGCCACAAAGGCGGTCATCATGCCGGAAAGCTGACATCCGGTTCCGGTGATCCGGCCCATCTCCGGGCGACCGTTCCGAATGACATAGCATTTCTCTCCATCCGTTACCAGATCGATGGCACCGGTGACAGCGATGATGCTGCCGCAAGACTTCGCGAAGATCTTGACATAATCGATGCTCTCTTCCAGATTATCTTCTGTAACGGCGTCAGCGATGTCTGCATCCACTCCTTGAGTGGTGCCGCTGCCACTGGCCAAGGTCTTAATCTCAGAGATATTGCCGCGAACAACGGTAGGTCGTAACTCCTTCATAATTCGAAGTGCTGTCTCTGTGCGAATTGTGCTGGCACCGGCGCCGACCGGATCTAACAGAATCGGATGACCGAGCTCCGAGGCCTTGCTTCCGGCCGAGAACATAGCCGGAATTGTGCGGCTGTTCAGCGTACCGATATTGATGTTGAGTCCACCGCAGATAGCGGTGATTTCGGTCGCGTCATCCGGATCGTCAGCCATAATCGGACTGCCGCCCGCCGCCAGGATAACGTTGGCAACGTCGTTGACGGTAACGTAGTTAGTGATATTGTGGACGAGTGCGCTTCTTTCACGCAGTCTGTCGAACTGTTCTTGGAACATGTGTGTCTCCTTTCATCTTCGGGCAATGAGTAAGAGCGGAAATCATCAGAAACCGATACAATCGAAAAGGCTGTGTCACAAATTGACACAGCCCGAAGCTTCCTTTCTTCCCTACGTTGGCATTATCCAAATCAGGTTATGGGTCTAAGTCAATCCTTACTCTCAGCCCTGTCAAGAGCTCCCCTTTATTTACTTGCACGATCCCATTATACTCGTTTGGTTTCAGATTGCAACCCCTGTCTCCAAAGCGACCGCGTCTTAGCGGTATCGGTCATATTCCTTGACATTACAGCCGGCCTCTCGAGCCGCGTCAATGGCAAAAGCAGAGTCTTCGTATACCAGTGCTTCCGATGGATCTACTTGCATTTCCTTGCATACCACGCGGAATATTTCCGGATGATCCTTGGATAACCCCATTTCGCTGGTGATAAAGAGTCGTTGGAAATAATGCAGGATGCCGGTTCGTTGAAGACCGGTTTCAATCATGTTGCGCGGTGAATTGGTAAGGATAATCATGGGTTTATTCTCCTTGGAGACTTTAAGGAGCTCCTCTTCGATGCCCGGAAAAAGCTCAAGATCATTCTCATAATGCCAGAGCACCCGCTTCATGATACCATCAAAGGTATCCTGGTAACTGCCGATGTCAAAATGCTCGGATAAATAGCGCGTCGCCTCCGGATAGGTCATCGGATCTAAGATTTCTGCGAGATCCGGCGGCGGTGTAATTCCCAGACTTTCGATGTAGTCGCTGCTGATGTTCTCCCACATTCTCATGGAATCCAGCAATGTCCCGTCGCAGTCAAAAATATGTAGTTTTATCATCTTATCTTTCATCTTTCTTTATTTCAAAAAACCTCAATATCGCCGGGTTTTCTCGGTGCAGCATTCTTTCGCATTTTTTCCGCAGGCCTCTGTGCTTTGCCAGAATGCATAATTTGGTCTTTTGTACCTGTGCAGTTAGGCCTCCCCGTGCAGTTAGCCTTCAAAGTGGTCTATCGCTATTCTTCCGCATACGTGCGAATAAGTTCACGGATGATTCTGACGGCCGCATCCATGCCCTCTACCGTGATGTGTTCATACGGCCCATGGTACGCATGCCCACCGGTTCCGAGATTCGGGCAAGGCAGTCCCATGAAGCTGAGACTGCTTCCATCCGTGCCGCCGCGCACCGGAATGATAATCTCCGGGATACCGGCGGCATCGCAGGCGCGTTTTGCGTTCTCTATCGTCTCCGGATAATTTCGAATGACTTCTTCCATGTTCCGGTATTGGAGCTGAACTTTTAGCTCAACCGTGCCATCGCCGTACCGTTCGTTCAAGAACTGTGCTGCCTGAAGCATAGTACGTTCCCGGTTTTCGAGAATGGTTGGGTCGTGGTCTCTTAAGAGGTATGTCATCGTCGCATTGGAAACGGTACCTGTTATTTGTACCAGATGGAAGAATCCATCGTATCCGTCGGTTCTTTCCGGTCGTTCTGCCGCCGGAAGCAAGCTGTCAAATTCCATCGCTACCAGAGCGGCATTGATCATGATGCCCTTCGCCGAGCCCGGATGAACGTTGGTTCCGTGAATCGTTACTTTTGCCTGAGCCGCGTTGAAAGTCTCGAACTGAATTTCGCCCTCCGTGTCGCCGTCCAGCGTGTATGCATATTTTGCACCGAACTGTTTTACATCGAAGCAGGTTGTGCCTTTGCCGATTTCTTCATCTGGGGTAAAAGCAATACTGATCGGACCGTGAGGGATGTCCGATAAGTCCTCCACAGCGGTGATGATTTCCGCGATTCCGGCTTTATCATCTGCGCCCAGAATGGTTGTTCCGTCGGATGTAATCAGCGTCCGTCCTTCAAGACTTGGAAGGTGGGGGAACATTTCCGGAGAGAGAACAAGGTCGCTGTCTCCCAAGGGGAGGTCTTTTCCGTCGTAATCTTCGTGAATAAGCGGAACAATATCGTGGTCACAGAAATCCGATACGGTATCCATGTGGGCGATGAAACCGATCGCAGTCTTGTTTTCATATCCCGGAGTGGCCGGTATATGACCGTAGACGTAGCAATGCTCGTCCATGGTGGCATCCTCAATGCCAATATCCTTCAATTCTTCCACCAGGAGTTTGCCCAGATTGAACTGGCACTGACTGGATGGTGTGACGCTGCTGCTTTCGTCACTTGGCGTCCGAACAACAACGTATTTCAATAATCTTTCGTAAGCTTTCATGATAGAATTCCTTCCTGCATTCATAGTGATAAATGCAATTCCCATTATATTTCGGGAAACATATCTTGGCAAGGGAAATGTCGGTAGGACTTGACTTTATAAGGAAAATACAGTATCATAAATTGTTAGTTTTGCAAAATGATGCACTGGGCGATCCGTCTGGTGTTTTTTTGGTGAAGGGAGGCTTGACGGTGAATAAAACAAGAAAAGCAATTATCGATATGGTCCAGCTCATTCTGGGAAACGCTATGAGTGCCTGTGCGATGGCCTGCTTTGCGCTTCCCTATGATATGGTTGTTGCCGGTGTGTCCGGTATCGGCCGAATCTCGGACAATTACCTCGGCTTCAGTGTAACGGCAACCGTTTACGCGGTCAATATTACGCTGTTTGTAATTGGTTTCATTATGTTGGGAAAGCGGTTTGCTGCTACCATTGTGGTGGGAACCTTTCTGTTCCCGTTTTTCCTGGGCTTGTTTCAGAATATCGATGCGATGCAGCACCTCGTCGATGATCCGCTGTTGGCGGCCATCTGTGCCGGTGTGCTGGACGGAGTCGGTATCGGCATGGTCATTCGAATGGGCGGCTCGACCGGCGGTATCGACGTTCCGCCGATTATCCTGAATCGCAAATTTGGGCTCAAGGTGGCGCCGGTCATGTCGGCAATTGATATCGGTATTTTCATCATTCAGATTCCGATGACATCCACTAACGGAATCATTCTGGGAATCCTGTACACGTTGGTGTACAGCGTGGTGATGAACCACATCCTGCTGATGAATCAAGGGGGTGTGCAGACTCAGATTTTCAGCAAGAAATTGAGCGCGGAAATTAACGAACGACTGTTGGAGATGGGATGCGGAACAACGATTTTTCCGGCAAAGGGCGGATATATTCAGGAGAAATTCGATGTGATTTCCTGTGTTATCAGCAACAGAAACCTGAACCGTGTAAAGCGCACTGTACTGGATATTGATCCGACGGCATTTATCACGATTTCGAATGTCAGTGAAATCAACGGCAATGGATTCACAACGCTGTTCCGGGATGAAGACTACGTCCCAGTGGTCTCCGAACGTCGCGAGGGTATCGAACTGATGAATGAACCTGTGGAAACAGAATAATCACGAAACCTTGAATTCTCAAAAAACGTGTTGGAAAAAAGCCGGAATCTCTGTATAATATAGTGTGACACAATTTAAAGGAGAAAGATAATGGGAAAAGGAAAACAACGTCCGCCACAATTTAACCGTCAGTCGAAGGGTTATCAGCAGAACATATACAAGAACCAGATGAAAGAAAGAGGCGTAGACATGCCGAAACCGATGAACGCAGAACGCATGTCTAAGATTAACCGAATTGTCCTCATCGTTCTGGCAGTCGCTGTAGTGGTGCTGGCTATTTTCGTGAACTGGAAAGCTTCATTGGCAGCGGCCGTTCTGGGCTTCGTATATCTGGGTGGCTTCATGCTCTATATGAATAATTATCTCAAGAAGTACATCGGTGCTTACAAGAAGATGGGTCTGCCGAAGGATTTATATCTCAAGCAGCTTCGCCGTAACGGGACAGACGAGAAGCAGGTTCGCCGGATGTCCGCAATGTGGGATAAGGTGAAGACGGAAGATTAGTCGGAAACATCATACGAAACGGAGTGCAACCGGTGGGTTGCACTTTTTTATTGAGAGTAAAATTTTTTTACAAGCAGTGTTGAATGCACCTAAATATCTATGATAGTATTAATCAAATTAAAACGCCTGTTTAATAAGAATACACGAATGGAGTAGCATATGAATCAGGAAGAATTAATTAACGTCGTTGTCGGGATTGCTAAAGGCATTGCGAAGCTGGAAGGGCGTGATACCGAGGTTGCGGTGCACGATCTTCATAAGATGGAGATGGTATTCATTGCCAATGGCTGTATTACCGGCCGGGAGGTGGGCACCCGTATGGATAAGTCCATTTATAAAATGATTCTGAGACAGGCGGACGAGGATGGTCACATGATTTCCTACAACAGCGTATCCGAGAAGGGGAAGAAGCTGCGTTCCTCGCATTTTATTGTGCGGGACGAGGACGGCAACCCGGCGGTGCTGGTATGCGTGAATCAGGATGATTCGAAGCTCGAAGAACTGCGTGATTATATCAATTACAAGATCCATGTGAATACAGATCAGGATGATAACATGTCAGCTAACGACGGGCAGAATATCATTCAACATGTGGCGCAGAATGCGATTATGAATTCCATCTGGAAGATGACTTCCGGCGAACTCGACACGAAAGAGGGAAAAATTGAACTCCTCAAAGACCTTAAGAATCAGGGTATATTTGACGTTCGTGCGACGACGCCTTACATCTGCAAGGCACTCTCCATCTCACAGACGACGCTCTACAACTATTTGAGAGAAATCCGAGGGGAGGAAGAACCGGAGAGTACGGTGGTGAAACTGCGATAATAGAGGAATGCGATGATTAGAACACGGGACTGTTATAAAGAATTTTCGATTCACGAATCACTGGCGGATGCGTTCATGGATGAACGCATTCCGCTTCTTTCGATGCATCAACTTCGGGCGAACGATTATCGGATTACGCGAAAGATCTCGTATGAACGAACTGTGAGTGACTTCATGATGGCACTTAATGTTAACGATTCTCTACGTCCTTTACGGAATCGACAGGACATGGTAGTGCTGTTGAACGAACAGGGAATGCTGGTTCGGGAAGCGGGCGATTGGAAAATTTATTTTACCCCGGACAGGTTCGAGCGATCCACACTGGCCGATGATTCTGAACTGTATCCGGTGCTGGAAGCGCTCGATCGGAAATGGGAAGCCGGGGAGCTGGCGATGTCGCAGCTTCCGTACCGCAGCCTCAAACAGATGGTTTCTAACGTATCGCCTTTCTCCATCCTGGACGAGTACTGCAAGTCGCAGCCGGGACAGTATCTGGCGGTGGCCGAGGAGATCGTCCTCGACGGCCCGGAGAAGCTGCTTCGCCATGTTCCGGTGTGCCATTACAACAACCTGACGACTGTGGATCCGAATGAAATCGAAAATTACAACACGATCAAGATGTTGCTCGACGATTACGCAGAGCAGTGCAGCGCGACAGGATTAGGCGAATCGGTACAGCCACTGTCCATTGCGGTTTTCGGGTATCCGGGATCCGGTAAATCCTTCGGAGTGAAGCAGATTGCGGAGACCAGCGGTAACTTTGCGGTAGCATCCATCAATCTTTCCCAGATCGAAAGCCCGGCAGAGCTATTTACGGCACTGGATGCAGCATTGACCGGTGCAGAGGGCAGCATTCCGCTGGTGTTTTTCGATGAATTCGATTCGGATCGGAATGGCATAAGCCGCGGCTGGCTGAGATATTTCCTGGCACCGATGCAGGATGGGGAGTATTCGCTGGACGGTAAAATTCGAAAGATTAAGCAGGCCGTATTCGTCTTTGCCGGCGGCACGGCGCACTCTTTCCAGGAATTCCTGCCGGGAGACGATGAGGCGCAGGCTCTGGAATTTCAGAGAATTAAAGGCGCGGACTTTGTCAGCCGTCTCAAGGGTATTCTGAATATCCGCGGGCTGAATCCGGATTCCCCGACGGACCGAAGCCATATCATTCGCCGGGCGATGCTTTTACGCCAGCAGATTATCCGGCGTATTCCGAACGTGTACGATGAGGAGTCGGGAAAGGTGAGCATATCGAAGGGGCTTCTTTCTGCCCTGCTGCGCGTGTCAGAATATCGCCACGGTGCACGTTCCCTCGAATTCATTCTGGCGATGTGCCGTCTGTCTCACGTGACGCGCTTCACTCCATCCAGTCTGCCAATGAACGAACAGCTGGATATTCACCTGGATGTAAATGATTTTGAAAGAAAGATGACGTTCGAACAAATTCTCGGAAGTATGGTTGAGAAGTACGCGGAGACATCTCACGAAGAGTATCGAAAGAGAAGATTGCAGGAGGCATCGCTTGAGTTGATGGGCGAGGATGGAGAACCCAATCAGGCGGCGCTGGACTCCATCTGGGAAGAACCGGAGATGGCAGAGTGGGAGAATTTGGATGAATTCTTCAAAGAAGGTTATCGCTCCCGAATTCGTTATCTGGGCGAGAATCTAATTCAATTCAACGCGATAATCGGAATTCGGCCGATTGTGCCGAACGCCGTGGACGCGATTCGGGATCTCTATGGCCCGGATCTTGAATTGTTGTCGGAAATTGAGCATCGTCGCTGGGTTAAAGACAAGCTGGAAGAAGGATGGACTCCGGGGGTCAAGGATTCGGAACTCAAGCATTCCGCTGAGTTGGTTCCGTATTCCGAACTCAAGGAATCCACCAAAGCATTCATTCGCAAGGAGATGCGGGAGGTGCCGAAGTTACTGAAGGCCGTTGGATATGAGCTGTATCGAAAACTCTACTGATCCTCCTCCGATCGGCGCACTTCGGCCAGGAAGCCATGTTTCCGGAGCTCCTGCTCGATATCGTCCAGCACATCTTCGCTGGAGGCACTGACCGTATGATAGTGGTACCCGGAAGTGGAGCGGGAGAGAAGCCTGCTGGAACCGGCCTTGAGCTGATTCAGGTAATTTGTAATATCACGGCGGGAGCGAATATTGAGCTCCCCTCGAATTGTGCCGTAGACCTTATGATGAATGAACACATCCTGGAGAAACGCGCCCTGATCCACGAAGATCTCCATTTCTTCCCGCGCCTGTTCCTCCGTGTGCTTCACCTTATATATCCGCGTATGCATCTGATCTCCATCTTTCAGCACGTAGCCCCAGTGCGTCGGAATGATCTGAATACCCTGTGCTCGAAGGAGGGCGATGTCTGTGACGATGACTTGCCGGCTGACACCGAACTCCTTCGCCAGTGCACTTCCGGAAAGAACCTTGTTGCTGCTTTGCAATCTGTGAAGAATTTCTTCTCTGCGCGTTTCGCCGTTCATTAGTACCTCCGAATCTTGTGAAATAACAAATTAATTATACACTAATGTAAACTCCTCGTCATAGAAATTTTGTCCCTGCTGTCGATTCTTGTTTCTCCTTCTGCCCAAAACCGCCTAAAAACAAGCATTTTTCCTTGCACCTTTCCGACTTTACATAGATTTGATATTTGATTTACAATCTGGTGATAGTTCAGAATATCCCTCCTCGATAGAATGATGATAGTTCAAAGGAGGATAGAAAGATGAACGAGAATTTACAGACCGTGTTTGGACTGCTTGGCGGACTTGCGCTGTTCCTGTACGGAATGACCGCTATGAGTGACGCACTTCAGAAGGCAGCGGGCGACAAGATGAAACGTATCTTGGCCTTTCTGACGAAGAACCCGATTATGGGTGTTCTTGCCGGAGCGATCGTAACCGCGGTGCTCCAGAGCAGCTCCGCAACCACCGTAATGATTATCGGATTTGTCAGTGCAGGTTTAATCAGTATGCCGCAGGCGATTTCCGTTATCTTCGGTGCCAACATCGGAACCACGATGACGGCACAGTTACTAGCTTTTAAGATTAGTGATTATATTTATCCGATTATTTTCATCGGTTTCATGATGTTTTTCGTCTGCAAGAAGGAGAAAATCAAGAATGTCGGTATGGTTATCTTCTCTTTCGGTCTCCTCTTTGAAGGAATTGAAATCATGGGAAGCGTTATGGAACCCCTGGCGACAAGTGCTTTTTTCCTCAATATGATGGGTCAGGTCAAAGATCTTCCGATTCTGGGCGTTTTCTTGGGTACCGCCATGACCTTGGTCGTGCAGAGCAGCTCCGCCACTATTGCTGTTCTCCAGAACTTTGCTTCCCAAGCGGGCCCGGACGGAGTCACGAGCGTCATCGGATTGGCTGGAGCGATTCCGATTCTGCTGGGCGATAACATCGGCACGACCATCACCGCTGTGCTGGCATCCATCGGTCAGTCGAAGGATGCGAAGCGCGTTGCAGCGGCACACTGCACCTTCAACGTAACGGGAACTGCCCTCTTCTATTTCTTTATCCCGTATTATGCGAAATTCATTCAGTCCATCTCCCCATCGGGAGCGGAAGTTGATGTCATCTCGAGACAGATTGCGAATGCTCATACGATATTTAATACCACGATGACTATCATCTGGGTTCCGCTGATTCCAATCATGGTAAAATGGGTCTCCTGGCTTATCAAGGGCGAACGGAAGCCGATCGATGATGCGAGCGTACCGAAGTTCCTGGACCGGCACGTGTTAAGTCAGCCGTCCGCTGCGTTGTATCTCGCTTCCAGGGAGATTGGCAATATCGCAAATCTCGTAATAGATATGATTCAGAACACGAAGGAACTCGTCAAGAGTCCGGGCGCACAGGACAGCGAGAATCCGCTGGCAGACACAGCCAATGCTATTCAGAGTTTGCATCGTGCCGTGTCGGACTACCTCGTAGAGCTCTATGAAGACAGCAAGATGAACGAACAACAATCCGATCAGGCAGCTGGCCTTCTGGGGGTTGCAACCACTCTGAAGAGACTGTCTGTTCGCAGCGGAGATATTCTAAAGCAGATATATGATATTGTGATTCAGGGCAAAGATCTGTCCGGCATTGCCAGAAGTGAATTGGTGGAATGCTTTGAAGATATCCAGAAGTTCTACACCATTGCGATGGATGCTGTAGCGTACGGAACACCAATTACGGTGGAACAGATTAACAAGTCCAAGAAAACACTTCGCCAGTCTCAGAAAGCATTCCGAAAAGCGCACTTGAAACGTGTACAGGACGGTCAATGCGATCCAATGCTGACCGATGTTTTTAACGACATTCTCTATAACATGGAACGCATGTCTGACGATTGTGTGGAGATTGCCACCGAGGCGCAGGACAATGTTCGCTTCGTCCGCCGCGAAGAGGTGGGAATCATCTTGGAAGGTGAGCAACAGCCAGTAATTCCGAATGGCGACTTCAGCCGTGCGAATGGTTAAATTGCCATGCTCTGCGTTTTAAACTTTCTTTCTATCCTGTATGCAGAGTCGGTGGTTTAATAATAAAGTGTAGGGGAAATGCACCAATCTGTTGGTGCATTTCCTTTTTTTTAACAGAAAAATATGTTAACATGGACAAATAGTGAGGTGAGTGAACATGACAGAGCATAAAGCAAGGCGTTACGAGGGCGCAGAACAGTATATTCCGGTAATGTGCGGACAGAATGATGAAGAGTTGAACCGCGAGGTGGAATTGGCGACACAGGCGATTCTTGACGATTACCGGAAGGGTCGGGATATCGATAACTTAAAGTACTTCGAACAGCCGGACCGGGAGCAGGTGGAAATCATCTTGAACGAGCTTCTGACCATCGCGTATCCGGGTTATTATCGCAGCAAGGATTACCACACGGTTCACACGGAGACGCAGATTTCTGTGGTGATTGAAGATGTAATGTACCGGTTGCGCAAGCAGATTGAAGTGGCACTTCTGTACGATGATCAGTGCGGAAGTTGTGATCGGGAGACCCGCAAAATACGCGCGAAGGCGATCACGCTGGAATACTTCCGGCAGTTCCCGAAGATACGTGAATATCTAGATACAGATATTGAGGCGACTTTCGAGGGGGATCCGGCAGCAAACAGCAAACACGAGATTCTACTTTCGTATCCGGGTGTTTTGGCAACATCTATCTACCGACTTGCGCACGAACTGCAGAGGCTTAATGTCCCATTGATTCCCCGCATGATGACGGAGTATTCGCACATGAAGACAGGGGTGGATATTCATCCGGGCGCGAAGATCGGCAAGTATTTCTGTATCGACCACGCAACGGGCGTTGTTGTGGGTTCAACATCGGTTATCGGCGAGCATGTCAAGGTGTATCAGGGTGTGACTATCGGTGCGTTGTCTACGAAGGACGGCCAGAAGATGCACGGAACCAAGCGCCACCCGACTATCGAGGACCACGTGACGCTGTACTCCGGAGCGTCCGTACTGGGTGGCAATACGGTTATTGGCGAGGGTGCGGTCATCGGCGGCAATGCGTTCGTGACGCGCTCGGTTGAGCCGTACACGACGGTTACCATTAAGACCCATGAGATGGTGGTGGACAAGAAGAACCATCGCAAGAAGGAAGAGAAAGAACTCGAACAAGATGAGACCTGGTTCTATGTCATCTAAGAGTATGATGATGTATGGGGGGGATTGTACGGAGGTAATCTTGCAGAAACGGGGATTCGTATCTTATCTTCCAAGGCATGTGGTGTATAATGACTCTGTGTAATGTGTTTTGTAATGTATTTTGTAACTCCAGGAGCGTCGGAGGGGGATATGCTATGGTAAAAGAAGTGAATTTGAATGATCTGAAGGAGAAGACCGTCGGGGCATTCACGGGTGGTTATATGTGTTCGGAGACCGTGGTATACATTCTGAATAAGTACTACGACCTGGGAATCTCGGAAGATGCGATCGCTATGAGTACCGGTTTTCCGTTCGGCTTCGGTGACGGTGGTAATGTATGCGGTGCGGTAGCCGGTGCGACGATGTGTCTCGGAAAGGTTTTCGGTCGCACGATTCCGGGCGATCCGAAGTATCAGAAGTGCTGCAGCCTGGTACGTGAACTGAATGACGATGTGATTGCCGAGTATGGCACGGCGATTTGCCCGACACTGATTGCAGATTATGACTTCAAGGAGCCGGATCGCAAGAAGCATTGCATCGGCATCGTACTGGCGGTTGTCGAGTCGTTTGCCAAAATCATGGAGCGAGAATGTGGGGTTTCAATAATTCGGTAAAAGAATTAGAGCAGCACATGGGCGATGCGTTTTCGGACGAGGCGATGGAAGCACGCAAGGGTACGATGCAGCGGAAAGTCTTGTCCTGCGAGAGCGCGAGAAAATGAGAATTGAGGTTGCCTGCATGGGATACCGTGCAGGTTTTTTGCGAGGTGCGGCACAACGACGCTTCTTTGCGTTGCCTCCAGAATGGCGGAGCGTGAGATCTGTTTTTAACGGAACATTTGTGGTATACTGAGTATAAATTGGGTATTTATTCTATATCACCATGAGACAGGAGGTACAATTATGGCTTTAGTAACAACCACCGACATGTTCCGCAAGGCTTACGACGGCGGATATGCGATCGGTGCGTTCAATGTAAATAATATGGAGATCGTTCAGGCGATTACGAAGGCATGCCGGGAGGAACATGCACCGGTCATTCTCCAGGTATCGAGAGGCGCAAGAAATTATGCAAATCCGACTTATCTGACGAAACTGGTGGAGGCGGCGGTGCTGGAGTGCCCGGACATTCCGATTGCACTTCACCTGGATCATGGCCCGGATTTCGAGACATGCAAGTCTTGCATCGATAGTGGTTTCACTTCGGTCATGATTGATGCATCATCGAAACCGTTTCAAGAGAATATCGAGATTACCCGTCAGGTAGTGGAGTATGCACATAAGTATGGCGTGGTCGTTGAGGCAGAGCTTGGGACGCTAGCCGGCATCGAGGATGAAGTGCAGGTTGCTGCAGAGGATTCCTCCTACACGCATCCGGAGGAAGTGGAAGAATTCGTCTCGAAGACGGGATGCGATTCTCTGGCGATCGCTATCGGAACCAGCCACGGTGCATATAAATTCAAACCGGGAACGAAACCGCAGCTTCGCTTTGATGTTCTTCATGAATGCGAGAAGAGACTGCCGGGTTTCCCAATTGTATTGCATGGAGCCTCGTCGGTCCCTCAGGAGTACGTGAAGATGGTGAACGAATTCGGTGGTGACATGCCGGGCGCTATTGGCGTGCCGGAGGAGCAACTGAGAGAAGCGGCTCGTTCTGCTGTATGCAAGATTAACATCGACTCCGACATTCGTCTTGCGATGACGGGCACCATTCGACGTTACCTGTATGAGAATCCGGCCGACTTCGATCCGCGGAAGTATCTTACCGCTGGAAGAACGGCCATCGAAGAGATGGTTCGTCACAAGATTGTGGATGTGTTGGGCTGTGCCGGGAAGGCGGAATAGAACGGGAAGGCGGAATAGAAGACGTAGATTCTGCCATACTCCTTTTCGCTTCGTGAGAAAATGGAGGAATCCCAAATGAAACGAACAAGAAATTCGATTATAACGGCATTTACACAGCTTTTGGAAGAACGTCCCATGAATAAAATCACCGTAAAAGATATTGTGGAACGCTGTGGGGTCAATCGAAATACATTTTACTATCACTTCCCGGATATCCCCTCGTTACTTCAGGAGATAATGGATGAAAAAGTGAGCGATCTGATTGCGACCCACTGCCTTCTGGGGCATCCGCTGGACTGTATCAAGCCTGTGGTGCAATATGGTGTTTCGCACAAGAAAGCAGTACTTCATGTGTATCAGGCGGTTCCCAGAGAAACCTTTCTGGTCTATATGAACCGGTTTTCTCAGCACATGGTGGATGAGTATTTCTCCATGATTGCTCAGACGGTTTCGATTCCGGTCAAAGATGCGGTAATTCTGAATCGTTATTACAAGTGTGCGGTGAATGGTTGTCTGTTAGACTGGCTGGATGCTTCCATGCAATATGATCTAGAGTCTGACCTAGAAAGACTTTGTTTTCTGATGGACGGTACAGGAGAACGGGCTATTCAGAAGTCCGTTGAACAAGAGCATCAAGTATAAAAATGCCGCGGAAACCGCGGCATTTTTTTATATGGACTTTTCCTCCTGACGTTTTTTCCAGAGCCGGTCGGCCTCCGGGCTCCAGCATTTAGCATAGGAATCGCACTTTCCGCACAGATGATCCACCGTTTCCGGGGACTGAGGATCCGTGGAGTGTGCGCCGCTTTTTTTCACCAGCTTTCTCAGCACGTCCGGGTTTTCCAGCATAGGGCATGGCTGAAGCATGTTCTCATTAAAAGGCATATTTTCATGATAGGCCATGAAGATTGGACTTTGCAGCGCTTCCAGCAATGTGCAATCCCGGATATTGGCGTTGGAATAGTGGACGAACACGCAGGGATCTACATCGCCGTTGGCATTGATGTGCAGATACCGCTTCCCTCCTGCAATACAGCCTCCCACATACTCGGCATCGTTCTGAAAGTCCATAGCAAAAAGAGGCTTGGTAGCACGAAGACGGCGAATACGGTGATATACGGCTTCCCGCTGTTCTGGATTGGGCATCAGCCCCGGTGCGGCATCGTTACCAACCGGCATGTAGTGGAAGTACCAAATAAAATAAGCTCCCATATGAATCAAGCTGTCAAAGTAGGCATCCGAGGTGATGGACTCATAGTTCGTGCTGGTGTAGCAAGAGGAAATGCCGTAGGGGAGTTTCTTCTCGTGTAGCAGTTCCATTGCATGAACGACCTTCTGATAGATGCCGTTTCCGCGCCGGCTGTCTGTGGAGATTTCATCCCCTTCCAGAGAAATCGCAGGGATGAAGTTTTTGACCCGCAACATTTCGCTGGCAAAATCCTCATCGATCAACGTGGCATTGGTGAAGCAGAGGAAAACGCAGTCATCATGCATTTCACATAGGCGAATCAAATCTTTTTTCCGCACCAGCGGTTCACCGCCGGTGTATATATACATATATACACCCAACTCTTTGCCTTGCTGAATGATGTTGTCAATTTCGTCAAAGGTCAGGTTCAGCTTGTTTCCGTATTCCGCGGCCCAACAGCCGGTGCAATGAAGGTTACAGGCAGAGGTGGGATCCAGAAGAATTGCCCAGGGAATATTGCAGTTATACTTTGCACGGTTTTCTTCCTGCTTCGGCCAGCCGCTCAAACAGGCGTTGATGAAGAAGTTAACCGTCAGTGTTTTCATGACCTCTGGGTCAATGTCGCGAATCACGTGCATAATGTAGGCGTGATAAGGATGTGCAGGATTTTCCATCGCTTCTCGAATAACCTTGCGCTGTGATTCCAACTCGCCACCGGAAAACTTATCCGCCCAGTCCATCATTTTCAGAAGATTCTCCTCTGGATCTTGGTACAGGTAACGAAATGCCTGTTCCAAACCAAATTTCTTGATAGTATTTGCAACACTCATAGTCTTACTCTCCTTTTTCTGCTCCGTCATCGGGAAACTTTCCCCTCGGCAGAGCCTTTTTTTTACTTTGTTTTACGGTGCATATTACGGTAAGGCAATTCATAAAACCTTCCATTAACAGAGTGCAACCCACTAAGGTATCAATGAGTGGGTTCGAAAACTCATTTAGAACAAGAAGAAAACTACTGAACGCAGTCAGAATAGCCATCAGAAGAAGAATCCTCCATTGCTGTAATCCAAAATCTTTGGCCTCCTTGGACATCTGAATTTTGGAAAAACTGTCTAACAGGGCAATCCATCCAAGTCCCGGGATCAGGTAGGGATAACAGTTGGTTCCCTTGACCCAGATCATAGTGCCAAGCACGATCAGGAGCAGACCACCGGCAAGGTCGTAACGAAAGGCAAGGCAATACAGATCTTCAGATAAAAAACCTAATATTCGAATTACACCGTAAGCAATCAGTATGCCGCCACTCACCCAGCAGGTAATAGTAGGAGGTCTTGTGGGTATCAGCCAGTACGCAAAAGCCGACAGGCAAAATAGCAGTGAAATTAAAAGATAACCATATCGTGCAACTTGTAGTTTCCTCACGGCGTATTCACCCCCATCAATTCTAATGAATGGTAGATTCTTCTTGAACTGGCTTTATCCTAAGGGAAATTCCTTACTGGAACAATAGACAAATGAGGGCGAAGTGTTCGAATTTGAACACTTCGCCCTCATTTGCCTAAATATTGTTTCGGTAATGTTTCTCGTAAAAGGATTATTCCTCCGACGTTTTTTCCGATTCCTCATCTGCCTTCTCGTTAGCCGTATCGACCTCTGCCATTTCGCTATCCACATGTGCCAGCGTTTCTTCGAAATCGACTTCGGCAATTGGCTCTTCGGAAACAGCTGGCTCATTCTTGTCATCCTCTTTGTCAGCCGATTTCTTTTCCTCTTCTGCTTTTTCATTGACCTTTGCTTTTGCCTTTGATTCCGCTTTAGAAGCCTTCTTCTCGGCCTTCTCCAGCCTCTTCGCTTCCTTTGCTCTCTGAAGTGCCTTCGATTCTGCTTCACTTAGATAATTATCCGGATTGGCTTTGCGAACCTCTCGGTATACTTTAGCCAGTGCAAAAACGATAATTGCATAGATCAGATAGCTGATGCACTGGGTCAGAATGTAACCCATTGCTGTGCCGAAATTTGCAGCGAAGGAAGAACCGTACTGTGAGAAGTAGGACATCAGGTAAGTAACGGTGCTGTACAGCATGTACAGGGTGTACAGCGCAAGCAGCCCGGAAACAACATATAATACGACTTCAAAAGTCGATTTCTTTAGCATTTTTTTGTTCATTGGATTAATCTCTCTTTCTATGATTTGATCTGTAATTTATATGTAGCACCATGCATTTGCGGTTGCTATTGCATATCTTTGATAAAGGCTTTGTAGCAGCGATACGTTTCGTAGACGTCTGCCTTGCTGGAAATCTCCCAAGGGGAGTGCATACACAGAATAGCCACGCCGCAGTCGATCACTTCCATGCCGTAGTTGGCCATGATATATGCGATCGTTCCGCCGCCACCGACATCGACCTTGCCCATCTCCGCAGTCTGGAATTGAACATGATTGTCTGCGAGAATCCGGCGAATCTCAGCGATATATTCCGGATTTGCGTCGCTGGAACCGCTCTTTCCGCGGCCGCCGGTGAACTTGTTAAATACCGGCCCTTTGCCCAGAAATGCGGCATTCTTCGGTTCGAATACGGATTCATAGAGCGGATCGTATCCTGCGCTGACATCGGAAGACAACATCTTGGAATTCTGCAATGTCCGTCGGAGTGAGATATGATCGCTCAAGCCCATACAGTGCAGAATCTCCGCGGTAGCATTCTCGAAAATTTTCGACTGCATGCCGCTGGCACCCATACTGCCGACTTCTTCTTTGTCTACCAAGATACAGCAGGCAGTGCGTGCCGGTGTCTCGCTGTCAAGCATGGCCATCAGCGAGGTGAATGCGCAGATTCGATCGTCCTGACCGTATCCGATAATCATACTGCGGTCGAATCCGAGCTCCCTGCAGTGTCCTGCCGGAACAACTTCCAGCTCCGCGGAGAGGAAGTCCTCTTCCTCAAAACCGTACTGCTCTTCAAGAATGCGGCAAATATTTGCGGTAATCGCTTCCTTCCGCTGTTCTTTTGCCGCTAGTTTCTCTTCCTCGGAAGCATGTTCCTCTTCTGACATCGGAATGCTTCCAATCAGAATGTCCAGCGATTCGCCATCGATGACCGTTGACCCCTTCTTGGTCAGCTGCTCTTGTGCGAGGTGAATCAGAAGATCCGACACCGTAAATACCGGATCTGAATCCTTCTCACCGATGGCAATATCGATGCGTGTGCCGTCCTTTCGAACGACAACACCGTGAATGGCAAGCGGAAGAGTCACCCACTGATATTTCTTAATTCCACCGTAGTAGTGGGTATCCAGATAAGCAAATCCATTCTTCTCATACAGCGGATTCTGTTTTACATCCATGCGTGGCGAGTCAATGTGAGCACCCAGAAGATTCATACCATTCTCCATCGGATCACTGCCGATGTGATACAGGATCAGAAGCTTCTCGTTGTACACATAGTAGACTTTGTCGCCGCTCTGTAGCGACCTCCCTTCGGCAATGACATCCTTCAGATTTCGGTACCCGCTTTCCTCCGCCATACGAATCGTGAGGCGGGCACTTTCGCGTTCAGTCTTACCTTCATCAAGGCACGCCATGTAACGTTTGCAGACAGTCTGCATTTCCTCCTGCTGAGCCGGAGAATAGCTGTTCCACAACACATCTTTCTTCATTGTATAATTCTTTCTCCTTCTCTCGATATCGCGGAATTCAATCAACGGTGGAACCGCATTGAATTCGAACTTATTGCTGAATCTCGGCTTTGCCAAGGCGCAGTGAGCCCTCAGAAACAGCTTTATCATTATAAGTGGATAACTGTAAATTTGACTTAACTGTCTGGAATTGTTTTAGAAACAAGTGCAGGAACAAGTGTAGGAAATTTATGCGACGATTCACCTGGATATGACAGATAGACTGCGGCACAATTGTAAGAATGGATGCGTAGTTGTTTCCGAATGAGTTTTAAATACTATAAAACAAGAAGGGTTCTGCCCGATTGATTTCCATCGGACGTTGACACCGGAAGAATGGACGGGTAGAATCAAGAAAAGTGTTAGGCGAAAGATGATCCGCTATAAGCAGATAATACTTGGCAGTACGCAACCGAAAGTACCGCATATTTCATAGGTTCCCCGAAGTCAGCCGGACGGCAGCGGAGCTTGGGGCAGGCAACATTCTGCCGATTTACTCGGCAAGACAGCAATATATTTGACTATAATCAAGAAGGAGAAAACAAAATGATTGAAGTGGGATTGAAGAAGGAAACGAAGACCGTTGTAGAGAATAACATGACCGCGGCATCCATGGGAAGCGGTGCCCTTGAAGTACTGGCAACCCCTTACATGATTGCCTTGATGGAAGGAACTGCACAAGCTGCCGTTCAGGAATCCTTAGAAGAGGGGCAAGGCACCGTCGGGACGCACATCGACGTGAAGCACCTTGCGGCAACGCCGGTTGGAATGGCGGTAACTTGTATCGCGGAAGTGATTGAGGTGGATCGCCGCAGAGTTGTATTTAGCGTGAAGGCCTATGATGAAGTGGAATTAATCGGTGAGGGTACGCACGAACGCTTTGTTATCAATAACGAGAAATTCTTTGGGAAATGCCAGGGCAAGCTGAATGCTTCGCATTAGATGAAGTACGGATATTTCCGGAAAATGGATGGCGACCCTTTCAGAAGGGCCGCTTTTTCTTCTCCAAGATACCTGAATAATAATACAATGGATTGATCGGAATGACTGATCGAAATACACAATCGACACACGGATTGGAATAACGATGGAAATGGAACTCGGAAGGAACGGAGGAATGAGTTCGTGGGAGAGAATGGATATTTGAGAGAAACGGACAACGGACAACGACATATCGTCGGAAGCAGCACGCGAGGTGAATTTGCTTTTAACCTCAAGGCCCCTTATGAACCCACCGGGGATCAGCCGGAGGCGATCGACGCACTGGTGCAGGGATTCCGGGAGGGAAAGCGTTGTCAGACGCTGCTCGGCGTAACGGGTTCCGGCAAGACTTTCACCATGGCGAACGTGATTCAGCAGCTTCAGAAACCAACGCTGGTTATCTCTCACAATAAGACACTGGCTGCACAGCTCTATGGTGAATTCAAGGAGATGTTCCCGGATAATGCCGTAGAATATTTCGTCTCCTACTACGACTATTACCAGCCGGAGGCCTACGTGCCATCGACGGACACCTATATTGAGAAGGATGCGGATATCAACGATGAGATTGACAAGCTTCGTCACTCTGCGACGGCAGCGCTGTTAGAACGCCCGGACACCATCGTGGTGGCCAGCGTTTCCTGCATCTACGGACTTGGAAGTCCGACGTCTTACCGGAATCAGCTGCTTTCTCTGCGGCCGGGCATGGAAATTGATCGAACCGAGATGATTCGGAAACTGGTGGACATGCAATATGATCGGAATGACATGGATTTTCACCGCGGAACCTTCCGTGTGCGCGGCGATATTATCGACATCTATCCGGCGGGCGGAGAAGAAGCGGTTCGTGTGGAGATGTTCGGGGATGAGATTGATTCGATTAAGGAGATGAATCCGGTCACCGGAGAGATGACCGGTATTCGAAACCACATTTCCATTTTTCCGGCATCACATTACGTGACGAACCAAGACGACATGAAGCTGGTGGCGCGAAATATTAAGGAGGAGCTTAGCGAGCGCCTCAAGTGGTTTCGGGATAACGGGAAGCTATTGGAAGCGCAGCGCCTCGAGCAACGCACCAATTACGACCTCGAAATGATGATGGAAATCGGCACGTGCAAGGGAATCGAGAATTACTCGCGACATCTCAATTTCCTGAAGCCGGGAGAGCGGCCGTATACGCTGCTCGACTATTTCCCGGATGGGGATTTTCTGACAATTATTGATGAATCCCATGCGATGTTACCGCAGCTTCGTGCAATGTATAATGGTGATAGAGCGCGTAAAAGCTCATTGATTGAATACGGATTCCGACTTCCGTCGGCACTGGACAATCGTCCGCTGAAGTTCGAGGAATTCGAGAAGTTGGTGAACCAGACGCTTTATGTCAGCGCAACACCGGCGGCTTACGAAGTGGAAGCATCCGGTGGAATCAGCGCCGAGCAGGTTATTCGCCCGACCGGACTGGTGGATCCGGAAATTGAAGTGCGACCGACGGATGGCCAGATCGATGATCTATTGACGGAAATCTACCGCACGTCAGATGCCGGCGAACGCGTCCTGATTACGACACTGACCAAGCGAATGGCAGAAGATCTTTCCAAGTATCTCGAAAATCAAGGCGTTCGCGTGCGTTACCTGCACTCCGATATTGATAACTTCGAACGTCAGGAAATCATCCGAGATCTCCGCCTCGGTAAGTTCGATGTTCTGGTGGGAATTAACTTGTTGCGAGAGGGCTTGGATCTCCCGGAGGTATCTCTTGTGGCAATTCTTGATGCGGACAAAGAGGGGTTCCTCCGTACGGAGACATCTCTGATGCAGACAGTGGGCCGTGCGGCGAGAAACGCTCATGGACGTGTAATCATGTATGCGGATCGCATTTCGAAGGCAATGCGCTACACTATCGATGAGTCGGCTCGACGCCGCGAAATACAGACGAAATACAATAAGACGCATGGCATCGTGCCGCAGACTATTGTGAAACCGATCCGTGATATTGCTTCTGCGACGCTGGAGTATACAGGGGAGAACGAGTTCCGGCATCCGAAGGAAATGACAGCCAAGGAACTCAAGGAGACCATCCGAAAGGTGGAGAAGGAGATGAAGCAGGCGGCTTCGGATTTGCAGTTCGAGCGTGCAGCGGAGCTCCGCGATATGCTCTTCGAACTTCGGAGCAGTACGCGGGCTTGAGCCTTTATGGCTAAAGTAACGAAAAAGCTCAAGCCAGGTAGGCTTGAGCTTTTGTATATAAAGAAAACTCTACATTAGATGCGAGGCTCCGTTATGGGTGACGCGAGGAGTAGGGGCATTGCCCTGCTGCGAGAAAAACGCGTTTAACGGAGATGATTTTGTCATTATTAATCAGCACCTTAGACTATTCTGCCGCAATCTTTGCGATTACTTCGAGTGCCTTTGCAAGATGTTCTTCGGTAATGGTCAGCGGTGGTAGAAGGCGCACTTTCTCGTTGCTTGGGCCCGCGGTGATGCAGAGGACGCCCTGATCGATGCATTCGTTTACGATGTCCGAAGCCTTCTTCTCGGCCGGCGTGAAAGCGACCATCAAGCCGAGACCTTCGACCTTTGCGATACCCTTCTTTCCCTCTAACGCATTGAAAATCATCTGGGATTTCTGGTTCACAGAGTCCAGGAAATTCTGATCCATTCTTTCAATCAACGAGATGGCACCGGCACATGCTACCGGATTGCCACCGAACGTGGTGCCATGTGTTCCCGGAATCAGTGCCACCTTCGTCTTCTCACTGAACATGCAGATGCCGATCGGCAGTCCACCGCCCACACCCTTGGCAGTGGTGACGATGTCCGGATTCAAGCCGAAGTGCTCGTACGAATAGAATTTTCCGGTACGCGCGTTACCCGCCTGCACCTCATCGCAAATTAAGAGTATATCGTTCTCTTTGCAAATCGTTGCGAGTCCATCCGCAAATTCCTGCGTCATCACGTTGACACCGCCTTCACCTTGGACGCACTCCACGAGAATGGCGGCCGTCTTCTTCGAATCTATAACAGCCTTCACGCTCTCGATATCGTTAAATTTCGCATATTTGAAACCCGGAACCAGCGGTTCAAAACCCTCATGGTAGTGTGGATTGCAGGTTGCGGTCAGCGATCCGTAGCTGCGACCGTGGAAACTGTTCTCCATGGAGATGATTTCAAAGCATTCTGAACCTTTGTGGATTTTCTGATAGCGGCGTGCGGCCTTAAGTGCGCACTCATTGGCTTCACCGCCGGAGTTGGCGAAAAACATGTTTGCCATGCCGGTCTTTTCCGCCAGGAGAGAGGCTAGTTTTGCACAAGGTTCAGTATAGTAGAGGTTGGACGTATGCTGGACTTGATGAAGCTGCGTTGTGACCGCTTCCAACCATGTATCGTCGCAGAAGCCGAAGGAGTTCGTACCATAGCCGGACTCCAGATCGATATACTCTCTTCCGTTCTCGTCCCAGCAGAGGTCATTCTTGCCGTGCATAATCAGCACTGGGAACCGGTTGTAGGTTCCGGTTACGTATTTCTTGTCCAATTCTTTGATGTCTGTCATAGTTCCCTATCCCTTTCTCTATTGATTTTCAATTCCTGAAATTATTTGTTCGAAAATATCCTTACGATTGGAAATCTGTCTGCCTCAAATAATCCGATGGACTATTTCCGGTAATTACCGTTCAACTTAATGTAGTCATAGGTAATATCACAGCCCCAGCAGGTTGCGGAGGCGATGCCATTGTCGATCGTAATTCGTATCTCGACTTCATCTTCGCCCAGAATCTCCGTTGCGTAATCCTCATCGATATTCACCCCCACACCGTCGCGGCAGACGGTAATCTGTCCCGCCTCCGATGCAAACTCAATTTGCACGCGGTCGGGGTTGAATGGAATTTCTGAATACCCCATCGCCACCATAATACGTCCCCAGTTAGCGTCGTTGGCAAAAATTGCTGTCTTTGTCAGAGTCGATTTGATGACGGACTTCGCCAGTGCTACTGCCTGCTCCTCATCCGCCGCACCCTGTACCGTACAGGTTACCAGATGCTTGGCGCCTTCTCCGTCTTTTGCGATCATGCGGGCGAACTCGGTGCACATTTGAAGCAGCGCCTCGCGGAACTGATCCAGCTCGTGACATTCCCGATCGATGATGTCGTTGTCTGCCAGTCCGTTGGCCAGAATAATCAGAGAATCGTTTGTAGACATTTCTCCGTCGATACTGATTCGGTTAAAAGTAACGTTGCACACCTCCTGCAGTACCTGATGGAGCATGGTTGCCGTGATGGCCAGATCCGTGGTGAGGTAAGTGAGGGTGGTCCCCATGTTCGGGTGTACCATGCCGGAGCCTTTGGAAATGCCGCCTAACGTAATGGTCTTTCCACCGACCTGAAATCGGTATGCCAGTTCTTTCTTGAAAGTATCCGTGGTCAGGATGGCCCGCGCCACTTCATCGGATGCGTCTTCCGTATGTGCCAGGTTATCGGCGATGATGGGGATTCCTTCGCGAATGCAATCCATGTTCAATTCTTTACCGATGATACCGGTGGAACTGACCAACACGTCTTCCGGCGTGATTCCCAGTGCATCGGCAGCGAGCGCCTGCATCTCCTTTGCGTGCGCCATGCCGTTCGGTGCACATGCGTTGGCAATGCCGGAATTCACGCAAATGGCACGACAGTGACCATGTCTTCCGGTCTCGATATCGAGCTGTACCGGAGCAGCTTTGACGTGATTTCGCGTATAGAGTCCGGCACTGACGCAGTCCGCATTCAGGTCGCTGACAATCATTGCAAGATCATTCTTTTTCTTATTTGGTCGAACGCCACAGTGGACGCCGGCGGCGAGAAATCCGGTCGGCGCACAGATGCCGCCCCGGACATTCTTGATTTTCATATGTAAATCCTTTCATACAGGTGGCTTTGCTGCGTTTAACTATCGTTTTTCGCCCAGCACCAATCCCGTTGTCGGATCGATACCCATCATCAGATTCATATTCTGGATGGCTGATCCGGATGCTCCCTTGCCCAGGTTGTCAAAACGTGCCACCAGCAACATCCGTTCTTCATTTCCGTATACGGAGATTTCCATATCATCGCGGCCGCTTATGCTGCCAGCGGAGAGGAAACCTTCTTCATCCGCATCGTCCTTGTAATAGACCAGCGAACCAGTGTAGAAGCTCCGGTACGCATCGCGAATGTCTTCCAGGCAGCCGTTCACATCGCTGCCGAACAGGGGTATGATGGATTCCATCCCGCTGTAGTAATCCGATACAACCGGACAGAAAATCGGCTCGTAGCGAAGCCCGTTCACCTTCCCGATTTCCGGCAGGTGTTTGTGATGCTGGCTGAGGCCGTACATCCTCGGAGCCGCGAGAAGAGGATCCGCGTCGGCCGCTTCGTACTGAGAAATCATTTTTTTACCCCCGCCGGAATAGCCCGTAATGCTAAAACACTGCAGCTTTACGTCGTGTGAAATCAGACCGGCCCGTATCAGCGGGTAGATCAGCGCAGTGGCGCCGCTGGCGTGGCATCCCGGGTTCGCAACGCGCTTCGCATTGCGAATGGAATCCTCGCCCGTGATTTCCGGGAAACCGTATGTCCAGTCCGGGTTCACTCTGTGCGCCGTGGAGGCGTCGATGACGCGGACGTCATATTGGTTCGCGAGAAGTGCAGCTTCTTTCGCCGCTGCATCCGGTAAGCAGGTAAAAACAAGATCCGCCGTGCGATACGCTTCCGATCGGGCGGACTCGCTGTGGCGATCCTCGTAGGGAATCGTGATCAGCTCGATGTCCGATCGGGCGGACAAGCGCTCGTAGATGCGAAGTCCGGTGGTTCCGTAGCTTCCGTCAATAAAAACTTTCATCATCTCTAGTCACCTTTCTCATTGATATGTTACGATGAATTTCACCCGCACTGCCGCTGCAAGCGGGATCGCCCTTCGTGATCCTTTCGTGATCCTGTTGGATTGTTCGGAGGGATGCACAGAACGTGTTCTTCCCGAATTCCGGACGCGTTGCTTTGGAAACTCGTCGGTGCAGTTTTCCTTTGCAAGCCCGGGATGTATTGCGGGAATAAATGAGAATAAAAATTCACAAAGAATTATAAATATACAATCCATTATGCGCTCAGCATGCTTGTTTGTCAAGAACTGACCAGATAAAATATACAATAGAAGGCATGATTTTTCAAGGTCTCCTGACGAATGAGCAATGAGACGAAATAACGAACAAATGTTTGCATATGCTTTCATCGGATGATATACTTATGCAGTGTAGCAGCGAGTCGCTGGTGAGAAACCCTTCCACTGAGCACAACAAGGATTTGAGACCAAAGAATAGAATGATAAAGAAATGAAGCATAGAAAACGGATGGGATAACGAATGGAGAAGAACATTGTAATTAAAGGCGCCTGCGAGAATAACCTGCAGAATCTGGATGTGACGATTCCGAGGGACAAGATGGTCGTATTCACCGGACTTTCCGGATCGGGGAAGTCCTCGCTGGCTTTTGATACCATATATGCGGAGGGACAGAAGAAATACGTAGAGAGTCTTTCTTCCTATGCACGCCAGTTTCTGGGACTGATGAAGAAGCCGGACGTTAAGGTAATCGAGGGCCTTTCACCCGCGATTTCCATCGATCAGAAGACGACGAACAAAAACCCGCGTTCAACCGTGGGAACGGTGACGGAAATCTACGACTATTTGCGCCTTCTGTATGCCCGCATTGGCATTCCGCATTGTCCGGTCTGCGGACGGGAAATATCCGGTCAGTCGGTTGACAGCATCGTAGACCACATCATGGAACACAGCATCGGCGCTCGAATGACGATTCTTGCTCCGGTGATTCGCGGGCGAAAGGGAGAACATAAAGCTATTTTTGACCGAATTCAGCGAGATGGATACACCCGAGTGCGGGTGGATGGAGAGATGCGCCGCTTGGATGATGGTGAAATATTGTTAGATAAGAAAAAGAAACATACCATTGAGATTGCTATCGATCGAATTATTCTTCGGGAGGATAATCGGAGTAGAGTTGCGGAATCGGTGGAGTTGGCGATTCGCGAAGGCGAAGGGTTGGCGACGGTGTTGTTTGCGGAGACTCGAAAGGCCGACAGTACTGACAGTACGGCATCCGGAAATCCGAACGGAGGTGACGATAACGCTGCAGAGGGCAGGGGGATCGACAGCAGACGGGAATATGAGGAGACGTACAGCACGCTCCTGGCGTGCCCGGATCATGGCAGGGGGATTGAAGAGATGGAACCGCGCATGTTCTCTTTCAATGCGCCATACGGTGCCTGCGAGACCTGCACGGGTCTTGGATTCACGCTGCGAATCCAACCCGAGGCGTTGGTGACGGATGAGAACAAGAGCCTGGTGAACGGCGCGATGGGAAATGTTTTCGCCAGCATGGACGCCATGGGTTTCTATCGTCAGATGCTCCATCAGCTTGGTAAAGACCACGACACAGACATCACCAAGCCGTACAAGGATATGCCGGAAGATTTTAAGAACGAACTGATCTACGGCACCGGAACGCGGAAACTGAAGTACACGTACACCAGCCGAAGCGGCCGCGTATCTCATATGAATCACACTTTTGAGGGAATCATTCCGAGCCTCGAGCGGCGCTATGGCGAATCGAAGTCTGACTATATCCGCGAGAAGATCGGCGACATGATGACAGAAGCGGAGTGTCCGACTTGCCACGGCCGGAAACTGAAGGACACGGTTCTCGCGGTAACCGTCGGGGGCAAAAATATCATCGAAGTGACCGATATGTCCGTCGTTCAGGCGATCGCATTCTTTCAGAATCTCCACTTGACCGAGCGCGAACAAGCCATTTCACGCCTCATCACCAAGGAAATCAATGACCGTCTTTCCTTCCTTCAGACAGTCGGGCTCGGTTACCTGACGCTGTCCCGCGCAGCCGGTACGTTGTCCGGCGGTGAATCGCAGCGCATTCGCTTAGCGACGCAGATTGGTTCCGGACTGGTTGGAGTCCTGTATATCCTCGATGAACCGAGCATCGGTCTTCACCAGAAGGATAATGACAAGCTTCTTTCTGCACTTCGGAATCTAACAGATATGGGGAATACTCTAATTATTGTAGAACACGATGAAGATACCATGTATGCCGCTGATCACATCGTGGACATCGGACCGGGTGCCGGTATCTACGGCGGTAAGCTCGTGGTGCAGGGCACCGTGGAGGATGTGAAGGCGTGCAAGGAGTCGATCACCGGTCAGTATTTATCCGGGGTTCGTAGGATTGAAATTCCGAAGAATCGCCGGCCGGGAAACGGACTGTCGCTTCAGGTTCTCGGTGCCGCTGAGAATAACCTGAAGAATATCGATGTGGAGATTCCAGCGGGGAAACTCGTGTGCGTCACCGGCGTCTCCGGATCCGGAAAGAGCAGCCTGGTGAATCAGATTATTTACAAAGGCGTGGCATCTGTGACCAACCGTCTGCAGGAGACGCCGGGCAAGTATCGGGAAATTCGCGGAATTGAGAATTTCGACAAAGTGATCGATATCGATCAGTCTCCCATCGGCCGGACGCCGCGTTCCAATCCGGCAACCTACACGGGCATGTTTGATCCCATCAGAGACCTCTTCGCTCAGATGCCGGAGGCCAAGATGCGCGGTTATGCCAAGGGACGATTCAGTTTCAATGTCAAAGGCGGCCGCTGCGAGGCATGCCATGGCGACGGCATCACGAAAGTGGAGATGCACTTCCTGCCGGATGTCTACGTGCCGTGCGATGTGTGCGGTGGTGCAAGGTATAACCATGAGACCCTCGAAGTACGTTACAAGGGGAAAAATATATCCGAGGTGCTGGACATGTCCGTCTCGGAAGCATTGCCATTCTTTGCTAACCAGTCCGCTATTTTACGTTATCTCAAAACATTAGATGATGTAGGACTGGGGTATGTGAAGCTGGGACAGCCATCGACGCAGCTGTCTGGCGGTGAGGCACAGCGAATTAAACTGGCAACCGAGCTTTCGAAGAGAAGTACCGGACGTACGCTCTATATCCTGGATGAACCGACGACCGGCCTTCATTTCGCGGATGTGGACAAGTTGATGTATGTATTGAACCGCTTGGTGGATGACGGAAACACCGTGCTTGTTATCGAACACAACCTGGATGTTATCAAATGTGCGGATCATATCATCGACCTGGGCCCGGACGGAGGGGAAGGAGGGGGGACCATCGTGGCAACCGGAACGCCGGAAGAGGTCGCCGAGTGCGCAGAATCCTATACCGGGCAGTATTTGAGGCGAATTCTGTCGAAGAAATGACGAAAAAACGCAGGTTGCAACAATAACAATCCCCTATAGCATATGTCAGCACGGCTGCCTGGACGAAAGGAGCCGTGCTGTTTGTATAAAAGAAAACTCGCGATTAATGCGGGAATAGTTGTTGTTTATTCTAATATAATAAGGCTTTTTTATTAAGATTCTACGTGTTTTTGGTTAAAAGCAGGTTCGGAGAACTGCCGTGATCCAATTGCCCTCACGGAAACGGACGGAATCACTTCTCGTTGACCCGCTTCCCCGTCATGTGATCAATGGTAAGTTCGAGAAGCTGGGCACGGTGGGCATTGCCGGCCATGGCGCGGTCGACTTCTTCTGTGCTCGGATAGCATTTGAGA
>CAVKJB010000001.1:0-36954 GCA_963656785.1 Acutalibacteraceae bacterium | reverse complement strand
GTAAGGATAACCGTCTTCTCCGTGTACAGACAGAATTCCTCGCCATTCCTCTCGCAACACCTTGTTGCAATCCTCTGCGGTAAGTTGCTGACGGAAGCGGCGCATTTCTCGAAACATAATCATCTTCCTTTCTGCCGGACATTGCGGCATTCAACCATCTTGATTTTAACTATTTTAACTGATTATAACGCATTATAACGCATGATTGAGGAATTGAGAAGATCGGGGAATTGAGAATGGAGCCGCTGAAATTGCGTAAGATGGATGTCGGTGGGGGTATATCCTTACGGCCTTTCGCCTTGGGGACCGACTTAGGGCTTCGCCTTCTGATGATTACAGCGCATGCGGAAATTCAAGGAGCACAATCGTGCCACTTTCATTGCTTTCTTGGATGCTTACCGTACCTTCATGCAGATTAACGATTTCCCAGACGAGAGAAAGACCGAGGCCGATTCCGCCGAGGGTGCGGTTTCGGGCGGTATCGGCACGGAAGAAGGGTTGGAAAACGTTCTCCCTGGATTCATCCGGAATGCCATGCCCGGTGTCCGCAATGGAGACGTGCACCTTATCGCTACAATGTGAAGTGGTTACAGACACGTTCCCGCCTTTACGATTGTATTTGATCGCATTCTCCACAAGGTTGAAAATAACGCGGTATATCAGAATGTCACTTCCCCGAACGATGTAATCTTCTCCGAACTGTTCCAGTGTGATATTGTCTTCCTCCGCCAGGGAAGCGAGGTCCGTCAGAATTTCCTCAATCATCGGGGCCAGGCGAATCAGGTCGCTGCACGGCACGGTCTGCAACTCGCTCATTTCGAGCAGGATCCGAACCATGTTCGACAGTCGCTCGGTCTGTTCTCGAATCATGGTGATGGTGTCAGACATCTTCCCGGAAATCTCCGCGTTTTCCTCCGCACAAATATCGAGCTGTGCCTGCATCAGTGCAAGCGGGGTCCGAAGTTCATGGGCTGCGTTGGAGGTGAATTGATGCTGAGCCTCGAAGGCTCGGGATATTCGATCCAGCATATCGTTCAGTGATTTTCTCAGCACCTCCAATTCCGCCGGATGACCCTTTTTCATACGCATATTCGTTAGGTTCTTCATCTGGATTTCTTCCAGCTGTTCGGAAAACCTTTTTAGCGGATCAAGAGAACGCCTGCTGATATAGAACACGACGACACTGCTGATGACGATGACTGTTCCGGTGATGTACCAATTGTACATGCAAAATTGCATTTTGGCATTACTCAGTTCCCGGGAGAAATCCTGGGTGAAGCGGGTGAGCGACTCTGAAGATACTTCTTTTCCCTGGTGTTCCTCATCGAAAAGCTGAACCGTTCTTCCCAATTCTGTCATCTGTGCCTGGCCGGCAGTGCATATCATGATTTTCATCGAGACACACGTTAGAATGAGCATTACCAGGGATAAAAAAGTGATGCGCCATCGGAGCGATGTTTTTCTCATTTCTCATTTCCTCCAATCTGGTATCCTTCGCCGATGCGATTAGAGACGGGATCATATCCCAGTGCAATCTTGAGTTTCTTTCGGAGCGATGACATATGTACGCGGATGGAATTGCTGAAATTGTCCACGCTACCGTCCCACACGTGTTCAATGAATTCCTCTTGGCTGATGGGCCGGCCCTGATGAAGCATCAGGTATTCCAGGATGTTGTTCTCTTTCCGCGTCAGCTCAATCTCCCGATTTCCTGCATAAGCTTTTCGTGCCCGGGTATCAAAGCGAAGGGAACCACAGACAAGGCATATATCGTGCTGGATGAATTTGCGTCTGGTCAGGCTGCGGATGCGCGCTTTGAGTTCATCCAGATGAAAAGGCTTGACGAGATAATCACTGGCTCCGACGTCCAACCCTTCTACCTTATCGGCGATTTGGCTCCTTGCGGACATAATGAGTACACAGGTTTCATGATCGTAAGATCTCAGATGGCGGAGTACTTCAATGCCGTCGAGATCGGGCAGATTCAGATCAAGCAGTACCAGGTCACAGCGTTCGCAGTTCAGATGCTCCAGTGCGGAATTTCCGTCATGGCAGGCATCCACCTCGAATCCTTCTTTGCGCAGGCTCTTTGCGATTTTGTCACAGAAAATCTTTTCATCCTCTACAATCAGAACTCTCATCTGCTGATTCCTTTCTTATCCTCTTCACGCCGCCCGCACTTTTTTCAGATGCAACGCTAATTCTTATAACTTTAATGAATCCGTTGTTTCCGGTGAATCGCATCACCGGGATGGAGTGCCTGTTTACGTGGCTAGCGGGTGTAAAAATTTTTCTAATCGTATTTTCTTAACAGAGATTTTATATACATTCCCGTATCATGTAAACAGAAGCGAGGTGAGTTTTCATGAGAATCGAAAAAAGAGCAGCAATCGCTCTTCTGATGCTGGTAGCAGGAGCTCTGATGCTCATTTACGGTGTATGGAGAGATGAGACGGAAATTGTATTCAATAAAGCTGTGAAAATATGTCTGGAGTGTGTCGGCATTGGATAGAATGAAACGATCTTTATCCGGACGAATCTCCTCTCTGAGAACACGGATGCAGGCAACCGCAACCCTTTTATCCAATTTTTTTCTGACGAATATACCGCAAGGAAGAATTTATCAGGGGTCGTTCAAAAGAGTGTGCGTCCCGGGACTGAACTGTTATTCCTGTCCCGCTGCCACCGGAGCATGTCCGATAGGGGCGATGCAGGCTATCTCGGGGTCTGTCAAATTCTTGATTTCCTTTTACCTCATCGGGTTTCTGATGATAGTGGGTGCAGTGTTTGGACGGTTCATATGTGGCTTCCTTTGTCCGTTTGGATGGTTTCAGGAGCTGCTTCATAAGATCCCGTCCCGAAAACTGTCGACGAGCAGACTGAAACCTCTCCGTTTTTTCAAATACGCAGTTCTGCTCGTTGCCGTCATCATTCTGCCGGCAGTTTTGAAAAATGAAATCGGGTTAGGAGATCCGTTTTTCTGCAAATACATATGTCCGCAGGGCGTGTTGGAGGGAGCAATTCCCCTGGCGATTTCAAACAGCAACATCCGGTCAGCGCTGGGCAATCTGTTTGTATGGAAATCGTGCATACTGATTACGGTGATACTCCTAAGCATCCTGTTTTACCGGCCATTCTGCAAATGGTTATGCCCGCTTGGCGCATTTTACGCATTGTTTAACCGGATATCGTGGGTGAACATGGAGACGGATTCGAGTCGATGTATATCATGCGGTAGATGTGCTGACGTGTGCGGGATGGATGTCGATATCACCCGAAGTCCGGGGCACACGGAGTGCATACGATGCGGTATATGCATTACGAATTGCCCTACGAAAGCGATATCTTATACTTTGCCGTTTCGAAACCGAAGAGAAGGTTCGCAAGCGCAAAGTGAAACAGATATAAATAGCTAATGATTACGCAAAGAAATGCAGGAAAAATTGCAAGGAGGTAAATCAAATGAAAATGAGAAAACTAATGCTTGTCCTGACCATGTTTGTTATTGCGGTCTGCATCTCGGCATGCTCTAAGAGTGCGTCATCCGAAGGGTGCAATTGCAAAGATAATGCATGCATGAAGAACGGCACATGCACCGAAGAATGCAAATGCCCTGACATGAAAGACGGTAAATGCACAGAGGACTGCATGTGCATGAAAGATATGGACAAGGATATGGAGTCCGAGAGTAAGGACGACAAGGACATGAATGATAAGGACATGAAAGATGATAAGACGATGGAAGAAGACAAGGAAATGAACTAAAAGTCCAAAATCATTACTTTCCTATTCAGAAGGGACGGGGCGTTCTGAAACGCTTCGTCCCTTCCGTATTATTTCGCTTTTTATCACGCATGCATAATGAAAGGATGAGTACGACATGAAAAAGAATAGAATACTACTGCCGTTTCTGATGTTGGTGCTTCTCTGTTCCTGTGGTTCCAATTCATCTTCAAACAGTGGTGATAACGCTTCCACAGAGAAATTTCCGTCATTTACTGGGCTGGATCTGGAAGGAAAAACAGTAAGCAGTGATATTTTCTCCGAGAATTCCGTTACGGTACTTAATTTCTGGTTCAGTAGCTGTCCTCCGTGCATCCGGGAATTGCCGGAGCTGGATGCGCTTAATAATGAGCTGCACGAGAAAGGCGGAGCTGTAATTGGCGTGAATACGGATACACTAAGCGGCGAGAAATCATGGATTGAAGAAGCTCGGAAGATCCTAAAAAAACAGGGCGCAAACTATCGGAACATCTATTTTGATGAATCCTCCGATGAAGCTATGAAATTTGCACAGAGCATCACCACTTTCCCGACGACGTATCTGTTGGATCGTAGCGGAAATGTTGTCGGGGAACCAATTGTCGGCAGTATCGATAACGATGATACGAAGAAAATGCTCCGAGATCGCATCGATAAGATCATCGAACAAGACAATGCTGGTTAGAGGATACGAGGGAGGAGAAGGAGATGAACAAAAGATGGATGATCCTTCTGGTGTTGCCGATCTTGATTTTCGGAGGTTGTTATGCTTCAAGTGGAAAGAACGGCCGAGAAAAGCAGACGGAATCCGAGAAGGATATGGAAAAAATGGATTTCTCCAAGGAACCGGAAAACGTGATTTACTTCGCCGGAGGCTGCTTCTGGGGAATAGAACAGCTGATGCAATCCATTCCGGGCGTCACAAGCACGGAGAGCGGTTATGCGAACGGAACGGGGGCATCGGATGCCCGGTACGATATCGTTACCACCGGTAGAACAGGATTCCGGGAAACGGTTCGAGTAGAGTACGATCCGGATGAAGTGAGTCTGGATGCGCTGCTGCTGGCGTATTTCTTTGTGATTGATCCCACAGTATCCAATCAACAGGGAAATGATAAGGGAACACAATATCAGACCGGGATCTATTATACGAACGACAAAGCCCGGGCGACGGTCGAACGCATTGCAGCGGTGGAAAAGGGTAGAAACGATGTGTTTGCAGTGGAAATCAAGCCATTAATCAATTATTATCCAGCCGAGGAATACCATCAGAAATATCTGGAAAAAAATCCCAATGGATATTGCCATATTCCGCGAGATGAAATCGAACTCTTTTCCAACCTTAGAATCGACCCCGGAGATTACACGAAGCCTGCAGCGGAAACAATTCGTATGAAGCTGACGGATGAACAGTATCGGGTTACGCAGAAAAGCGGGACGGAAAGAGCTTTTCAGAATGAATTCTGGGACAAATTCGAGAAAGGCATCTATGTGGATATTGTCACGGGAGAACCGCTCTTCTCTTCTACCGATAAATTTGAAAGCGGCTGCGGGTGGCCGGCTTTCTCAAAACCGATTGAGGCTCCGGCCATCGTCGAGAAGGAAGACCGTAGCCTCGGCATGCATCGCACTGAGGTTCGAAGCCGAGTAGGTGATTCTCATCTGGGCCATGTATTCACGGATGACCCGGAATCGCCAAATGGAATTCGTTATTGTATCAACAGCGCCTCATTGCGGTTTATTCCGTATGCAAAAATGAGGGAGGAGGGATACGGATATCTGCTGTATCTTTTTAAGTAGGACGTCCTTAACTTTACTTTTACTGTAAAATAAGATACCATTAAATTGTATTTTTTTCTATCCAACAGACAGATGTCCACCAACGGAGATTCTGTGCAACCGACCCAGAAAGGATGTCCTATGATCCGATTTGAGCATGTCACGAAAAGTTATGGTAAAAAGACTATTCTTAATGATCTGAATTTCACCATTCCGGATGGACAATTCGTTATATTGATTGGTCCATCCGGATGTGGAAAGACCACCACGATGAAGCTTATTAACCGGCTTTTAGAGCCAGACAGCGGAACTATTTCTATCGACGGGGAAGATATTCGTTCCCATGATAAGGTAGACCTCCGCCGTCACATCGGCTATGTAATCCAGCAGATCGGTCTGTTTCCGAACATGACCGTAGCCCAGAACATTTCCGTCGTACCAAAGCTTCTTAAGTATGATAAAAATCGTTGCAATGAAATCGTTCAGGAGATGTTGAAGATGGTCCACATGGAAGAGTATGCCGAAAAATACCCTTCCGAACTCTCCGGAGGGCAACAGCAGCGCGTGGGCGTTCTACGTGCCCTGGCGGCCTCTCCTCCCATCGTATTGATGGATGAGCCATTTGGCGCACTGGATCCACAGACGCGGGAGGTTCTTCAGAACGAAGTGAAAAATCTGCAGCAACGACTGAACAAAACCATCGTCTTTGTGACCCATGACATGGATGAGGCGTTGAAACTGGCAGATATCATTATTTTTATGGACGGTGGAGAGCTTGTGCAGATGGCGTCCCCGGAGGAAATGCTGGAAAATCCAGCCTCCGAAAGAGTCCGGGACTTCCTGGGCAAACATGCACCCGGTGCGCAGACTCCTTCGAAGGTCGAGCAGTTCATGCGAACCAGCGTGCAGTCTGTTCGTCGGGATCGCGGTGTTCTGGAATGCGTGGAACGGATGGCACGCCACAGCGTGGACACTCTATTGGTTGTAGATGAGAACAATCGCTATGCCGGAACTGTTTCCATAGGCGATATTCGCACATGGGGAAGGGAATTGAAGACGATTGACCCTATTATCCGTCAGACTGCGAGGACGACTCGAGTTGGAGATGATGCCAAGGAGTCTTTTGACTATCTGCTGGAATCCGGTGCTTCCTATGTAATCGTACTGAATGAGGATGATACCATAGCAGGTATTGTCACGAAAACCAGCGTGGCTCGCGCCGTCGCGGATACACTATGGGGGGATGAGAAATGAAGACGATCCTCGATACGTACGGCGTTATGCTGGGACAATCCATCCTGGTTCATATTATCTACGTCTTGATCTGTGTGACCGTCGGGTTTCTTCTGGGACTGATTCTTGGAATTCTCCTTTCTCGAACGCCAAGACTTTCCGGAGCGATTCTGCCGGTCATCTCTGTTTTTCAGACAATTCCCGGCCTCGTGTTTATTGGTGTGCTGTTCCTCTGGCTAGGCATGGTACCGATGACGGTGATCATTGCACTGTCCATCTATGCTATGTTTCCGGTACTGAAGAACACTTATACAGGACTCCTGGGGATCGATCCGAAATATCTGGAGGCTGCCAGAGGATGCGGCATGTCACCTGCTCAGTCCCTTTTTCGGGTAGAACTTCCACTAGCCATGCCTAACATCATTGCAGGCCTCAGAATGTCTGCCGTTTATACGGTATCCTGGGCAGTGCTGGCGGCAATGATCGGACTGGGTGGTCTAGGGAATTTCGTCTATCAGGGAACCTCGTCCAATAACAATACGCTGATTCTTCTCGGCGCAATTCCGGCGGCACTTCTAGCGATTGCATTCGGTACAGCTATTGATTTTCTGCAGAAAAAAGTGACACCGAGAGGGCTTCGAAAGGGGGATAAGCGATGAGTTGGAATCTTGTGCTGGAACATCTTTTCATTGTCCTTGCCGCCGGCCTTTTGTCGATTCTGATTGGCATTCCTCTCGGCATCTGGGCTTATCTCGCCCCTAAGGCACGATCGGTGATCTTACGGGTTGTCGATCTGCTTCAGACGATTCCTTCCCTGGCGTTACTGGGAATCATCATGGTGTTCCTCGGAGCTGAGAAGATCACAGTTATCATCGGCATCACGCTCTATTCACTGTTGCCTATTGTCCGTAGTACCTGTCTAGGTTTGCAACAGGTTGATGCCGGTGTGAAAGAAGCCGCTCGAGGAATGGGCATGAGTAAGTCCTACCGAATTCTAATGGTCGAGTTTCCGTTGGCGATTCCGACCGTATTCACCGGAATTCGCATCGCCGTTGTCAATGCGATCGGTACAGCGGTATTTGCAGCGTTTGTAGGCGGAGGGGGATTGGGCAGCATCATCAATCGCGGTATTCGCATTCAAGACATGCACCTGATTCTGCTGGGAACCGGATGCTTAATGGTCATTGCAGTGCTGGCAGATTCTCTTCTGGGTTGGTTAGAGCGGCAGGCCTCCCGCAATCGAGGCGGAACCCGTAAAATGTGGTTGCCTGTAGCGGGACTGCTTGTATGTCTTGTTCTTCTGCTCCCTTACGGTAAGACTTCGTCTGGCGACTTATCTCTCTACGACGGGGATTATTCCGAAACGCAGCTAATGCATCATATGGTCAAAATGTTGGTGGAGGATCAGACGGATATTTCGGTTAACATCAGTGACCAGATGTCTCAGGTCAACAATTTCAAGGCCATGGTAGGCGATAATCACACTTGTGATCTGATGATTTCCTACGATGGCACATTGCTGACCACATTCTTCGGGCAAGACGTGGACGATGTGCCGGATGGAATGTCAATCTATGAATATGTCAACCAAGTTGCCCACCGGAAGTATGGCACGACACTACTCAATCAACTGGGATTTGATAATACGTATGCCATTGGCGTTCCACAGTCTTTGGCAAAAAAACATAACCTGAATCGTATCAGTGATCTGATTCCGATTGCAAGTCAACTGACATTCGGTGCGGAGCAGGAATTCTTCACGCTGGAAGGCAGCATGAAATATGGGCCGTTTACGGAGACTTATGGCTTGCAATTCAAAGAGGCTAAACCGGTGGACATGGGGCTGAAATACTCTGCGATTGCCAACGGAAGCTTTGATGTTTCGGTAGTCTATGCTACGGACGGCCTGAATCGTAAGGTAGGGCTCAAAATCCTGGAAGACGACAAGAGCTTTTTCCCGGATTATAATGGTGCGTTTTTCGTTCGAGAGGACGTGTTGGAACAGCATCCGGAGTTGGAAGGAATTCTTAATCAGCTTTCCGGTAAGATTACTACAGAACAGATGGCGGAGCTGACCTATCAGGTCGATGTCCTCGGTCGTGATGTGGATGATGTGGCGGAGGAATTTCTGGTGAATCTGGGACTGTTGAAAAAAAGCTCAAATTAAAGGACGACAAATAAGCAAACAGGCTGAGGGACTCCCATGGCCTGTTTGTGGTTTTAACCACGAATATACTTTGCTCGTTCGGTTATAATTAATGTAGCAGAGGACAATTGGAAGGAATACGAGGAACTTCTGAGAAGTTTTATGAAAAGCTTTAAAGGAGAAATTCGGTGATTAACGCAATTGTAACAGTACAGCAAGACGGTGAATTTATGAATGAGAAAGTCGGAGAAGTATTTTCTATAGCACAAGATAATCCAGCGATTCCCGGATGCACGATCTCGAAACAAATTCATGGAGGCGAGAATTATATTACTTACTTTTCGCTGGCAAAGAATACGGACATCAGTGCGGAGATTTATCCCTATTATAAAATGCTCATTCTTGCGGACGGCAGCATGGAGGTTTATCATGGGAATGACGGATTTATTCAAAAGCTTGAAACAGGTGACAGCATACTGGCGCCGACGGATACGCCAATCGGTATGCGAACATCAGTAGGCACCGTATATACAGAAGTATCTGTAGGAAAGGATGATATTATGAACGAAGCAATCAAAGCAGGCGAGATTTTTAGACTGGCAGAACTGGTACCTTATGCGGAAGGGAAGATCGTAAATATGGATGTGATTCATAATGACAAGATGAAATTTGTTGTTATGGCGTTTGATGAAGGTACCGGACTCTCGGAACATGCTGCTCCCGGAGAGGCTATCATATTTGCATTAGACGGTGAGGGCGTAATCGGTTACGAAGGCAAAGAACATCCGATTAAAGCAGGTGAGAATTTTCATTTTGCAAAATCCGGTCTGCATTCGGTCAAAGCCACGAAAAAGTTCAAGATGGCACTTCTTCTTACATTGGAATAGAATCTGGGACAATATCACTGGCAATCGATTGAAAGGATGACCATGACAACGATACGCAAGGCGACGACCGAGGATGCAGAGCGACTTCTCGAAATATATGAATACTATGTAGTAAAAACTGCGATTTCCTTTGAATGTGAGGTGCCTTCCCTGGAAGAATTCCGAACTCGCATTGATAACACTTTGGAACGTTATCCCTACCTCGTTCTGGAAGAAAATGGCAAGATCCAGGGTTATGCCTATGCCGGGAAATTTGCAAGCCGATCGGCGTACGCTCATTCCAGTGAGGTGACCATCTATCTGGATCGCGATGCGAAAGGGCGGGGCTTCGGCCGGGAATTGTATGAATCCCTGGAGAAGGACCTTAGGAATAGGGGGATTCTGAATCTGTATGCCTGTATTGCGGATCCCATCGCAGAAGATGAATACCTGAACCGAAACAGCGAACAGTTTCACCGACATATGGGATTTACCAAGGTGGGAACGTTCCACAGGTGTGGGCGAAAATTTGACCGATTTTACAATATGATTTGGATGGAAAAGATCATAGGCGAGGCGGATTGCGCAAAGGTAAAGCAGAAGCCTGCGGAACGATAAGAATAACATAATGGCAAAATAAAAACCGTTGAAATCTGTCGATTTCAACGGTTTTATGGCGGAGAGAGGGGGATTTGAACCCCCGCACGGGTGTTACCCGTCTGCTGGTATTCGAAGCCAGTCCCTTCAGCCTCTTGGGTACCTCTCCATATTCGCTATCTTCGATCCTGCATGCATCAGGCGGAACAGCGAATTATATAATATCATAGCTTCCTCGTTTTCGCAAGATGCAAGACGAATTAATTCCGGCTCATTTCTTCCAATGCACGGGAGAGCTGGTCCGGACAGGATGTATCCTTGAATCCGCACTGGATGCCATGCAGGCGTTCTTTGGCATCTTCCACCGACATGCCTTTGATCAGCGCCGAGATACCCTGCAGGTTTCCGTTGCAACCTCCCAGGAACTGCACATCCTGAATAATGCCATCTTCTGTATCGATTTCAATTAGCTGGGAACAGACGCCCTGTGGTCTGTATACAAAATGACTCATTCTATTCTCCTCCTTACAGGCCCAATACATCGCTGATTTCCTTCATGGAATCCATCGCAATCAGGATAAAATCATCGAACGAAATGCCTGTTTCCTCGATCGCCATCATGTACTGACGGTTTGCACCTTTTGCGAAGCGTGTCTCGTGAAAACGCTTCTTGACCGATTTGGGTTTCACGCTGGCTAATTTCTTGTCCGGGTAGATCTGAGCAACCGCTTTGACAAAACCGCTCATCGGATCCGCTGCCAGAATCGCGTATTGAAGTGTTGTATGCGCAATGACACCGGATGTCGGATTGTGCGCGCAGATGGCATCAATCAGCACCGGATCATCAAATCCTTCCTTCCGCAGAATCTCGCCGGAAACCGGTCCATGTGTAGATAGGTCATTTCGCCAGTCGCAAGTCTCCTCGTCGAGGTCGTGCAGCAACCCGACAATGCCCCAGTACTCCTCATCGTCCGGCGCCAGTCGTTTCGCGAGCCCCTTCATGATCGCCTCCACGGCGTACATGTGTGTGATGTAATGTTCGCCTTTAACATACTTGTGAAGCAGCTCTTCCGCCTGCTGCCGGGTGATTCTTTCACTCATTTTTTTCCTCCTGCTGTATATATTGTTTATCGGCTAAAAACAGCCTTTATTCTTCTGAGATTTCCGGCTGCCCGTTTCATGGAATGACGGGCTTGAAATCGCCTGCAAAATGCAGATGCAGTTATTTTCAACGTGCGGATTCAAACTCTTGAAATGCATTTATCCACACGTACCGGAGCCATTGAATCCTCTTTATGGCCGCGAAACTCTCCGCTCTGCCAGGCGGTATTTCGTGTCCATCTGATAAGCCGCGGCCGTACAGACATTCTCAATCAAGCCGAGTTTGTAATCATCCTGATAGTGAATTTCCGGCGGTTTGTTCTCCGCAACGCGGCGAAACGCATTCTGCAGGGTGTTTCGGTAGAACTCGTAAGCTACATCCACTGGGTGATCCCGGATGACGGACTGGATAATCTCCCCGATTTCCTGGATGTTAAAGAGCGGCTTTAGCGTCACGATGACGATGAGCATGGCAACTGTCTCGCGTTTATATTTTTTCTTAATGGGCGCCGGAATCACGCGGGATTTGACATAATTGTTAATCATGGTGGGGGTCAAGGCTGCTCTGTTTCCGGTCGCAAAGTCCGGCAGGCATTGGTTGACGAACGTGTTCACCTGTTCCATGTACAGATCTTCCATCGGAATCTCTTCCCAGCCGGGCAGGGAGATATGACGAGGATTGTTTTGAGATGTTTTATTCTCTTGCATTTTCTCACCTCCCGGTTGTTTTCGGCAACAACGAACTATGAGATATGTTAACACAATTTCGAGGTGAATTCACGAGAAGTTCGCAAGAAAGTTCATCGATACTGATATAATCTTGGAAAATCGAATGACACTGAGAATCGGCTATGCTATAATCTAGTATTGGATACGAGATTGGTGAAAACAGAGAATACGGAGATTACAGAGAGGATATCGAATCATATGGAGAATTTTAAAGATCTGCTGGCCATATCGGCAGAAGTGTACGGGAGCGGAACTGCTTTTACCCTCAAGGAGAAGAATGAATATACGGATATCAGCTTTATCCGTTTCTATGCGGAGGTGAAGTCACTGGCAACGGCCTTGATTCACCGGGGCTTCTCCGGCGAGCGGATTGCGATTACCGGACCGAATAGCTACAATTGGTTTCTGGTGAATGCGGCAGCGCAGATCAGCGGATGTGTGACCGTACCGCTGGACAAGGATCTCAAGTATGGCGAATTCCTGCAGTCGATTGAGCGCTGCGAGGCGAGAATTGTTTTTTTTGATAAAAAACAGGAACCGATGACAAAGCAGGCATTTGAATCAGGCCGTACGAAGCTGGAATGGACGTTTCCGCTGTACAAGAAGGATGATGGGGAGACTGTCGCGACGCTTCTGGAAGAAGGAAAAGAACTGGTTGGCAGTGGCGATGCTTCACTCGATCAAGTGAAAATTGACGCGGACGCGGTGTCAACACTTATCTTTACCTCCGGAACGACGTCTCAGTCGAAAATCGTCATGCTGTCTCAGAGAAATATTTGTACGAACGTGCAGGACATGATTCAGATCATTCCGTTCGAATCAACGGATACGAATATTGCCCTGCTGCCGTACCACCACATGTTTGGCTCGACCGGGCAGTGGGTCATGCTGTCGAACGGCGTGCGCACAGTGTATTGCGATGGCCTCAAATACTTTCAAAAGAATTTGAAGGAATACGGGGTGTCCGTATTTGTTGGCGTGCCGCTCATCATGGAACAGATGTACAAGAAGATTATGAAGACGGCGGAAAAAGAAGGCTTGGACGGCCGAATTCGCCGATTCTCCAAGTTGACCCGTGTGCTGAATAAGGCGAAGATTGATGTTCGCCGTCAGATCTTTCATGGCGTGCTGGATGCAGTGGGCGGTAAGCTCCGCATGGCAGTACTTGGAGCATCGGCCGCGGATCCGGCGGTTATTCAGGGATTCAACGATTTCGGCATACTCTGTATCCAGGGATATGGTTTGACGGAAACAGCGCCGGTACTGAGTGCGGAGCGTCCGAATCATAGAAAACCGGGATCGGTCGGCATTCCGTTAGAACATGTTGAGATGAAGATTGAGAATCCTGATGATAACGGCATTGGTGAGGTCGTTGTTCGGGGCCCGAACGTGATGAAAGGATATTACGGCAATCCGGAAGCGACCGATGCAGTGCTTCGGGACGGTTGGTTTTATACCGGGGATCTCGGGTACATCGATCGGGAGGGGTATCTGTTCCTGACCGGGCGGAAGAAGAATGTCATCGTACTGAAGAACGGCAAGAACGTATTCCCGGAGGAACTGGAAGCGGAACTCTCGAAAATTCCGTACCAGATGGAAACCATTGTTGTCGGTTTGCCGGATAAGGGTGATGAGAGAGACCTCGTGGTATCCATGAAAATGGTCTATGACCCTGCCGCTTTCCCGGGCAAGACAAAGGAAAAAATCGAGCAGCAGGTTCGTGCGGATGTGGAGAAGCTCAATGAAACTGTTCCGGCATATAAGAGAATCAAGCGAATCTTTGTAACGGACGAGCCGATGATTAAGACCAGTACCGGTAAAGTGCGCCGCTTCCTCGAAGTCGAGAAGATGCGAGAGGAGGAGAAGCGCGCCGCGGAGGAAGTTGCCGATAAAGAGATGACGAATTAACCGGAGCTGATGAAGGCGGGGGCCCTATCGAAGAATCAGCTGAAGAAGGGGCCGAGGATGAATAACTGCGGGAGCGGTATTCCAGTGAAGACGAAGCAGCGGCAGAACGAACCGAATAGATGTGTATAATTCCGTTTGATGGTGTTATAATGCTAAGGTAAGATTAATGGAAAGAATGGAGAACATCATGGATCATAACTATGAGCACTATTGGTATACGGACATCCGGGAGATCACGACGCTCAAAGACATGTTGGCCGGAAGTGTGGAATTGTATCCGAATAACCCGGCATTCTGGGTGAAGGAAAGAAGAGGAACGCCGTATGTTCCGATCAATTACCGGCTACTGCAGCACGATGTGAATGCGCTGGGAACCCGTATGCTTGCGATGGGCCTTCGGGGCGAGAAAATCGCTGTCATGGGGCAGGGCTGTTATGAGTGGATCGTAACTTATCTTGCCGTGATGAACGGCGTAGGCATTGTTGTTCCGATCGACAAGGAACTTTCCGGTGGGGAGATCGAGAATCTGATGACAACAGCCGGATGTACCACCATCTTCTGCACCAAGAACGAGTGTGAAAAGTTAAAGAATTTGAATGTAGTTCAGAACCTGATTGTGATGGAATTCTATGGGGACCGCACAGATGAGACGGAAGATCCGATTCCTTCCGGCGTGGATTTGGCCCAATATCAGAATTCTGCAGAGGAAGCTGCACCTCGTAATATCTATGAGTGGAGAGCCCTCTTGAAGGAAGGCGAAACACTTCTGGCAGAAGGAAATACCGAATATCTGGATGCGGAAGTCGACCCGGATGCGCTGGCTGTCATTCTTTTTACGTCCGGAACGACCGGAACGCCAAAGGGCGTCATGCTCTGCCACCGCAACATTACGACGAATATTATGGATGTCTGCCGCATTGCACATATCCTGACAACGGATAAGACACTGTCCCTGCTTCCGATTCACCACACCTATGAGTGTACGCTGGGCATGCTGCTTGTTCTGTATCGCGGTGCCAGCACAGCATTCTGTGAGGGCATGAAATACATCACACAGAACATGAAGGAAGCCCAGAATACAGTCATCATCGTTGTGCCGAGAGTGCTGGAGATGATTAACGACCGCATCCAGAAGGGCATCGAGAAGAGCGGTAAGACGGATACTTTCCGGAATGTAATGGGCATGAATAAGCGCCTCCGCAAGATGGGCATCAACATGAGCCGAACCATCTTCAAAAGCATCCGGAAGGAGCTGGGCGGAAAACTCCGCATTGTTATTACCGGCGCTGCTGCGCTGTCTCCGAATATTTACCGTAATTTCGAAGATCTCGGCATTACAGTTCTGCAGGGATTTGGCATGACGGAGTGCACTCCGCTGATTTCCGGTACGCCGATGATCGCACCGAAAGAGCGCTACCGAAAAGCCGGTTCTGTCGGCGTTCCGGTTAAAAACGGCGAGATCCGCATCATCAACAAGGATGAGAACGGTATCGGTGAAATCCTGTTCCGCGGGCCGAACGCGATGATGGGTTATTACAACTTGCCGGAGGCGACAGCGGAAGTGCTCGATTCGGACGGTTGGCTCCACACAGGAGATCTTGGATTTATGGATCCGGACGGTTGGATTTACCTTACCGGTCGCAAGAAGAATATCATTGTGACCAAGACGGGGGAGAACGTCTACGTGGAGGAGCTCGAGGAATACATCAACCAGAGCCCGTACATCGATGATTCTATGGTATTCCCATACGACAATGACGGGGAAGAAGTGGTCGGCGTGCAGATTTTGCCGAATATGGAATACGTCAAGGAGCAGCTGGGCCACGAACCAACGAGAGACGAACTTAAGAATCTGTTCAAGAACATCATTCGCGAATTGAATCAAGGCATGGCCGTGTACAAGCGAATCCGTGCGATTTTCGTCCGCAAGGAGGATTTCGTCCGTACCACCACCCGAAAAATCAAGCGCCATGAGAATCCGGTGCCGGAAGAGTAGAACTTTCCGAAAATACTTTTCGCAAAAAAGGAGCCTTGCGGCTCCTTTTTTTAATGCATATATTTCCGATGATGCACCCGGGATATACCCGCCTGTATACTTTGCGAACTATTCCTGGCGAGCTGTTCCTGGCGAGCTGTTCCTGACAAACTATTCCTGAATCAACAGCTGTGCAATTTGTACGGCGTTGGTAGCTGCGCCTTTGCGCACCTGGTCGCCGCAGCACCAGAGGTTGATGCCGTTCTCGTTGACGAGATCCCGCCGGATGCGTCCCACGTACACCAGATCCTGGTCACTGGTTTCAATCGGCATCGGATAGATGTTATTTGCGGTGTCATCGACGAGCTTGCATCCTTTCGCTTCAGCGATTGCATTGCGAACATCTTCCAGTTCCAGATAATCGTCTGTGATGACGTTCACGGAGATGGAGTGAGAGCGTTCCACCGGCACACGCACGCAGGTGCAGGAAACCTTAAGTTCCGGCAGATGCATGATCTTGCGACCTTCGTTCTGGAGCTTCATCTCCTCCGAAGTATAACCGTTCTCACCAAAACCACCAATTTGCGGAAGCAGGTTGAAAGCAATCTGGTAAGGGAACGTGCTGCACGTAAAATCCTCGCCTGCAAGAATTTTTCTCGTCTGGTCGTACATTTCCTGCGGACCCTTGACACCGGCTCCACTGACTGCCTGATAGGTGGAGGCGTACAGCGCGTTAATGCGGGACAACCTGTTAATCGCATTGATGGCAACGAGCGTGATGATGGTGGAGCAGTTCGGGTTCGCGATGACACCCTTGTTCTTAAAGGCATCTTCCGGGTTCACTTCCGGAACGACCAGCGGTACGTCCGGATCCAGACGAAATGCGCTGGAGTTGTCAATGTAGGTGGCGCCGGATGCCTTGATTGCTTCGACGAATTTCTTGGAGATATCATTCTCGGCGGCACCCAGTACGATGTCCATGCCAGCGAAGGCAGAATCAGCTGCTTCCTGAATGGTGATGCTGCCGTATTTCTCGGTTTGAATCACTTTACCGGCACTTCTGCTGCTGGCAAGAAGGCGAAGTTCCTCGATCGGGAAGTCTCTTTCCTGAAGGACCTTTAGCATTTCCATTCCTACGGCACCTGTTGCGCCCAGTATTGCGACGTTATATTTCTTCATATCCATACTCCTTTTCTAACTTAATACTCCTGAATAATACTCCTGAATCGTTTTGAATACTCCCGCTTGACAATACTTCTCATCCTGACACAATTCCGTCGCCTACCCAGCGTCCTTGCCGATGACGACGGATATAACGATGTTGTGAAGAGGTCCTACGCTGTCTGGCTTTGCGAAATGCCACACCTATTTCGCAAAGCTTTCGTAGAGAACGCGGATGGTGTTCTCGAAATCCTCGGTCAGTACGCCCACCATGATATTGATTTCATCGGAACTCTGCTCGATGGTGCGGATGTTGATCTTGTTGGCACCCAGTGCGCCGAAGATTTTACCGGAAATTCCGGTCCGGTAAGCCATTTGGCGGCCAACGATCGCAATCAGGCTGATGCCGTCCTGAACGTTGATTTCCGTTACCTGGCATTCCCGCTTGATATCCGCAATGACGTCGTATTTAACCGGCTCCAGCTTGGCAGACGGAACCACAATCGAGAAACTGTCGATACCACTCGGAATCTGAGTAACAGAAATCTTATATCGCTCCAATACCTGGAGGACTCTTCGGATGTAACCGACATTCTCGCTCATATTCGACTTGTGAATGTTAATCAGGGAGAAATCCTTCTTTCCGGTAATACCGGTGATGAAGCGGGAAGCCTCTTCCTCGCTTTCCTTTCCGAAGGACTCTCGAATGATGGTTCCCGGTGCTGACGGATCGTTCGTATTTCGAATGTTCACCGGAATATCTTTGCGGCGAACCGGGACAACCGTGTCCTCGTGCAGTACCGCTGCACCCATGTAAGACAGCTCACGGAGCTCCGCGTAGGTGACTCTGGCAATCGGCTTCGGATTCTCGACGATGCGAGGATCCACCATCAGGATGCCGGACACGTCCGTCCAGTTCTCGTAGATATCCGCTTCGAGAGAAGCTGCCGCAAGTGCGCCCGATACGTCGGAACCACCGCGCGTAAAGGTCTTAATATCGCCATTCGGAAGAGCTCCGTAGAAACCCGGAATGACAATTCGTTCGTAGACTTTATAGATTTCCTGCAGTTTCTCTTCTGTCTTCTCGTAATCCACCTTTCCGTCATATCCGAAGCAAACCCAATCCTTGGAATCTACGAAGCGGTAGCCGAGGTATTCTGCCATCAGCTTGGCGTTCAGGTATTCCCCTCGGGAAACCAAATAATCCACAGACATACGTTTGTTCATGCTCTGCCGGATTTCACGAAGATCGGTATCGATATCCAGCGTAAGCTGAAGATCGTCCCGAATTCCGTGATAGCGTGCAGAGATCATGTCGAAAATCGGATCCGGTGACACGTCATATTTCAGGTGCGCCATGCACAGGTAAAGAAGGTCGGTAATCTTGTTGTCCTCGGAATTTCTTTTACCCGGAGCGGACACTACGACGACCTTGCGGGCGTCATCTGCCTCGATGATGGATTTGACTTTGGCGAACTGTGAGGCATCGCTAAGGGAAGATCCACCGAATTTCGCTACTTTAAGCATATTTCTTTACTCCTTATAACCTGCGGCAAATGCACCGTCGAATTCCTGTACAAGAACATGCGCCTCTTCCACCGACATTTCGGTGGTCCGAATGTGTCGGTAACCGCCTAACGTTTCACACTTTGCTACACGTTCTTCCGGGAACGTCTCTTCCGCCTTGATTCGGAAATAATACGGATGTGTTTCGAGCGAATTGTCTACGTGGGAGGAAACAGCCACAGCATCGGTCGCTGCACTGAATTCAATACCGTCTTTGATGTCAATAATATCGTGAACCAGAGATGTGCCGGTCGGCATTTTGCCGGCGCCCTGCCCATAGAAGCTCAGCGTGCCGACATTCTTTCCGGTTAACGTAATCAGGTTGAAGTTGGTTCCTACATTGGACTCCAGCGCGGTAGACGGAAGCAGCGTCGGCTCAACGTAAGCGCAAACCTTGCCGTCTCGGAGGCATGCGTTCATCAGTAGTCTGCAGGTATAACCGTGCTCGTTGAAAAGTTCCACATCCGCTGCGGTAATATTTCGAATGCCCAGTACCGGTACGGTGTCTTCCTTAATGTCTGTGTCAAAAGCAAGATTCGCCGAGATTACACACTTCCGCTGGGTATCCCAGCCGTCGATATCCGCACTTGGATCGCGTTCTGCATATCCAAGCGACTGAGCTTCGCTCAGGACTTCTTCGAAAGCGGAGCCGTTCCGGTGCATGTTGTCCAGAATGTAGTTGCAGGTGCCGTTCACGATGCCGTGTACTTCCTCAATCGCGTCGCAGCGTCTGGAACGCTGGAGATTGTATAACCATGGAATTCCGCCGCCGGCAGCCGGTGTGAATCGAATGGAGACGTTGTTCTCTGCTGCGCACTTCTCCAGATCTTCATAGCATGCGCTAATCAGAGCCTTGTTCGGGGTTACGACGTGCTTGCCCTTCTGAAGTGCGGTCCTGACATATTCGTAGGAAGGGTGAATACCGCCCATGCATTCCGCAACGAGGTCAATCGTCGAATCTTGCAGAATGACATCGATATCGTCAGTCACGAGATCGCCCATCTCCGGAACCACCCGGCGGTCAAAAATGCGGACGACATCAACGTCCGCTGCGGATTGAATGGCTTCAAAGGCACCGCGTCCTACTGTGCCAAATCCAAGAATTGCAACGTTCATATGCTTCATTGTTGTTCTCCTGTCATTGAATTTTCTGTTTCGTGTAGAGTGCTTTTCTTACGTCACACTTTCGCACAATATACTTGTAATTTTAACGTACATAATGTATCATATTTATACAAAATTTACAACATAATCGAGTTAAAAACAACAAAAAAGGGTGAAAAATGACAAATTATCTAAGTACTAGAAATGCGGAAGTCAAGATCAGCGGATCTCAGGCGATCATCAACGGTCTTGCACCGGACGGTGGGCTGTATGTGCCGGAGGATCTGAATGAAATTGAGCTGGATTATCATGAAGTCATTGACCGGGACTACCAAGGGATGGCACGCATTGTCTTCTCGAAGTTCTTCACGGACTTTGATGAGGAGACTGTTCAGGACATTATTTCCAGAAGTTACACCAATAAATTCACATCGGATGATATTACGCCGCTGGCAAAAGTTGCCGACGCGTTTGTTCTGGAACTTTACCATGGGCCGACATGTGCATTCAAAGACGTTGCACTGTCCGCACTTCCGAATCTCATGACGGCATCGCTGAAGCTCAACGATTTCCACGATGAAATCCTGATCTTGACGGCGACAAGCGGAGACACCGGCAGTGCCGCTCTCCACGGCTTCTCGGACGTCCCGGGTACGAAAATCATTGTTTTTTACCCGGAAGGCGGAACTTCGGAGACTCAGAAGCTTCAGATGGTGACGCAGACCGGGAAGAACACCTGTGCAACGGCAGTTCGCGGCAACTTTGATGATGCACAGACCGGCGTGAAGAAGCTCTTCCGAGAGATCCCGAAGCCTTGCGACGGAGTATCGCTTTCGAGTGCGAACTCCATCAATATTGGCAGACTGGTACCGCAGGTGGTCTACTACTTCTCCGCTTACAAACAGCTTCTCGAGAGAGGCGAGATTCAGGACGGTGAGAAAGTGAACTTCGTCGTACCGACCGGTAACTTTGGCGACATCATGGCCGGATACTTAGCGCGCAAAATGGGGCTTCCGGTGGGCAGGCTGGTATGTGCGTCGAACTGCAATGACGTGCTGACCGAATTCCTGGCGACGGGTCACTACAACCGCAAAAGACCGTTCCACAAGACCACCTCGCCATCCATGGATATTCTGGTGTCGTCCAATCTGGAACGCCTTCTGTACTTCGTTTGCGGTGCCGAGCGCACACAGATTTATATGGACTTGCTGTCGAAGCAGGGAGAATATACTATCACCGAAGACGAGCTGGCAAAGATCAATGAAGTCTTCTGCGGCGTTTCCTGCGACGATGTCCGTGGAGCGAAGGCCATCGGTGACATTTTCCGAAGCGAAGGTTATCTGATGGATACCCATACATCCATTGCCTGGGCGGCTTACGAGGGATGCCGCGACGCCGGCGAGGAGTGGGCACAGGGGAAAACGGTGGTGCTTTCGACTGCATCGCCATATAAGTTCTCGGATTCTGTGCTAAAAGCACTGGGCGAGGAGCCGAGCACGTCCGATGAGGCCAACATGGACATGCTGCAGCAAGTAACCGGTATTGAGGCACCAAAGCCACTTCAGGGAATTTTTCAACGGGAAATCCGACACAAGGACGTCATCGACGTGGATGAAATGAAGGCTTATGTGGTAACACGCGCAAAGAAATAGTTTGCACTTGGGAGTGTTTCCTTCGCAAAGAAAGGTTGGCGAGGATCGGAAGATGTGTCGTATTTCGAGACTGAAGATCGAAGGCGGAAGCATGTTCGAAAGGTTCCTTCACTACTGATAGTTCGAGTGAGACAACTTATAACGAGAGATCTGCGTGCTCTGCAATTATTGAAAAAATCTATAGAAAAATGGGCGAGGATAAGAATGGGATGCTCGTCCATTTTTTAGTTTCTTGTATTTAATGCATAAAAAGGTTAAAATGTTGACATATGGATTATTGAAAAGAATGATAGGGGAGTATATGGATTTCAAACAAATTGAGGCATTCGTCAATGTCGTGCGCTACAAGAGCTTTAGCCGTGCAGCGGATGCGACCTTCTTCACCCAACCCACGATTAGTACGCATATCGGCATTCTGGAGAAAGAACTCGGAACCAAGCTATTGGATCGGAAGGGCAGAACCGTAGAGATGACGCAGCAAGGGAGGCAGTTCTACAAATACGCGGTAGAAATGGTGAATACCCGTGCACTGGCCATTGCCGCACTGGATAAGGAAAGTGACAAGGTGGAAGGCGTCCTGGAAATGCAGACATCTTCGATTCCCGGAATTACATTCCTTCCGAAGAAGATGACCAAATTTCGGAAGCAGCATCCGAGAGCGCAGTTCTACGTCACGCAATCGGACAGTGCGACGGTTGTGGAGAATGTGATTGAACGCCGTGGAGAGCTGGGTTTCATCGGGGAGAAGGGCAACAATCCGAACATCGAATATAACAAGATTTTCTCCGATCGTTCCGTGCTGGTTGTATCCAATGACATGTTTCCGGATGTTACCGAAGTTGAAGTGGACGACATCGTGGGGCTCCCGTTCATCTGGAGAGAGAGCGGATCCGCGACAAGAAAGACCTTTGAAGACGCGATGGTAAAGCGGGGCTTTGACCGGGCAAGCTTTGAAATCGTCGCCATGTTCAACGATCTCGATTCTGTGATCAGTTCGGTAGAGGCGGGACTTGGAGTGTCCATTCTGTCGGAACAGACTGTGGCAAACCTGTCCTCTCGCAGTATTCATAATGTAGCCATCAAGGACTTCAACGTGAACAGAGACTTCTATATGATCAACATGAAGAGTGTAGCGCTTTCGCCGGTTGCGGAAGCTTTCAAACAGTTCGTTCTGGATGAGAAAATGATCCAAGAAATATAGTTATCTATCGAAACACCGCTAAAAATCGCCAGACCACTGCAGTAGCAGGAGGCTGACGATTTTTAGTTTGTCTTTATACTGGTGCTGAGGATGAACATCGTCATGCATCAGCGGTTCAGGATTTCAATCGCGTGTGAAGTCTTCTTCTTAAATCTTCCAATAACGGCATTCTCGCAGCCGACCTCACCGAGTTGATACCGAAGGCGATCGAGTTCGGATTCCTTGCAGGCAATTAAGAGACCACCGGATGTCTGCGGATCATACAGGCAATCCAATCTTTCCTGCGGAACCCGAATGGTGTAATCGATGACGTCATTCTCAAGATATCCCATATTATTGTGGGCACCCGCCGGAATGATTCCGTCTGCCGCAAACTCCAGTGCCTTCTCGAAAATCGGCACGCGTTCCGCGTAGAGTTCCAGCGTCACGTTACCGGCTCTTGCCATCTCCGCCGCATGACCGAGAAGACCGAAACCTGTGATATCCGTACAACCGTCAACCTTGACGCCTTTTGTCGCTTCAAAGCCATATTTGTTGAGCCGAGCCATGGTTCGGATGATTTCATCGTTCTCTTCCGGCGTCAGTAAATCGACTTTAGCCGCCGAGGTCAGAATTCCGATGCCGATTTTCTTCGTAATAACGAGGTAATCGTTTTCCTCTGCACTGTTGCTCAGAATATCTTCCGGACGGGCGAAACCCGTCACACTGAGACCATATTTCGGTTCGTTGTCGTTGATGCTGTGACCACCGACAATCATGGCCCCGGATTCATTCACTTTATCATTGCCGCCCTCCAGAATGGCTTTTACAGCGTCGATCGGCAGACAGTTCGGGAAAGTGAGCAGGTTCATGGCCAGCTTCGGTGTGCCCCCCATGGCGTATACGTCACTGAGAGAATTCGCTGCGGCGATTTGGCCGAACATATACGGATCATCCACAATCGGCGGGAAAAAGTCAATGGTGTTGATCAGCGCCACATCATCGTTGATGCGATAGACACATGCGTCATCGCTGCTGTCAAAGCCGACCATGACGTTCGGATCCTTGATCTTTGGCAGCTTTGACAATATATCGTTCAGGACTCCCGGCCCTATTTTGGCGCCTCATCCACCGGCGCTCGTCATTTCCGTCAATTTAATTTGCTGCGGAATTCCGGGTATAGGACATGATAATTTATCATTCAAATTGCTCATTATATCTGTTATTTTTCTATAGTTTTTTTCAATAGCTATGTGCAAATTACTCCGCTGCGTATTGCTTAATTGCCTTGACAGCTGTATCAATATCGTCTTCTGTGTTGAAAGGACCTATTGAGAAACGCACGGTACCTTCCGGAAATGTCTTTAAAGACTGGTGTGCCAGCGGGGCACAGTGGAGTCCGACGCGTGTCATGATGCCGTATTCCTGTTCGAGCCGGAACGCGATCATTCCGTTATCTCCATTCAGAAAATCCACGGAAATAACGGCAACTCGCCCCTCTTCTGTTGGCAGTCCGGCGATCTTAATTCCTTCGGTATCCCTGAGCCCATCGAGCATTCTTTTAGCCAGATTTTTCTCGTGCTCACGAATTTCTTCCTGATGATCCTGAAGCCAAAGGACAGAAGCATGAAGACCGAAGATTCCCGGAAGGTTGAGCGTACCGCTTTCGAAGCGATCCGGCAGCTCTTCCGGCATGGTGGCCAGGTCGGAGTGGCTTCCGGTGCCTCCGGAAACGAGCGGGTCAAGTTCGTGGGTGATAGACGGGTTCACCAGCATGATACCGATGCCTTGTGGCCCCAGCATAGATTTGTGACCCGGCAGACTCAGTCCGTCGATGTGGCATTCCTGCATATCAATCGGGATATTGCCCGCAGTCTGTGCGGCATCAACGAAGAAGAGGACACCCTTCTCGCTGCATCGATTTCCAACCTCGCGGAGGGGCATCAGCGTGCCGCTGACGTTAGATGCGTGAAGCATGACCACGGCGCGGACGCTCTCGTCAATCATCGGCAGAGCTTCTTCCAGGATTAGCTGACCGTACTCGTTGCAAGGAAGGTAACCGACTTCGATCAGTCCTGCCTCCTCCAACTGATGTACCGGACGGTAGACTGCGTTGTGTTCCATGCCCGAAATGAGAATCCGATCTCCTTTGCGGGCGATACCTTTAATGAGAAAGTTCAGGGAGTAGGTGTTTCCTGGAGTGAAGACCGTGTATCGAGACCCATAGCCGTTCATCATCTTGTTGATAAGCTCACGGGTCTCCAGAACGACGCCTGCAGTGGAATAAGCTTTCGCATAACCACCGCGGTTAATGTTGCTTCCCACGTTCTTGATGTAGTCGTAGACAGCATCAGAAACCACATCCGGTTTCGGGAAAGATGTTGCTCCATTATCCAGATAAATCATTTTGCCTCCGTTCATGTTGTGCCCCCATTTAATCAAGTTTTTGATAGTTAACATCATTAACTTTTATCATTATAGATTTAAAGCCGGTCAAAAGTCAAACGACGCAACGGGTTCAAACAATTTGAAAGAGAAATGAGATGGGAGAGCGGATTTATTATTTCTATTGCGATATACTCTTTATAATGATAAAATTTATGGGCTGTGTACGGGAGTAGATAGGTGCTGGTGTGCCTTACGGTCTTCAAAACCGCTATGTGGCGTTAGGAGCGTCATGGGTGGGTTCGATTCCCACGTACTCCCGCCAATTTTTCCTTTGATACAAAAGGTCTTCAAAAGATTTAAGAAGTGTTGCGTGACATTATCGTGACCTATCACTTTTAGAATGAGCGAACATCATTCCTAATGCTTCGGCTAATTCGTCTTTCTCTGATTGCTTTTCGAATAGATGGGTATATAGGGATGGAGTGGTTGATACGGTTCTCCATTCCATTCCTTAATAAGATACGATGAATCAATCCAATCCGCACCAAGGAACTCCTGCATCTCCTCGGTGCTTTTTTAGTGCTTTGATCTCGCCGACTGCAGCGAGCGGAGGGATGCATGTTCTGCTCGCCGATGTGGTCTTTGATCCAAATCCGCATTTATGACAGATGGCCTTCCGCCGTCACGGAACCCGGTGTTTCTGTGGAAATAGAAGAGCGGATATGGTAATATTATTTCGTATAATTATGCTTTTCTGCAGGAGATTAGATTATGAAGAAAAACGAAATTCTCAGGCGAATCCCGAAAATTGACGATCTGCTAAAAGAGGGTGAATTGGAACTGTGGTTTGACGCTCACGGCCGGACGCTGGTCACCGATACAGCCAGAAATGTCATCGATGACCTCCGGCGGGAGATTTTATCCATGACGACGGAAGCACTGGACGCCTTTGATATAGACCAGCTGAACATCCGAAATGTGACCAACCGCGTGATCGATCGGATCGCGGATGATGACTGTAACAACCTGTATCCGTTGATTAATGCCACCGGGACCATTCTGCATACGAACCTGGGACGAGCCCCTCTGTGCCTGGATGCCATGGAAAATGTCATGGCGGTATCCCAGGGTTACTCCAATTTGGAATACAATGTGGAGAAAGGGGGACGGGGGTCTCGCCATGACATCATCTCCCGATTGATTTGCGAATTAACCGGCGCAGAAGATGCGATGCTCGTGAACAATAACGCGGCAGCCACCATGATTGTTCTTTCCGCCATGGCCGAAGGCCGCGAAGTGATTGTATCCCGTGGTGAGCTGGTCGAGATCGGTGGATCTTTCCGTATTCCGGAGATCATGGAACAAAGCGGTGCGACATTGCATGAAATCGGAACCACCAACAAGACAAAGCCGGAGGATTACGAAAACGCCATCGATCCTGAGAAGACCGCTGCATTGATGAAAGTGCACACGAGCAATTATCGAATCATGGGATTCACGCAGGAAGCCTCGCTGGAAGAGCTGGTCGAAATCGGTCGAAAGCACGATCTCCCGGTCATTTTTGACATGGGAAACGGTCTGATGGTTGACCTTAGCGATTACGGATTGGATGAGCCGAACGTGCCGACTTCGCTGGCAAGCGGAATCGACGTGATTCTCTTCAGCGGTGACAAGCTGCTGGGCGGACCGCAGGGGGGCATTATTGCGGGACGGAAAAAATACATTGAGAAGATGAAGAAACATCCGTTGGCGCGTGCGTTACGGGTGGACAAGATGACGTTTGCAGCGATGGAAGAGACTTTGAAGAAGTATCGAGATCCGGAGAAGGCACTTCGAGAGATTCCGATTCTTCGTATGATTACGGAACCGGCGGATTCCATGCAGACAAGGGCATATCGTCTCGCGGAGCAGATTTCGGAGACAAATCCGGCAATCCACACCGAAGTTGTTCCGGTGCAGGATCAGATTGGCGGTGGATCTGCGCCGATGGTCTACCTGCCCGGGTTTGCCGTGGCGGTGACATCGGAAAGTCTGAGTGCGCAGCGAATAGAAGAGCTGCTTCGAAAGGGTACCCCGACGATCGTTGCGAGGATTCACGATGACCGGCTGCTGTTATGTGTACGGACCATCCCGGATGATCAGCTGGAGGCGGTATCCTGGGCTTTTGAAGAGGAGCAGCCGGAGGAAGAATGAGAATAACGCTCCGCTGCTACTACTTCTGTTGCTGTTATGAAGTCCGCTGAAAGTAATAACGATGTCCTCCGTCCACACCGGAATGCAGCGACAGTATTGGTCCTGCATTTGCGAAAATACGACGGAAGACGGACATAGAGGAGCGATGGACGCCCCTTGAGGAGAGATATATAGATGAAGAACATTATCATCGGCACTGCAGGACACGTGGATCACGGCAAGACGCTGTTAATCAAAGCCCTTTCCGGCATCGACACGGACCGCTTGGCCGAGGAGAAGAAGCGTGGCATCACCATTGAACTCGGTTTTGCACACATCCCGAATGATCGGGGCTACAACATCGGCGTCATCGACGTGCCGGGTCACGAAAAGTTCATCAAGAACATGCTCGCCGGCATTGGTGGGATTGACTTTGTTTTATTTGTAGTCGCGGCGGACGAGGGCATTATGCCGCAGACCCGCGAACACTTCGAGATTCTGCAGGCACTTGGGATCAATGATGGCATCATTGTAATCACAAAGATAGATATGGTAGACGAGGAATGGCTGGAGCTCGTTCAAGAGGACATCCGAGACTATATGAGGGGTTCATTCCTCGCGGACAAACCGATGATTCCGGTTTCTTCCAAGGACGGGACGAATATCCAGGCACTCAAGGAAGAGATCCTTCGGAAGTGCAATCGGGAGATTAAACGCATTGAGGCGCCGGAAATGTTCCGACTTCCGGTGGATCGGATTTTCACCAAAGCCGGCTTCGGCACCATCGTCACCGGCACATTGATGGATGGATGTGTTTCCGTTGGGGATGAGGTTCTCGTCTATCCGGAGGAGATTCCGGTAAAAGTACGTGGCATTCAGACATACGGTTCCGATGTGGAGAGTGCTCTCGCGGGGCAGCGGACAGCCATAAACCTGAGCAGTGTGCGAAAAGACGACATTCCGCGCGGAGACGTCGTCGCACGGGAAGGTGCTGTAGTCGTGACGAGTATGCTGGATGTAACACTCAAGGTGTTCGACAGCAGTGATCGCGTGGTACTGAATAACAGCAGGGTGCATTTGTACTGCGGCACGAAGGAAGTGCTGTGCAAGGTTATCCTGATGGATCGGGATGCGCTTTCCGCCGGGGAAAGCACTTATGTGCAGCTGCGCTTAGAGGCGCCGATTGCGGTGCGACGGGGGGACCGTTTTATCATTCGCTTCTATTCGCCGATTATTACGATTGGCGGGGGCAGGATTCTCGATGCGATGCCGGAGAAACACAAGCGAAACCGCGAAAATGTGCTGGATAATTTCCAGGTGCTCGAGGAGGGCGATCTGAGCCGGATTATCGAGATGAAGACAGCTGCATGGCGCTTCTATGACCGCACGCAGATTGCACGGGAGCTGGGGATCCTGCCGGAGAAGGCAGGGACAGTAATGGATCAATGTATTGCGGATGGAATATTGATCGAACTTCAAGACGGAACAATCCTGGCAGCATCGAAGCTTGCAAGGATGACGGAAGGACTGACGAGTCTTCTGGAAACCTATCATCAGGAGAATCCACTGGCGGAAGGCATGCCAAAACAGGAACTTCAGAGCCGGCTTAGGGATCTTTGGCACATTGAAGACGAGAAGATCGTGCAGGGAGTGATGCAGCACTTGCTGAACAAGGGCACGCTGACGGATATGGGAAAATCCATCTCCATGAAAGGCTTTGAAGCTGTTTTTACGCCGGAACAGGAGAAACTCATGAAACGCATTGAGGACATCTATGCGAAGGCGGATATTGAGATCCCGAAGAATGATGAAATCTATGCGATGGATTCGGACAAGCGGGTCATCAATGCGATTTTTACCCGCCTCTATGAGGAAGGCATACTCGTCAAGGTGGATCCATCCTACAATATTTCCGCGGCAGGTTGGAACAAGGTTGTTGGAACCGCAAGAGAAATTGGTGCGAACGGGCCTTTCGTGCTTGCGGATTATCGGGATGCACTGGGCACGTCCCGGAAATATGCCTCCGTATATCTGGGTGCGCTGGATCGGAACGGAATTACAGTCTTTGACGGAGAGAAGAGAAGTCTTCCGGGAATAAAGTAGTTTTGGAATTGAGGGACGAAATCAGAGAAACAGGAGGGCATCAGTGGCCGAGAAATATGCGAGCGGGAATTGCATGAAGAAAACGGGAACGTGCGAAAAACCTAGGAATAAGAATGAGGAAACCATGAACGCAAGAAGAACCAACGAGAGACAGACAGGAGCATTACGAGTGCACGCAAAATCAGCAAGTCGGATTATGATTTCACTGGTGACAGCGATCCTGATTATTGCATTGATGTCGCTGACATCTTGCATGAAGTCCAATACGCCGACGGTTGTGGTTGAGAAGCAGATGCAGCAGATTAAGGATGAGAAGGTTGCAACAGAGCTTTCCTCGCTGGTCAGCTCGTCATCTATTGCGGAGAAGTATTCGGATGATTACGATAAGCTCTTGAAGAAAATTCAAGATTTCGATTACGAGGTCACCAACGAGAAGATTGATGGTGATTCCGCGACGGTGACAGTGAAGATTACCACCTATGATTTCGGAAGCGCGTATAAGAGCATGATTGAACAGATCGCGAAGGATGCGTCCGCGGGTACGATCACGTCCGATACCGACATGACGACATATGCGTACAAGCTGATGTTCGAGAAATTCAACGCACTCGAAGAGAAGAACTACACCAAGGATGTAGAGGTTTCCTGCACGAAGAACAGCGACGGCAACTGGGAAACCAATATCGTGGATGATTCCACCATTGAGGATGCAATTCTGGGAGGAATTGTAACCGCGGCGAACAGCAAGTAGATGAAGGTCCGTCAAATCTGACTTATAAGAGCATGCGAATACGCAAGGAGGCACCCATGTTACGAAAATTATGGAATAATCCCTATGCGAAGACGACCATCGCCATTATTTTCACCGGAAGTGTATTGTTAATGGTGAACCGGCTGATTCGCAGCACAAATTTTGCATCGGTCTTTGAAACCATCAATCAGACGTTGTCGCCGGTGTACATCGGGATTACGCTGTCGTTTCTGTTATGCCCGATTTACAACAAGCTGGTGCGATATACGTTCCGCTTGTTATATACGGACGGAAGGACATTGACGGACGACTTCGGATCGATGTATTTCAACATGCAGGTGCCGAAGCATCCAAAGAAACCGGCTGGTCACCGCGCGCTGATTGCCGCACGGGTGATTGCCACGGTTATTTGCCTGCTTCTGGTGATTGGCATTGTGACGTTGATTTCGACGATGCTGCTTCCTTCTATCATCACCAGCGTGATGGATCTGATCAACACGTTACCGGAGAAGATGCAGAACCTGTCGGATTGGGGGGCAGATTATTTCGCTAAATACCCGGTTGTCGTCAAAGCCATCCGGAATTTCGCGCAGGCCGATACATCGGAGCTGATCGCCTGGATTCAGAAGAATCTCTTGGACAACGATCTCAAAGGCCTGGCAGAAACCGTATCCAGCAGCGTTATCGCTATGGTGAAGGCGTTGATTAATGTTTTTGTTGGGATTCTCATCTCCGTATACCTGCTGAATTACAAGGAGAAACTTTTCGCCATCGGCCGGAAGCTGACCAATTCCCACTTCAGCCCGCAGAATACCAAACGCATCTACGAGTTCTTCGAAGTGATTAATGATACTTTTATCGGATTTATTCTCGGACGAATCATCGACGCCTGCATCATCGGATGTCTGACCTATGCTTGCATGCTTGGACTCAATCTTCCGATGCCGGAGTTAATCAGCGTTATCGTGGGCGTGACCAACGTGATTCCGTTCTTCGGGCCGTTCCTGGGTGCGATCCCGTCCGCTTGTCTGATTCTGCTCGAGAGTCCGAAGCAGTGCCTGTACTTCTGTATCATGATTCTCATCATTCAGCAGCTGGACGGTAATGTTATCGGTCCGAAAGTCGTGGGTTCCGTTATCGGGCTTAGCAGTTTCTGGGTTCTGATTGCCGTGCTTCTCGGCGGTGGATTCTTTGGATTTGTCGGAATGGCGCTCGGTGTGCCGGTCTTCGCTGTTATCTATCGCTACGCCAGCATGGGTACCAGCAGCCGTCTGCGCCGCAAGAATCAGAAGTCCGATACGTGGGATTACGCGGATTACAGTAAATATCAAATAGAAAAGGATGAATTAACCAGAAATGACTAAGCTAAAAACAGATTTACTTCAGCTGGGACTTCCGGAAGAACAGATTCTGGAAAACGAATCCATGGCGAGACATATTTCCTTCCGGGTCGGCGGTGATGCGGATTGTTTCGTAATCTGTCGGAATAAGGCGGAGCTTGCAGCTGTTCTTTCTTACTTGACAGAGCGGGATGTGCCGCATTTTCTGGTCGGAAACGGCTCGAACCTTCTGTTCTCGGATAACGGGTATCGCGGTGTGATTGTTCACCTGGACGGAGATTTCAAGGATGCCCGAGTGGAGGGAACGAAAGTCATTGCGGGGAGCGGGAAGCTCCTCTCCGGTGTCAGTGCTTTGGCGGCGGAAAACAGCCTTGCCGGCATGGAATTTGCAGGGGGCATTCCCGGCAGCATCGGCGGCGCAGTATTCATGAACGCTGGCGCTTATGGCGGGGAGATGAAGGACATTGTCTCCCGCGTGCATCTGATGACACCGGATGGGAAGAAAGAATACGTCCGGGACGGTAAAGACATGAATTTCGCGTATCGTCACAGCGGAATTCAGTCCACCGGTGAGATTGTCCTGCAGGTGGAACTGGCGCTTACTCCGGATAATCAGGAGGAGATTCGCCGGCGAATGGATGAACTGACGGAGAAGCGTGTTTCTAAGCAACCGGTGAATTTTCCGAGTGCGGGAAGCACGTTCAAACGTCCGGTGGGTGGATATGCTGCTGCTCTGATTGAAGAGGCGGGACTCAAAGGCACATCGGTCGGCGGTGCGGAGGTATCCGAGAAGCATTCGGGCTTTATCATCAACAAGGGCGGTGCGACGGCCTCAGATGTGCTTGATTTGATGGAGCTGGTTGCAAATCGCGTCTACGAGAATTCCGGCATTCGATTGGAGCCGGAGGTGCGAATTATCCCGGAGAAGGACAAGTAGCGTCCTTTCCATTGCGAGAGCAACGGTACGATGAAGTGGCAAGAAATTGAAGCGGATGAACCGGAAGGAAGAAGATTCCGGTAACAGGCGAACAAATACTTATGAAATCAAATAACAAAGAAGAAATCATCGGGCGATATCGGCTCAAAGCGGATTATCATACCCATACGCAGTATTCCAGGGGACTTCTGTTCTACATCCACGGAAAGGGAACCGTTGAGGAGAACGTGGAGGCCGCACTGTCTCACGGACTGGAAGCGATTGGTATTACCGACCACGGTGCAGGACATCTGTGTTACGGCATGAATCTGAATCACCTCTCGGACATGCGGCGTGATGTGGAAGCATCGCAGCAGCGTCATCCGGAAATCTGCGTGATGCTTGGAATTGAAGCGAATATTATCAACACGAAGAATGGATTGGATCTGCCGAACGATAAGAAAGATGCATTTGACTACATTAATGCGGGATATCACCACGGCGTGCCGCGCGGAAACATGATTCTCAATCCGATCTATTCCTTGGGTCATCTCCCGAGCGGCAGCACGGAACGCCTTCGCATCTTCAATACCGATATGGCGGTGCGGGCACTCTATGAGAACGATATTTTTATTTTGACCCATCCCGGAGACAAGGGACCTTTCGATATCCGGGAACTGGCTCGCGCGTGTGAAGCGCGGGGAACGCGGATGGAAATTAACAACCGGCATCGGCATATGACGGTCGATGAGATTCAGCAGACGATGGATTATGATATTTCGTACGTCATCGATAGCGACGCACACCACCCGTCGGAAGTAGGCGGCTTCGAGCACGGACTTCAGCGGGCACTGGAGGCGGGACTCGATATATCGCGAATTGTGAATGTGGAAAAGAAAGAAGAATAGATGCAGCGCTTGGCGCCGCGAAAACCGCGGCGCTGTCGCATCGAGTGGGAACCCGATAAACCTTCTGAAAAAGGAGGTTCGTCGCCTCCCTATAAATTAGAGAAGCAATTCACCGAATCAAGAATGGAGAAGGTGTAGTATGAAAGTGGTAATTATTTCCGGTCTGTCCGGAGCAGGGAAGACGAAAGCAGCCGATTGGTTTGAAGACAAGGGGTACTATTGCATCGACAATATGCCGCCGCAGCTGGTGAAGCCTTTTCTCCAGCTCTCGCAGAACAGCAACAAGATTGAGAAAGCCGCGTTCGTGGCGGATGTCCGTGGCGGGAATTTCTTCGACGAACTGGAATCCTGCCTGGATACTCTCCGGCAGATGGAGGGGATTGAGAGCAAGGTAATCTTCGTCGAGGCGTCCACGGAAACTATCGTAAAACGTTACAACGAGACGAGGCGCAATCATCCTTTGACAGGCGGAAGTGCCTCGGAACGTGATATCGAACACGAGAAGAACATCCTTGCTGGTGTTCGGGAGCGTGCGGATTATATCATTGACACTACACACATGAAGGTTGCGGACTTCAACCTGGAACTCGATCGGATTACCAAGGAAGACGGGACCGGTTCGACCTTTAGCATCAACCTGACTTCGTTCGGATTCAAGTACGGCATCCCGTCCGAATCCGACATGCAGCTCGATATGCGTTTCATCCCGAATCCCTACTACGTGAAGACACTCCGTCCACTGACCGGCAACAACAAGAAGGTTTCTTCTTACGTCCTCAAATGGGAAATCACGAAGGAATTCCTGGAGAATTTCACCCGCATGATGGATGCGTTGATCCCGGGATATATCAAGGAAGGCAAATATCACTTGAATGTAGCCATCGGCTGCACCGGCGGACACCATCGCTCTGTGGCGGTGACGAACGAGCTGGGACGAATTTTTCGCGAGAAGGGATATCGGGTGACGGTGACCCATCGAGATCTTGATTTTATCGCGAAAGGAGACAAGAAATAGATGTCGTTTTCCTCCGAGGTGAAGGGCGAGCTGGCGCGCCTCAAAGTGGTAAAAAAATGCGATATGCTCGCTGAGATTTCCGGCTTCCTTCGCGTGTCCGGCAGTCTTCGGCTGGCAGGTGGAGGCCGATTTATCATCGTGGCGTCCACGGAAAATCCTGCTATCGCCCGGCATTACAAGACCTTGATTCGGGATTATTTCGGAAGCAATGCGAGACTGGAGATGGAAGAATCCCAGATTCCGGGAAGAAATGGCTATCGGTATTCACTGACCATCAGCCCGGAGGAAAAGAGCACGCAGATTCTAAGAGAGACCGGCATGCTCTTGATTCGGGAGGGCAACGATTACCTGAGTGATGGCATTTATCAACCGATTATCGGCAAGAAATGCTGTAAGAAAGCGTACCTTCGGGGCCTTTTCCTGGGCTGCGGTACCATTTCCAATCCGAACAAGAGCTACCATCTGGAATTTGTACTGAACAGTGAACGCGTGGCGCAGGATCTCAAGAAGCTGATAGGTACTTTCGTGGACCTTTCGGCTCATCTGACGAAGCGAAAGAGCGACTACGTCGTCTATATCAAGAAGGCGGATTACATCAGCGATATGCTGGGAATCATCGGTGCGAATCAGGCATTGCTGGATTTCGAGGCCATCAAGGTGAACCGCAGCACGCGAGGCGAAGCACAGCGGATATCCAATTGTGATAACGCGAATGTGGATCGGGCACTGACAGCTGCAGAGGAACAGATCCGAAATATTCAGATTATCCGGGATAAAGTCGGCTTGCAGGCACTTTCGACCAGCCTTCGCGAGATTGCGGAAATCCGGCTGGCCCATCCGGATGCCAGTCTGGGAGAAATCGGGGAGATGTTGACGCCACCGGTGAAGAAGCCGGCGGTCAGCAAGCGTTTTGCGAAGATCCGCGAATTTGCGGCAGCTCTGGAATAACATAAGAATTCGCTGAGCAGATGCAAGTACCGAGGACAGACAGGATACAGATACAGAAGACAAACAGGAAAAATAGAGGAATTCATGCCAAGTAAGAACAAGGAATATAAGAAGGCAAGCTCTAAGAGCGGTGAAAGCAAACAGCAGACTTTGCCCAATCACAACAAAGGACGCGTCCTGACGATTTCAATTACCGACATGACGGACGATGGCAAGGGAATCGGCCATGCCGATGGACTTGCCATTTTTGTGCCGGGAGGCATTCCGGGGGATCTTCTGAAGGCTCGGGTTACTCAAGACAAGAGCCGCTACGCGCTCGCCGAAATTGTGGAGATATTAGAACCATCTGATGACCGGACAGAGCCACTCTGCCCGTATTTTGATGTGTGCGGTGGTTGTGCACTGCAGAGCATGAGATATGAGGCGCAGAAAGCGATGAAGACGGAGCACGTTCGGAACAAGCTGGGGCGAATCGGTGGCTTTGAGAACCCGACACTCCGCCCGATGATCGCACCTGCGGAGACGGAAATGTCTTATCGGAATAAAGCTGTTTTTGCCATACACAACGGGCCGGAAGGTGCCGTGGTCGGTTTTCGCCGGCGCGGCAGCCACCGCGTGGTGGACGTGCGAGAGTGCTGCATCCAGAAGGAACCGGTGATGGCCGTAGCAGATGCCGTCCGTCAGCTGATTGATGCAAATCTTCTGACGGTCTACAGGGAGCCGAAGAACGTGCACGGCCGAGGAAGGAAGTCGAATTCCTCGAAGCCGGGAAACCGGGCGATGCTTCGCGAGGTCACCGTGAAAGCATGCGAGGGAACGGGGGAGATGATGGTCGTTCTGACGGTGACGGGTAAGGAACTCGCTCACGCTGAGGAGATTGTCTACACGATCGACGACGCCATCCATGCCGTGACGGAGGAATATTCCCTGGAGAGCGTTGTGCTGGAGGTTAAGAAGGGGGATATTCACGATTTCGCCAAGGATTATATACCGATTGCGGGTAAAAGAACGATTCTCGACCGCGTGGAGATTTCCGGACGTGCCCTCGATTTCGAGATTTCCGCCTCGGCGTTCTATCAGGTGAACACAAAACAGATGGTGCGACTCTACGAGAAAGCGTCAGAATATGCGGAGCTTGAGGGTGACGAGGTGGTTTTCGATCTGTATTGCGGTATCGGGACTATTGGGCTTTCCATGGCGGATAGAGCCGCAATGATTGTCGGAATCGAAGAGGTTCCGGGTGCGGTGTTGGACGCGAATCGCAACGCTGTTATCAATGGCATCGTGAATGCCCGATATTACCCCGGCAGAGCAGAGGATATCCTGCCTCGAATCCTGGATTCGGAAGATAAGCTCTATGCCGATTATTTGTACGGAGCGAACCTCGCAGAACGGCGACGTGTAGTCGTGCTCGATCCGCCGCGGGGCGGCTGCGCACCCGAATTGCTGGAGACCGCGGCATCCATCCAGCCGGAACGCATCGTCTATATCTCCTGCGATGCGGGAACACTGGCCCGCGATCTGAGAAAGTTGCAAACCTTGGGCTACGTGCTCCGGGAGGTAACCCCGGTGGAGATGTTTCCGCAGACGATGGGAGTGGAAGCATGCGCTCTGTTAGTGAAGGCGAGCGATAGCGAAGCCTGAACTTACAGGC